>NZ_JAEBEJ010000016.1:0-219746 GCF_046548895.1 Amycolatopsis sp. cmx-4-54
GCATCCAGCAGATGCCCTCTCGCTCAATGGATTTTGTTCCGTCGCAAGAACAATCATCCCAAGCCAGAGGGCATCTGCCCCACCACGACACAACCCACCACCACAATTCACCGGTGGATCCAGGTTGAGGGTTGCGAAAGTGGCTTTCGCAACACCGGCCAATTGGGTCTCGTGAGTGGTACGGACGGTTCGACCGCCCGTACCACTCACGAGTTTCGCCTACGCGCTCAGCAACTGGTTGAAGAACGACCGGTAGCGGCGCAGCGCGATCCGGAGGTCTTCGGTCGCCGGTTCGCCCTGGCTCCACGCGGATTCCAGATCCTTCTTGTGGTCCGCGAACGTCGTGGCCAGATTCTGGATCACGACGGCGACGAGTTCGTCGGCCTCCTTGACCGCCCGCCGCGGATCGTCCACGAACGCCGTTTGGATGCCTTGCCAGCTCTCGCGGAACCTGTCGATGTCGGTGTCGGCGAACAACGTCTGGGCTTCGTCCTCGCCGCCGCGTTCGGGCTCCGGCTCGGTCGCGACCAGGTCCTCGGTGCTCAAGGCCTGCCCGTCAGCGGTCCGTTCCTCGCCGAGCCGATCCGTCGTCCCCGTGACGCGTTCCGTTCCCTCGGTTTCCAGGGGCCTGCTTTCCATGGCTTTCCGCTCCTTCGCCGGCGTCGGTCAACAGATCTTCGAATACTTCGCGGTAGTGCTTCATCGCTTCACGCATGTCCTCTGTGGACATTTCGGATTCCTGATGCCGCACCAGCGTGTCGTGTCCGGCGCGGTAGTGCCGCAACGCGTTCGCGTGCCGGACGGACAGATCCGCGAGCTGCTGGTCGTACCCCTCGGTCGGGTAACCGCGCTCGGCCATCAAGGAGACCAGTACCCGGTCCGCCTCGACGACGGCACCGGACGGACGGTCGACGAACTGTTCCTGGATCAGCGCCCATTCCTGGGCGTACCGGTCCTTTGTGGACTCCGGCAGCGGCCGGATGTCGAGATCCGAATGTCGTTTCACCCGCGACGAAAGCTCACGTTCGGCTTCCCTCGGGCTCTCGTGTTCCTTGATCGCCCGGTCGTACTCGGGCCCGAACGTCTCTCGCAATCGCCGCTTGCGCTGCTCCGCGACGACGAACCAAGCGGCCGCGCCCACCACAAGGATCGCGGCGATGACGATGATGATGACCAACCACGTGGGCATCGTTATCTCCTCCGGATTTTTCGCCGGTCAACCCCCGACAGGTCGTGAGTTCCCCGGTTTCTCGGCCGGAAACCCTTGTGCCGCAGGAAATTTTGGATCTTAGGCCGGATGGCGCAGTGGAATGATCTCGATTCGCGTCTTCTCGTGGGGCGGTGCGGCCATTCGGCGGAGATCGTGAGGCTCGCTAACCAGACATCCCTCTTTCGGGTGCCGACGATGACTCAGTGTAGGTAAAAACTCCCGATCACTGCTCCGTTGTGGCACTATTGCCCCGTTCGCAGGAAGAGGGCCTGTGAACAGAGGGGGCCGTCGTAGCGAGGCTGCCTGGTACGACAAGGAAAGATCATCAGGGGAGGAGATCGTCACATGTCGACGCCTACGGACGTCAAGGACCCCATCGGCGAGGAGGAGCCGGTCAACCCGGTTCTGCCTCAGCCTGACCAGGGGGAACACCTGCACAGCCCCGATTGCGAGCACTCCCGCGACAAGCTGCTGGAATGCTCGGGCGGCTGTGTTCAGACCCCGCCGCCCACTCCCTGATCCGGTATCGAAAGGGGCCCGGTCGCGGAGTCACTCAGTGGCCGGGCTTCTTTCGACTACTAAGTGTGTTGTCATAGTTCGGTGCCTGTGATTGAGCTGAAGCAACCCGACGTCATCCGCGAAGCTCGCGAATTGCACCGAGCCGGCGTCGATGCGGCGTGCTCGGCTCGCCAGCGCGAAGGTGTCCGGCTGCTCCGTCGAGGTCTGGCGCTGCTCGATTCGATTCGGCCGGTCGCCCCGGAGCACCACGATGACTGGCTGGCGACCAGGATCCGGCTCACGTGCACCATCGTGGCGCTCTCGTCCGAAACCGCGGGTGAGGTCAAGGCGGGCATCGCCGGTCTCGACGAGGTTCGGCTCTTGCTCGAATCCGTGTCCGATCCGCTTCTGCGTGCCGAACTCGGAGGGCAGCTGGACCATAATTACGCCCTTCTGCTCATGGCCGCGGGCCGGAATGAGGAGAGCCTGGCGTATTTCGATTCGTCCATCGGGCAGAAGAACGTCGCCCTGGCATCCGCCGAGAACCCGGCTCCGTTGCTGGGGCCCTATCTGGGCACCTTGGCGACACGCGGCTTGGCCAATACGCGATTGGGCGACGTGCGCAAGGCGCGTGACGACCTGACGCGGTCCATCGAGCTCGCGGAGCGGCACGACCTCAAGGCGCAGGCCGCTGACGTGATGAGGCCGCTCGGCTCCCTGGAGCTCAGGGTGGGGAACGTGCCCGCGGCACTGCGCGTCTTCACCAAGGGCGAGCACATTTATCGCGCGCTCGACATGAAGGTCCCTCCGCTGTTGCGGCTCGCGCAAGCCCAGGCTTTGCTGACGGCGGGGCTTGCCGAAGAAGCAGGAGGACACCTCGACGAGGTGCTGCCGGCAATGCTCGCGCAACGAAGTATCAGCCGTGATCTCGCTGATGTGGAGCTGTATCGCGCGTCCGCCGCGCTGATGAGCGACGATCTCGAACTCGCCCGTTCGTATGCCGCGTCCGCACGCCGCCGGATGCTGCGGTGGGGCTGCCAGACCTGCGTCGCCAACGCCACCATCGTCGGCCTTCGTGCCGACGTGCAGGAAGCCTTGCGCACCAACGTGATCCCGCCGACCTTGACGTCTCGCGCGCTGCGCGCGGCGAACGGGATGCCGATGCCGCGGCTCGCCGATCAGGCGGCGCTGGCGCGGATGCTGGCCGTCCGGGTCGAGTTGCGCAAGGGAAAACGCAAACGCGCCGCCGAGTTGCTCGACCGGATTCCGCGTCCGGGACGGCTGACGTCCGTCGATTATCGGATGTTGCGCAGGCTTTGCCGTGCGGAACTCGCGGTGGCCGAGGGCGACAAGACCAGGGCGCTGGCGGAGATCCGGGCCGGGCTGACCGAACTCGACCGCGTCCGCGATCGGATGGGCGGCATCGAGCTGGTGTCCGGGACGGCGCTGCACGGCAGGGAGCTGGCGGATCTGGCCGTCAAAATCGTCCTGGAGCGCGCCGACGCGGTCCGGTTGTTCGGCTGGACGGAGCGGACTCGCGCCCAAAGTTACCGGTACGAACCTGTTATGGCGGCCGATCCGGAGCTCGCCGAGCGGGTCGGTGAGGTCCGAGGCCTCGATCAGGCGATCCACCAGGCGCAGCACGACGGGCATCCGACGGCGGCGTTGCGCTCGAAGCACGCCGAGCGGTTGCGCGAGGCGCATCGGCTCGGGTGGCATACGGGCCGTTGGGGCAGGCCGCGGCCGGTCGCGCGGCTCACCGAGGTCGCCGGGGAGCTGGACGAACGCGCGCTGGTGAGTTTCGCGTCGTCGGGGGACGACCTGGTGGCGATGGTCGTCGTCGGCGGGCGATGCGAACTGGTGCGGCTCGGTTCGGCCGAGCGGGCGGCGGAGTCCGCGCGGACGCTGAACATCGATCTCGACGCCCTCGCCCCGGATCGGCTGCCGTCGCCGCTGGTCCAGTCGGTGCTCGCTTCGGCGCGCAAACAGGCGGAACGGCTGGACGGCCAGTTGATCAGGCCGCTCGAGGCGCTGCTCGGGGATCGCGGTCTGGTCGTCGTGCCGACCGGCCCGTTGTTCGCCGTTCCCTGGGGAGTGCTGCCGGCGCTGCGGTCACGGCCGATCGTCGTGGCCCCGTCGGCGACGGCGTGGCTGGGCGCGGAGCGCGCGGCGACGCCCCGTGCGCGGAAGGTCGTCCTCGTCCGCGGGCCCGGCCTCGTCGGCACCAGGGGTGAGCTGGACAAACTCGCCACGCACTACCGGGCCGCGCATACGCTGGCCGGGGCCGACGCGACCGTGTCCTCCGTCTTGCGCGCGCTGGACGGCGCGAAGCTGGCGCACATCGCCGCGCACGGCGCGCACGAACCCGAGAACGCTCTGTTCTCCCGGTTGGAGCTGGCCGACGGCGCGCTCTTCGCGCACGAGATGGCCGGGCTCGCGCAGCCTCCGGCGCAGGTCGTCTTCGCGGCCTGTGAACTGGCGCTGAACCGGATCCGGCCCGGCGACGAGGTCCTCGGTTTCGCCAGCGCGTTGCTCGCGAGCGGTTCGCGGACGGTGATCGCGCCGTTGAGCCGAGTCGGTGACGAGGCCGCGGCGGCCGCGATGGACGACTACCACCGCGGACTCGCCGAAGGGGCCGGACCGGCGACGGCCCTGGCGGACACCATCGCCGTTGATCCGTTCCGGCGACCGTTCGTCTGTTTGGGTGCGGGCTGAACGTCCGGCTTGACAACCCCTGTTCGATCTTCACGACTCCAAGTGCTCGGTTGGTTACTCTTGACCGAGTCGTCTGAACCAATTATGGTCTAGACCACATTCGCCTGGTCGGAGTTTCGGTGGATGTGTCCCGACCTTCATTGGTAGTTCGCTCGCTGTGACCCAGGAATCTCGAGTCGGCGGTGGGTGTAGAGATGGGAAAGGGGTAGGCATGAGCTTCAAACGACGGCTTTTGACCCTGGCGGCAGGTGCGGCGATGGTGCCGGCGGCTCTGGTCGCGATCCCGGCGGGCACCGCCAACGCGCACGGTTATGTTTCCTCGCCTGCGAGCAGGCAGGCACAGTGTGCGCAGAACACCGTTTCCTGTGGCTCCATCAAATGGGAGCCGCAAAGTGTCGAGGGCCCCAAGGGTCTCATGAGCTGTAACGGCGGCGTCGGCCGTTTCGCGGACCTCAATGACGACAGCAAGGGCTGGAAGGTGCATTCCCTCGGCCGTACCACCACGTTCCGGTGGACGCTGACGGCTCGCCACCGCACCAGCACCTGGGAGTACTTCGTCGACGGCGCCAAGGTCGCCAGCTTCAACGACGGCGGCGCGCAGCCGGGCGCCACGGTCACCCACAGCGTGAACCTGCAGCAGAGCGGGCGGCACAAGATCCTCGCCCGCTGGAACGTCTACGACACGGCCAACGCGTTCTACGCCTGCATCGACGCCAACATCAGCTAGGACAGCGCCTAGGCCGTGTCCTGCAAGTCTTGTTCGCGGTCTCCGCGCCCAAGTGGTCCCTGGCGGCACGGGGCGGACGCGGCCGAGTACGACCCGGTACGAGGCCGGCCCGCCCGCACCGCCAGGAACCACCTGGATCACGAAGCCCATCGAACAGACTTACAGGACACGGCCTAGGTACCGACTCTCGTGAGTGGTAGTGACGCCGTCACTACCACTCACGAGATTTTTTGTGCCACGCTCACCTCATGAGCGATGAGGAGCGTGACGGCGTCAAGCTGACCAACCTCGACCAGCCGTTGTTCGAGAGCGCGACCAAACGCGACCTGGTGGACTATCTGGACGCCGTCGCGGGCCGCATTCTCCCGGTCCTGGAGAACAGGCCGCTTTCGGTCATCCGCGTCCTTCGCGGCCAGGGCCCGTTCATGCAGAAGAACCTGCCCAAATACACGCCGGACTGGGTGAAGCGGTACGAGATGTGGGCGGAGAGGTCGAAACGGCAGGTGTCGTACGCGCTCTGCGACGACCGCCGGACGCTGTTGTGGTTCGCGAACCAGCGTGCCGTCGAATACCACCTGACGCTGATGACCGCGGACGTCGACGCGAGCCCGACCCATCTGGTGCTGGATCTCGACCCGCCCGCGGGAGACGATTTCGCCCACGTCGTGAAGGCCGCGATGCTGGTGCGGCAGGCCCTCGCCGACTCGGGGCTCGCCGGGGCGGTGAAGACCAGTGGTTCCAAGGGTGTGCACATCTTCGTCCCGCTGGCGCCGGGGCAGGGCGTCGACGACGTCGCGGCGGCGACCCGCGCCCTCGCCGCCCGTGCGGAGCAGGTCGACCCGGCGGTCGCGACGACCGCGTACATCGTGGAAGACCGTGAGGGGAAGGTGTTCCTCGATTCGACACGGGCGGGCGGGAACACGGTCGCGGCGGCGTACAGCCCCCGCTTGCGGCCGGGGCTGACGGTGTCGTTCCCGGTGGCCTGGGACGAGCTCGAAAACGTGGTCCCCGCCGATTTCACCGTCTACACGGCGCCGGGTCTCCTGGGGGACAAGGATCCGTGGGCCGAGTCGATGCCGGAGCCGCAGACGCTGCCCGCCGATCTGGTCGCGCAAGGGCACACGATCCCGATCGCCCGCGTCGTGGCGATGCACGAGGGGAAACGCAGGGCGAGGGCGCGCGCTCGGGAGGACTGACGCCCGCGACGCCACGGGGTTTTGTGTACCTTGGACCGGGGGCGGGCAAGGTACTGGGGGCTTCGTGGGAAAGATCGATGCCGACGTGCTGATCGTGGGGGCAGGCCCGGCGGGGCTCGTGCTGGGAAACCTGGTGCGGGCCGCCGGAATCGACTGCGTGATCTTGGAGCGTCGAAGCCGTGAGTATGTCGAAAACCGGGCCAGGGCGGGCTTTCTCGCCGAGAACAGTGTCCGCGTGCTCACGGAGAACGGGCTCGCCGAC
This sequence comes from Amycolatopsis sp. cmx-4-54, assembly GCF_046548895.1. NCBI lineage: Bacteria > Bacillati > Actinomycetota > Actinomycetes > Pseudonocardiales > Pseudonocardiaceae > Amycolatopsis > Amycolatopsis sp. cmx-4-54. The sequence continues at coordinate 6,609 of NZ_JAEBEJ010000016.1, forward strand.
GGGCTGCTCGAGAAAGGCCTGAGGCACGACACCTGCGCCTTTCGTGATGATCAGGCCGAATTCGAGCTCAAGTACAGCGAACTCGGGAACGGCGAGGTGCACACCGTCTATCCGCAACAGTTCCTGGTGACCGACCTGATCGCGGAATTCCTCGCCCGTGGCGGGGAGATCAGGTTCGGGGCCGAGGTCACCTCGGTGTCGGGGATGGACGCGACGGTCATCGCCGACGATCTTCTCTTGCGTGCCAAGTACATCGCCGGTTGCGACGGCAGGCGCGGGATTTCGCTGAGATCCGTGCCCGCGCGGGTCTTCCGGCGGGACCACGACATCTCGTGGCTCGCGATCCTCGCCGAGGCGCCGCCGAGTATGTCCGCGGTCGGCTACGCGATCCATGAACGCGGATTCGCCGGGCATATGGCCAGGACGCCGACGGTGACGCGCTACTACCTCGAAGTACCGCGCGGCGAGGATCCGGAGAACTGGGACGACGACCGGATCTGGGACGAACTGCACGTGCGGATGCGGGCCGACCGCTACGGCGAGCTCAAACGCGGCGCCATCATCGAGCGCCGGATCGTGGACCTGGCCTCGCGGGTGATGGACACGATCCAGCGGGGAAATCTGTTCCTCGCCGGAGACGCGGCGAGCCTGATCAGTCCCGCCGCGGCGAAGGGCGCGAATCTCGCGTTGATGGAAGCCGAGATCCTCGCGCACGCGTTGATCGAAGCCTGCACCGAGAGCGACAAGACGGCGCTCGAGCGCTATTCAGCCGACTGCCTGCCCCGGATCTGGCGCGCGCAGGAGTTCTCCCTCTGGATGATCGACCTGCTGCACGGCCCCGCCGGATACGACGACGAATCCGTCTTTCAGCGGGCACTGCGGGACGTGCGGCTGGAGAGCCTGCGGGTTTCCCGCGCACACCAGGACTTCTTCGCCGAGAACTACGTGGGTATCTGAACCGATCGCTCGTCGCATCCGTATCCCGGTCAAGAGGGAAAGGACGAACGACGATGCCGGTACGCCTCCGCTGGACGCCGTTGAACCCGCACGCGAACCGTCCCGTGCCCGCGGACGAACCCGAGCCGGAACCGCTAGCCGGCGCGGACGGCGGGTGCCGCGGGCCGCTCGACGCGGAGGAGCCGGACGTCGCCTGAGCGGTCTCTCCCCGGCTCCTCCTCGGTGACGAAGCGCAGCGCCCCGGTGACCTCACGGGTCACCATCCGCGCACCGTGCCAGCCTGACGGCACCCAGCCCTCGCGCAGGGCGCGGCGCAGCCTCTCGGCCCGTTTGACGTGGCGGGCGAACGAGTGCCGCCGGATGACGCGCCCGCGGGCGACCTGGCCCGCTCGGGCGTCCTCCGGGGTGACGTCGAGCCACAGCAGCCGGACCGGGCGGCGGCTCACCAGGCCGAGCAGGGCCAGCAGCCCGCGGGTCGTCGCCCGGGTCGACGGCTCGTGCACGATGAGCGGGCCGCCGTCGGCCAGCGCGAACCGGACGACCCGCGCGCGATGCCACAGGTGGACCACCGGCCGGTAGAACCGGTACGGCAGCGCGGGCGGCAGCCGTGCGCGCAGGCGCGCGCGGACCTGATCGGAGTCGAGCACCGGGAGGGCGCCGGTCGCCGCCCGGGACAGCAGGGTGGTCTTGCCGGCCCCGGGAACCCCCGCGACCACCAGCAGGTCGCGGCGGCCGAGGCGGAATGCGATGCGATCGGTCATAAGGCTTCAACGACCCGGCGGATGGCAAAGGTTCCTTTACCATCACCGGCGCAGGTCAGGCCGTCACCCGGGTCCCCGCCGTCACCGGCTTGTCGGGCAGCAGCGTCCCGCCCTTGGTGAGCCACGCGACACCGAACGCGAGGATCGCGATCGATTCCAGCCACAGCGCCGGGTACAGATCCTTCGTCAGCTCGTCGAAGACCAGCCCGCAGAGCACGATTAACGCCAGGCACACCAGCATGATCACGCCGGACGCGACGTACAGCTGGTTCCGGACGGGTTTGCGGGCGCCGGGAATCTCCTTGTCCGACTTGGTGAACAGCACGATGCAGAAGAACGCCAAGGTGAGGAAGAAGACCGCGGCGAAGCCGAGGTGCAGGAGACCGATGATCTCGTCGGTACGGTCGCCGTTCGCCGGTGTGGTGGGGAAGAGCGCCACCCCGACGGCGGCCACGGCCGCGATGTTGCCGGCGATGTCGTCGACCCGGCCGTAACCGCGGTAGGACAACAGGAAGACGCCGATGGCACACATGACGCCGACCCAGACGTCCCGCATTCCCGAGTAGTAGTACCCGCTGATCGAATTGAGCAGGCCGCCGCCGTCGACGAGCAGCTTCCCGAAGATCAGCACGAAGGGCAGTCCGGTCCCGAGGAAACCGATGGCACGCCGCAGGAACAGGTAGTTGTGGACGAGGTTGTCGGTCGCCGTTCGCGGGCTCATGGTCGCCTCCGTGCTCGGTGCGTTGTCGCTACCGGGAAGTATCGACCACTTGAGCACCGGAAATGACGGTTCGTGACGACGTTGAGACCGTGTGTTATCGAATTGCTCGCTAGCCGGTTTCCAACACGACAGCCGCGACGTAGCCGCCCATCCCGATCGACGTCTTGACGGTGAGCCCGCTTTCCGGCCGGGCCGGTCCCTCCATCAGCTGTGCATGACCGTCCGCCACCGGTTTCGGCGCCGGGATGAGGTCGCGCTCCGCGGCGAGGCAGATCGTCGCGATCTCGGTCAGCGCGCTGCCCGACTGGCTGTGCCCGGTCAGCGGTTTGATCGAGTAGATCTCGGTCTGCCGGGGGAAGACCGTTTCGAGGATCTGGGATTCCGTGCGATGGCAGAGTTTCGTGCCTGTCCCGTGCGCGTTCAGGTAGCGGACGTCGGACGGCGCGGCGGTCGCGTTCTCCAGTGCCCCGGTCACCGCCGCGATCGCGTTCGCCGGATCGGGGTCGAGCGCCATCGCGTTGTGCGCTTCATGCGTCATGGCGCCGCCTCGCAACGTCGCGTACGACTCGGTCTTCCGCTGGGTCAGCACCACCGCGACCGCGGCCTCGGAGAAGGTGAAACCCCTTGTGCCCTCTTGGAAAGGACGGCACGCCTCAAGCGGGGGCAGGTCGGTGATCGCCACTCCGCAGTGCACGAAGTTGCGCACCATCGGCCTGGTCGCGGACAGATCCGTGGTGACCACGACCACGTCGTCGGCCATGCCGGCGTCCAGCCACATCTTCGCGGTGAGCACCGCGGCGCTGCCGGTCGCGCACATGGCGGACGTGGCCATGGAGGGGCCGTGGAAACCGAACTCCGCCATCAGGGTGGCGATCGGCGTCGAGGGCATCATGCCGATGAATTCGCGCCGGTACATGAGTTGCTCGCCCATCTCGGTGAGCCGGTCCCAGGTGCGCAGGTCTTCGCGGACACCGCCGGAGATGACGCCGACCCGGTGCCCCGGTGTCCAGCCCCGCGCGCCGGCGTCCTCGATGGCTTCCCGTGCCGCGGCGAGCAAGGCGCGCGCGTGCAGGCTGCCGTCCCTGGCGCGCCCGCCCTCGGGGACGTGCGCGACCCAGCCCGGTTGATCCGGGGTTTCCCCGAAGCCTTCGGTGAATTGGGCGCAGGGGACGCCGCTCGCCAGGCCCTCCCACAGTGATTCGCGCCCCCAGCCGTAGGCGGTTACGGCGCCGATGCCGCAGATGTCTGTTTTGCTCCGCACGTGTTTCCCTTCAACTACATTCAGTCAACGCTGGGGTGGAATAGCCGCACCGGTCAGCTGTCCGGGGAGGACGGCTACGTCGATTTAGTGATCTAATCGGAAGCTACATCAGTCGAGTAGGGGGTTTGGATCAGATGGATCCTGACGATCTCGACGGTGGGCTTCCCGACACCCACCGGCCTTCGGATCAGGATTCCTCGCCAGCGAACGGCACCGCGACCCGCACGGTGGGAAAACCCGACCGGCACACGTCGCTCGTCCGTCTGCTGACCGAGTTGTCCGCCGAGAGGGATCAGCGTGGCGAACCCGCGCTCGCCTTTCTCGGTCAGGGGTACCGCCTTTTGGAGCAAAATTCCGACGGCGGCGCATTGGGAACGCAATATCTCACGATGGTGGAGGCGAGTCCTTACGGGATCTGTGTCCATCAGCGGGGCAAAGTCGTCTTCGTGAACTCGGCCACGATGCGCTTCGTGGGCGCGCACGTGTCGACCGAGATCATCGGGATGCACATCACGGATCTGGTCGACGCCGGCTCGCAGGACGCGCTGCTGGCACGGATCGGCTCGCTGGTTTCGCCCGGCTCGTTCAGCGAGCCGACCGAGATGACGCTGCGGACGCTTCAGGGGCGAAGTGTCACGGTCGAATCGCAGGCGGTGCTCACGACGTGGGAGGGCAAGCCCGCGTACCAGGTGATCATGCGCGACCTGACCACGCAGAAGGCGGCCGAGGCCGGTCTGCGGTTTCAGGCCGCCCTGGTCGGGCACGCGAGCGACGCGATCATCGCGACGTCCCCCGACGGGCTGGTGACCAGCTGGAATCCGGCGGCCGAGGCCGTCTACGGCCATGATCTCGACCAGGTCATCGGGGTTCCGGTGGCCGAGGTCGTCGGCGCGCCGATGAGCCCGCGGCAGGTCGTCGCCGCGGGCGGTGTCGTGCAGGCCACGCATTACAGCGCCGACGGCACGGCGCTGGCGGTGCGGGTCTCCGCGGCCGAGATGTTCGACGGTTATGTGCTGCTGTGCGCCGACGAGACCGCGCAACGCCGGGCCGAGGCCGAATTCGCCACCGTCGTCGAGACGCTCGACGAAGGAGTGCTGCTGGTCGGCCCCGGCGGACGGATCGAACTGGCGAACTCCGCGGCGCACCGCATCGCCGGGGTGCCGCCGGGTTCCCTGGTCGGCCTGGAGAGCCGGACGTTGCGGCTGCACGACGAGCAGGGCGTTCCGGTGCCCGTCGACGACCTGCCGTCCGCGCGGGTGCGGCGGTCCGGGAAGGTCGAGACCGGGCGGGTCGTGCAGGTGCGGCGGCGCGACGGCGCGCACCGATGGCTTTCGCTGACCTCCGGTCCGCTGATGGCACCGGGGCAGAGCGTGCCCTCCGTGCTGACGTCCTTCGCCGACATCACCGAGCGGCGGGCGATCAGCGAACGGCTGGCCTACGAGGCCACCCACGACCCGCTGACCAGGCTCGCGAACCGCACGCTCGCGCTGAACCACCTGCGCCGCACGATCGCCGATCCGGCGCGGACGACCACCGTGATGTTCATCGACCTCGACAAGTTCAAGATCATCAACGATTCGCTCGGTCATACCGTCGGCGACCAGGTGCTGCGCATCATCGGCGACCGGCTGCGGGCCGCCGCCGGGCCTTCGGATCTGGTCGGACGGCTCGGCGGGGACGAGTTCCTGGTCATCACCACCGGTTATACCGAAGCCGCCGAAGTGCGGGCACTGGCCGACCATCTCCAACGGCGGCTCGCCGAATCGCTCACCGTGCACGGCCGCGAACTGCATATAAATACGAGTATTGGAATAGTGATCGCCGAACCGGGCGATCGGCGCAGTGCCGACGAATTGCTGGAAGACGCCGATTTGGCGATGTATCAGGCCAAGACATTCGGGCCGGGACGTTATGCGTTCTATGCGCCGATCATGCGGAAACGAGTACAAGACCGTTTCGCGTTGGAGCAGGATCTGCGCAACGCCGTCGCCGAAGGCCTGGTCGAGACCGTTTATCAGCCCGTCGTCGATTTGAGGACCGGTGACATGGTCGCGGTGAAGGCGAAGTCCTGCTGGAATCACCCGGAGCGCGGACCGATCGATCCGGCGGAATTGGCCGAGATCTCCGACGACGGCGATCTTTTGACGGTCATCGGGGCGGCGGTCCTCGCCAAGGCCGCCCGCGAGATCTCTCGATGGCGTGCCGATCATGGTGTGCACTGTAATGTGAATGTGAGTCTTTCGGTCCGCCAACTGGGCGATCCCGCGCTGCTGCAAGTGGTCCAGACAACTCTGGAAGCCGCGGGGCTGGGGCCGCAGGACCTGAGCCTCGACGTCGACGAAACGGCGCTGAAGGACGCGGCCGACGCGGTCGACGCGCTGCGGAAGACCGGCGTGCGGGTGACCGCGGAACGGTTCGGCGCCGGGTATTCCTCGCTCGCCCAGCTGTGCCGCCTCGATCTGAACGTGATCGAGATCGACCGGTCGTTCGTGGCCGATCTCGGCAGGTCGAGCGACGCCGAGCCGATCGTCGCCGGGATCATGGCGATGGCGCACGCCGTCGACCTCGTGGTGGTCGCCGAAGGCGTCGAAACCGCGCGGCAGCTCGAGGTTCTGCACGAACTCGGCTGCGATTGGGCGAAGGGGCCGCTCGTCGCGGCGCCGGGCCGGGTCGAGGACCTAAAGCGCGCGTACGAACACGTCGTGCGATGAACCCGGCGGCCGCCGCGTCGTGATTGCTCGGGGTCCGTTCGGGTGGTCCGTGAAGGCCTCCTTGAGGGACCCAGAGTCCCTCAAGGAGGCCTTCACGGACTTTGGGGCGTGCGAAGGTCGAGTTTCCTCGGCTGAGCCGCGGGAAGGGGGCCTTCACGCGCGCTGGGTGTGGGGCTTGAGGTCGGTGGGGCACATGTGGCGATCTGGCGGTACATGAAGGACCCCTTGCTGTACCTAGGCGCAAGGAAGGGGGCCTTCATGTACTTGGAAGCCTCCCGGGGGCGCAATTAGTCGGCTAATTGCGGGCGTTAGGCGCCTGACCTGCGGATTTGCGTGAAAGTGGTAGCAAAGGTCCCTTGCTCCCCCGGGGTGCCGACTTGATCCCTGTACCTACTAGTATGTACGGTCAGGATCGTGGACAAGAGGGAAAGGCTCATCGAGAGCACCCGCGAGCTTCTGTGGGAGCGCGGCTACGTCGGCACCAGCCCGAAGGCGATCCAGGAACGCTCCGGCGCCGGTCAGGGCAGCATGTACCACCACTTCCAGGGCAAGTCCGAACTCGCGCTCGCCGCGATCGCCCGCAGCGCCGAAGATCTGCGCGCCAGGGCGGAGGCCGAGTTCTCCGGGCCCGGAAAGGCCGTCGAGCGCCTCACCGTCTACCTGCGCCGCGAACGTGCCGTGCTCAAGGGCTGCCCGGTCGGCAGGCTCGCCCAGGATCCCGACGTGATGGCCGACGCGGAACTGCGAAAGCCGGTCGAGGAGTTCTTCGGCTGGCTCACCGGCCGCATCGCCGAGCTGCTCGAAGAGGGTCGCGCGGCCGGCGAACTCGATCAGGCGCTCGACCCGCTCGCCACGGCGACCGCGCTGGTCGCGACGTTGCAGGGCGGCTACATCCTCGCCCGCGCCGCGGGCTCCCCGGACGTGTTCGCGAAAGCCGTCGACGGCGCACTCGGCCTGCTCGCCACCAAGGAGAACTGACATGCCACTCGTCCGTATCGACGCCATCGGGACCGGCAAGCTCGAAGCCCTCGGCAACGCCGTCCACGACGCGATGGTCGAGACGCTCGGCATCCCGGCCGACGACCGCTTCCAGGTCCTCAACGGCGGGGGCACCCTGAAATACGACGACTACCTGGGGATCCACCGCGACGAGGGGGTCGTGTTCATCACGATCACCATGCGGTCGGGGCGCACCGACGAGCAGAAGAAGTCGCTGTACCGGCGGATCGCGGAGCTCGCCGAGGAGTACGCGGGGACCGAGCCGCGGAACGTGTTCATCACGATCACCGAGAACAATCCGGTCGACTGGTCGATCGGGAACGGCGAAGCGCAGTACGCGTGATCAGGCGGGCGCGGCGGTGAAGGCGTGCTGCTCCAGCAGCCACCACGTGTCGCGCCCGAACGACCACGTCAGCAGCGCCAGCGCGCCCAGCGTGACCACGAAACCGGCCCAGAGCGGCAGGATCGTCGACGCCGCCACGACCAGCACGATGCCCTGGACCGCCGCGACCGTCTTGCGCGCCATGCTCGGCGGAAGCGGCGCGTTCAGCCACGGCCACAGCTTGCCCGCCACGACGAAGACGTAGCGCATCGCGCCGATCGTAAGCACCCACGGGCCCAGCGACTGCGCGACGACCACGCTCAGGATCAGGATCAGATACGCGTCGACCTCCATGTCGAACCGCGCGCCGAGCGGGGACGCCGTCCCGGTGCGGCGCGCGACCTGGCCGTCGACGGCGTCCAGGACGAGCGCGACCGTCGCGAGGACGACCATCGCGGCGATCTCCCGGCCCGCGGTGTCGACGACGAGCGCGGTCACGCAGCCGACCAGCCCGGACCGGACGAGCGTGACGGCGTCGGCGGGGCCGAGGGAGCGCGCGGTGCTCCGGCTCAGGCCGTAGGTCAGGAATCCGGCCACGGCGAGGCCGTAGGCCGCGCCGGCGAGCCAGCCCAGCGGGCCCAGCCCGGCGACGGCGTCCAGCGTCCCCAGCAGCGCCAGTTGGACGAGGATCCCCAGGAAAAATCCGGGGTTGATCACGAGGCCTCCTCGTTATGGTGGCGGTGACCCCGCTTCCAGGGTCCGACATGAGAGGACACGATGGAACGCGCCTTCTGGTTCAGTGGTTCCGGCGACGGTGAGATCAGGCCGGTCTCGCTCCCTCCGGTCGGCGACGGGGAAGTCCTGGTCCGCACCCTGTACACGGGCGTGAGCCGGGGCACCGAGACGCTCGTCCTCCGCGGCGAGGTCCCGCCGAGTCAACGCGCGGCCATGCGCGCGCCGTTCCAGGAGGGCGACTTCCCGGGGCCCGTGAAGTACGGATACCTCAACGTCGGCGTGGTCGAACGTGGTCCGGAAGACCTGGTCGGGCAGGTCGTTTTCTGTCTTTATCCGCACCAGACGCGCTATGTCGTCCCGGCGTCGGCCGTGACGCCCGTGCCGCGCGAGGTCCCGCCGGAGCGCGCGATCCTCGCGGGGACGATCGAGACCGCGGTCAACGCCGTCTGGGACGCGTCGCCGAAACTCGGCGACCGGATCGCCGTGGTCGGCGCCGGGATGGTGGGAAGCAGCGTCGCGAAACTGCTCGCCGGCTTCCCGGCGACCAGGGTCCAGCTGATCGACGTCGACCCGGAGCGCGCGAAGATCGCCGAGGCGCTCGGTGTCGACTTCTCGACACCGGAGGACGCGCTGGGCGACTGCGACCTGGTCGTGCACGCCAGCGCGAGCGAGGCGGGGCTCGCGCGGTCACTGGAGCTGCTCGCGCCGGAGGGTGAAGTCATCGAGCTGAGCTGGTACGGCGATCGCCGCGTCAGTGTCCCGCTCGGCGAGAACTTCCATTCACGACGGTTGACGATCCGCAGCAGCCAGGTCGGCATGGTCTCACCGTCCCGCCGCCTGAACCGGGACTACGCCGCCCGCTTGGCGCTCGCCCTGCGTCTCCTGGCCGATCCAGGATTCGAGGTGCTGGTCAGCGGGCAATGTCAGTTCGGTGAACTACCGGACGTCTTGCCGCGTCTGGCCGCGAATGAACCGAGAACGCTCTGCCTCCGTGTGAGCTATCAGCTGGAGGACAAGCGTTAAGGGCACGACCGGAGGAGGCCCGTTGTTCAGTATCACCGTCCGCGACCACGTCATGGTGGCCCACAGCTTCCGAGGCGAGGTCTTTGGCCCCGCGCAGCGGCTGCACGGGGCGACCTTCCTGGTGGACGCGACGTTCCGCCGGTCCGAACTGGACGCCGACAACATCGTCGTCGACATCGGCAAGGCGACCGAAGAGCTCAAAGCGGTGCTCGCCGACCTGAACTACCGCAACCTCGACGACGTGCCCGAGTTCGCCGGGGTCAACACCTCGACCGAGTTCCTCGCCAAGGTCATCGCGGACAGGCTCGCCGACCGCGTCCACGCGGGAGCGCTCGGCGAGGGGGCGAGCGGACTCGAGGGGCTCACCGTCTCATTGCACGAATCCCACATCGCCTGGGCGAGTTACGAGCGTGCGCTGTGACCGGGCTCCACGTCGTACTGCCCAACGACATCGACGACCTGAGCGCGCCCAGCGGCGGCAACGTCTACGACAGACGCCTGTGCGACGGCCTCGCGGCGACGGGCGTGGCGGTCCACGAGATCGCCGTGCGCGGGAACTGGCCGCGGCCCGACACCGAGGCACGCACCGTGCTGGCGCGGAAACTCGCCGAATTGCCCGACGGTGCGGCCGTCCTGATCGACGGGCTGGTCGCTTGCGGGGTGCCCGACGTGATCGGGTTGTCCGCGCGGCGGCTGTCGATCGCGGTGCTGGTGCATCTCCCGCTGGCCGACGAGACCGGCCTGTCGCCTTCGCTCGCCGCCGAGCTGGACCGGCTGGAACGGGAGACGCTCACCGCGGTCGAGGCCGTGGTCGTGACCAGCGCTTGGGCGGCGCGACGGCTGATCGAGCACCACGATCTCGCCCCGCATCGCGTGCACGTGGTGCCGCCCGGGGTGGACAAGGCCGAAGTCGCTTTCGGGAGCCTGAATGGCACGCGGCTGGTCTGCGTCGCCAACGTGACTCCGCGCAAAGGACAGGGCACGCTAGCGGACGCGTTGAAGTCGCTCGAAGATCTACCGTGGACCTGTGAGTGCGTCGGTGCCATTCCCCGTGAGACCCGCTACGTCGAACGCCTGCGGCGACATGCGCTCGGCGATCGGTTCACCCTCGTCGGCCCGCGATCGGGCGAAGCGCTCGAAGCGACGTACGCGGCCGCAGATCTTCTCGTGCTGCCGTCGCGCGCGGAGACCTACGGCATGGTCGTCACCGAGGCGCTCGCACACGGCGTTCCCGTGCTGACGACCGCGGTCGACGCGCTGCCCGACACCCTCGGCCAGGCATCCGACGGCAGCGTGCCCGGGATGCTCGTCCCCGGTGAGGACGTCAACGCGCTGGCCACGGCCCTTCGCCGCTGGCTCACCGAACCTGAACTGCGTGACCGTCTTCGCGCCTCCGCCCGCCTTCGCCGCGAGACGCTGACCGGCTGGGACGAGACGGCCCGCGGTGTCGCCGCCGTTCTGCTGCGCGAAAGGACGGCGGCATGACCAAGTACGCCCCCAGCTGGCTTCGGTTGCGTGAGGACGCCGACGCCACCGCCCGGGCGACCGAGCTGATCGAACCGGTTCGTGCGTTCCTGCGCGAAAAGGATGAGGTCGTCATCCGGGATCTCGGCTGTGGCACCGGTTCGCTCGGCCGTTGGCTGGCGTTGCGGCTGCCCGGCCGCCAGCGCTGGATCCTGCACGACCGCGACATCGATCTGCTCACTCACGCGCTGTCGCGCACCAGCCGTCCGGCACACGCTTTGGACGGAAGCGAGGTCACCGTCGTCACCGAACAGCGTGACATCACCGAGTTACGCGCGGAGGATCTCGCCGGGACCTCCCTGGTGGCGGCGTCGGCGTTGCTCGACCTGCTCACCGCCGAGGAGATGTCCCGGCTGGCGGAGGCCTGCGTCGAAGCGGGCTGCGCGGTCCTGTTCACGCTGAGCGTTTCGGGCCGGGTGGTGCTGTCGCCCAAGGACAAGTTCGACATCGAAATCTCCGACGCCTTCAACGCGCACCAGCGCCGCGTGACCGACGGCCGGTGGCTGCTCGGACCGGACGCGGTGGACGTCGCCTTCGGCGTCTTCGAACGGCTCGGCGCCACCGTGCGGCGTGCTCCCAGCCCGTGGCGGCTCGGGGCCGACCAGGCCGCGCTGACGGCGGAATGGCTCACCGGCTGGGTCGGCGCCGCCTGCGAGCAACGGCCGGAGCTGGCGCCGGAGGGGGACGTCTACCTGCGGTGGCGGCTCGCGCAGTGCGCGGCGGGCGAGCTGGACGCGGTGATCCAGCACGAAGACCTCCTGGTGGTGCCCGCGTGAAACGGTGCTGGCCGTGGCTTCGGATCCTTGGCGCGCTCGGCATCCTCGGAGTGCTCGTCTGGCAGCTGGGCACGGGCGCGTTCCTGGACGGGCTGCGCGAGATCGACGCCGGCGGGATCGCCGCCGCGCTCGGGATCGGTTTCGCCACCACGGTTTTCAGTGCCTGGCGCTGGTGCCTGGTCGCGCGGCGGCTCAGTCTGCGGTTGTCGCTGCCGAGCGCGGTCGGCGAGTACTACCGCGCGCTGTTCCTCAACGGTGTCCTGCCCGCGGGCGTCCTCGGCGACGTCAACCGGGCCGTGCACCACGGCCGCGAAGCCGGTGACGTCCCGCGCGGCGTCCGCGCCGTGGTGCTGGAGCGCGCGGCCGGGCAGATCGCGGTCATCGGCGCTTCGGTCGCCGTCGTGCTGAGCGCGCCTTCCGTGGTGCCGCCGCCGATCGGCGGAGTCGTCACGGGCGCCGGGATCGTGGTCGTCGCCCTCGCCCTCACCCTGATCGTCACCGGGATGACGGCAGGGAAGCGGTGGATCCACAGTGGATCGAACTGGCGCCGCGGCTTCGCCGTCACCCTCGCCGACGTCCGGCTCGGTCTGCTGACCAAGGAGACCTGGCCCGGTGTGAGCCTGCTTTCGGCCGCCACTCTGGCCGGGCATCTCGCGCTGTTCGTCGTCGCCGCGCGCGCGGCCGGGGTCACCGCGCCGGTCGGCGACCTGCTGCCGTTGATGATCCTCGCCCTGCTCGCGATGGGCCTGCCGCTGAACATCGGCGGCTGGGGCCCGCGCGAAGGGGTTTGCGCGCTGCTGTTCGGCGCGGCGGGGCTCGGGTCGGCGCAGGGCGTCACCGTGGCCGTCGTCTACGGCGTGCTCGCGCTCTTTTCCAGCCTTCCCGGTGCGGGCGTCCTGCTCGTGCGTTCCGTCAGGAGTCACCGAACAGACAGGAGAAACCCGATGACCGTCGAGAGGGTCGTGGAGACCAGACTGCCCACCCGATACGGCGTCTTCCGCGCCTATGGGTATCTGGACGCCGACGGCACCGAACAGATGGCGCTGGTGCACGGCGACATCGCGACCTTCGGCATGCTGACGCGGGTCCATTCGGAATGTCTCACCGGAGACGTCTTCAGCTCGATGCACTGCGAATGCGGTGACCAGCTGGCCGCCGCGCTGCAAGTGATCGTCGACGAGGGGGCCGGAGTCCTCGTGTACGCCCAAGGCCACGAAGGACGCGGAATCGGCCTGCTCGCGAAGCTGAAGGCGATGCGGCTGCAGGATGAAGGGCTCGACACCGTCGAGGCGAACATCGCGCTGGGGCTGCCGGTGGACGCGCGCGACTACCGTGCCGCCGCGGAGATCCTGAACGACCTCGGGGTGCGGTCGGTGCGGTTGCTGTCCAACAACCCGGCGAAGGTCGACCAGCTGAAACGGCACGGGGTGCGGATCAGCGAGCGGGTGCCGCTGCTGGTCACGCCGAACGACGAGAACCTGCGGTACCTGCGGACGAAACAGGAGCGGATGCACCACTTCCTGCCGCATCTGGACGCGATCGAGTCGGTGGGCGCGGGGGGCTGAAGGTCCCCTTCAGCCCAGCGCGGCCAGGGTGTCCCCGAAGCTCTCCACCAGTGACTCCAGCACCAGCCGTCCCTTTTCCGCCGTCGCCAGCGAAGGCCGCCCGACCACGCCGGATTCCGAGTACGGGCGCAGGCCTGCCGTCAGCAGGTGCCGCCTGTCGTCGGCGAGGTGATCCGCCTGGGTGAAACCGGGCCGGACCAGCGCCGGGTGTGCGTGCAGCAGAAGGGAGGTCTCCAGTTCCCCGGCGTGCATGTCGCTGTCCAGCGAAGTCTCCAGCCCGGCCGCGTCGTGCGCCGCCTGCCAGCCTTCGACACCGGGGAAGAGCGCCATCGGCGACGTCGACTCCTGGACCACGTTGGACAGGACGTAGTTGCCGCCGTGCGCGTTCACGAGCACCAGTTTCGGTACGCCGGAACGGCGCAGGGAGTCGGCGACGTCGTTCACGACGGCGTACAGGGTCGCGGCCGAAACGCTGACCGTGCCCGCCCAGTCCGCGTGTTCGTGCGAACAGCCGATCGTGATCGGCGGAAGCCGCAGCACCGGGTACGCCGCGGCGAGGGCGCCCGCGATCGTCGTCGCGATCAGGGCGTCGGTGGCGAGCGGGAGGTGCGCTCCGTGCTGTTCGAAACTGCCGACGGGCAGCACCGCGACCTCGGCGCCGCGGGTGTGCTCGTCGGCCGTCGTGGCCGTCGGGAACAGGTCCATTCCGGCTACGGTACCCATATGACCGACCACGCCGCATTGTTGTCCGTGGCCCGCGAGGCCGTCGCCAAGGCGACCGGGATCATCCGCTCGATGACGTCGTTTTCCGTTGCCGCCAAAGGTGATCGCGACATGGTGACCGACGTCGACCTGGCCGTCGAGGACGCCCTCCGCGAATTCCTGGCCCGCGAGACGCCGGAGATCGGCATCCTCGGCGAGGAACGCGGGCACGAGGGCGACAAGGACCTCTGGTGGGCGCTCGACCCGGTCGACGGCACGGCGAACTTCGCGCGCGGCATCCCGCTGTGCGGCGTCTCGCTCGGGCTCGTCGACGGTCTCAAGAGCACGGTCGCGGCGATCTCCCTGCCGTTCCTCGACGTCACCTACACCGCTGCCGAAGGACAAGGCGCGTACGCGGGCGAAGAGCGTCTTGAGGCGTCGACAGCGACGGAGCTGTCCGACGCGATCGTGAGTATCGGAGACTTCGCGCTCGGCGAGGGCGCGGAGGTCAAGAACCGCGTCCGGATGGCGCTGCTGGCCGAACTCGGCGGGCGCGTGCAGCGGGTCCGTTTCCTCGGCTCCGCGGCGATAGACCTGGCCTGGGTCGCGGACGGCAAACTCGACGCGAGCGCCATCCTCTCCAACCAGCCGTGGGACACGATGGCGGGTGTCCTGCTGGTACGGGAGGCCGGAGGCGTGGTCGTCGACACCGACGGCGGCGACCACACGGTGCGTTCGGCGGCCACCATCGCGGTCGGAGCCGGGCTGCGTGACGAGATCGTCGGCGCGATGGCGCGAGCGGCGGGCTGAACTTCGTCACGCCGGAAATGAACCGGACGGGCGTCGCATCCGTGTCTACCGGTAAGGCGCCCGCATCTGGAGGTAATCGTGACCGAACCGGTCGTCTTCGTCCTGCCGGGGGACACCGAGGACACCAACGGCGAATACGACCGCCGGATGTGCCAGAACCTCCCGGCCACCGGACTCCCGCTGCTGGAACTGCCGATCGCAGGCGAATGGCCGATGCCGGGGCCGCTGTCCCGGTCGAGACTGGCCCGTTCGCTCGCCGCGCTGCCCGACGACACCGTCGTCCTGATCGACGGCACGGTCGCCTGCGGGGTCCCGGAGATCGTGCTCCCGCACGCGCGGCGGCTGCGGCTGGCCGTCCTGGTCCACCGGCCGCTCGCCGACGACCCCGCACTCGATCCGGCGCAGGCCGCCGAACTCGACGCGTGCGAACGGGAGACCCTGCGGCTGACGGGAATGATCGTCGCCACCGGGCCGTGGCTCGCGCGGCAGCTGATCGACCGGCACGACCTCGACCCGACGCGGGTCTACGTCGCGACACCCGGCACCGACGCGGCCCCGCTCGCCGCCGGGGCCGACGGCGTCTCCCGGCTGCTGTGCCTCGCGCCCATGACCGCGCGCCACGGCCAGGACGTGCTCATCCGCGCGCTTTCGATGGTCGACGAACTGGCGTTCAAATGCGTGTTCGCCGGCGCGACGCAGCACGATCCCGCCTACGTCGGCGAACTGCGCTGGACGGTCGAGCGGCTCGGGCTCGGTTCCCGGATCAGCCTCATCCAGCCGCCGGACGACCTCGACCTGGTCTACGACGGCACGGATCTGCTGGTCCTGCCCACTCGCGGCGGCACGTCCGGGCTGGTCGTCGCCGAGGCGCTCGCGCGCGGGATTCCCGTGGTGGCCACCGAAACCGCCGGCGCGCACGACGCGCTCGGCACGGCGCCCGGCGGTGGCGTCCCCGGCCTGCTGGTGCCGCCGAACAACCCCTCGGCGCTGGCGGCGGCGTTGCTGCGCTGGTCGCTCGACGCCGAACTCCGCCACTCCCTGCGGAAGTCGGCGCTCGCGCGGAGCAGCGTCCTGGAGGAATGGGACGTCGCCGCGGGCAGGCTCACCGACGTCCTTTCCCGGTTGCAGGCGGCGCCGCGTCAGCCCGCTTGATCATCGCCCGGAAGCAGCTATCGGGCCGGTCGCCGGCTCGCTTGACTTGGCGGCATGCGAATCGTCGATCTTGCGTCCCGTCCCGATCTCCTCGAACCCGCGCTGAACCTCGGCGATGTCGGCGGTGAGTTCATCTACGCCGGGTTCAGCGGCAAGATGATCACCCCGGACCGGTTTCTGCGCCACTGGTCCCGGTATTTCCTGATCGCGCTGGACGACGACGGCGAACCGATCGCGCGGGCGCTGTCGGTCCCGCTGACCTATCCGGCCGAGGACCGCCGCGAACTGCCGGCGCACGGCTGGGACGAGGCGATCCAGTGGGCCGCGCAGGACCTCATGGACGGCCGCGCGCCGGACACCCTGTGCGCCCTCGAAGTCGTTGTGGCACCGCGGATGCGCGGGACAGGCCTGTCCACGCCGATGCTCAAGGCGCTCAAAGCGCGCGCGGCCGAGACTGGGTTGAAGCGGCTGATCGTCTCCGTGCGCCCGATCGGCAAGGAGGACGAACCCGATGTGCCCATGGAGGAGTACGCCGTCCGGCGGCGCGAGGACGGGCTGTTCGCCGACCGCTGGCTGCGCACCCACGAACGGCTCGGCGCGCGGATGATCAAGGTGTGCCCGTTCGCGGTGACGATCTCGGGCTCGATCGCGGACTGGCACGAGTGGACCGGCGTCAAACTCGCCGACGGCGACAACGTGATCCCGGGCGGGATCGCGCCGGTGCACGCGAACGTCGAGCGGGACTGCGGGGTCTATGTGGAGGCGAACGTGTGGATGGAGCACCCGTTCTGATCGGTGGTCTCGGGTGGTGGGGGCCGCGAGGGAGGTTGCGAAAGCCACTTTCGCAACGTTGATGGTTGCGAAAGTGGCTTTCGCAACCTCCGGTGGGGCAGGGGCAACAGGGCGCTGTGTCCATTCCTTGCGACTTCCACCGGAATCGTCGCATCGGCCGCGCGTGCGTCCGGCCGTGCCGCACAGTGGGGTCCATGAGTATCTCGCGAGTCGGTTTCGCCGGGCTGGGCAGTATGGGCGGGCCGATGGCACTGAACCTGGCGCGGGCCGGAATCCCGTTGCTCGTCTGGAATCGCACCCCGGGCAAGGCGGACCGGGTGACCGAGGCGGTCGAGGACGTGGCCGAGCTCTTCGCGCGGTGCGACGTCGTGATCCTGATGCTCAAGGACGCGGACGCCGTCGACACCGTGCTCGATCGCGGCGGGCCGGCGTTCGGCGCCCGGGTGGCCGGCCGCACGATCGTCCACATGGGAACGACCGCGCCGGGTCACTCCCGCGGGCTGGAGGCCGAGCTCCTCGCGGCCGGGGCGAAGTACGTGGAGGCGCCGGTCTCCGGCTCGCGGATCCCGGCGGAGGCGGGTGAACTGGTCGCGATGCTCGCGGGGGATCCCGGCACGATCGAGGAGGTCCGGGAGCTGTTCGCGCCGATGTGCCGGGAAACCGTGTACTGCGGGCCGGTGCCCAACGGGCTCCTGATGAAGCTGGCGGTCAACGTGCACCTGACCGCGGTCGTGACGAGCCTGGCCGAGACCGTGCGGTTCGCCAGGGCCCACGAACTCGACCTCGCTCTGCTCGCCGACGTCCTCGGCGCGGGGCAGCTGGCCAGCCCGATCCTGCGGGTCAAGGCACCCAAACTCGTCGAGGAGGATTTCGCGCCGCAGGCCTCGATCGCGAACGTCCTGGCCAACGTCGAGCTGATCGCGGCCGCGGCGAGGGAGGCGGGACTCGAGTTGCCGCTGTTGGAGGCGTCCCGCGCCCTCTACGCCGAGACCGCGCGGCTCGGTTTCGGCGCGGAGGACATGGTCGCTGTGATCAGGGCGCTCTATTGAGGGGTAAGACAAACGTGTCGGGTCGGGTGGTAGGTCCGTGAAGGCCTCCTTGAGGGACCTAGAGTCCCTCAAGGAGGCCTTCACGGACTTCAGGGCCGGACGCGGACGTCACCACTGTCCCAATAGCGGCGAGTGGTGAAGGGCCTTCCCTACCGTCAGGGTAGGCAAGGAGGCCTTCACGACGACGCCGGCTTGAAGGGCGAGGCGAAGGGATCGGGTGTTGTGAAGGGAACTTTCGCCGCATTGAATGTGGGGAAAGTCCCGTTCATCCCGGCGCCCGCCCGCATCCAGAGGACTAAATGCGGGTAGGGGGTCAGCCGCGCAGGGCCGAGGCGATCCGGCCCGCCGCGGCGAAGGACTCCTCCTCCGGCTCACCGAGCAGGGGGAGCAGGATGACGGACTCGGTCCCGGCCGCGTACAGCGCGCGGATCTGCTCGACACAGCGGTCGAGCGATCCGCTGATGCTCAGCCGGTCGATCCACTCGGGCCGCAGCCGCCGCGCCAGTTCCGCCCGGTCGTCCTTCGCGGCGGCGACCTCGGCCAGCAGTTCGGCGCCGAAGTCCAGCGGTTCCAGCGCCGGGCCCGAGTTCGGCCCGATCGCGGAAGCGACGTCGGCCCGGGCGCGTTCGCGGGCCCGTTCGGGATCGGCGTCGAGGGCCAGCCAGTTGTAGGTGGCGATCGTATGGCCTTCGACGCCGATGAGGTCCCGCGTCGCGCGGATGTACTCCGGTGTCGCCGGTTCGGCGAGGAGCGTCCCGTCGGCGACCCGGCCCGCCGCGGCGAGCGACTTCGGGCCGCGGACGCCGGCGATGAGCTTCGGCGGCAGCGCGGGCGGGAACTCCAGCTCGACCTCGTCGAGCCGGACGTGCTTGCCCTCGAAGGAAACCCGCTCACCCGCCAGCAGCCGCCGGATCACGGTGAGCGTCTCCTCGAAGGCGGCCAGCGCCGACTTCGGCCACGCGTCGATCTGCCGCATCCAGCTCGGCACGCCGTGCCCGAACCCGACGATCAGCCGTCCCGGGTACAGCTCCGCCAGCGCCGCGATCTCCATCGCCGCGATGGCCGGATTCCGCGCCACGGCGGGCATGATGCCGATGCCGAGGGTGATCTTCTCGGTCGCCGCCAGCACCGCGGACGCCGTCGCGATCCCGCCGGCGTAGAAGCAGTCCTCGACGATCCAGACCTCGTCGAGGCCCTCTTGTTCCGCGCGCTTGGCCAGACTCTTCAGCCGGGCGGCGGGCAGTTCGCGCGGGATCCTGACTCCGAGCCGTGACACCAAGACGATCATCTCCTGAGCCGGGAACCGATCTTCCCGACTACAGCACTCCACGCTTCGGTACCGCAACCGAATAACGCAATTCATCCTCTGGATGCGGTACATGCACACGCAAGTACCGCATTCAGAGGACGAAATGCGGGAGGAGGTCAGGCCAGGTACTCAGCGGCGGCCCGAAGGCTGACGTAGGACCCGCTGAAGGTGTCGATCCGCGGGCCGTCGCCCGAGTCCGGCCCCGGCACGCCGGTTTCGACCCGGATGTAGTCCACGCCTGCCTCGCGCAGCCAGCCGAGGAACTCGCGCACCTCGGGATGCCGGTGCGCCTCGCGCGTGACGACCACGAGGTCGCGGGCGCCCTGGACGGCGTCGATCGCGGTCGCGATCTCGTCCCCGGTGACCTTGAGTGCCCGCGTGCCCGGCACGAGTCCGGTCAGATGCGAGCCGAGCCCCCACGGCATCGGGCCCGCCGCGATGATCGGCTCGGTCTCGATGTCGATCACCAGCGGCGGCCCCGCCAGCTTCGGCGATCCCTGGATCCGCAACGCCTTGCGCGCCGCCTCCAGGCCGAGCCGGTGATCGACCGGCGAGATCGGCGTCGACACCGGGGGAGCGCCCAGCGCCGCGACCCGCTCCGACGCCTCGGCCAGCCGTTCCAGCTGCAGCTCACCGGATTCGACGGCGGCCGCGATGACCGCCGCGATCCGGTTCAGCTCGTCCTCTTCGAACGACACACCGCCGAGGCAGAGCGCGTCGGCACCGGCGATCAGCGCCCGCACCGACGCCCGGCCGACCCCCTCGGTCTTGCCGAGTTCGCCGGCGACGGCGCCCATGTCGAGCGCGTCGGTGACCACCGCGCCGGTGAAGCCGAGGTCGCCGCGCAGGACGTCGGTGAGCGCCTTCGGGTTGAGCGTCGCGGGCAGGTCACCCCACGCGGGGACGACGAGGTGCCCGGTCATCACCGCGCGCACCCCCGCCGCGATCGCCGCCTTGAACGGGACGAGTTCGAGCGCGTGCAGTTCCGCCTCGGTCCTGGGCAGCACCGGCAGCGCGTGGTGTGAATCGTCGGTGGCCGCCCCGTGCCCGGGGAAATGCTTGGCCGACGCGGCGACGCCGTACTTCTGCAGGCCGGTGATGTACGCCGCGACATGCGGCGACGCCTTCACCGGATCCGAACCGAAGGCCCGGACCCCGATCGAGGGATCCTCGGCCGCCAGCGTCAGATCCGCGCAGGGGGCGAAGTTGATCGTGACCCCGCACGCGGCGAGCCGTTCGCCGAGCGCCGCCGCGACCGAGGTCGTCAGCTCGACGTCGTCCGCGGCGCCGAGTGCGAGCGGGCCCGGGACGAACGAGCCGGTGGCGACGTCGAGCCGGGTGACGTCACCGCCCTCCTCGTCGATGCCGACGAGCACGTCGGGCCGTTCCGCCCGCAGCTGCGCGCTCAGCGCGGCCACCTGCTCGTCGTCGACCACGTTGCGGCCGAACAGGATCGCGCCGCCGAGACCGTCGGCCACCTTGCGCCGCAGCCAATCCGGTGCGGTCGTGCCGTCGAAGCCCGAGACGAGCACGGATGCGGCGAGCTTTTCCGGTGAAGACAAGGATTACCCCTTCACTGCGCCTGCGGTCAGGTTGGACACGAGTTTGCGCTGAACGATGATGAAGAACACCAGTGCGGGCACGGCATAGATGACCGACGCCGCCATGATGCCGCCCCAGTCCACGGAGAACGCCGTGCGGAACGAGGACAGCCACACCGGCAGCGTCTGCTTGTTCTGGTCGCGCATGAACACGAACGCGAACAGGAACTCGTTCCACGCGGTGATGAAACTGAACACCGAGG
Organism: Amycolatopsis sp. cmx-4-54; assembly: GCF_046548895.1. Classification (NCBI taxonomy): domain Bacteria; kingdom Bacillati; phylum Actinomycetota; class Actinomycetes; order Pseudonocardiales; family Pseudonocardiaceae; genus Amycolatopsis; species Amycolatopsis sp. cmx-4-54. The sequence continues at coordinate 27,582 of NZ_JAEBEJ010000016.1, forward strand.
TGGTCACCAGTCCCGGCGCGAGCAACGGCAGCGTCACCCGGCGGAAGGCGCCCGCCCGGCTGCATCCGTCGATCATCGCGGCCTCTTCGAGGTCGTACGGGATGCCGTTGACGAAGCCGTAGAGCATCCAGCACGTGAAGGGCAGCGTCGCCGCGAAGTACACCAGCAGCAGCGAAGGCAGCTGGTTGAGCAGCCCGGCGTCGCGCATCAGCAGGTACATCGGGATCAGCAGCGCTTCGAACGGCGCCAGCTGAGCGACGAGCACCAGCAGCAGGAACCCCTTGCGTCCGCGGAAACGCATACGGGACAGGGGAACCGCGGCCAGCACACCCGCGACGAGCGAGCACAGCACCGCGCCGATCGTGACGATCAGGCTGTTGGTGAGGTACGTGACGAAGCCGGGCTTCGTCAGCGCGGAGATGAAGTTTTCGAACGTCACCGAGAGCGGGATCAGGTCGTAGTCCGGGGACAGGACCTGGCCCGGCGTCTTCAGCGAGGAGGTGATCATCCAGTACGTCGGGAAGACGAACAGGACGGCCACGACCACGCCGAGCGTGCCGAGGCCGATCCGCTGCGACAGGGACTTCCTCATGACAGGTCGGCCTCCTTCGTGCGCACCAGCAGCTGGACGTACCGGGCGGTGAGCAGGATCAGCACGAGCATCATCAGCAGGGCGGCGGTCGCCGCCAGGCCGAAGTGGTTGCCCGCGAGGCCCTTGAGGTACATGTAGACCGGCAGCGTCGTGCTGGCGCCGTCCGGCCCGCCTTGACGGATCGCCCACACCTGGGCGAACACCTTGAAGTCCCACAGGACCGACAGGAACGTGACCATGGTCAGGATCGGCCGGATCGCCGGCCAGCTGACCGCCCAGAACGCCTGCCAGGCGTTCGCGCCGTCGATACCAGCGGCCTCGTACTGCTCCTTCGGGACGCCGAGCAGCCCGGCGTACAGCGTGAACGCCACGAACGGCACCGCCTGCCAGACGACCAGCAGGCCGATGACGGTCAGCGTGCTCGGGCCGGTGGAGAACCAGGAATGCCCGATGAACTGCTCGAAGCCGAGTTTCGCGAGCGTCTTGTTCAGGATCCCGTACTGCTGGTCGAAGATCCACTGGAAGACCGTGGTGGTCGCGACCACCGGGGTCGCCCACGCGAGGATCAGCGCGACCTGCAGGATCACCCGGACCACCGGGTTGAGGTGCCGCATCAGCAGCGCCATGAACAGCGCGAGCAGCAGGGTGGTGATCACGACCGCGGCGGTGAACACCAGCGTGCGGACGGTGATCTCCCAGAATTCGGGGTCGGACAGGATCGCGGAGAAGTTCTCGAACCCGACCCAGACCATCTCTCCGGAGACCAGCTCACGGAGGTCGAGCTTGCGGAAACTGATCCCGATCAGTTGCAGCGTCGGCCACCCCAGCAGGGCCAGGATCGCGACCAGCGCGGGAAGGATCAACAGGTACGGCGCCGTCCGTTCGCCGAGACGGAGACGCCGGTTGGACTTCGGCGGCTTGATGCGCGGCGAAGCCGGCGGGGTGGCCCCCGCCGGCTTCGTCACATCTTTGGTCGTGGTCATCCGCCGATGAGCTTGTCGAGCGCTGCGTTGGCGTCGGCGGTCGCCTGGTCGAGCGTCTTGGTTCCGGTCAGGTAGGCGGTCAGCATGTCCTTGATCGGGTTCTGACCGGATTCGACGTCACCCCACTTGGGGCTGGTCGGCACGGCGCGGCCGTTCTTGGACGCCTCGGCCATGACCTTGGTGAGCGGGTTCGACTCGAGCGCGGACACGTCGGTCGAGGTACCGGGGACGTAACCGGCCTTGGCCAGCTCGGTCTGGTACTTCGGGGTGGAGAAGAGCTTGACGTAGTCCTTGGCCGCGGCCGAGTTCTTGCTGTTGGCCGGGATGACCAGGTTCGAGCCGCCGAGGAAGACCGGGGCCGACTTGCCGGCGGTCTTGCCCGGGATCGGGAAGGCGGCCGACTTCTCCTTGATCGACGGGTCGGTCTTGGCCGCGGTGTCGACCTCACCCGGGACACCGATCATCATCGCGACCTTGCCCGCGCCGTAGATGCCGGCCTGCTGCGGGGTGGCCTCGTCGGCGTCCTTCGGCGCCTTGGTGCCCGACGCCTCGGTGAGCTGCTTGTAGAACTCCAGTCCGGCCTTCGCCTGCGGGGTGTCCAGGGTCGACTTGAAGGACTTCCCGTTGGCCTGGGCGATGTCGCCGCCCTCGTCCCAGATGTAGGACAGCAGTTCGTACCAGTTCTGGCCGGGGTGGTAGACGGCCTGGAACTCGGGGTCGCTGCCGAACTTGGCCTTGAGCTTGGTGATCGCGTCGAGCCACTCGGTGCGCGTCTTCGGCGTCGCGGTGATACCGGCCTGCTCGAACATGTCCTTGCGGTAGATGACCTCACGGTTGGCCGCGTAGAACGGGACACCGTAGGTCTTGCCGTCGAATTCGCCCGAGGCCTTGAGGCCCTGGAGCCACTGGGCGCCGTTGAAGTCGCCGACGCTCGAGGTGAGGTCGGCGAGCACGCCCTGGTTCGCGAACGCGGGGGTCTGGGTGTTGCCCAGCTCGATCACGTCCGGCGGGTTGTCACTCGCCAGCGCGGTGGTCAGCTTCTGCTGGATGCCGTTCCACTGCTGGATCTCGTACTTGACCTTGACGCCGGGGTGCGCGTCTTCGAATTCCTTGTGGAGCGAGTTCGTCAGGGCTTCCGGGGCGGTCCCGGTCATGAGCCAGACCGTGAGCGTGCCGTTCGAGGCCGGAGCGCTCGAATTCGTGCTGTCGCCACTGCCGGAACCGGCGCAGCCCGCCGTCGCGAGGGTGATGGCGGCGGCGCCCGCAGCCATCTTGAGCCAGCGCTTCACTCGTGCCGTCCTTTCGATGCCCGGCCACCATGCCGGGCTCCCACAAAATGGTGTAGACCAATGCGGGCAGCGTGGTACGTACCACTCCGACTGTCAAGCAGGTGGCCGGTTCGTTGTAAACGAGCCGCAATCTTTCACCTTGAGTGAGCGCATGATCACACTCGTGATCGGATTTCGGCACTGTCGTCAGTGCCTCGCGAGGCGCGCTGACATGCGGTTTTTCTTTGGCTGTACCGGTGACCGGGGCATTCGGCGGGAGCTCGCTGCGCCGTTCGGACGCACGCGAGGCTCGCGTTCGCGAACCGGGGACGCGGCACGGTGATCAGGGGCGAAGCCGGGGCCGCCGACGCGTTGCGAAAGCCACTTTCGCAACGCTGAAGGTTGCGAAAGTGGCTTTCGCAACGGCTCTCGCGGCTCTTGGGCTAGCGGATGTCCTCGTCCTCGGCAGGCGGCTTGATGCCGAGCAGGGCGCGCGTCTGATCCTGGAGGAACCACGCCAGCGTCGCGCAGGCGATCAGCAGGACCAGCGGGAGGACCGGGCCGCCGTTGGCGAGAATGAACAGTTCCGTGACGCTCGCGCCCAGCATCACGCCGGCCAGCAGCAACGCCGCCGGCCCGCCGAAGCGAGGGACGAGCAGGCCGATCGCGCCGCCGACTTCGAGCACGCCGGTGACGTACCGGAGCCACTGCCCGAGCCCGATCTCGGCGAAGGTCTGTTCGGTATGGCCCCCCGCGAACAGCAGGTAGCCGCTGTAGAGGAACTCGGCGGCGAGCGCGACGCGCACGACCCACAGCACGATCGAGCCGATCGGCAGGCTTCGGGTACCGCTGGCGCCTTCGGGCATGCGGGGCATCTTTCTCCGGGTGAGCGGGCATGTCACTGACAGAACAGGACACACGTCACTTCTGTTCGCCGAGGAGGATCTGTTCGAGCAACAGGTCCACGTCCCTGGCGGACTCGGCTTCGCCTATCCGGTGGAACGTTTCGGCGGCACGGAGCGCGCGGCGGGCGGCCTCCCGCACGCGGCCCGCGGCGCTGAGCACGTGGGCGGCGACGTGGTCGAGCTGGGCGACGAGATGCTCCCTGACGGGCGCGGTCTCGGTTTCCACGGCGTGCACGGCGGATTCCGCGGCGGCGAGCGCGGTCAGCGCCGCGTCGAGGTCGCCGGACCGCAGCCGGGACAGCGTCGCGGCGTTGCGGCAGGTGGCGGCCACGTAGCCGCCGCCGATCGCCGAGGCCGCGTCGGCGGCCCGCGCGTAGAAGTCGGCGGCGTTCGCGCCGTAGCCGAGCAGGTCGAGTTGCTCGGCGGCGGCCATGCTCACCGAGATGTAGGAATGCCCGGTGTCACCCGAGTCCTGGAGTATTTCGGCGAGGACGGCGTATTCGTCGAAAGCGCGTGCGGATTCGCCGAGGGCGCGGTAACTGTCGGCGTACATCCACCGGCAGCGGTGTGCCCAGTCCGGCGACCCGGTGAGCAGGGCGATGGTGCGGGGCGCGACGTCGAGCACGTCGTCGTAGCGGCCGGCGCCGTGCAGCGCGGTGACGAGGACGTACCAATGTTCCGCGGTGTCCTTGCCTTTCGACGCGGCGACACCGAGGGCCGCGTAGGCGTCGTCGACGGCTTCGGCGAACCGGCCGGTGCCGATCAGCGACAGCGCCCGGAGATGGCGGAGATGTCCGCGCAACCGTTCCGGGCCGCCCACGGGCAGCGTCGACAGCATGTGCTCGACGAAGACGTCCAGTTCGTCGAGCGCCCCTGTGCGCTCGTAGGCGATCCGGACCTGTTCGACGGCCTCGATGGCCTTCTCGCCGACGTTTCCGATGATGAAGGCGTCCGTCGCCGACCGCGCGAGTTCCAGTGTGGTCACCGGATCCTCTCCGTCGCCGTTCCGCAGCGAGGCTTCCAGGCACAGAAGGGTGCCGTGGAGCAAGGGATCGCCCGCTTCGCGAGCCCGCCCGGCACCCCGTCGCAAGGCCTCGTACGCCTCGGAAGTACGGCCCTGCCCGGAAAGCACGTGCGCCAGCCAGTATTCGCCCCAGCAGGCGGCGCGATCGTCCGTCCCGGCACGCAACCGCGCCGCGGCCACCGTGGTCAGCGCGACCCCGGTCTCGGCCTGGTCGTCGAAGACGAGCCACAGCCCGAGCCAGCACTGGTTGAGCAGGAACCGGATTTCGTCGTTCCGGCGCCGGAAACCGGCCGCGGCGTCGCGCAGCCTTTCCTCGGTGTCCTCGCCCTGGAAGAAGATCGCGCGCAGTTCGGTCAGCCGCGGGACGATTTCGTCCGGGACGGTTTCGATCGCCGCGAGACAGGCGCGCGCCTCCTCCGGTTCGCACCGGTGATTGTGGATCTCCGCGCGGATGACGAGTTCCTCCGGGGACAACTCCGGCGGGGGCGCGATCGGGACCCGGGGGAGCGCGGAAGGAAGGAGCGGCACGAATTCCGCGACCGGATTCGCGGCCATTTTCCGTTCGGCGTACGCGGTGAAATAGCCGCTGTGATCGAGTTCGTCGAGTTCTTCGGCTTCGACGAACGCCGCCGCCCGCATACGCCGGTGCAGCCTGCTCAGGGGAACACCGTCGTACGGGCCGTTGAGAACGAACGGGATCTCGCCGTATCCGGTTTCCGTCAACCGGCGGGTGAGCAGCGCCGCCGAGGCGAAGAACTCCAGCCTGTCCACGGCGTCCGCATGGTCACCGACACCGTCCAAAAGCGACAGAAGATCGACACCGGTGTGCTCGTTGCCGGTGAGGGCGCAGAACTCCAGGCGCAGCGCGTGGTCGCCGTAACGGAGCGGATCCCCGGTGGACGCCCTGGTCACCCAGCGGTAGGTCGACGCGGCCTCGGCGTACTTGCCGGCGGCCGCCAGCGGCACCAGTGTCCGGCAGAGCCGGGTGATCTCGGCTTCGCCGGAGCCGTCCGCGCGGCGTGATTCCACTTCCATGGTCCTGCCCCCAGAACAATGACGTCGACGCCGGATCTTAACTCCCGGCGTCGCGTCATGGCTCCGCTTTCGGGTGGTTCAGGGAACGCGTACGGCGGCGATTTGCGTCGCTTGCCCGATCAACCTGTTCTTTTCGTCCCAAAGTTCGGCGACCTCGTCCATCCGGTCGCCGCCGATCTCACCCGCGCGCATCCGCACCCGCACCGGACCCGGCGCCGGGATCCCGCGCAGGTACGCGGTGAACTGGATCGTCGGCGCCCAGCCCGCGATGCCGAGGTCGTAGGAGATCGGGGGTACCGGGTCCAGCGCCACGAGCAGGCTCACCGGATCCCAGTCGGTACCGTCGGCGAGCCGCAGCCAGGACGAGATGACACCTTTCCGGGACGGCTGTCCCACCGCGAACCCCGCCGAGGCGGGGTCGATCCGCTGCTCGACCACGTCCATCAGGCCGATGCGGAATCCGCCACCGCCGTCGGCCGGGACGGGCAGGCAGTCCGGCTCCGGCGGGATCTCGACCGGGTCCACTCCGGACCACCACGCGTCACCGTCGGTCAGGACGCCCTGCGTGATCAGGGCTTCGGTGCAGGGCTTGCCGTGCTGGCTCAGCCGCGCGCGCACCTGGGTGAGGCCGCGGCCTTCGCGCAGCACCTCGACCTCGACGACCGCGGGGCCGGGTTCCGGGGCCACGGAGAACGAGCCGCTGATCGCGGTCAGGTGCGGATGGGAGGAGACCTCGGCGGCGGCCCTGGCGAGCACGGCGAGCAGATAGCCACCGTGCAGCTTCGTGCCGATCGTCCACTGTGGATCGAGTTCGGTGTCGAACACCGGCCGCTCGCCCCGGCGGACGAGCGCGGTCGCGGTCTGGAAATGCGCCATGGCTCAAGCTGACATCGTCAAGTTGACGCTGTCAAGTCAATACTGGCAGCATCACGGCATGGGCGCGAAACGGACGAAGGCGCGGCCGGGTGAAGGGGAGAAGCTGCGGGGCGAGATCCTGTGCGCCGCCGACGCCCTGCTCGGTGAGGCGGGGACCGACGAGGCGCTGACGCTGCGTGCCGTGGCGCGCCGGACCGGCGTCTCCACCCCGTCGGTGTACGCGCACTTCCCGAGCCGCGACGCCCTGCTGGAGGCCGTCTGCCTGCGAGTGTGGGGCGAGCTGGCGCACCGGATGCGCGAACACGCCGTCGACGTCGCCGATCCGATGCGCGCGCTCAGCCGGTGCGCGCGGGTGTACGCACGGTTCGCGCTCGACCATCCGGTGCAGTACCGGGTGCTCCTGATGCGTCCCTCCGGCGGCTCGTCACCCGGTGCGGTCGCCTGCTTCCGGTACCTCGCCGAGGCGACGGCCACGTGTGTGCGGGCCGGGATCCTGCACGGCGAACCGGAAGTCCTCGCGATGGGGCTCTGGTCGGCGATGCACGGCTGCGTGAGCCTGCTGATCGCCCAGCCGGGATTCGACTGGCCGGAGGAACCGGAGGCGTTGATCGACGCCGTCATCCGGATGGCGGGCCTCGGTACCGCGCTCGCGTGCCGGGTCCCGCGGGACGCCATTCCGCCGAGTGCCGTATTGGCGGAGGATCTCGACGGACTGGCGGCGGGCTGGGCGGTACGGGCGGGGCGGACTGGTTAGGCTCTGCGCATGCCCGAGACTCCGACCGCCGACGACCGGCTCCAGGTGCTCGAGGCCATCACCGACACGTCCTTGGGGAAACTCGGCCAGGACAAGGTGATGGCCACGCTTCTCGCGCGCGTCCGCGAGGTCCTCGGGGTCGATACGGCCACGGTGCTCCGGCTCGACCCGACGTCGCAGCAACTGCAGGCCATCGCCGCCTCCGGGATCGAGGAGGAGGTCTACCAGGATGTCCGGATCCCGGTGGGAGCCGGTTTCGCGGGACGGGTCGCCGAGCAGCGGCGACCGGTGATCATCGACCACGTGGACGAGACCACGGTGGTGAACGCGCTCCTGTGGGAACGAGGCTTGCGCACGCTGCTCGGCGTGCCGATGCTGGTCGAAGACGAACTGGTCGGTGTCCTGCACGTCGGGTCGGTGACGCCGCGGGAGTTCTCCGAAAGCGACGCCGAACTGCTGCGGCTGGTGGCCGGGCGGCTCGCGCTGGAGTTGCAGATCGAGATCGCCGCCAGCGATCGCGCGGCCGCGGCGGCGCTCCAGCGGAGCCTGGTGCCTGCCCGGCTGCCCGCCGTCTCCGGGATGAAGTTCGCCGCCCGGTACGTGCCGGGGACCGAGCCCGGTGTCGGCGGTGACTGGTACGACCTGTTCCCGTTGCCGGACGACCGCCTCGGCATCGTGATGGGTGATGTCGCCGGGCACGGACTCAACGCCGCGGTGATCATGGGGCGGCTGCGCAGCGCGCTTCGCGCTTACGCGCTCGAATCGGACGACCCGGCGGAAGTACTGTCCAAACTGGACCGGAAGGTCCAGCATTTCGAGCCGGGGGCGCTGGCCACCGTCGTGTACGGGGCGGTGTCGGCTTCGCGGGAGAGCATCGCGATCTCGCTGGCCGGGCATCTGCCTCCCGTGCTCGCGGCACCCGGCAGGCCTTCGGTGTTCGTCGACGCCCCGGTCGACCCGCCCATCGGTGTCACCGGACCGCGGCGGCGGAGAGCGGACATCGCACTGCCGCCCGGCAGCGTGCTCGCTTTCTACACCGACGGTCTCGTCGAGCGCCGGGACCGGCTGATCGACGTCGGCTTGCAACGGCTCGCCGACGTGATCACCCCCGACCCGCCGTCGGTGGTGTGCGCGCGGGTGATGGCCGCACTCGTCGGCGCCACGCCGGCGCAGGACGACATCGCCCTCCTCGTGGCCCGGTGCGATCGGAACTGAATCACCGGACCGGGTGATTGGCGCGGAGGTTCACGGCCGCGAGCTCGACGGTCCTGGCGATCCGGCGCTCCCGGGTTTCCGGTTTCCTCGCCGTCAGGATCCATTCCAGGATCAGCCTTTTCGACGACGGCGGGAACTTCTCGAAATGGGTGCGGGCGGCCTCGTCGGCGTCGAGCCGGGTACGCAGGTCCTCGGGGACGCCATCGCCGTCCGGCACGACCTGCCAGCGGCCCTTCTCCTTGGCGAGGTCGATCATCGCCTGCCCGCGTTCGGTCATCAGTCCCTCGGCGATCAGCCGGGCGGCCCGCTCGCGGTTGACCCGGCTCCATGAACTCCGGGGGTTGCGCGGAGTGAACCGCAGCCGGGAACTCGTTGCGTCGTTCTTGCGGTGCAGCCCGTCGATCCAGCCGAAGCACAGGGCCTGTTCCATCGCCTCTTCGATCCGGACGCTGGGAACGCCGCTGCCCTTGTGGCGGATGACCAGCCAGACCTCCTTCGCGGTTTCGGCGTTCTCGGCCAGCCACGCGCGCCACTCGGCGGGGGAAGCGGCGGTCAAGGTGGTCTCGTCCATGGCCGGGTTCCTTTCGTCGTAGGAGTCTGTGACCATCATCGGAAGCAAAGTGCTCACCAAGTGAGCGCTTTTCGAAGGGAGGTGCCCCGGATGGAGATCTGGGTGAACCCGGCGTGCTCCAAATGCCGGTCCGCGGTGTCGATGCTGGACGAGGCGGGAGCCGAGTACACCGTGCGGAAGTACCTCGAAGAGCCGCCGACGGCGAAGGAACTGAAGGTCGTCCTCAAGCGGCTCGGACTCGAGCCGTGGGACATCACCCGCACCGCCGAGCCGATCGCGAAGGAACTCGAACTGAAGACGTGGGGGCGCACGCCCGCCGACCGCGATCGGTGGATCGAGGCGCTGATCACCCATCCGAAGCTGATCCAGCGGCCGATCATCACCGCCGACGACGGCACGACCGTCGTCGCCCGGACCCCGGAGGCCGTTCAGTCGGTGCTGCCGGGCTGACCTCCTTGTAAGGGGCAAGGCAAACGTGTCCGGTGGGGTGGGTGGTCCGCTCGTGGGCTCGTGGGCTCGTGGGCTCGTCGGCTCGTCGGCTTTCGCGACCCGTGTGCCACCGCCTGGCAGGCCGCTGACGTTGCGAAAGCCACTTTCCCAACCTTCAACGTTGCGAAAGTGGCTTTCGCAACACGCCACCTTTGCCTTACCACTCGCGAGGGGTGAGCAGCACCAGCAAGAGGATCACGGCGGCCGCGCCCGCGAACACCGGTCGCAGCCCGAAGACCTCCGCGAGCAGGCCGGACGCCGCGGCGCCCAGCGGTTTGGTCCCCCATGCGACGAGCCGGTGGCCGCTGGTGGCCCGCCCGAGCAGATGGTCCGGGATGATCCGCTGCCGCAGCGAAACGACGACGACGTTCCACACCGTGACCCCGGCCCCGCCGAGGAGGAAGACCGCGCCGATCGCGTACGGATTCGCGGTCACCGCCGGGATTCCGGCGAACGCGGCACCGGTGAGCAGGCTGAGGATCAGGGTTCGGGACCGGCCGAGCGCGAGTTCGATCCGCTCGGCCGCGAACCGCCGGAAGAGGTCACCGAACTCGACAACCGCATCCTCGACGTCCTCGACGAATACGTGGCGACCGACCGGCAACGGCTCGACCGGCCACTGCTGAACGGGATCTTCCTGCTGCACCGCCTGGCCGAGTGAGTTCTCAGGTCCGTGAAGGCCTCCTTGAGGGACTCTGGGTCCCTCAAGGAGGCCTTCACGGACGCGCGAGCGGTCACGCCAGCTTGCGGAAGAACTGCCGGATGTCGCCCAGCAGCAGGTCCGGCGCGTCCTGCGTCGCCCAGTGGCTGCCGCGGTCGAATTCCTGCCACGACACGATGTTCGCGTGGTCCCGCTCGGCGAAGCGCCGCAGCGGCCGGAAGTCGTAGGCGAAACTCGCCAGGCCGGTCGGCGCGGTGGTCGGTTCGGCCGGGTGCTCGCTGTGCTTGTCCTCGTAGTAGAACCGCGCCGCCGAGGCCGCGGTGTTGGTGAGCCAGTACAGCGTGGCGTTGGTGAGCACGTGGTCGTCGCTCGTGGCCGAAAGCAGTTGCGCGCTCCACGCCAGCTGTCCGGTCGGCGAGTCGGCCAGCGCGTGCGCGAGGTTCTGCGGCGCGCTCTCCTGAAGTTTGGCGTAGCCGGACATGTCGTCGTTGAAGGTCTGGAGGAACTGCAGGTACTCCAGTTCCTTCTCGGTCATGCCCTCGAACTCCGCCGGGTCGCCGCTGGGGAAGGAGAACAGCTGCGTGACGTGCACGCCGATCACGTGCTCCGCGTCGACGCGGCCGACCTCGGGGGCGACGAACGAACCGGCGTCGTTCCCGTGCGTGCCGTAGCGCTCGTAGCCGAGGCGGCGCATCAGCTCGGCCCAAGCCTGAGCGGTGCGATACCGGTTCCAGCCCTTTTCCCGCGTCGGGCCGGAGAACCCGAACCCGGGCAGCGACGGGATGACGACGTGGAAGGCGTCGGCCGCATCACCCCCATGTGAGCGCGGGTCGGTCAGCTGGTCGATCAGGTCGAGGTATTCGAAGACCGAGTTCGGCCAGCCGTGCGTGAGGATCAGCGGCGTCGCGTCCGGCTCCGGCGAGCGGACGTGCAGGAAATGAATCCGTTGCCCATCGATGACCGTGGTGAACTGCGGGTACTCGTTGAGCTTCGCCTCCCACTTGCGCCAGTCGTAGCCCTCGCGCCAGTACGAGACCAGGCGCCGCACGTACTCCAGGGGCACGCCGTACTCCCAGCCCGGCGTGACCGGTCCGCGCTGCACCCCGTCGGTCACCTGGTCGGCGGGCAGTTCGTTCGCCCAGCGGACGCGGGCCAGGCGGTCGGCCAGATCGTCCAGCTCGGCCTGAGGGATGTCGATGCGGAAGGGCTTGATCTCCGTGTTTTCGTTCATGAGACCAAGGTAGGGTGCCATTAGGAACATCCCGTTCCTAATGGAGGAGCAGCCTGAAGAAATGTTGGAAACTTCGGCACGACTACTCCGTTTGCTCTCCCTCCTGCAGACTCCCCGTGACTGGACGGGCACCGAACTGGCGGAACGCCTGGAGGTCAGCGCCCGGACGATCCGCAACGACGTCGAGCGGCTGCGCGCGCTCGGCTATCCGGTGAACGCGACCCGTGGTTCGGTCGGCGGCTACCGCCTCGGCGCGGGCGCCGATCTGCCGCCGTTGCTGCTGGACGACGAGGAGGCCGTCGCCGTCGCGATCGGCCTGCGCACCGCGGCGGGCGGCACCATCGCGGGTGTGGAGGAGACGTCGTTGCGCGCGCTCGCCAAGCTGGAGCGGGTGCTCCCGTCCCGGTTGCGCCGCCGGGTGAACGCCTTGCAGGCGTACACGGTCCCGGTGCCGAGGGACGAGCCCGGCCCGCGCGTCGCCGCCGAAACGCTCACCGTGCTGACGGCGTGCTGCCGGGATCGGGAGGTGCTGCGCTTCGGCTACCTGACCCACGACGGTTCGGAAAGCGTCCGCAAGGTCGAGCCGTATCGCCTGGTGAACTGGGGCCGCCGCTGGTACCTCGTCGCCTGGGATCTCGACCGCGGCGACTGGCGCACGTTCCGCGTCGACAGGCTGACGCCGCGTGTCCCCACCGGCCCGCGGTTCACCGCGCGCGAATTGCCCGAGGACGTCACGGACCGGGTGCGGCGCGGCGTCTCGTCCGCCGCGTGGCGGTACCGGGCCGAGGTCACCGTGCACGCGTCCGCGGCGGAGGTGACCGCACGGATCAACCCGGCCGTCGGGACGGTGGTGGCCGTCGACGCGACCACGTGCGTCCTGCACACCGGCGCGGACACCATCGAGACCCTGGCCGTCCACTTAGGACTTCTCAACCTCCCGTTCCGGGTCACCGAACCCCCGCAATTAGTCGACTACTTGCGCGAGTTGGCCGACCGATATCGCGACGCGACCCGCGTTTAGTCCTCTGAATGCGGGGCTTCAGTGAGCGAAGGTAGTCAGGAAGCGGTCCCGGAACGTGTCCATCCGCCAGACCGGCGCGTTCGGGTCCGGGTTCAGGCCGTCCTGCCAGTTCCAGCCGGCGATCTTGTCGAGTACCGCCTTGTCCCGCGTGACCACCGTGATCGGGACGTCGTGATCCGCGCCCGCGCCGGCGACGATCGGGTTCGGCTGATGGTCGCCCAGGAACACAAGCACGAGATCGTCGTCCCCGTAGGTCTCCACGTACGAGATGAGTGAGTTCAGCGAATAGGCGATCGAGTCGCCGTACGCGCCGCGCACCTTGGCCGGGTCGGTGAACACCTCTTCGGGCGTTTTCCCTTGCGAGGGCATGGGGTGGTAGATCGATCCGTCCCCGACGGCGGTCCAGTCGACCAGGCGGGGGAGCGGCGTCCACGGCCAGTGACTGGTGACGAGGTCGATCTCCGCCATCAGCGGCGGCCGGTTCTGCTTCGCGCGCTCGGCGCGTTGGAAAGCCGAAAGGGTGAACTGGTCCGGCATCGTGGCGTAGGAGAACGGCGGGCCGCGATAGCCGATGCCGCGTGAGTCGTAGTAGCGGTCGTAGCCGTAGACCTTGCCTTCCGGCCAGTCCTCGGTATGCGCCGGGACGACGCCGACCGTCTCCCAGCCCGCGCGTTCGAAAGCGCCACCGAGGGTGAACCGGTCGGTCTTCACGAAGTCGTCGTAGCGGTGCTGGCTGTCGACCCACACCCCGGATTGGAACGTCGAATGCGCCAGCCAGCTGCCCGCGCTCGTCGTCGGCGAGGTCAGGAACGCGCTGCGCGAACCGTATCCGGCGTTCTTCAGCCGCGTCGTCCCGGCGTCGAGCACCGCGTCGACCTTCGGCGCGATGTCCGAATCCTGGACGGCCACCCGCCCGTAGCTCTCGACGAAGGTGAACAGCACGTCTTTGCCGCGCAACGCGTTCAGCAGCCCGGAAGCCGGAGTGTCCCGGAAGGCGTCGACAGCGACTTCCTCGGCGAAGGCCTCCCTGTCCCGGATACCGGCCCGGACCTGACGGAGGTCGTCGTAGGCGAAGGCGACCGCGCTGCGTGACGCGAACGGCTGTCCCGGAGCGAGTTGCGCGCCGGAGACCGCGCAGACCATCCAAAGCACGCTGAGCACGGCCGTCATCCGGGTCGACGCGGTGCGCCGTCCGGCCACCACCCGGCTCAGCCGCAGGACGGCGAGCGCCATCAGCAGGATCACGACCACGGCCAGCAGCGCCAGCCCGGCGAACGACGCGAGCGCGCCCGCCCGGCCGATCGACGTGCCGAGCAGGTCGACGCCGTTGCCGAGCACACCCCAGTCGAACACGGGGTTGAACCGCCGGTTCAGCGTGAGCCCGAAACCGATGTCGATGGCCTTGAGCACGGTCAGGAGCCCGAGGACCACGCCGGCCGACACCGCGACGACGCGCCGCGCGCGGTCGCGCAGCATGAGCACGACGGCCACCCCGAGCAGCGCCTCCACCGGCAGCCGCACGAACGCCTCCGGCGTCAGCCCGTCGAGGCCGTCCGGCGCGAGCAGGGCGAACAGCACGAGCACCGCGGACGCGGTCGTCGCCGCGCTGGACGCGATTTCGCGGGCTGTCGTCCGGTCGCCGGGCAGGCCGGCCAGTGCGGGACGCGGTAAAACCGACAAGGCGGGTTCCTTCCGGGGTGGACTGCCTTCGTCGGGTCACACGGACGAGGGGCCCCGGCGGTTCAGCCCGAGCGCCACGTGCGCAGCGCCCACCACCAGCTGACGGTGTGCCGCACATGCGCTCCGCCGTCGTCCTCCGGCGGGTCGAGCGACGTTCCGGTGATCTCGCCCAACCGGGAAAGCCGATACCGGACGGTGTTCGCGTGGACGTGCAGGGCGGCGGCCGTCTGGTCGAGCCGCCGCCCGTGGTCGAGGTAGGCCAGCGCGGTCGAGACGAGCTGTCCGTGGAAGGGATCGCCTGGTGCCAGCGCGTTCAGCAAGATGCCTTCGAGCAACGCGGCGAGCCCAGGCTGGGCGGCGAGCGCGGTCTCCACGGCCAGATCCGCCACGGCGTGCAGACCGCGGGATCGCGCGGCCGTCCGCAGAGCCATCACGCACAGGGCGTACGTGCCGCGGACTTCGGCGAGCGGGACGGCGGGAGAGGCCACCATGAGGACGTCGTCCCCGAGTGCCGCCTGCGTGGGGAGCCGCGGCGCCAACCCGGCCAGTCGCCCCTCGACCAGGCCGAAGACGCCACCCGTCGCGCCGAGCCGTCGCTCCACGACCCTTGCCTGGTACGGATCGCCGACGTCGGAGAGCAGGCAGTGGTAGCGCCCGCCCGGGTTCAGCCCGGCGTTCGCGACCTCCTCGGCCGACGGCGCCGTCGTGTCGCCGCCCAGCAACCGCCGCAGCACCCGGGCGCGGCTGTCGTGCACCGTGCGGGAGAGTTCGAGTTCGGCTTCGTGATACCCGGCGATGACCTGGCGTTCGAGCGCGCGGGTGTTCCGGTCGAAATCGACCAGCGCCGCCAGCATGACGTCGTCCGGCACCCCGGCCGCCTTGCCGCGTTCGACGGCGATCTCGACCGCGCGGCTGCGGCCCGCCTGCACCCCGCGCAGCAGCGCGGCGAGCGGCACGCCCTGCGCGGCCCTGTCCGCGCCGAGCACGGCGGCCGCGACGTAGTCCTGCTCCCCGGCTCCGCCCGGCCGGTCGAACGAGGCGAGCCCGGCCGCGAGCACGATCGCGACGTGCCGCCGGTTCTCGCCCACCGGCAACCGCGCCACTTCGGGCGACTCCGTGCGGGCGGCCCGCACCACTTCATCGACGACCTCGGCGTCGGCCGCCATCTCGGCCAGCACGTCGTGGAGCGACCGGCGCGCCATCGCCACCGCCTTCCCGCGCGGATTGTGCGCGGTGCACAACGAAGCCGGCGGTCCTTGGCGACCGTCCCCTACCGAGGGTGTCCGGCCGGTTGGTTTCCTGTGAGCTACCGAAAGGTAACAGGCCCTCGCCGAAAGGTGCGCCCGATGCGGAAACGCCGATTGCTGACCACTGTCCTCGTGTCCTGCCTGGCCGCGGCCCTGGGCTCGGTGCCCGCCGCCGCGGCGGACGACGGCCTGCGGCAGGTCCTGTTCGTCGGCAACAACTGGGAGGGGACCGCGGACGTCATCGCGCCGTCGGGCGACTACGCCAAGATCGCGCGCGTGAACATGGTGCCGGACAAGGACGAACGGCTCACCGAGATCTATCTGAACCCGATCAAACTCGCGTTCTTCCTCGGCATCCGCAACGGCGTCGGCGAGGGACACGACCAGCTCGTCGACGACCTCTACACGACCCCGGACGGCCGCGCGGTCGTCGCGTCCCGCCCGAGCTTCGCCGACGTCGTGTCGATCGACCTCGCCACCGGCCGGGTCAACTGGCGGTTCCCGGTGTCGGGTTTCCGGTCCGATCACATGGCGGTGTCGCCGGACGGCCGCAGCATCGCGGTCTCCGCTTCGACGTCGAACACCGTCCACGTGCTCGACATCGAGACCGGACGGCAGCTCGGCTCGTTCAAGACCGGCGACAAACCGCACGAGAACACCTACACCGACGGTGGTCGCTACCTCTGGAACAGCTCGATCGGTGAGGTGAACACCGCGCTCGACGCGCCGTGGCAGGACTTCACCAAGGGCGACCGGAAGCTCACCGTGGTCGACGCGAAGACCTTCCAGCAGGTCAAGGTGATCGACATGCGCCCGCGCCTGGACGCCTTCGGGCGCGGCGATCTGTCCGACGCCGTCCGGCCGGTGGCGTTCACCCCGGACGAGTCGAAGCTGTACTTCCAGGTGTCCTTCTTCAACGGGCTACTCGAATACGACGTCGCCGGCGACCGGATCACGAGGTCGAAGACGCTGCCGAAGAACCCGGACACCAGTGAAGACCGCACGACCTGGGTCAACGACTCGCGCCACCACGGGCTTTCGATGAGTCCCGCGGGCGACAAGCTCTGCGTCGCCGGGACGATGGACGACTACGCGACCATTGTGGACCGTGCGAGCCTGCGGGAAGGACCGCTCGTGACGGCGGCGAAGCCCTATTGGGCGACCGTGAGCGGCGACGGAAGGCATTGCGTCATCTCGGAAAGCGCCTCGGACCAGGTGACCGCGATCGACTTCGCGACCGGCGAGAAGGTGAAGTCCGTCCCGGTCGGCGACCACCCGCAGCGGATCCGGATCGGCCACGTGCGCACCGGTAGTCTGCGCGGGTGAGCGAAGAGATCTGGGCGGCCCTCGGTGCGACATCACTCGACGAGGTGCGGCGGCGTGCCGCGGTGATCGACGCGATCACCGAGATCGAGCCGGTCGAGGTGGACGGCGCGGTGCGCTACGCCTGGAACAACGGTGGTGGGGAGTCGGCCGTCTGGTACTTCACGCCGGACAACCAGGCGCTGCTGCTGACCTTCGACCACGAGTCGGCGTTGAACCTGTTCGCCGAGGAGGATTACTCGGTGCAGGAGGCGCTCTACCGCGGCGTCCCCGAACACCTCGTCGCGCTGGTGCGGAACCGCCCCGAGAACTACGAGTCCCTGAACCTCGTCGACGCGGAGACAGGAGCGGCGATCCACTACGCCGGTGGCGTGTTCTGGTTCGACGGCACGAGGTGGGCGCAGGCCGATGGCTTCCTGGAACACTGCCGCCGGGAAGACCTGGACCCGCTGAGCGAGTCGGGGTTCACCTACTGCCTCGGCGACTACCGGTTCGGCGAGGAGTTCACCCCCGAGGTGATCGTCGAGGACCGGGCCGCCGACGGCTGGTACGAGGACGACGCCGAACGGGAAAAGGCGCTGGCCGAGATCCGTGAGATCTTTTCGCGACTCGGCTGACGAGTCCGCTCAGCGCACGATCTTGGCTTCCCTGTGGCACCGTTTCGGGAATGAGCCTGCGACTGGGACCCTTGCTGCGCCATGTCGACGAGACGTCGGCGACGGTCTGGGTCGAGACCGACACGGCGAGTGAGGTCGAGGTACTCGGCACGACCGCGAGGACGTTCGAGATCAAGGGCCACCACTACGCCCTGCTCGTGCTGACCGGCCTCGAACCCGGCACCAGCACCGAGTACGAGGTGCGCGTGGACGGTGAAAAGGCCTGGCCGCTGCCGGATTCCGAGTTCCCGCCGAGCCGCATCCGGACCCTGCCCGAGAACGAGTCCCGGGTCCGGCTCGTGTTCGGCTCCTGCCGCAAACCGCACGACGGCGACACCTTCGGCCCGGACGCGCTGGCCGCGTACGCCCGCCGGATGGCCGACGGCGACGAATCCGAATGGCCGCAGGCGTTGCTGATGCTGGGCGATCAGGTGTACGCCGACGAAACCACCGACGAGACGCAGGAATGGCTCTCCCGGCGTCGTGACATCTCGAAGCCGCCCGGGACCGAGGTGACGGACTTCGAGGAGTACACCCACCTCTACCTCGAAGCCTGGGGCGAGCCGACGATCCGCTGGCTGCTCTCCACCGTGCCGACGTCGATGATCTTCGACGACCACGACGTCCGCGACGACTGGAACACCTCGCACACGTGGCGGGAGCGGATGCGCGCGCAGCCGTGGTGGCGGGAGCGGCTGCGCGGGGCGATCATGTCGTACTGGGTCTACCAGCATCTGGGGAACCTCGGCCCCGCCGAACTCGCCGAGGACGCGACCTTCCAGAAGGCCCTCATCTCCGGCGGGGACAACGCCGGCCTGCTCACCGCGTTCGTCGATGAGGCCGACGATGACCGCGACGGGACCAAAGGCGCGCGCTGGAGTTACCGCCGCGACTTCGGTGGAGTGCGGCTGCTGGTCATCGACAGCCGGGCGGGGCGGATCCTGGCGGGCGGCGCGCGGTGCATGGTCGACGACGACGAATTCGACTGGATCGAGAACAACGCCGCCAACGACGCCGACGCCTGCGACCACCTCCTGATCGGCTCGTCGCTGCCGTGGCTGCTGCCGCCGGTCATCTCCCATCTCCAGTCGCTCAACGAACGGGCCTGCGCGCGCCCCGGGTGGCGGGGGAGGCTCGCGGAGAAGATCCGGCAGGCGGGCGACCTCGAGCACTGGGCGTCGTTCCGCGACTCCTTCGACCGGCTCGCCGCCATGATCGCGCGCGAGGGACGCCGGGAGGATCCGCCCGCCACCATCGCGGTGCTCTCCGGCGACGTCCATCACGCCTACATCGCCGAGGCGCACTATCCCGAGCCGGTGACTTCGAGCGTCTTCCAGCTCACCTGCTCCCCGGTCCACAACGCCATGCCGCGTCCACTCCGGCTGGCCTTCGCCGCCACCTGGTCGTCCCCGGTGGCGGCGCTCGCGCGCCGCTGGGCCCGCCGGGGCGGGGTCACACCCGAACCGCTGACCTGGTCCAAGGTGTCCGGGCCGCATTTCGGCAACGTCATCGCCACGGTCGAGACCGAGGGCCGGACGTGCGTCACGACGATCGAACAGGCCACCGGCGACGGACTCGTCGAGGTGGCCGGGCGGAGGCTGGCCTGAGCCCGGTCCGCGCTGGGTAATATCGGCGCGTGACAACCTCTGCCGAAACACTCGAGTTCCAGTCGGAGGCACGTCAGCTGCTCCAGCTGATGATCCACTCGATCTACTCGAACAAGGACACCTTCCTGCGGGAGCTGGTGTCCAACGCCTCCGACGCACTGGACAAACTCCGCCTCGAAGCGTTCCGCGACAAGGAACTGCGGGCGGACACCGACGATCTCCACATCGAGATCGCGACCGACCCCGAAAACCGCACCCTCACCGTGCGGGACAACGGAATCGGGATGAGCCGGGACGACGTCGTGGCGCTGATCGGCACCATCGCGAAATCCGGCACCGCCGAATTCCTGAAGAAACTGAAGGAGACCAAGGATTCCGCGGCTTCGCAGGATCTGATCGGCCAATTCGGCATCGGCTTCTACGCCAGCTTCATGGTGGCCGACAAGGTCACGCTGCTGACCCGCCGGGCCGGCTCGGACGAAGGCGTCCGCTGGGAGTCCGAGGGTGCGGGCACGTACACCATCGAGACGGTGCCGGACCTGCCGCAGGGCACGTCGGTCGTCCTGCACCTCAAGCCCGAAGACGCCGAAGACCAGCTCTTCGACTACACCTCGGCCACGAAGATCAAGCAGATCGTCAAGAAGTACTCGGACTTCATCACCTGGCCCATCCGGATGACCGAAGGCGAAGAGGTCGTCACGGTCAACTCGATGAAGGCGCTGTGGGCCCGCTCGTCCAGCGACGTCACCGAAGACGAGTACAACGAGTTCTACAAGCACGTCGCGCACGACTGGAACGATCCGCTGGAGACGATCCGGCTCCAGGCCGAGGGCACCTTCGAGTACCAGGCGCTGCTGTTCCTGCCGGGCCACGCGCCGCTCGACCTGTTCATGCGGGAGCGCAAACGCGGCGTCCAGCTGTACGTGAAGCGCGTCTTCATCATGGACGACTGCGAAGCGCTGATGCCGGAGTACCTGCGCTTCGTGAAGGGTGTCGTCGACGCGCAGGACCTCTCGCTCAACGTCTCGCGGGAGATCCTGCAGCAGGACCGGCAGATCCAGCTGATCCGCCGCCGCCTGGTCAAGAAGGTCCTCTCGACGGTCAAGACCATGATGGCCGACGAGAACCCCTACAAGTACGAGACGTTCTGGAAGGAGTTCGGCCGCGCCGTCAAGGAAGGCCTGCTGGACGACCACGAGAACCGTGCCGCGATCCTCGACATCTGCTCGTTCGCCTCGACGAACGATCCCGAGAAGCTCACGTCGCTGCGTGGGTACGTCGAGCGGATGAAGGACGGCCAGGAGCACATCTACTACCTGACCGGCGAGTCGCGGCAGAGCATCGAGCACTCCCCGCATCTGGAAGCCTTCCAGGCCAAGGGATACGAGGTGCTCGTGCTCACCGACCCGATCGACGAGATGTGGGTCGACGCGGTCCCGGGCTTCGAGGAGAAGCAGTTCCAGTCGGTCGCGAAGGGCGAGGTCGAACTCGACTCCGACACCACCGACGAGCAGAAGGAGGAGTTCTCCGGGCTGCTGACCTGGCTCACGAAGACCCTTTCCGACCAGGTCAAGGAGGTCCGGCTCTCGTCGCGGCTGACGACGTCGCCCGCCTGCATCGTCGGTGACACGAACGACGTCACCCCGACGCTGGAGAAGATGTACCGCGCGATGGGCCAGGAAATGCCGCAGATCAAGCGGATCCTGGAACTCAACCCCGGCCACCCGCTGGTTTCCGGGCTGCGGTCCTCGTTCGCCGAGAAGGGCGAGAACGACGGGCTCGCCGAGACCGCGGAGCTGCTGTACGGCATGGCTCTGCTGGCCGAAGGCGGCGAACTGGGCGACCCCGCCCGCTTCACGAAACTCCTGGCCACCCACCTCCAGAAAACCCTGTAGTTCCGTGAAGGCCTCCTTGAGGGACCCAGAGTCCCTCAAGGAGGCCTTCACGGACTTGGGCCGGGTAAGGGGGCAGGGGAGGTCTACGGCCGGGTTTTCCAGAGCACCAGCACGAAGTACGGCGTCCCGACCATCGCGATGACCAGCCCCGCCGGGATCTGGGCGGGGGCGATGACCGTCCGCCCGAGGGTGTCCGCGACGCTCACCAGCAGCGCACCGAGCGCCGCGGCCACCGGGACGACCCGGACGTGCCTCCCACCGACCAGCGAACGAGCCAGATGCGGAGCGACCAGACCGACGAAGACGACCACGCCGATGGCGGACACCGCGGTCGCCGCCAGGATCCCGGAAGCTCCCAGCACCACCAGCCGCGACCGTTCGACGCGCATCCCGAGCACGCGCGGGGTGTCCTCGTCGAGGGCGTGCAGGTCGAGTTCGCGGTGCTTGATCCACAGCAACGGCGTCAGCGCGACGAGCGCGAGCGTCACCGGCACGACCTGTTCCAGCGTGCGGCCGTAGGTCGACCCGGAAAGCCAGGTCAGCGCCTTGGCCGAGTTCCACGGGTCGGAGACCACGATCAGCAGCGTGATCAGCGCCATCCCGGCCGACCAGACCGCGATACCGATGATCACCAGCCGGTCCGAATCCAGCCCCGACCGCCAGGCCAGCCCGTAGACCAGCAGGAACACCACGGTCGCGCCGAGGCCGGCGGCACCGGCGATCGACCAGGCGCCGACCGCGGGGACGATGGTGATCAGCGTGATCGCGCCGAGCCCCGCGCCCGCGGTGATGCCGAGCAACCCCGGTTCGGCGAGCGGGTTGCGGCTGACCGACTGGATACCGCAGCCCGACACGGCCAGCGCGGCACCGGCGAGCAGCGCGGCCAGCACCCGCGGAAGTCGTTGGTCCAGCACGAAAGTGAGCGCGGTCCCGGTGTTGCCGGTGACCCAGTTCGCGAGGTCGCCGAGCAGCACCATGCGGTCGCCCAGCATCAGGCCTGCCACCGGGACCACGGCGAGCAACGCCACCAGGACGACGGAAACGACCACGAGCCGCCTGGTCGATCCGGCGACGCCGACCCGTCCGGCCGGAGCCGGACGACGCGAGCCGCTTCCCCGCCCGCGCCGCGCCAGCCACACCATCACGACGGCGCCGACGATCGTGGTCACCACACCGGTCGGTACCCGCACGGCGGCGGCCGAGCCCATGATCGCCCGCAGGACGACGTCGGCGCCGAGTACCGTGACGACGCCGACCAGCCCGGAGACCGGCAGCAGCGCGCGATGTTTGGCGATCGGCAGCAGCAGCCGGGTGATCACCGGCGCGCTCAGCCCGACGAACCCGACCGGCCCGGCGACGGTCACCGCCGCCGCGGTCAGCGCGACGGTCAGCACGACCGCGGTGACCCGCGTGCGGCGGACCCTCAGGCCGAGCACGGTCGCGTTGTCGTCGCCGAGGGCGAGGACGTCGAGTTTGCGGCCCATCGCGATGAGCGCCACCACGGCGATCACCACGATCGGCGTCATCTGGCCGGTCGCGCGCAGATCGGCGACGGTGAGCGAGCCACTGCCCCAGGCGAACAGCCCGCTCGTCTCCTCCTCGAACAAGAGCAGCAGCAGGATGGTCACCGACTGGAGCGCCAGCAGCATCGCCGAACCGACGAGCACCAGCCGCGGGCTCGCGGAACCGCCGCCGGCGAGACCGAGCACGACGACGGCCGCGGCGAGCCCGCCCGCGAACGCCGCTCCGCCCACCGGCACGAGCGGCAGCGAGAGACCGAACGCGGAGATGGCGACCACGGCGAAATGCGCGCCGGCGTTGACCGCGAGGGTGTCGGGTGAGGCGAGCGGGTTCCGTGCCACGGACTGCATTCCCGCGCCCGCGACGCCGAGCGCGACCCCGAGCAGCAACGCGGCGAGCAGCCGGGGGACGCGCGAACCCTCGAGTACCGCGAGGGTCTGCGCGTCGCCCTGGCCGAAGATCGCCTTCACCACGTCGAGCGGCCCGGACGTCGAGGTGCCTTGAGTCAGGTGGACGCCGGCGAGGACGACGATGAGCACCACCAGCCCCGCCGACACCGCGATGGTGCGGGCACGCATCAGGCCGTGACTGCCTTCACGATCTGGTCGGCGGTCATGATGACCGACTTCGGCCCGCCGAAGGTCCACGTGCCGGCCTCCAGCTTGTGGATCTTCTTCGAGACCACGAACGGCAGACGCTGGTAGACGGCGTTCTGCGCGAGCCCGGTGGTGAAGACGTCCTCTTCGGCCGCGCTGTAGAACAGCACGGTCTTCGGGTCGGTGAGCGCGGTCAGCCCTTCGACGTCGGTCTGGCCGAGACCCCACTGCGGGTCGACCTTGCCGGTCCAGGCGTTCTTCAGGCCGACGGCCTCGGCGGTGTCGGAGACCAGCGAGCCCTTGCCGAACGGGCGGATGCTGACGGTGCTGCCTTCGAGATAGCCGTCGGCCATCAGGAACGGGGTGCCCGCGGCGCCCTTGGCCTCGACGGCCTTCTTGCCCTCGGCGAGTTTGGCGTCCATTTCGGACAGTTGCTTGTCCGCTTCGGACTCCTTGCCGACCGTCTTCGCGATCAGCTTGAAGTCCTCGCGCAGGCGGTCGAAGTTGCGGCTCGCGTCGCTGGCCTTGGTGACCACGACCGGCACGTACTTCTCGATCTGCGGCACCAGCGTCGAGTCGCGCTCCTCGGCCATGATGACGACGTCGGGGTTCAGCCCGACGATCGCGTCGACACTGGGCTCGTTGCGCTTGCCGACGTCCTTGACCTCGGCGGTCAGCGGGGCGGCCTTGTCCCAGACGTTGTAGCCCGCGACGTCCGCGGCGCCGACCGGCATGACCCCGAGCGACGCGACCATCTCGGCCTCGCCCCATTCGAGCGCGACGACCCGCTTGGCCGGGGCCTTGAGGTTGACGGCCTTTCCGCGCGCGTCGGTCACCGTGACCGGTCCGGTCGCGGCGGCGGTGTCGCTCGGCGCGGCGGCGGTGTTCTCGGTGGTGCCGCAGGCGGACAGCAGCAGGGCCGTCGCCGCGACGAGGGCGGCAAGGGTTGGCAAACGCATGGTTCTTCCTGGATTTCTCAGGCGGGCCTGGGCGAATGCCGCCCGAGTGGCCTGCAGTGGATCGCGCCCGTCACCGGGTCGTTCGCGACGTGGACGGTGACGCCGTAGGCCTGGGAGAGGTGCTCGGTGGTGAGCACCTGCCCGATGTCACCCGTGGCCACGATGGTTCCCTCGCTCAGCAGCACGACCTCGTCGGCGATGATCGCCGCGTGGTCGAGGTCGTGCAGCACCACGCCGACCGCGACGCCTTCTCCTGCCAGGTCGCGGACGACGTCGAGGATCTCGACCTGATAGCGCAGGTCGAGATGGTTGGTGGGCTCGTCGAGCAGCAGCACGGAGGTCTGCTGGGCGAGACAGGACGCGAGCCAGACGCGCTGGAGTTCGCCGCCGGAGAGCTCGTCGACGCCGCGTTCGGCCATCGGCGTCACGCCGGTCAGCTCCATCGCGCGGCGGATCGCGGCGGCGCCGTCGACGTCGACCCCGCGCCAGCCCGAGCGGTACGGGTACCGGCCGTAGGAGACGACGTCGCGCACCGAAACCCCGCTCGGCGTGGGCCGGTGCTGGGTCAGCAACGTGACCCGCCGGGCGAACTCCTTGCCGGACAACGCGTTCCCGCCCCAGACGGCGCGTTCCCCGAGGCGGACGCCGCCCTCGCGAGGCTTGTGCAGCCGCGCCAGCGAACGCAGGAGCGTCGACTTGCCGGAGCCGTTCGGGCCCACCAGCGCGGTCACCACGCCGGCGCGCAGCGACAGGGACACGCCGTCCACCACGGCCCGCTCTTGGTGCGCGAGCACCAGGTCATGGCCGGTGAGCAGCGCGTCTTCCGTAGACATGAGGGGAGCCTAACCTAAGGCTGCGTTCAGACCCATGTCGCGAGAGACACAGAGCGCGGGGTGATCGCGCGGTCACGCTGCCCGGGACAACTCCCGCCTGCGCTTGGCCAGCCGCTTCCCGACGATCCCGTGCCGCGGCCCGAACAGGTACACCAGCGTGAACCCGGCGCCCTGGACCAGCACGATCATCCCGCCGGACGCGGTGTCGAGGTGGTAGCTCAGGTACAGCCCGGTCACCGCCGCGAGCACCGAGAACGACGGCGCGATCACGAGCATCCGGCCGAACCGGTCGGTCAGCAGGTACGCCGTCGCGCCGGGGATGATCAGCATCGCCACGACGAGGATCACGCCGACCACCTGCAGCGCCACCACGGCGGTCAGCGCGAGCAGCCCGAGCAGCGCGGCGCCGAGCACCCGCGGGTTCAGCCCGATGGCGTGGGCGTGCGTGGGATCGAAGGCGAACAAGGTGAAATCGCGGCGTTTGAGCACCAGCAGGGTGAGCGTGATCGCGCCGAGGACGCCGATCTGGATCAGGTCCGAGGTGTCGACGCCGAGCAGGTTGCCGAAGATGATGTGGTTCAGGTCGGTCTGGCTCGGCGTCACCGAGATCAGCACCAGCCCGAGCGCGAACAGCGTGGTGAACACGATGCCGATCGCGGCGTCCTCCTTGACACGGCTGGTGTCGCGGACGACACCGATCAGCGCCACGGCGAGGAATCCGAAGACGACGGCGCCGAGTGCGAAGGGCGCGCCGAGGACGTACGCGAGCACGACGCCGGGCAGCACGGCGTGCGAGACCGCGTCGCCCATCAGCGACCAGCCGATCAGCACCAGCCAGCAGGAGAGCACCGCGCAGACCGCCGACGCGATGACCGTGGACGCCAGCGCCCGCACCATGAAGTCGTAACTCAGCGGTTCGAGGAACAGGTCGTAGAAACTCACGCGGGTTCTTCTTCCCGTTGCAGGACATCGAGTCCGAACGCCAGCGCGAGGTTCTCGGGCCGGAGCACCTCGCCGGGGGAGCCGTGCGCGAGCACCTTGCGCATCAGCAGGATCGCCTCGTCGGCCAGGCCGGGCAGCGCGTGCAGATCGTGCGTGGAGATCAGGACCGCGGCACCGTCGGCCGCGAGTTCCTTGAGCAGCCGGGTGATGGTGGCTTCGGACCGCTTGTCGACGCCGGCGAACGGCTCGTCCAGCAGCAGGACACGGGCGCCTTGGGCGATACCGCGCGCGACGAACGCGCGTTTGCGCTGTCCGCCGGACAACTGGCCGATCTGGCGTCCGGCGAGTTCGGTCAGCTCGACCCGCTCCAGCGCGTGGTCGACGGCTTCGTGGTCGGCGCGGCGCGGACGCCGGGTGAAGCCGAGCCGCCCGTAGCGGCCGGTCATCACGACATCCCGCACCGACAGCGGGAACGACCAGTCGACGTCCTCGCTCTGCGGCACGTACCCGATCACGCCGGTCTTGCGGGCGCGGGCGGGGGTGCCGCCGTCGATCGACACCGTGCCGGTGTCCGGCCGGACCATGCCCATGATGGTCTTGAACAGCGTCGACTTGCCGGAGCCGTTCATCCCGACCAGCCCGCAGACGTGACCGTGTTCGAGCGTGACGTCGACGCCGTCGAGCGCGAGGACGTCGCCGTAGTGCACGGTGACGTCCTCGACGCGGATCGCGGCTGTCACGGCTTGGCTCCGGTGAGGGCGGCGACGATCGTCTTCGAATCGTGGCGGATGAGGTCGAGATACGTAGGCACGGGACCTTCCGGACCGGACAGGGAATCGACGTACAGGACGCCGCCGAACGCGGCACCGGTCGCGGAGACGACCTGCTGCATCGGGGCGTCCGAGACGGTCGATTCGCAGAACACCGCGGGGACCTTGTTCTGCTTGACGAATTCGATGGCGCGGGTGATCTGCTGCGGTGTGGCCTGCTGTTCGGCGTTGACCGCCCAGATGTACCGCTCGGTGAGGCCGGTGTCGCGCGCGAGATAGGAGAAGGCGCCTTCGCAGGTGACCAGCGCTCGCTCGTTCTGCGGCAGGCCGTTCAGCGCACCCGTCATCTCGTCCCGCACCTCCTTCAGTTTCGCCTTGTAGGCATCGCCGTTGGCCTTGAACACGGCGGCGTCGCCGGAGGAGAGCTCGCTGAACGCCTTCACCATGTTGTCCACGTAGATACCCACATTCGTCGGAGACATCCACGCGTGCGGGTTCGGTTTTCCCTGATAGGCGTCCTCACCGATGGCGATGGGCTGGACACCCTCGCTGACCACCTTGTGCGGCGCGTCGATCTCCTTGACGAACCGGGCGAACCACGCCTCCAGGTTCAGCCCGTTGTCGAGGATCAGGTCGGCCTTCGCGGCCTTCTTGATGTCGTCCGGGGTGGGCTCGTAGCCGTGGATTTCGGCGCCGGGTTTGGTGATCGACTCGACCCGGAGCTTGTCACCCGCGACGTTCGAGGCGATATCCGCCAGGACCGTGAACGTGGTCAGCACGACGGGCCGCTTGTCGTCCGTCCCTCCGGCGGGACCGCCGCACGCGGAAAGGACGAGCGCGGACGCCGCCAGCGCGCACACGGTCTTGCGCAGATTCGCCATTCCGTGAGTCTAGAGTTCGGCGCGCCGAACTTCCAACTCTCGTGTGCCTCAAATCTCGGTGGTCGTCCGATCCCGCTCCCGCACGGTCTCCAGCAGCAGCTGGGAGACGTCGCGCACGGTGACGTTCTCCCCACGTTTCTCGCTCTGTCGCTGGACGAGGCCGTCATTCAGCATCACGCGGCAGAACGGGCAGCCGGTGACGATGGTTTCGGCGTCCGTGCCGAGTGCTTCGTCGACGCGTTCGAGGTTGATGCGCTTGCCGATCTGCTCTTCCATCCACATCCGCGCGCCGCCGGCACCGCAACAGAGTGCGCGGTCGGCGTGCCGGGGCATCTCGCTGAGCGTCGCGCCGGTCGCGCCGACGAGTTCGCGCGGCGGCTCGTAGACCTTGTTGTGGCGGCCGAGGTAACACGGGTCGTGGTAGGTCACCGGTCCGGCGTCGACCGGTTTGACCGGGGTCAGCTTGCCCGCGCGGACGAGCCGGTTCAGCAGCTGTGTGTGGTGCAGGACCTCGTAGTGCCCGTCCAGTTGCGGGTACTCGCGGCCTAGGGTGTTGAGACAGTGCGGGCAGGTGGTGACGATCTTGCGGGTGCCCGGTTCGCGGCCTTCGAACACCGCGTTCAGCGTCTCGACCGTCTGCTGCGCGAGCATCTGGAAGAGGAACTCGTTGCCCGAACGCCGCGCCGGGTCGCCGGTGCACGACTCGTCGGTGCCGAGGATCGTGTACTTCACGCCGGCGAGATGCAGCAGTTCGGCGGTGGCGCGGACGGTCTTGCGGGCGTTGTCGTCGAAAGCGCCCGCGCAGCCGACCCAGTAGACGTACTCGACGTCGTCGGCGAGTTCGCCGTCGAAGATCGGCACCTCGAAGCCGAGGTCCTTCGTCCACGCCAGGCGGTCGGAGTTGTTCTGGCCCCAGGGGTTTCCCTTGGTTTCGAGGTTCTTGAACAGCACGCCGAGTTCGCTCGGGAACGCCGACTCGATCATCACCTGGTAGCGGCGCATGTCCACGACGTGGTCGACGTGCTCGATGTCGACCGGGCATTGTTCGACGCAGGCACCGCACGTGGTGCAGGACCACAGGACGTCCGGATCGATGACACCGAAGTCCTCCTTGGTGCCGACCAGAGGACGTTCTTCCGGCGCTTCCTCGCCGTCCAGGATGTACGGCGCCTTCTCGAAGAGGTGGTCGCGCAGGTCCATGATCAACAGCTTGGGGGACAAGGGTTTCCCGGTGTTCCACGCCGGGCACTGCGACTGGCAGCGGCCGCATTCGGTGCAGGTGGCGAAGTCGAGCATGCCCTTCCAGGTGAAGTCCTCGATCTTGCCGCGGCCGAACGTGTCGTCCTCGCCCGGATCCTCGAAGTCGATCGGCTTGCCGCCCGATTCCATCGGCAGCAACGGGCCGAGCGCGTCCGGAAGCCGCTTCGCCGTGACGTTGACCGGCGCCAGGAAGATGTGGAGGTGTTTTGAGTAGAGCACGATCGACAGGAACGCCAGCATCACGCCGATGTGCAGCAGCAGCCCCACGGTCTCCAGCGGCTCGGTGACCGACGGGCCCAGCGGTTCCAGGAGTTCGCCCACGCCAAGGGAAACCCACGCGCCCGACTCGTACGGGAAGACGCCGACCGCGACTGAGGCGCCCCGGAAGAGGAACATCGTCCAGATCACGTTGAAGATCATGAACAGGATCAGCCAGGCGCCGCCGGTGTGCGACCCGAAGAACCGCGACGCGCGGTCTTTCCGTTCGGGTGCCTGGCGGATCCGGATGACCGCGAAGACCGCGAGCGAGACGAGCACCGCGACCGCGATGAAGTCCTGAAGGAAGCCCAGCGCCGCCCAGTGCCCGATGAGCGGGATGTGGAAGTCGTGGTCGAACAGGGCGCCGTACGCCTCGACGTAGACCGAGCCGAGAATCACGAAACCCCAGAACGTGAAGAGATGCGCGAGCCCGGGGACGGACCACTTGAGCAGCTTGCGCTGCCCGAAGACCTCGGTCAGATGCGTTTTCGCGCGGACGGCCATGACGTCCGAGCGTTTTTCGTCCGGCTGGCCGGAGCGGATCAGTTTGGCGAGCCACAATGCGCGGCGGACGGCGAAGGCGAGACCGGCGACGGTGATGAGCAGGCCGAGGATGAGACGAACGAGCACGAGTCCTCCGGGGGAGAATCGGCTCAGTGAGAGCCGGTGTAGTACCGGCACGCCTTGCAGGCGTACCGCATTTTGGCCACTCGCCACCGTTTTCGGTAGGCCTCGAGATGTCCCGGCCGTGGCGGATGCACGCCGAGCCTGTGGTGACGGCGGATCCGCCGTCCCGTTTCGAAGAGTTCGGTCGCCAGTCCGAGATAGGCGCGTCTGAGTGCTATGCCCGGTTCCGCGGCGAGGTTGTCCCGGCAGAATCGGTGCAGCAGGGCGAGATCGGGGAGGCCGGGCGTGGTCATGCCCGGCAGGTGCTCGACGACGCCGAGGCCGGGATGCCCCGGGCGAACGGAGAACCTCGCCGGAAGTCCACAATGGACGCAGGTGAGCGTGCAACTCAGACATCGGGTGACGTGGCGGATTCGCCGTTCGCGCCGATCCTCGTCGATCGTTTCGCGAACGTGCCACCCCATGGAGCCTCCCAAGACCGTGGTGTGTCCTGTGTCACTCTCAATACTGGAGAGTAGGGCCCGCTCCGGCGACGCGACAGGTCCAACCGGATGGCTTCCGCGCGGCCGGTCGGCGTAACGCTCCGCACCCGGCCGCCCTCCCCCGTCGCCGCCTCGTCCGATCACGCGAGTTACGCCTTCAATCACGCGAGTTCGGTGTCCGATCACGCGAGTCGCGCCTTCGGGCCGGCCGCGGCACGCCTCCCAGGCCGCGGCCAAACGCATTCAGAGGACTAAATGCGGTGAGTGGCCCCGCCCGCTTGCGAGGAGCACTGTGACCCACTCGTAGCCGAAAACCGTCCGCCCATGCTCACTCGCTGGTTATAGTCCTGACCCGGGGTGATGGGGGAGGGAACGACGGCGATGGGCGGGTTCGTCACCGCGGCTCTGGGGTTTCCGGCCGTGCTCTTCAGCTTCCTGCTGATCGTGGTGATCGGCTATTGGCTGCTGACCCTCCTCGGTGCCGTCGATCTCGATGAGTTCGACGGTGGGGACGGGCTCTTGGCGGGCTTCGGCGGGGTCCCGCTGTCCATTTCGCTCTCCTTACTGATCGCATTCACCTGGTTCGCCAGCCTGGCAGGGACGGTTCTACTCGATGACCTTGAGCTTTCGACACCATCGAGGATCGGGCTCGGGACCGGCGTGCTCGCCGTCGCGCTCGTGCTCGGCACACTCGGGACGAGGGTGATCGTGGTGCCGCTACGTCGCGTCTTCGGTCCCGCGAGGGAACCGAGCAGGAGAGACTTCGTCGGCAGGGTCGCGGTCATCCGCACCTCGTCGGTCACCCATGACTTCGGCCAGGCCGAAGTCGCCGCCGCCGACGGGTCCACGGCCATTGTGGACGTTCGTCAGGCAGGCGAAGGCAACCTCACGGCGGGCAGCCGCGTAGTTCTCTATGACTACGACTCCGAACGCGAGTTCTTCTGGGTCGAGTCCTTGGACATCTGAAGCAGAAAAGGAACACTATGGGTGCCATCAGCGTGGGGGCCGGCGTACTGATCGCCGTGATAGTTGTCATCCTCCTGGTCTTGCTCTTCACGATCACCAGGTTGTTCAAGAAGGTGCCGCAGGGTAAGGCGCTGATCATCTCGAAGGTCCGCCGCGTCGACGTGACGTTCACCGGCGCGATCGTCCTGCCCGTGCTGCACAAGGCCGAGATCATGGACACCTCGGTCAAGGCCATGGAGATCACCCGGACCGGCCGTGAGGGCCTGATCTGCCGGGACAACATCCGCGCCGACATCCGGATCTCGTTCTTCGTGCGGGTCAACAAGACCGTCGAGGACGTCATCAAGGTCGCGCAGGCCATCGGCACCGAACGCGCCAGCCATGAAGCGACGCTGCAGGAGCTGTTCAACGCCAAGTTCTCCGAGGCGTTGAAAACCGTCGGCAAACAGCTGGACTTCGTGGATCTCTACACCAAACGCCACGAATTCCGCGACCAGATCATCCGCGTCATCGGCACCGACCTCAACGGGTACAGCCTGGAGGACGCGGCCATCGACTACCTCGAGCAGACGCCGATGGCGCAGCTCGACTCGGCGAACATCCTCGACGCGCAGGGCATCCGCAAGATCACCGAGCTGACCGCGATCGAGCACGTGCGCACCAACGAGTTCCGCCGCAGCGAGGAAAAAGAGATCACCCGCCAGAACGTGGACGCCCGCGAGGCGATCCTGGAGCTGGAGCGGCGGCAGGCCGACGCGGAGATCAAGCAGAACCGCGAGGTCGAGACCATGCGGGCGCGTGAAGAGGCCGAGATCGCGAAGGTGCAGGCGGAGGAGCGGCTCAAGTCGCAGGCCGCGGGCCTGCGCACGGACGAGCAACTCGGCATCCAGCACCAGAACCAGCAGCGTGAGATCGAGGTCGCGGGCAAGAACCGCGAACGCGTGATCGCCATCGAGACCGAGCGCATCGAGAAGGACCGGCTGCTCGAGGTCATCGGCCGCGAACGCGAGACCGAGCTGTCCCGGATCGCCAAGGACAAAGAAGTCGAGACCGAGAAGCGGTCCATCGCCGAGGTGATCCGCGAGCGGATCGCGGTCGAGAAGACCGTGGCCGAGCAGGAAGAGAACATCAAGAAGCTCCGCGTGGTCGAAGAGGCGGAGCGGCAACGTTCGGCGATCATCATCCGGGCCGAGGCGGAGGCGCAGGAAAACCTCGTCAAGGACATCAAGGCCGCGGAAGCCGCCGAGGCCGCGTCGAAGCACAAGGCCCGCGAGGAGCTGACGCTGGCCGAGGCGCGCCAGCAGGCCGCCGAACTCGACACCCGCGCCAAGATCCGTCTGGCCGAAGGCATCCAGGCCGAGGAGGCCGCCATCGGGCTGGCCGCGGCGCAGGTCAAGGAACGCGACGCCGACGCGCTGGAGAAGGTCGGCCGGGCCGAGGCGATCGTCGAACGCGAGAAGGCGATCGTGCTCGCCGACGGGATGCGCGACAAGCTCAAGGGCGAGGCCGAAGGTCTCACCGAGAAGGCCGCCGCGATGGCCGCGCTCGACACCGCCAGCCGCCAGCACGAGGAGTACCGCTTGCGCTTGGAGGCCGAGAAGGAGATCCGGCTCGCCGCGCTCAACGTGCAGCGCGAGGTCGCCGAGGCGCAGGCCACGGTGCTGGGCATCGGGCTGGAGAAGGCCGACATCGACATCGTCGGCGGCGAGACGATGTTCTTCGAGAAGGTCATCGGCTCGATCGGGCTCGGCAAGAGCGTGGACGGTTTCGTCGAGCACTCGGACGTCGTCCAGACCCTCGGGAAGTCGTGGCTCGACGGTTCGGGCAGCTTCACCGACGACCTGACGAAACTGGTCGGCTCGGTGAGCACGGAGGACGTGAAGAACCTGACGCTGTCGGCCTTCCTGGCCAAGCAGTTGCAGGCGGGCGGCCCGGACAGCGGCAAGGTGCAGGAGCTGCTGGCCATGGCGCAGCGGCTCGGCCTGGCTGACAAGTCCGTCGCCGCCCTCGCCCCCGCGAAGCAGTGACGACGACCGAACCGGTGGCAGGAACGGAGCAGCTGGACGCGGGCACCTATGAGGTGCTCCGCGCCCGGCTCGCCGCACAGGCCGCCGAACTGGCGAAACGCGCGGACGAGCTCAACACCGCGCGGCTCGGGGTCTTCGGCAGCGCGCAGCTCGCGCTGATCGGCACGGAGCGGATCCGCACCGCGAACAACTGCGTGCCGCGGGATGTCGTGTCGGTCGGTGGGCGGATGCTGTTCGGCTACAACGTCTTCATCGGCCTCAAGCCGGAGACGACGGTCGACGACGTCTTCTCGCTGCACGGTTTCAGCCATGACATCGAAGACACTGTGGCGTTCCGCTTCGACGACGTGCCGGCTGAAGAGCTGCCGGAGCTGTTGCGCGACGAGCAGTTCGTCCGCGACTTCGCCGAGCTGTACCGGTACTACCGGCAGGCGAAGCTGCTCCAGCTGCGGCGAGTCGAGGGCAAACTGCTCGCGGTGTTCCAGATCGGTCCGCGGACCGAGGACATCCGGGTGCTGCGCTGGGGGATCGCCGCCGACGGCAAGGTGTCCTATGTGGACAGCCGGGGCGAACGCGATCACGTCTTCCCGCCGTCGCACGACTTCGAATGGATCGAGACGAGCCGCGAACAGCATGTTCTCGGGCGGCATCCGCATATCTCGATCGAGGACGAGGTGTTCGTCGAGACCGTCGGCGGCAACCTGACGATCAAGGTCGAGAACAACACCGAAACCGGTGAGGGCGTCTACGCCGAGGCGGTCGACGAGCCGCTGCAGAGCCTCGCCGACGCCGAGGTCTCCTACGCCAGGATCGGCCCGCTGATCCTGCTGCGGGTGTTGCCGTACAAGGAGACCGTGCACCGGTACCTGGTCTTCAACACCCGCACGCGTGACGTCGTGCGCCTCGACGGGATCGGGCAGGCGTGCCAGCGGCTGCCCGAGGACCACGGGATCATCTTCCCCGGTGGCTACTACCTCGACACGGGTGTCAGCAAGACGTTCGACACCACTGTGGACGGTCTCGAATTCGAGCGCGTGATCCGCTCGCCCAACGGCGAGGACGTGCTCTACGTCTTCCACGCCCGCGCCGACGGACGCTCGCTTCTCCTGCCG
The DNA here is from genome assembly GCF_046548895.1 of Amycolatopsis sp. cmx-4-54. Lineage (NCBI taxonomy): Bacteria > Bacillati > Actinomycetota > Actinomycetes > Pseudonocardiales > Pseudonocardiaceae > Amycolatopsis > Amycolatopsis sp. cmx-4-54. Next base: position 61,849 of record NZ_JAEBEJ010000016.1, read on the forward strand.
TACAACGTGATCCGCAAAGAGGTCTCGAACCCGATCCCGTGCCACGGGTATTCGCTGTTCGACGACGGCACGATGGTGCTGTTCCGCGCGCTTTCGGACGAGCCGAGCCGGGTGCACCCGATGCAGGTGTGGCGGACGCCGTTCCAGTCCGACACCTACGCCGCGTCGCAGCCGGCCGGGACCGGGCCGCTGGAGCGGGTCGGCAACGCCGATCTGGTCCGCGGGATCTCCGACTGTCTTTCGATCGGCCGGATGGTCGGTGAAATGGCGCCGTCGGCGGCGGTGTTCGAGGCCCTGATCGCCGCGTGCGCGCGGGTTTTCGACCACTACCACTGGCTCGGCGAGGCGGAACTCGGCGATCTGCGGTCGCCGCTGTCGGACGTCCGGGTCACAGCGGAACAGGTGCTCGACGAGTTCGAGACGGTCACCGCGCTCACCTCGCAGGCGGCCGACGCCGTCGAGGAAGCCGCCGCGGAAACCGCCTCTCTCGTGCGGAAGGTGCGGGGCGAGGCGCTGAACGCGGCCGACGCGTGGGTGCGCAGGCTCGCCGAAATGCACCGCGCGCGAGGCCATCTCGTCACCGTGCGGGAGCTGCGCTATGTCGACACCGACCGCGTCGACAAGCTGATCGCCGATCTCGACGCAAATTTCAGCGAAGCCGCTCAGCGCGCCGTCCGCTTCCTACAGGGCGAAGACGCGTTCACGAGCTATCACGCCGAGGTCGACGGGCTGATCGAGGCCGCGGGCGCGATCTCCACGGTCGCCGAAGCCGTCCCGGTCGCCGAACAGCTGGACGAGCAGTCCGGCGGCCTCGAAGTCCTCACCGACGTCGTCGGCGGACTGGACATCGCGGACGCCGTGGTGCGGACGAAGATCCTCGAACGCGTCGGCGAGGTCATCGGCGCGGTCAACCGGGCACGGGCCACCCTCGAAGCACGCCGCAAGGAACTGCTGGAGACCGAGGGCCGGGCGGAGTTCGCCGCCGAGTTCGCGCTGCTCGCGCAGGCGATCACCGGCGGGCTCGCGGTCGCGGACACGCCCGACCGGTGCGACGAGCAGCTCGGCAGATTGTTGCTGCAGCTGGAAAACCTCGAGTCACGTTTCGGCGAGTTCGACGACTTCCTGGCGTCGCTCGGGGAGAAACGCACCGACGTCTACGAGGCGTTCTCCTCGCGCAAGCAGGCGCTGCTCGACGAGCGGGCGCGTCGCGCGGACCGGCTGGTCGATTCGGCCGAGCGGATCCTCGCCAGTGTGACCCGCAGGGTCGGCACCCTCGGTTCGGTCGACGAGATCAACACCTACTTCGCCTCCGACCCGATGGTCGCCAAGCTGCGCAGCGTCGTCGCCGAACTGCGGGACCTCGGCGACCAGGTGCGCGCCGAGGAACTGGAGGGCCGGGTCAAGGCCGCCCGCCAGGAGGCAGGCCGCGCCCTGCGTGACCGGCTCGACCTCTACGGCGAGGGCGGCGAGACGATCCGCTTAGGCCGCAACACCTTCGCGGTCAACACCCAGGACATCGACCTCACCCTGGTACCGCACGACGGCGGGATGAAGTTCGCGATCACCGGGACCGACTACCGCTCGCCCGTGCGGGATTCCTCGTTCGAGGCGACGCGGCCGTATTGGGACCAGTTGCTGGTCTCGGAATCGCCCGAGGTCTACCGCGCCGAATACCTGGCGACGTCGATCCTGGCCGATCAACCGGAGCTGCCGGAAGCCGACCTGCTGGACGTCGTCCGTCGGGTGGCGGGGGACCGCTACGACGAGGGTTACGCGCGGGGCGTGCACGACCACGACGCCGCCGCGATCCTGTCGGTGCTGGTGCGCCTGCGATCCGGGGCCGGGCTGCTGCGGTATCCGCCCGCCGCTCGTGCCGCCGCTCAGTTGTTCTGGGCTTTCGGTGCCGACGAGGCGGCGAAGTCCGCGTGGACGACGCGCGCCGCGTCGCTCGCGCGGGTACGGGAGGCGTTCGGGCACACTACGGCGATCGACGCGCTGGCGCGGGAACTCACCGAGTCGATGAGCGCGTTCGCCGCGTCGTCCGGCCTGACGCTGGAGCTCGAACTCGCCGGCGAGTACCTCTTCGAGGAACTGGCCGACGCGTCGCCGGGTTTCGTCACCAGTGGTGGCGCGCGGACACTGCTCGACAAGTTCCGGCTCGACCGCCGGAGCTTCGCCGAAGACCTGCGCGCTCTCGAAGACCTCGCCGACCGTCACCAGCTCGCCGAGGCCTGGCTTCGGTCCTTTGTGGATTCGGCCGATCTGCCTGATGACGAGCTGGCGGAGGCCGTCGCCATCGAACTGGCCGACTTGCCCCGCTACGACTCCTCGGCGGAACTTTCGGCCACTGTGGACGGTCTGCTCGGCTCACATCCACGGATCGTCAATCGGTCCCTGACCCTGCGGCTCGACGAGACGCTGGCCAGGACGCTCCGGTTCCGCCGTGACCGGGTGCCGGGTTTCCGGGCGTACCAACGGCTGCGCAACGATCTGGTGGCGGCCGAACGCGACCGGCTGCGGCTGACCGAGTACAAGCCGAAGGTGATGAGCGCCTTCGTGCGCAACAGGTTGCTCGACGAGGTCTATCTGCCGTTGATCGGCGACAACCTCGCCAAGCAGCTCGGCGCGACCGGCGACGCGCGGCGGACCGACCAGTCCGGTCTGCTGCTGCTCATCTCGCCGCCCGGTTACGGCAAGACGACGCTCATGGAGTACGTCGCGAGCCGCCTCGGGCTGGTGTTCGTCAAGGTGAACGGACCGGCGCTCGGGCACGAGGTCACGTCGGTGGATCCGGCGGACGCGCCCAACGCGACGGCGCGGCAAGAGGTCGAGAAGATCTCGTTCGCGCTGGAGCAGGGCAACAACGTGCTGCTGTATCTGGACGACATCCAGCACACGTCGCCGGAACTGCTGCAGAAGTTCATCTCGCTGTGCGACGCGCAACGTCGGATGGAAGGTGTGTGGGACGGCCGGACGCGGACCTATGACCTGCGGGGAAAGCGGTTCGCGGTCTGCATGGCAGGCAACCCGTACACCGAGCAGGGCAAGCGTTTCCGGATCCCGGACATGCTCGCCAACCGCGCGGACGTGTGGAACCTCGGCGATGTGCTGTCGGGCAAGGAAGAACTCTTCGCGCTGAGCTACATCGAGAACTCGCTCACCGCGAACACTGTCCTCGCCCCACTGGTCTCGCGCGAACAGTCCGATGTGGACGTTCTCGTGCGGCTGGCCCGCGGCGACGGTTCGGTGCGGGCGGATCAGCTGAAGCACGCGTACTCGGCGACCGAACTGGAGCATATCCTCGCCGTACTGCGGAAACTGATCAAGGTGCAGCGGATCGTCCTGACGAACAACCAGGCGTACATCGCCTCGGCCGCGCAGGCGGACTCATCCCGCGTCGAACCGCCGTTCCAGCTGCAAGGCTCGTACCGCAACATGAACAAACTCGCCGGCCGGATCGTGCCCGCGATGAACGACGCCGAACTGGAAGCGCTGATCGACGACCACTACGCCGGCGAAGCGCAGACACTCACCTCCGGAGCCGAAGCGAACCTGCTGAAACTGGCGGAACTACGCGGACGGCTGAGCTCCTCGGAGGCGAAGCGATGGGCGGACGTGAAAGCGGCTTACCTGCGCGCGCAAGCGCTGGGCGGGGACGACGAGGACCCGATGAGCCGCGCGGTCGGCGCCATGGGCTTGCTGGCCGACCGGGTCGGCGCGGTCGAGGCGGCCATCGAGCGCGCTTCGGAGCGGATGGTCGTGCGGGACGTGATGTAGCTCGGGTTCGGTTGTCGGGAAGTTGTTTGCCGGGGCGTTCGGGTGGGTTCCGTCGGCGGGAATCGGCGATGGTGGCTGGTGGTTAGTGGTTGACGCTGGGGACTGCTTTCGTTTTCGGGAATTGGCGACGGGGTTTTGGTGGCGGGGCTTGGGTGAGCTTTGTTGCCGGACTGTGCTGTGGTCGCGCGGGTAGCTTGTGTGGAGATGTCGTTGTCGGATATCGGCGACGGGGCTTGGTGGTGGTTGGTGGCGGGGTTTGGGTGAGGCTTCGTTGCCGGACCGTGCCGCGGTCGCGCGGGTAGCTTGTGTGGAGTTGTCGTTGTCGGATATCGGCAACGCGACCCGGCGGTTATAACCGGCAGTCCTCCGCCGATTCATCATTGCCGAAAATCGGCAACTCCCTGCCGGGGCGCGAGCCCGGAAACTGTCGGTGGCCGGTCGTATGGTCGTGGGGTGGACACACATTCCGCGCCTGTGGCGCTACTGGAAAGACTCACCGACCCCGAGGCGCTGGAAGCGGTGAACGCTTCCGTCATTTCGTTGGACGACAAGGATTCCGTCGCTGTCGCGCAAGCGGCGTCAGCCGGGATCGCGCGGCTGGAAGCTGTCCGGTTCCGGGCGCTGGCGCAGTTGAACCGGCATCGCGACGGGGCGCCGAGCGTCACGCAGGAGGTCGCCTTCGCTCTGTCCCGTGTGGACAATCATGCCGGTGCGATGGTCGCCGCGGCCGACGCGTTGACCACCCGCCTGCCTCGCACTCTGTCCCTGATGGACCGAGGAGAAGTGAGCGGCTTCGGCGCGATGAAGGTCGCCGCGGCCACCGCGTGGCTGTCGGACGAGGACGCCCGCACCGTCGATGCGCTGCTGGAGGAGCGGCTACCGGGCAGAAACCCTGATCAGATCCGGAAAGCAGCGAACCACGCAGCGACCACCGTCGACCGTGAGGGCGCCGAGGCACGGGCCGAACGGCATCGCGAAGGCCGTCGCCTGACCTTGCGTCAAGGCGAAACGGGAGTGGCGTCGATCGAGGTCGAAGACGGGCCGGTCGAGAAAGTCGCCGCCGCCTACCGGCGCATCGATCGGGAAGCACGGGTGCTCAAGACCGGGGAGGAGACTCGCACCCTGGAGCAATTACGCGCCGACGTCGCGCTCGACCTCCTGCTCGGCGGCCAAGGCGGCACCGGTGAGCGCACCGAAGTGTTCCTGTACATGGACCTGTTCACCTATCTTGGCCTCAACGACGCTCCCGCAGATCTCGCCGGACACGGCACTGTCCCCGCCGCACTGGCCCGGCACATCGCCACCGGTCCGAACACCGTGCTGCGCCGCATCATCACGGACCCACTCTCCGGTCAGGTCCTCGACCTCGGGCGGGACCGGTACCGACCCAGCGCGGGCCTCGCCGAGTTCGTGCGGGTCCGGGACCGCGAATGCCGAAGACCCGGCTGCCACCGTCCCGCGCAAGCATGCGACATCGATCATTCAGTGCCCTGGCAGCACGGCGGCCATACCAACGTCGACGAGCTGATCGACCTCTGCCGCCGCGACCACCGTCTCAAAGACGAACCCGGCTGGACATACCGGCTCGCCTCGGACGGCACCCTCACGATCACCACCCCCACCGGACAGAGCTACGACAGCTCACCCCCGCCACTTCACCTACCCCGCCCAAGGACACCGCTCGCCGACGAACCGCCACCGTTCTGAGTCGCGTTGCCGGGAAGTGGCGACGGGTGGTTAGGTCTCGCTGTCGGAGTTGCGTTGTCGGGAAGTGGCGACGGGTGGTTAGGTCTCGCCGTCAGAGTCGCGTAGCCGAAACGCGGCGATGGGCGGTTAGGTCTCGCCCGTCAGAGTCGCGTAGCCGAAACGCGGCGACAGGCGGCTAGGTCTCACTGTCAGAGTCGCGTTGCCGGAAAGCGGCGATGGGCGGTTAGGTCCCGCCGCCAGAGTCGCGTTGCCGAAAACCGTCGACGGGCGGTCAGGTCTCGCTGTCAGAGTCGCGTTGCCGGAAGCCGGCGACAGGCGGCTAGGTCTCGCCGTTAGAGTCGCGTTGCCGGAAGCCGGCGACGGGCGGCTAGGTCTCGCCGTTAGAGTCGCGTAGCCGAAACGCGGCGAGGAGCACCCCCTGTGCGCAGGGTTCTGCTTTACCCCCTTCGAATCCTGCCGCTGCCAAGCGTCGTCATTGGAGCCCTGTCGCCGGAAAGCGGCCACGGGCGGCGTGTGCGGAGACGCTGCTTTGGTCCTTCGAGTTCACGGTCAAGTCTTGCTGTTTGACGCGTCGCCGGAAAGTGGCGACGGGCACCCTGTGCGCAGGGGTTCACGTTGGCACAGACAGCGTGCCCACGAAACCCCGACGCAGCCGTCACCACCCGACCACTCAAGACCCCAAGGCAGCCAACTGCCCAGCCGTGAGCCGTTCCACCAACGGAACCGCCCGATACTCCCCATCGCGAGAATCCACCCGGACCGGGCCGGCGATGTGCGGATGCGCTTCCGCCACCCGCAAGGCGCCCGCGGTCCGCTCGGCCGACCAATCCAGTGCCGAAGCGAGAGCCGGCAGGGAAAACTCCCGTCCGGCGTGCAGGAGTGCGGTGAGCACGGTCAGCGCGTCACCGGCGAAGATCGCGACGCGGTCGTCGTGCATGACTTCGTCGATGCGCGCGTGGAATCGGGAGAGGTCGTCCAAGCGGGCGCCCGCGGGTGTCGCGACGCCGAGGACTTCGGCGCCCTGACGGGAGAGCCTGACCCATTCCTGGTTCGAGCGGACGCTTTCGGCCCAGACTCGTTGCGGCATTTCCTCGTCGAGGACGTACTGCTCCCGGCGGCCGTCCCGTTCCCGTTTGAGCATCGCCTGCGCTTCGAGGTAGGCGACGGCGTTCGAGATCGAGGCCGGGCTGACCTGGAGCCGCCGGGCGAGTTCGGCGGCGGTGAGCACGCCGTCGTCGCTGACGGCCAGACAGGCGAGGACCCGCGCGGTCATCCGGGGCAGTCCGGTCGCCACGATCATCTCGGCGAAGTCGGTTTCGAAGGCGCGGACGGCTTCCGGGTCCCGGCCGTAGCCGTTTTCGACGACGGGGACGGCGCGCGGTCGCGGTTTGCGGCGCCGCGCGCGTTCGCCGGTGACGCGGTTCGCTTCGTCGGCGCGGTAGCCGGAGCGGACGCTGTTGCGCGCGACCTCGCGGCTGATCGTCGACGTCGGCCGCCCGAGCCGGCGGGCGATCTCGGCGTAACCGAGACCGTCCTTGAGCCAGGACGCGATCAGCCGGCGGTCCTCCTGGGTCAGCCTGCCACCGGGCATGGCACCTCCTGTGCGTTCAGGCGCAGATCATTGCAACGAGACGTTGCATTCATCGTCACGATCGTTGCAACGATTTCCGGAAATCTACCAGCTAATACCGGCGAAAAGCCAGTCCGCGGCTTTGAGTGATCTGTAAATGCAACGTAGCCTTTTGTCATCGGTAAAAACTGGGAGGAACAACGATGACCACATCGGTACCCCATCTCTCGGCACTACCCCTCGAACGACCGAAGGGCTGCCCGTTCGACCCGCCCGCCGAGCTCGGCACGCTCCGCGACGAGCACCCGCTCGTCCGGCTGACGTTCCCCGACGGCCACGAAGGCTGGCTCGCGACGGGGCACGCGATCGTCCGGGCCATCCTCGCGGATTCGCGGTTCAGCGCCCGGCAGGAGCTGATGCACTCGCCGCTGCCGGGCGCGGCCGCGATGAAGGAGATGCCGCCGGCGGTGCCGGGGATGTTCATCAGGATGGACGGTGCGGAGCACGCGCGGTACCGCAAGCTGCTCACCGGCAAGTTCACCGTCCGGCGGATGCGGTTGCTCACCGAACGGGTGGAGCAGGTGGCCACCGAGTATCTCGACGCGATGGAACGGCAAGGAACGTCGGCCGATCTGGTGACGGCCTTCGCGCAGCCCATTCCGGCGATGATGATCTGCGAGCTGCTCGGCGTTCCCTACGAAGACCACGAGTTCTTCCGTCGCAACGTCCTGCCGCTGAACATGCCGGACGCTCCGGCCGAGGAGCAGGACGCCGCCGTCAAGGCGCTGGGGGATTACCTCTACAAGCTCATCCTGGCCAAGCGGGCCGAGCCGACCGACGACATCCTCGGTGAACTGACGACAACGGATCTCACCGACGAGGAGCTCACCGGTATCGCGTTCCTGTTGCTGGGCGCCGGTCTGGACACGACGGCCAACATGCTCGCGCTGGGCACTTTCGCCTTGCTGCAACACCCGGACCAGCTCGCGGCGGTCCGCGAGGATCCGGAGCGCGTCGAGGGCGCGATCGAGGAACTGCTGCGCTATCTGGCCATCTTGCACACCGGTGCGCGTACCGCACTCGAAGACGTCGAGATCGGCGGTCAGCTCGTCAAGGCGGGGGAGGCGGTCGCGTTGTCGGGGATGGCGGCCAATCGCGATCCGCTGAAGTTCCCGGATCCCGACCGGCTCGACGTCCGCCGGAACGCCGCCGGGCACGGCTCCTTCGGGCACGGGGTCCACCAGTGCCTCGGCCAGCAGCTGGCGCGGGTGCAGATGAAGGTCGCCTTCACCGGGCTGCTCGCCAGGTTCCCGAAGCTTCGCCTGGCCGTTCCGGCCGGGGAGATCCCGATGCGGACGGATTCCGACATCTACGGGGTGTACGCGCTCCCGGTGGCGTGGGACTGATCGCGATGAAACTCGAAGTGGACCGGGAACGCTGTGTGGGCGCCGGGATGTGCGTGCTGACCGCGCCCGAGGTGTTCGCACAGGACGATGAGGACGGCCGGGTCCGGTTGCTGGACCGGGACCCGGCGGAGATCGGCGACGCCGTGCAGTTGTGCCCGGCGGGGGCGATCACGGCGAACGCTTAGCACGCCGACCAGGCCAGGGGGTGCCGGGCGGGCACCCCCTGGCGCGGGATCAGCCGATTTCCGCGAGGACCTTGCCCGCGTCGGCGCTCGGCACGGCGGTGCCGGCGTAGAGCTGCTGGACCCTGGCCTTCTCCTGGGCGTTGGGGTTCACGATCTTGCAGCTGACGCCACCGGTCGAGCCGGACATCAGCGACGAGCACGGGCCGGGCTTCACGTCGGGGAGGCCGAGGCTGTGCCCGAGTTCGTGGGAAGCGATCCGCGGCGTGTGATAGCCCTGCTGCACGGCCTGCCTGCCCATCCACACGGTGACCGTGCCGCCGGGGCGGACCGGGCCGAGCGTGGCGCGCGGCCAGCCGTTGTCGGCGATGACCCGGATGTTGACCCGCTGCCCCGGCGTCGCCTTCACGATACGGACGTTGGTGACGTTGGTGTTCCAGACGTTGACGCCGGCGGCCACCGCGTCCTTGAACTCCGCGGCCTGGCTGTCGTCGTAGGTCAGGGTGGTCGCCATGATCTCGGCGGCACCGGCGGAGGGTGCCGAGAGCACCGAGACGGAGAGCGCGGCGCCGGTGAGCACCGCGGCGAAGGTACGTCGAAGCACGTTGAACTCCTCGCGTTTAAGGCGTGCTGGAATTTCGGAGCAATGTCGACCCTGAACCTTTCGGCGCGCTCGGGGTACCCGCCGATAGTCGCCTGTCGTTAACCATGATCTTGACGCGACCGGAAGACTGTGCCGTTATGACGACGGCGCGTTTCACCGGACACGAAGAACCGATCCTCGCGGTCGCGGTGAAGGGAAACCGCCTGGTCACCGGCGGCGCGGACCGGACCGTGCGGGTCTGGGACCTGGAAACCGGGGAGCAGCGTTTCGCGCTGAGCGGCCACGATCGGCCGGTGCTGGCGGTGGGTATCTCGGGTCAGTACGTGGTCGGTTGCGATGGGGCGACGGTGCGGCGCTGGCGGATCACCGGTACCGGCGCGCATTCACCGGAGGTCCAGACCACGAAGCGGACCGTGGCGGTCGCGGTGGCGAAGGACTTCGCCGTGTCCGGCGCGGGAAGCACCGTCGAGGTCCGGCGGCTGGACGGTGCGACGGTACGGGCTCTGCGCACCGGCGGCCCGGAGGTCGAATCGGTCGCGGTGACCCCGGACGGCCGGGTCGTCGTCGCCGGGGACGACACCGGTGGCGTGCGGCTGTGGGACAGGGAAATCGTTTCCCACTACCGGTTCGGTGGCGCGGGCGCGGTCCATGTGGTGGCGATCTCGGCCGACGGCGAGCAGGTGCTGTGCGCCGAAGGCGAGATGGTCCGGTTGTGGGGGCGCAAGGGCGATCCGGCCCTCGTCTTCCCCGGGCACACCGGCGTGGTGCGCTCGCTGGCCTTCGGCGCGGACGGCAAGCTGGTGCTCTCCGGCGGTTCCGACGGCGAGGTCCGCGTCCGCGAGATCGACGACCCGCGGGACTACACGCTCCTCAAGGGACATCAGGGGAACGTCCGGGCGATCGTGTGCACCGCGGGCAACGAGAAGATCGTCACGGTCGGGGACGACCGCACGATCCGGGTGTGGGACCGCTTCGGCAACCAGATCGACGGCACCGGCTTCGTCGAGCCCAAACCGGGCCGGGCGCGGCCGCGGATCACGCCCGACGTCGAAAGCCCGGTCGACCTGATCGGCTTCCACGACGACGTGCGGACGCTCGCCGCGGTCATCGCCGACCGCGAGACCAGCCCGCCGCTGTGCGTCGCGCTGCTGGGGCCGTGGGGTTCCGGCAAGTCGAGTTTCGTCCGGCAGGTGACCGACCGGGTGGCCGAACTGGCGCGCCGGTCCCGCGGTGACGCCGCCAACAGCGTGTTCGCCGGTGAGATCCGGCAGATCCGGTTCAACGCCTGGCAGTACCACGACGACCATCTGTGGGTCGGGCTGGTGGACCACCTGTTCCGCAACCTCGGCGCGCCCGAGACGCACGCGGACGCCGGTGAGGTCCACGCCGAACGCGAGGAACTGCGCAATCGGCTCGCGGGGCTGAAGGCGGTCAAGGCGGATTCCCCGCACACCTGGCGCTGGCGGCTGCTGGTGTCCGGGGTGGACCGGGCCGAACGCCGCCGGCGGAGGCTCGCCGTCGCGGGGTACGCGGTGCTGGGTGTGCTCGGCGCCGCCGCGGCGATCACCGGCTGGGCCTTGTGGCACAACGCGATCCTCGCCACGGCGGGCGCCATCGTCGCGCTCGGCGCCGTGCTGACGCCGGCCCTCACCACCGCCAGATCCGCGCTCGCGCCGGTGAAGTCCACATTGGACAAACTGCGGCACGACGTCGACAAACGCGCGGAACGGTTCGAGACCGAGGTCCGGGAGACCGAGGAACGGCTCCGGCGGCTGGACGCGGCCAGCAGGCTCGGCGAGCTGATCGAAGTGGCGAAAACCGGACGATACGGGGACTACCAAGGGGTTTTCGCCCGGGTCCGGGAAGACCTCGCGAATCTGAGCGCCGATCTGGTGGACGCCAGGCAGGAATGGCTGAGGGCGGGCGGCAAGGGCAAACCGCCGCTGGAACGGATCGTGCTCTACATCGACGATCTCGACCGCTGTCCGCCGCCGAAGGTGATCGAAGTGCTGGCCGCGGTGCATCTGCTGCTGGCGCTGCCCGCGTTCGTCGTGGTGGTCGCGGTCGACCCGCGGTGGCTGCGGCGCTGCCTCGACCAGCACCACGAAGAACTGTTCGGCGCGGGGGAGGAGACGCGACGGGCGGAGTACCTCGACAAGATCTTCCAGATCGTGTTCGCCCTGCGCCCGATGGGAAACGCGGCGGACGAGCTGATCGACGCGCTGATGCCGATCGAGGAACGGGAACCGGAGCCGTCCGAGCCCGAAGAATGGCCGGAGGACGAGAGCGCCATCGAACGCGGCGAAACGACCGAGGTGGTCGTCCAGGAGACGGCCCCGCCGACGTTCTACAACATGCGGCCGGACCGGTTGCGGCTCACCGAGGTCGAACGCGCTTTCGTCCACGTGCTGCGGAAAAGGCTGAACACGCCACGCGAGATCCGGAAGCTGGTCAACCTCTACCGGCTCGTGCGCATCGGCATCCCGGACGCGGAACTGGCGCGGTTCGTCGGCGGCCCGTACCGTGCGGTGCTCGTCCTGCTGACCTTGCTGGTCGCCGATCCGGATGCCGCACGCGAGACGTTCATCGCCCTTTCCGCCGGGGAATCGCTACGGGAGGCCTTTCCACCTGAATGGCGGCTAGACGCCGAATCGTTCGATGATCTACAGGTCTATCGGAATTGGGTGGGCACCCTCGCCCGGTTCAGTTTCGAAACCTACGATCTCGTGACCGAGGAGACGTAACCGGGAACCACGTTGTAGCTACACTTGCCCGCTACGACGGCTAGGGGGCGGCGCATGCGGAGATCAGGCTGGCTTTCGCTCGTCTTCGGCGCGCTCGTCGGGACGCTCGTGATCGTCCTGCTCGCCACCACGGTCACCCCGCCCTCGAACGCGGCCAGGACCGACTGCGTCCGCCTGATCACCAGTTCCTCCACGGAGAAGGGCGATCTGATCGCCGAACTGGCCGAGCGGTACAACGACACCGGCCGGACGTTCGACGGCGGCCGGTGCGCGAAGATCGAGGCGCACAAGAAGACCTCCGGTGCCACGCTCGACCTCATCGCCGACGGCTGGAACGACATCGACCAGCGCCAGCCCGAGCCCCAGGTCTGGCTGCCCAGTTCGTCGCTCTGGCTCGATCTGCTGCGCCAGCGCGGAAAGGGTGACCGGATCAAGGCCGGGCCGAAGACCTCGCTGGCGACCAGCCCGATGGTGATCGCGATGCCGGAACCGATGGCCAAGGCGATGGGCTGGCCGGGCAGGACGCTCGGCTGGGGCGACGTACTGGAAGTGAACCGCGACGGCGGCTGGGCCTCGAAAGGCGCGGCGTACGCCCAGTGGGGGAACTTCACGCTCGGCAAGGACAACCCGCGGCGGTCGACGTCCGGGCTCGCCGCGACCATCGCGACCTACTTCGCGGCGACGGGCGGCGACTACGGCAAGATCGACACGGCCGAGGCCGTGCAGTTCGTCCGCGGGATCGAGGCGTCGGTCGCCTACTACAGCGACGATTCGGTGGCCTTCCTGAAGACGCTGTACGACGAGGACCGCAAGAAGCCGACGCCCTACATCAGCGCGATGGCGATGCAGGAGCAGATGGTCTACCTCTACAACCGCGGCGTGCCGACCGGCGATCCGGCGCAGCTGAAGGGAAACCCCGTCGCGCCGCTGCGCCCGCTGGTCGCCGTCCACCCCAGGGAAGGGACGATGCTGATCGACCATCCCTTCCTGACCACCGCGAACGCGACACCGGAGCAGCAGGCGGCGGCCAAGGACTTCTACGACTTCCTCCTCGAATCCGCCCAGCAGGACCGGTTCCGTGAGCTCGGGTTCCGCGACCCCGGCGGTAGCGGGAATCCGGAGCTGGCCAAGGTCGTGGGCACCCAGGAGACCCAGGAGCCCCCGAAGATCGGCGTCCCGACCGGCGAGCAGATCCAGAAGATGCTCGACGGCTGGGAGTACACGCAGCGGCGCGGCCGGATCCTGCTGGTACTGGACCTGTCCGGCTCGATGAACGAACCGTTCGACAAGAACCGCAAGGACAAGCCGTACTCCGAGAGCCGGATCGCCCTGCTGAAACCCGCGATCCGGAAACAGCTCGAGTACCTGCATCCCGAAGACGAGGTCGGGCTGTGGACGTTCTCCGACGGGTATCAGGAGAAAATGCCGATCGGCAAGGTGAAGAACGTCCGCGGTCCGATGCTCGACCTGGTCGAGAACCTGACCCCGGCCGGCGATACGGCGCTGTACCAGACCGTGATCGCCGCCAACGAGAAGATGCGGCGGGAGTTCGACCCGAACCTGATCAACGCCGTCGTCTTCCTGACCGACGGCGAGAACACCGAGGCCGGGACGAAGGAGCAGGTGCTGCAGAACGTCGACGCCGAGCGGCTGGACAACTCCGTCCGCATCTTCACCATGGCCTACGGCGCGCAGGCCGACAGCCGGGTCCTCGACGAGATCGCGCAGAAGTCCAAGGCCCGCAGCTATCAGGCCGTCGACCCGTACGGCATCGACAAGATGTTCGTCAACGTCTTCAGTAACTTCTGACATGGCCGATCACGACAACCGTCCGTTCCACGTCGTCGCGGTGGTGCTCAGCCTGATCGCCGGGTTGATCGGCCGCGCGGTGACCTATCCGCATCCGCAGGCCTGGCTGTTCGGCGGCGTCGCCGTCCTGGCCGTGCTGATTCCGGCCGAGACCGCGTTCTTCGTGCTGAACGGAAGGCGGCCGAGGCCGGTGCGGGAGAAGCGTGCGCCGGAACCCGACGCCTACGACCACTACAGCCTGCTCGGGCGGGCGTTGACGGCCATCGACACGCTGCGGCCGGGCGAGACGGAGCTGGCCGGAGTCTTCCGGAGGGCGGTGGCGACGCTCGAACAGCGGAAGGGTGACAAATCCCCGGGTGTCCTTCAATTGCAGATGACCGTCCGGCAATTGACCATGAAGCTGGAGCGCTCGGTGCAGGACGGGAACCCGGACCAGCTGATGCTCGTCCAGCGGATGCACGTGTTCCAGGAGGTACTCGAAGACGCCCTCGCGGCGGTCGAACCGCGTTGAGTGTTCGGTGCCGAACAGACTACGGCCGTGCGTCATGCTGATCTGAGGGCATGCCGTTGATCGGGCGCCGGGTTGTCGAGGGCGTGGAACATGTGGTCGTACCGGTGGAGCACCGGTTCAGCCTGGAGGAGGCCGTGCTGGCGGTGATGGCCGCCAAGAGCACCGTGCGACCCGCTCCGGGGATCAAGGTCGCTCCGCTGAAGGTGTCGGAGGTACGGTCAGCGCTGCTCTATGCGGCGAAACACGCCGACAGACGACACCAGATCGTGGACAGTTATTTCGTCGAGGCCGAAGACGGGCCGTTGCACCGGCTGGCCGAGTGGATCAGATCGGAACTGGTCCGGCTCGGCATCTTCACCACCCACGACGGTTCCACCGCCGGATCGGGTGGCCGATTCGGTTACTCTCCGCGATAGGTGTTCACGACTGCCTGGGAGGGTGTTTCGTGGGTTTGGGCCAGGAGGCCGCCGAAGAAAGAGAACGTCCGTTCCTGGAGCGACTGGACGAACCCGTCCGTGCCCGGTTGCTGGAGATGGGTACGCCGCAGACCTACGAGGGCAGGCAGGCGCTCATGCGGGCGGGCGAACCCGGCGACTTCGTCATGCTGCTTCGGCACGGCTACGTGAAGGTGACCAGTGCCGATCGGATGGGCGCGACGGTCATCCTCGACGTCGGGGTCCCCGGCGATCTGCACGGCGAGATCGCGGTGATCGCGGGCGGTATCCGGATGGCCGACGTGGTCGCCATCGAGGAAGTGCACGTCCGGCGGATCGCGGCGAGCGAGTTCAACCGGTTCCTGCTGGAGCATCCGGCGGCGATGCGGGAGGTGCTCGTCAGCGTCGCCCGCCGGTTCGTGCTCGCGCAGCGGCAGCGGACGCAGTCCTGGAAACCGCAGGCGGTGGCCAGGGTCGCGACCAGATTGGACTATCTCGTCGACGTCTGTGGCATCCGGACACCCGCCGGCTGGCGGATCGGGATCCCGTTGAGCCAGGACGAACTCGCGCAGTTCATCCCGATGGGCCGGACCATGGTCGCGCAGGCACTGGACAAACTGCGGAAGGCGGGAGTGGTGGCCAGTTCGCGCCGTGCGATCACCGTCATCGACCGCGAGGCATTGCGGGTGGTCACGGAAAAAGGTGTGACTTAGCTCACTGGCGCTGACCTGCGCGAGGTCATGTTTTGTTCGGTTCCGAACAGAACTTCCGGTGAGGAGTGGGAACACTGCTTCCTGCCGCCAGTTTTCACCGATCAGGGGAGGGGTCGCAGAGATGCAGGTGCTGACCTCAGGCCATTACAACGCGCACACCCACGCCGTCCTGTCCGTCGACATCGTCGGTTCGTCCAAGGCCAGTGACGACCTGCTGGACCCGATGAAGACCGAGATGGAGACGCTGGTTTCCCGCTCGTTCACCGCGGTCGGGCTCGCGCCGGGGGAAGCGCGTCACTTCCGGGAGACCGGGGACGGGCTGATGGTCGCGTATCCGGACCACGCCGTCGGCCAGCTCTGCGAGGTCGTGTTCCACCTGGACCATCTCCTCCGGACCCGCAACCGCTACGCCCGCGTCCCGATGCGGGCGCGGGTGGCGGTCCACATGGGGCCGATGGCGGACAACCACCGCTACCACCGCACGTACATCACGCTGACGCGGTTGCTGTGCGCCACCACCTTCAACGACGCAGTGGGCTACTGGTGCCGTTCGGACCCGACAGGCGACAAGTTCGGCGCCGGGATGATCGTCTCGCAATCCGTGTGGCGCAACGTGGTCGAGCCGTTCGGCGTCGCGCTGGTCCCGCCTGCCCGCTGCGCCCGGATCAGTGTCACGACACCGGATTTCGCGGACAGCGCGTGGATCCACCTGCCGGGCTTGGACGCCGAAGCGGTCCTCGCCGAACTGAACCCCGCTGTCGCGGTGCCGCTCGTGTTCGACCGGGTGAGCCGGTTGTCCACGACGGCCTGACCCAGACCGGGCGGTCCGGTTTCCAGGGAGGGAAAGCCGTATCGCTCGCCGGTTCCCGGCCCGGAACCCCTACGCCGGGCCGGGAACCGGACCCCCGGCGCGGGGGTGGGGGCGCGGGTCATCCCCGCCGCGCCCTCTCTGCTTGCCCGGTCCGTGAAGGCCTCCTTGAGGGACCCAGAGTCCCTCAAGGAGGCCTTCACGGACTTGAGGCGGGCACCGCTACTGCCTGCACCTCTTACCGCTGTTGACGCACTTCACCAGCTGGTTCATCAGCCGCTGCGACATGACGTTCGCGAAATCGTCGTGGTCGGAACGCGGGTCGTGCTTCTCCTGCGCGAACGCGTCGACCGCGTACTGCCCGGCGGCTTGGACCTCGGGCGGGATGTTGTACACCAGCGTGATCCGCAGCTGCGGCACGTTCTTGAAGCCGCGCGGGCATTTCCCGTTGCGGTCGGAGAACACGATATGCGTGCGGTGGTTGGCGCTGTCGGTGTTCTTCCCGTCCCAGCAGTTCGGGAACGAGTGGATCCGCGTGACCTTGCTGCCCCGCGGGCAGATCGGGTACAGCTCGGTGAGCCGGTCTTCGAAGCCGGTGCAGGTCCAGCTGGGCCGCGCGTTGGCCGGGCCGTTGGTGCTCTGCTTGGCGTCGCCGTAGAGCACGCGCAGGAATTTCGGCATCGCGACGACCCGGCGGGCGCCGCCGCTGGTGAAGGTCAGATCGACCTTTTCGGCGCGCTGGATTTCGCCTTCGTTGTCGCCGATCTCGTTGTTGTCGTTCACCCCGGGCAGATCGGCGGCCTTGCCGTCGGCCTTCTTCTTCTCGGCGTCGCCCGCGGCGTTGACGTTGCTGTTGTCGCCGCCGTTGTCGAGGCCGCCCTCGCCGTTCTGCTTCACGGCGCAGCCTGCCAGCTGGTCTTCGTTCTTCTCGACCGGTTTGCCCGCCTGCCGCAGGGTGTCGGCGATCTTCTCGATCGACGGCTTCCGTTTGTTCTTCAGTTCGTCGAGCACCTGGCCCGCTTGTTTTCCTTGCGCCAGCTGGTTGTTCGCGTTCTCGGACTCCTGGTCGAGGTTGTCGAGGTTCTCGTCGACCGCGGGCGTGGCCTGGTCGGGGACCTCGCTGAGTTCACTGAGTTCGCTGGCGACGTCGGGGCAGTCGACCTGGGCGACCGCCTCGTCCTTGGCCGCGTTCGCGCGGTCTGCGGCGAGCTTCTCCTCGTTCGCCGCCTCGTTCTCTTCCTCTTCTTCGGTGTTGATCCGGATGACCGGCCAGAAGTAGGCCGACTTGTCCCCGTTCTTACACGTGGTGCCCGCGCGCAGCAGGCTCTTGTTGTTCGAATCGGCGTTGGTCGACAGGTTCCCGACGTAGTCGTGGAGATGCTCGGCTCCATTGCGGACACCGGGCTGCGCGATGAAGTTGTCGCCGTTGAAATGGCCGTTCTCGTTGCGGCCGCAGTCCACGGTGAACGTTCCCCGTGCGCCTCGTTTCGCGAGGTCGAGGTTGACGTTGTTGCCGCGGGGGACCTTCGTGATGTCGATGAAGAAAGACTTGTCCGCTCCGTCGGCCCTGGCGGCGTCGGGGGTTCCGGTCGTGTTGAGTACGACGATCCCGCCGACGGCGAGGGCGAGGGCGGTGGCGCCCGTGGCGACCTTGGTACGGCGCGCCATGCGGTGGCGGCCGGCGGTTCTTTGGTTACGGGGCATGAACTTGTTCACCTCGTTCGGTGTCGTTGCACGGAGCCCGGGGGAGGTGGCGCCGGCAGTGCCGGCGTAACTGACTCCGTGTTGGCTGAAACGGCCCCGAACGAAGAGCGGTTCAAAAAGCGATCTCGCTGTTATCTTTTCGTTACCTCCAGGGAGGGAGAAGGCCCGGCCTCGGGGCAGTCGAGGCCGGGCCGGATTCCCACTGGTCAGGCGTCGACCTTGTCCTTGGACTCCGCCTCGGGAGCGCTGGGGCGGGCAGGCAGGAAACGCTTGATCACCGGGAAGAACAGGATCACCAGGATGATCACGTAGACGACGATCGCGAACGGGGTGTTGAACAGCCCGGTCAGGCTGCCGTCACTGAGTTGCAGCGCGCGCCGCATCTGCTGTTCGGCGGCCGGGCCGAGGATGACGCCGATGATCGCCGGCAGCACCGGCAACCCGTACCGGCGCATCGCGAAGCCGATCAGGCCGATCACGAACATCACCAGCAGGTCGAAGATGTCCGCGTTGACCGCGTACGCGCCGACACTGGCGAAGAACAGAATGCCCGCGTAGAGGTACGGCCGCGGGATCCGCAGCAGCTTCGCCCACAGCGGCGCCAGCGGCAGGTTCAGCACCAGCAGCAGCGTCAGCCCGACGAACAGCGAGGCGATCAGGCCCCACACCAGCGAAGACTCCCGCTCGAACAGCAACGGTCCCGGCTGGATGCCGTACTGCTGGAACGCCGCCAGCATCACGGCCGCGACCGCGGTGGTCGGCAGGCCGAGCGTCAGCATCGAGACCAGCGTCCCGGCGGCGGAGGCCGACGCCGTCGCTTCCGGGCCCGCGACGCCTTCGATGGCGCCCTTGCCGAACTCGTCCTTGTGCTTCGAGAGCCGCTTTTCCGTGACGTAGGAGAGGAAAGTCGGGATTTCGGCGCCACCGGCCGGCACCGCGCCGAACGGGAACCCGATGACCGGACCGCGCAGCCACGGCTTCCAGGTCCGCTTCAGATCGGCACGCGAAAGCCAGGGCCTGCCGACCGGGATCGGTTTGAACGCGTTGCGCCGCAGGTGCGCGGCGACCCAGAGCGACTCGCCGACGGCGAACAGCGCGACCGCCACGATCACGACGTCGATCCCGTCGGCGAGATGCAGTGAACCGAAGGTCAGCCGCTGCTGTCCGGTCATCTCGTCCAGGCCGACCAGGCCGATGGTGAGCCCGATCAGCAGCGACGCCACACCGCGGATCCGGGAACTGCCGAGTACCGAGGTGACCGCGATGAACGCCAGGACCATGATCGCGAACAGATCCGGCGCGCCGATGTCGACGGCGTGCTTCGCGATGATCGGAGCCAGCACGACCAGCGCGATGGTGCCGAGGATGCCGCCGATGAAATGCCCGATCGCGGCCGCCGCAAGCGCTTGCGCACCGCGGCCCTTGCGGGCCATCGGGTTGCCGTCGATGGCCGCGACCACCGCCGCGCTCTCCCCCGGCGTGTTCAGCAGGATCGACGTCGTCGAACCGCCGAACATCCCGCCGTAGTAGATGCCGGCGAACATGATGAACGCGCCGGTGGGCTCCAGCCCGTAGGTCACCGGGAGCAGCAGCGCCACCGCCATGGCCGGGCCGATCCCCGGCAGGACACCGATCGCGGTGCCCAGCAGTACCCCGATCGCCGCCATCGCGATATGGGTCGGGGTCAGCGCGGTGCCGAAGCCGTCGATGAGTTGCTGGAACATCAGAACACCTCCATCAACGGGCCACCGGGCAGCGGGACTCCGAGCAGGTTGTTGAAGACCAGGAAGGTCACGACGGACATGCCGGCCGCGATCAGCGGGTCACGCACCAGGTTGCGGCTGCCGAGCGCGTACGCCGCGCCCCAGAACAGGATCGCGCCCGAGATCGGGAAGCCGACCAGGCCGATCAGCGCCGCGTTGGCGAGGAAGGCGCCGCACAGCAACAGCACCGTGCGCAGGTCGGCGGGCTCGCTGAGGTCGATGTCCTCGCCGCCCTCGGCCTCCCCTTTGCCACCGCGCAGCACGTCGCGCGCCAGCAGGACGGCGACCAGCAGCAGCAGCGAACCGACCAGGATCGGCACCGCCTTCGGTCCCACCGGACCGCGCTGGGCGAAGTCGGTGGGAATGCTCAGCGCGTCGGTGAGCACCAGGACACCGAGCACCACGAGCCCGACGCTCACCCCGAGTTCGGAGCGCTCCTTCAGCCATGCGGTCGTCATGCCAGACCCAGCTCTTTCAGCACCGTTGCCACTCGCGTGTTCTCCTCTTCGAGAAACGAACCGAACTGCTCGCCTGGCGCGAACGCGCCGGTCCATCCGTTGCGCTGCAAGGCTTCCTGCCATTGCGGCGTCTTCTGCAACCGCTCGAACAGGCTCACCAGCTTCGCGCGGTCCGCTTCGGTGATGCCGGGCGGCGCGACGATGCCGCGCCAGTTGGTGAACTTGACGTCCACACCGGACTCCGCCAGCGTCGGCGCGTCGATTCCGGGGATCCGGTTCGCGCTGGTCACCGCCAGCACCCGGAGCGTGCCCGCCGCGATCTGGTCGCGGTACTCGCCGACCCCCGAGACACCGAACGCGACCTTGCCGCCGAGGACCGACGCGAGTAGTTCACCGCCGCCGTCGAACTGGACGTAGTTGACCGCCTTGGGCGCGAGCCCGACGGCCTTCGCCATCAGCATCGGCGCCAGGTGGTCCGGTCCGCCGGGCGACGAGCCGCCGCCGACCTGCACCGCGCCGGGGTCCTTCCGCCAGGCCTCGATCAGCTGACCGATGTTCTGGTACGGCGAGTCCTTGCCGACCACGACGATGTCCGACTCTTCGATCAGCTTCGCCACCGGCGTGGTGTCGAGCAGCGAAGACGGCGACTTGTTCGTGAACACGCTGCCGACGACACCCAGGCCCATCGACATGACGAGTTTGCCGTTGCCGCGTTCGGCCACCGTGCGGCCGAGGCCGACCGTGCCGCCGGCCCCGGGGAGGTTGAAGACCTCCGCGTTGCCGAGCAGGTCGGCGTCTTCCATCGCCTTGGTCGCGGTCCGCGCCGTGATGTCGTAACCGCCGCCGGGCGCGTTGGGCACGAGGACCCGCAACGACCGGATCTGCGAGCCCTCGTCGGCCTCGCCGCCCGGGGTGAGCAACGGTGGCACCAGCAAGACGGCGACGAGCGCCGCCGCGATGGCCAACCAGCTACTGGGCTTCACTGTGATCCCCGCCTCTCTGCCGCGTGGTTGGACATGTTGCACTCGTGTAAACAGAGATGTCTCGCTTAGACGCCTAAGGGTTCTTTTGTTCTTTGTGGTCACGCGGAGGTGGCGATGGGTGCTCGGGGTTCCTTGGCCCGCCAGCTCCTCGTGTGGCAACTCGTAGTCGTCACCTGCCTACTGTGCGCGGTGGGCGTGCTGGCCATCGTCCAGGCGGGGAGCAATTTCCGCACGACCGAGGGACGCCGGGCGCTTTCGGTCGCGGAGAGTGTCGCCGCGCAGGGCATCGTGGGCGACCTCGAGAACGGCCCGTTCGAGCTGAACGCGCCCGCGGAGACCGCGCGGAGCCTTTCCGGGGTGGATTTCGTGGTGATCGCGGGCGCCGATCGCTACGTGCTCGCCTCGCCGTATCCGGATCAGCTCCGCACGCTGCTCGACATCGGCGACAGCACCGTCCTCTCTGGACGGTCGTGGGTCGGCGAACTCGACGGGTCGACCGTGGCACACGTCCCGGTGCTCGACGAAAAGGGCGGCAAGGTGATCCGCATGGTCGCGGCGGGTTCGAAGTCGCCCGGGTTCTTCGCCGGCGTGCTCGACTCGCCGGACAACGCGCTGCGGGTGCTGGGCGTCGCGCTGGTGATCGGGGTGAGTGGTTCGCTGCTGCTGGCGCGGCGCGTGAAGAACCAGACGCTCGGCCTGGAGCCGCACGAGATCACCGCGCTGGTCGAGAACCGGGAGGCGCTCCTTCACGGCATCAAGGAGGGCGTCGTCGGCCTGGACCCGCACCACCGCATCACCCTGGTGAATGACCAGGCCCGCGAACTGCTGGCGCTGCCGGAGGACGCCGTCGGCCGCTCGGTCGAGGACCTCGACCTCAACGAGCGGATCCGCGACCTGCTCACCGGCCGCGCGACCGGCGCCGACCAGATCGTGTTGCGGCAAGGGAAGGTGCTGACGCTGAACCGGATGCCGATCGACGTGCGGGGAGCCGTGGTCACCCTGCGGGACCGCACCGATCTGATGACGTTGCGGGACGAACTCGACGCCAGCAGGCACGCGACCGACACGTTGCGGGCGCAGGCGCACGAGTTCAGCAACCGGCTGCACACCATCTCCGGATTGCTGGAACTCGGGGAATACGAAGAGGTCCGCGGCTACGTCAGCCGGATCAGTTCGGCGCAGGGGGAGTGGCGCGCGGAGGTCGGTTCGCGGGTCGGCGATCCGGCGGTGGCGGCGTTGCTGATCGCGAAGGCGTCGCTCGCCGCGGAACGCGGGGTCGGGCTGCGCATGGCGCCGGACAGCGAACTCGACCGCGTCGAGGACGCCCTATCCACCGATTTGGTGACAGTGCTGGGAAATCTCGTCGACAACGCACTGGACGCGCTGGGCGGGGAGCACGGCTGGATCGAGGTCGGGGTGTGGCAGGAGGAGGACGAAGTGCGGGTGGTGGTCCGTGATTCCGGGCCGGGAGTCGCCCCGGAGATCGCGGAAGAGGTGTTCGAGCACGGCTTCACCACGAAGGCCGCGGCGCACGGCCAGCGCGGGCTCGGGCTCGCGCTGATCCGGCAGGCGTGTGTGCGGCGAGGCGGTTCCGTCGAGGTGCACAACTCCGGCGGCGCGGTGTTCACGGCGAGGTTGCCGCGATGATCCGGGTGCTCGTCGTCGACGACGATTTCATGGTCGCGAAAGTCCACAGTGGATACGTCACGCGCACGGAGGGGTTCGCCGTGGCCGGGGTCGCGCACACCGGCGCCGACGCGCTCCGCCTGGCGCGGGAACTGAAACCGGACCTGGTGCTGCTCGACGTCTACCTTCCCGATCTCGACGGGCTTTCGGTGCTGCGGGAACTGCGCGCGACCGAGGACGTCGACGTCATCCTCATCACCGCCGCCACCGACGTGGAGACCGTGCGGCAGGCGATGCGGGGCGGGGTCCTGCACTATCTGATCAAGCCGTTCGAGTACGCGTCCCTGCGCGATCAGCTCACCCATTTCGCGTCGCTGCACCGTCGGCTGGACCGGCTGGACGAGGCAGGCCAGGCCGACGTCGACCAGGTCTTCGGCGCGCGGCCGAGCGCGAAACCCGTACTGCCCAAGGGACTCACGGCGGAGACCGCGCGATTGGTGGAGACCGCGCTGCGGGGCGCGTCCGGCGGGATGTCCGCGAGCGAATGCGCCGAGGCGACCGGTGTGGCGCGGGTGAGCGCGCGCCGGTATCTGGAGCATTTCGTGGCGACCGGAAAGGCCGAGGTGACCCTCAAGTACGGCGGGACGGGACGACCCGAACGCCGCTACCTCTGGTCTTGACCCGCATTTCGTCCTCTGAATGCGGGTAGTTGGGCACCCGCCCCCGGTGAGCGCGTTGCGAAAGCCACTTTCGCAACGCTCAAGGTTGCGAAAGTGGCTTTCGCAACGCTCCCCCCGGGGCGGCGGGCTCGCGTGTGCGCCGGTCACGACTCACCGGACCGAACGCACCCTCCCGCATTTCGTCCGCTAAATGCGGGAGGTGAGGAGGTCGTTGAGGGTGACGTAGTCCACGGAGTCCTCGAGACGCGAGTAGGTGCCCGCCGAGAAGAGTTCCCGGGCGCTTTCCCGCACGACGGCGTACGCGGCCTGGCTGATACTGGAGCCGACGCTCACCCGCGCGACCCCGAGCCCGGCCAGTTCCTTGACGCTGGGCGCGCCCGGGTGAGCCATGACGTTCACCGGCGCGTCGATGCCCTCGACGAGCGCGGCGATCACGGCGGGATCGGTGGCGCCGGGAACGAAGATCCCGTCCGCGCCCGCCGCGAGGTACGCGGCCGCGCGCTCCAGCGTCTCCGGAACTCCGCCGAGCCCGCGGAGGAACGTGTCGATCCGGGCGTTGACGAAGACCTCGTCACTCGCCGCGCGGGCCGCCGCGATCCGGGGGACCACCTCTTCGGGCGGTCGCGGGCCGTCCTCGATGTTGATGCCGACCGCGCCCGCCGCGACCACCGCGGCGACGATCTCGGTGACGCCGCCGGGTGTGTCCGCGTAGCCGCCTTCGATGTCCGCGGTCACCGGAACCGTTGTCACGCGGGCGATCCTGGCGATCAGGTCCACCGCGAGTTCGCGGCCGAGGCGGTCACCGTCGGGGGCGCCGAGGCTCCACGCCACGCCGGCGCTGGTGGTGGCGATCGCCGCGGCGCCCGCGTCCTCGACGAGCCGGGCGCTCGCGACGTCCCAGGCGTTGGCGAGCACCAGCGGGTTCGACGGGACGTGCAGGGAACGGAACAGCCGGGCGGTTTCGCTTGTCATGGCGTCAGTCCAGCAGCTATGCGACATCCTGGTCTGGCGGATTCGCGACATCGACGTCGGCGCGGAGCCCGGCGATCAGGCGCGCGAGACCGTATTCGAAGGAGGCGCCCGGATCCTCGTCGTGGTCGCCCTCGGCGTGCTGTTGTTCGTCGATCGCGCAGCCGAGCGTGTACCGGTTGATCGCGAGGATCGCGTGTGTCGCGTCTTCTTCGGTGAAACCGGCCCGCAGCAACGGTTTGATCAGCGGCGTCATCGCCGAGCGGCCGGTCGGGCGGGAGCCGGCGTGCAGGCGTGCGCCGTCCCGGTAGGACAGCAGCGTGCGGCGGATGGTGCGAGCGCGCCGCGCCAGCCACTCCGCCCAGTCGTCCATCGCCGAGGGATCGTCCAGCGGGGCGAGCCGGTCGTCCAGCATGGTTTCGGCCATCTGGTCGAGCAACGCCTGCTTGCTCTCGAAATGCGTGTAGAGCGCGGGACCGCGCACGCCGAGCTTCTCCCCGAGCTTGCGCAGGCTCAATCCGTCCAGCCCGACCTCGTCGAGGAGTTCCAGCGCGGCTCGGACGTACCCGTCCCGTCTCACGACCATGCGCACACCTTCGCCGGTCCGTATCGGAGTTGACAACTCGACCGTATCTTATCACCGTTAAGATCTTAACGATGATAAGTTGAGCAGGTAGGATGATCGGGAGTTCCAGGAATGAGCCGCGCCCGGCCACCCGCTCGCACCGAATCGTCCACAGTGGACTGAGGTGTGACGGTGGGTTTGTTCCCGCCCGATG
Organism: Amycolatopsis sp. cmx-4-54; assembly: GCF_046548895.1. Taxonomy (NCBI): domain Bacteria; kingdom Bacillati; phylum Actinomycetota; class Actinomycetes; order Pseudonocardiales; family Pseudonocardiaceae; genus Amycolatopsis; species Amycolatopsis sp. cmx-4-54. The sequence goes on from NZ_JAEBEJ010000016.1 coordinate 87,076, forward strand.
GGCCCTGAAGGTTCCGAGTGGCATTCGGGACAGCAAGTGGACAACGCCGTAGGCTCAGGTGAATGAGCACGGCACCCACCTCGGAGCATCCGATGGTCGAAACCCGGCACCAGACCCAGCTGCTCACCCTGTTGCGGGATGAGGGACCGATGTCCCGGGTCGAACTGGGGGAGCGGCTGGAGCTGCCGCGTGCCCGGGTGGGGGCCGAGGTCGCGCGGCTGGCCGAGGTCGGTCTCGTCGAGACCGCGGGTCCTTCGGCGAGCCGCGGTGGCAGGCGGTCCACGCTGGTGCGGCTGGCGGGAGACCTGCGAGTGCTGTCGGTGGACGTCGGCGCGACGTCGGTCGGGGTCGCCCTCACCGACGCTTCGTGCGAGGTGCTGGTGCACACCGTCGAGGACTGCGACGTCCGGCAGGGGCCGCACGCCGTGCTCAAACGCGTCGTCGCGCTGGCGGAGAAGATCCGCGAAGAGGCGCCGGGCAAGCTGATCGCCGCCGGGATCGGCCTCCCCGGGCCGGTGAGCTTCGCCGAGGGCATGGCGGTCGCGCCGCCGATAATGCCCGGCTGGGACCGGTTCTCCGTGCGCGACCATCTCGGCGGGTTGCTGCGCTGCCCGGTCACCGTCGACAACGACGTGAACTCGATGGCGCTCGGGGAACGGCACGCCGGGGTCGCGCGCTCCATCGACGACCTGGTGTTCGTCAAGATCGGTACCGGTATCGGCTGCGGGATCGTGCTCGGCGGCAAGGTGTACCGCGGTGTCGCCGGCACCGCGGGCGACATCGGGCACATCCGCCTCGACGACTACGGGCCGACGTGCGCCTGCGGTGAGACAGGCTGTCTCGAGGCGTACTTCGGCGGCGCCGCGCTGGCCCGCGACGGGCTGACCCTGGCCCGCAGCGGCCGGTCGGTGTACCTCGCCGACGTCGTCGCGGACCGCGGCGCGATCACCGCGCAGGACGTCGGCCGCGCGGCGGCGTCGGGCGATTTCGGCGCGGTCAACCTCATCCGCGACGGCGGGCGGCGGCTCGGGCAGGTGGTCGCCTCGCTGGTGAGTTTCGTGAACCCGGGCATGGTCGTGATCGGCGGCGGCGTGGCGCAGCTCGGGCATCAGCTGCTCGCCGAGATCCGCAGCTCGGTCTACCGGCGGTCGCTACCGCTCGCGACCGGGAACCTGCCGATCGTGCTGTCCGAGCTGGGGGACACCGCGGGCGTCATCGGGGCCGCGTGGTCCGCTACCGATCGGGCCTTCACGCTGAGTAGCTGAGGTCTCTCGCCCCGGTCCCCCCGCCCCGTGCAATGAAGGGACCTTTCATAGCAAAATTTGCTATGAAAGGCCCCTTCATTGCGCGCGGGAGGGGGACGCGGGCGTGGGGGAGGGGCGTGGGGGAGGGGCGCAATGAAGGCGCTGAGTGACCGACCGGCGGCACGGTGAGCATCCACGCGAATCCGATTAGTAACGTCAAGATCGTACAGACTTTCGCTCGTAAAATATGAAAGTCTGCGTAGTTCTGGACGGCTATTCGGGTGACGGCGCCTATTTCTGTCCTGTTGTCACCTTGACGAGTGACACGGACCACCCTACTTTCGCTGGCTAAGTAACAAAGTTTGTTACGGCCGATTCGTAAGTGAGGGCAGTGTGGCCGCGACTGATTCCGGGCAGCTCGACCCGGTCAGCCCACGTACCTCGAACCTCGCCGCGCTCCTGCGGGCGTTGCGTTCGGGGGCGCTCTCGCGCACCCAGCTCGCCGCGCGCTGCGGGCTCACCAAGGCGGCCGTCTCCGGGTTGATCACCGAGCTGTCCGACCGCGGTCTCGTCCGCTCCGCCGGACTCCAGGGCGGCGGCAACGGCAGGCCCAGCCAGCTGTTGGAGCTGAACGGCGCCAGCGCCTGCGGGCTGGCGCTCAGCGTCGAGGCCGATCGGTTCGCCGCCGTCGTCACGAACCTCGACGGCCGCGTCGTCGCCGAACGCACCGAGACCGCCGACGTCGCCGCGCTCGGGCTGCACCGGAGCATGGACGAGCTCGCCTTCCTCGCCCGGACCGTGCTGCTCGACGACCAGCCGGTCGGGGTCACCGTCTCGGTGCCGGGCCTGGTCGATTCGGCCGCCGCCGTGTTGCGGTTCGCGCCGACCCTGCGCTGGCGCGACGCCGAGATCGCCGACCTCCTCGCCGCCCGGCTCGGTCTGCCCGCGGACGCCATCGCGGTCGACAACGAGGCCAACCTCGGCGCGATCGGCGAGGCCGTCGCCGGAGTCGGCCGAGGTGTGCGGGAGCTCTTCTACCTCAGCGGCGGCACGGGTGTCGGCGGCGGACTCGTGTCCGGCGGCGCGATCCTGCGCGGTGCCAGGGGTTTCGCGGGCGAGGTCGGGCACATCACCGTCGACCCGTCCGGCGAACAGTGCCAGTGCGGCCGGGTCGGCTGCCTGGAGACCAAGGCCGGGCTCAACGCGGTCCTGCGCGGCGCGGCCTCACCCGGTGACCCGCTGCACGATCCCGCTTTGGGCGTCGACGGCCGGGCCGGGCTGCTCAGGCACCGCGTGCAGCGCGGAGACCAGCGGGCGGTCGCCGCCGTCTCGGAACTCGGGGTCGCGCTCGGCATCGCGGTGTCCACTGTGGTCGACGTGCTCGACCCGGACGTCGTCGTGCTCGGCGGTTACTTCGCCGAACTGGGCGAGTGGCTGGTCGAGCCGGTGCGCCGCGAACTGTCCGCGCGTCCGCTCGGGCACGAACCCACCTGTCGCGTCGAGCCGTCGCCGCTGGGCACCACCGCCCCGCTGCGCGGCGCCGCACACCTCGCCACCGAACGGCTTTTCGCCGACCCGACGCTAGTTCCCTTCGAGACCGAGGAGGCTCCGGCATGACGCTGCTATCCGTCCGGGGGATCGTGAAGACCTTCCCCGGGGTCCGTGCGCTCGACGGGGTCGACTTCGACGTCGAACCCGGTGAGGTGCACTGTCTCCTCGGCCAGAACGGCGCGGGCAAGTCCACGCTGATCAAAACGCTCGCCGGAGCGCATCGCCCCGACGGCGGCGAGATCTTCTGGCAGGGTGAGCCGGTCACGCTGCCCTCGCCGGTCGCCGCGCTGAAGATCGGCATCGCGACCATGTACCAGGAACTCGACCTGGTGCCCGGGCTTTCCGTGGCGGACAACATCTTCCTCGGCCGCGAGCGCGCGTCGTTCGGGTTCACGCGGATCAGCGAGTCCCGGAACAAGGCCGCGAAACTGATGGCGCGGCTCGGTCATCCGGAGATCGCGCCGTCGACCGAGGTCGGCAAGCTGTCCGCCGCCGGTCAGCAGCTGGTCTCGATGGCGCGGGCACTCGCGTACGACGCGAAACTGCTGGTGATGGACGAGCCCACCGCGGCACTGGCGGGCGAAGAGGTCGACAACCTGTTCCGCATCGTCGGCGAGCTGACCGCCGAGGGCGTCGCGATCATCTACATCTCCCACCGGCTCGAAGAACTGCGCCGGATCGGGCACCGCGTCACCGTGCTCAAGGACGGCAAGACCGTTTCCACCGGCCTCGACGCCAAGGAGACGCCGACGGCGGATCTCGTCGCGCTCATGGCGGGCCGCAAGGTCGAGACCGTGTTCGGCCCGCGGCACCAGGAACACGTGAACCCGGACAAAGAGGTTCTCAAGGTGGAGAACCTCACCACCGTCGGCGAGTTCGAGAACGTGAACTTCACCGTGCACGCCGGTGAGGTCGTCGGCATCGCGGGCCTGGTCGGCTCGGGACGCAGTGAGCTGCTGGAGACGATCTTCGGCGCGCGGAAGCAGGACACGGGCTCGGTGTCGGTCGACGGCGAACCGGTCCGGCCGGGCAGTGTGTCCGCGGCGGTCAAGGCCGGGATCGGGCTGGCGCCGGAGGAACGCAAGAGCCAAGGGCTGCTGCTGGACCTGCCCGTCGTGCACAACGTGACCCTGGCGAGCCTGGGCAAATACGCGACCTTCGGGTTCTCCGACCGGTCGCGGGAACTGGAAGACGCAGGCGAAAGCCTGCGGCGCCTCGATCTCCGGCCCGCCGACCCGCACCGGATCATCCGCACGCTGTCCGGCGGCAACCAGCAGAAGGCGGTGCTCGCCCGCTGGCTGGTCCGCGGCTGCCGGGTCCTGCTGCTGGACGAACCGACGCGCGGGGTCGACGTCGGCGCGCGGGCGGAGCTGTACCGGCTGATCGAGGAACTGGCCGCGACCGGCGTCGCGATCGTGCTGGTCAGCAGCGAGATCCCCGAAGTACTCGGCTTGTCCGACCGGGTGCTGGTGCTGCGTGAAGGACGTGTCCTGGCTGAAAAGCCGTCTGCGGAGCTGACAGAGGCGGATGTGCTCGACGTGATTCTCGAGGGGAGTGCGGCGTGACCGACCAAGCCGAATCGGTGCGTACGGGACCCGCCGTGGAACCTGTACGCCCAAAGGAAAAGCGAAACTTCTCGCTCGACACCCGGCTGCTCGGGCTGGCCGGGGTGCTGGTGATCCTGTGCATCGTCGGCCAGGTCACGAGGCCCGACCAGTTCTTCACCGAAGGCAACCTCTCGACGATCCTCCGGTTGGCCGCGGCCATCGGCGTGGTCAGCGTCGGGATGACCTTCGTGATCATCGCCGGCGGCATCGACCTTTCGGTCGGCTCGATCGTGGCGCTCTCCAGTGTCTGGCTGACCACCTTGGCCACCCAGTCCTACGGGCCATGGGTGATGATCCTTTGTGGACTCCTGGTCGGCCTCGGCTGCGGGCTGGTCAACGGGATCCTGGTCTCCTACGGGAAGATCGTGCCGTTCATCGCGACCCTGGCGATGTACGTCGCGGCCCGAGGGCTCGCGGAACGGATCAGCGGCCGCCGCACCCAGGTGGTGGCGGAGGCGTCCTTCCTCGACTTCTTCCGCGGTGACCTGCTCGGTATCCCGGTGCTCATCTGGATGTTCGCGCTGGTGTTCGCGATCGGCTGGGTGGTGCTCAACCGCACCACGTTCGGCCGCCGCACCTACGCCGTCGGCGGCAACGCCGAGGCGTCGCGGCTCGCGGGCATCAACGTCAAGCGGCACACCGCGCTCGTCTACGGCGTCGCGGGCCTGTGCTGCGGTATCGCGGCGCTGATGGTCGTCGCCCGCACCACCGCGGGCGCCTCGACCAACGGCATGCTCTACGAACTCGACGCCATCGCGGCGGTCGTCATCGGTGGCACGCTGCTCACCGGTGGCCGCGGTTCGCTCATCGGCACCCTGATCGGCGTGCTGATCTTCACCGTGCTGTCCAACATCTTCACGCTCAACAACCTGGACACCGACATCCAGAACATCGCCAAGGGCGTGATCATCGTCCTGGCCGCGCTGCTGCAGTTCCGCTCCGTGAAGAAATCCAAGACGAGTACTGGCTGAGGGCTCGTGAGTGGTTAGGACGGTTCTAACCGTTCTAACCACTCACGAGACCGCCGGTTGGCAACCACTCATCACCGTGGATGGAGAGTCGTCATGACCGAACAATCCCTGCGCAATTCTTTCGTGCGCCGCCGCGCCTTCCTGCGGGGAGGCGCGGCCGTCGGAGCGGGTGCGCTGCTGACCGCGTGCACCTCGAACGAGGCGCCGGCGCAGAACAACGCGGCCAACGTGGCCAACGCCGGGGCGAACTCGCAGCCCGGCACCCCGGTCACCATCGGGTTCTCGGCACCGGCCGCGGACCACGGCTGGATGGCGGCCATCACCAAGAACGCCCGCGCGCAGGCGCAGAAGTTCAGTGAGGTCACGCTCAACGCGACCGAGGGCACCAACGACGTCAACCAGCAGATCTCCCAGGTGGAGACCTTGATCAACGCCAAGGTCAACGTCCTGGTGATCCTGCCGTTCGACGGCAAGGCGCTGACCGCGGTCGGCCAGCAGGCGATGGACGCCGGTATCCAGGTGATCAACCTGGACCGCGTCTTCGACACCCCGCTCGCGTACCGCACCTGGATCGGTGGCGACAACTACCGCATGGGCGTCAACGCCGGGAACTACATCGCCCAGCAGATGAAGGCGAAGAACATCGCCAGTCCCGTCATCGGCGAGGTCGCGGGTATCGACTCCCTTCCGCTGACCCAGGAACGCAGCAAGGGTTTCAAGGATGCCTTGGCGCGTCAGGGTTTCCAGGTAGGACCGCGCGTCTCGGCGCAGTTCACCCCGGAATCCGGCGAGCAGCAGACCTCGAACCTGCTCCAGTCGGCGGCCAAGTTGGACGCTCTCTGGAACCACGACGACGACCAGGGGGTCGGCGTCATCGCGGCGATCAACAACGCCAACCGCAAGGACTTCCTGATGGTCGGTGGCGCGGGTTCGAAGAACGCGATGAACCTGATCAAGACCGACGCCGAGCCGCTGAAGGCGACGGTGCTCTACAGCCCGTCGATGGCGTCTTCGGCGATCTCGCTCGCGCGGCTTCTCGGCCAGGGCAAGGGGGCCGGCGACTTCGCCGAGCACGAGATCCCCGCCGAGATCACCACGTACTCCGCGGTGGTCACCAAGGAGAACGTCGACAAGTACATGGACGTCGGCTTCGACTCGTAAACCCCGCGTACCCGACACACGCAAGCGGAGACATAGGAGGGGCATGAGCACGGCAAAGGAAACGATCGGGATCGGCATGGTGGGCCACGCGTTCATGGGTGCGGTGCATTCGCACGCGTGGCGCAGTGTGCACCGGTTCTTCGCACCACCACTGATCCCGAGACTCGCCGTGCTCGGCGGCCGTGACGAGGTGCGGACGAAGGCCGCGGCGGAACGGTTCGGCTGGGAAGACGTCGAGACGGACTGGCGCGCGCTGATCGCCCGCGACGACGTCGACCTGGTCGACATCTGCACGCCGGGCGACAGCCACGCCGAGATCGCGATCGCCGCGCTCGAAGCGGGCAAGCACGTGCTGTGCGAGAAGCCGTTGGCCAACACCCTCGCCGAGGCCGAAGCGATGGCCGAGGCGGCGGAGAAGGCGCGGGCCAACGGCGTCCGGTCGATGGTGGCCTTCAACTACCGCCGGGTGCCCGCGCTGGCGCACGCCAGGAAACTGGTCGCGAGCGGGGCGCTCGGCGAGATCCGCCACGTGCGGTCGGTGTACCTGCAGGACTGGCTGTCCGACGCGCAGGCACCGATGACCTGGCGGCTGCACAAGGACAAGGCGGGCTCGGGCGCGCTGGGCGACCTCGGCGCGCACATCGTCGACGCCGCCCAGTTCGTCACCGGCGACACGATCACCGGGGTTTCGGCGCTGACCAACACCTTCGTCAAGGAGCGGCCGGATGGCGACGGCGGCACCGGGCAGGTCACGGTCGACGACACCGCGCTGTTCCTCGGCCGGTTCACCGGCGGCGCGGTGGCGAGTTTCGAGGCGACCCGGTTCGCGCTGGGGCGCAAGAACGCGATGCGGCTGGAGATCAACGGGTCGAAGGCGAGCCTCGCGTTCGACTTCGAGTCGATGAACGAACTGTCCTTCTTCGACGGCGGCCAGCCCGCCACCGAGGCCGGGTTCCGCCGGATCCTGGTCACCGAACCCGAGCACCCGTACGTCGGGGTGTGGTGGCCGCCGGGGCATCTCCTCGGCTACGAGCACACCTTCACCAACGAGGTCGCCGATCTGCTCACCGCGATCGGCGACGGCACGGATCCCGAACCGTCCTTCGAGGACGGGTTGAGGGTTCAGCAGGTCTTGGCCGCCGTCGAGCGCAGCGCGGCCGACGAGGCGCGATGGACCGCTGTCCCCTGCGTCACCACGAAGGGGAGCAACTGAGCGAGAGATCCAGCCGAAAGTCGCATGACGACTATCACTGCGACTTGGTTCGATCCGAAACATCCGACCATCGGAGGTTGGTGTTCTCGGGCTGGGAAAGGTGGAGGAAATGCCTGCTCACGAGCGTACGGGCATCTGGTTGATCGGGGCGAGGGGGTCGGTGGCCACCACGGCCGCGGTGGGACTCCTCGCGCTGCGCGCGGGGGTGACGGGCGGTGGCGGCTGCGTCACCGAGCTGCCCGCGTTCGCCGGGGTTCCGTTGCCGGGCTGGGACGATCTGGTCCTCGGCGGGCACGACATCGCGCATACGCCGCTGGAGAAGCGGGCCGAGCAGCTGGCGCACGCCGGCGTGTTCGGGCACGCGGTGTTCGCCGCGGTCCGGTCCGGGCTGGCCGAGGTGGACGCCGAGATCCGCGATGGCTACCACCCGGCGTCCCATACCGGTGCCCAAGCCGACGCGGCCGCCCGGCTCACGGCGGACATCCGAGCTTTCGCCGACCGGCACGCCCTCGCGCGGGTCGTCGTGGTCAACGTGTCCTCCACCGAAGCTCCCTGTCCCCACCTGCCCGAACACGACGACCTCGACGCGCTGGAAGCGGCGCTCGCCGACCCGGCACGGGCGGTGCTGCCGTCGAGTTCCCTGTCGGCTTACGCGGCGCTGAAAGCAGGCAGCCCGTACGTCGAGTTCACGCCGTCCGCCGGGGTCACCCTGCCCGCGCTGCGGGAGCTGGCCGCGCGGGAAGGCCTGCCGTACGCGGGGTGTGACGGGAAGACCGGTGAGACGCTGCTGCGCACGGTCCTCGCGCCGATGTTCAGCGCGCGGGCGCTGAAGGTCCGCTCCTGGGCGGGCACCAACCTGCTCGGCGGCGGCGACGGCGAGACCCTGGCCGACCCGGTGACCGCGAACAGCAAGCTGGAGTCCAAGGCGCGCGGGCTCGCGGCGCTGCTCGGCGAGGACGTCACCGCACCGCTGCACATCGACAATGTGCCCGACCTCGGCGAGATCAAGACCGCGTGGGACCACGTGTCCTTCGAGGGCTTCCTCGGCGCGCGCATGAGCCTGCAGTTCACCTGGACCGGTTACGACTCCGCGCTCGCGGCGCCGCTGATCCTCGACCTCGCGAGGCTGGTGACCACGGCACACGCCGCCGGCCAGAGCGGCGCGCTGACCGAACTCGGCTTCTTCTTCAAGGATCCGCTGGGCAGCGACGAACACCGGTTCGCCGAGCAGACCGCCCGCCTGATCGCCTGGGCGGCCGCGCTGTGAGGGCCTACATCGAATTGGTGCGGGCGCCCGCCGCGCTGACGGTGCTCGGCGACACGGTCGCCGGATCCGCCGCGGCGGGGCTCAGGATGACCGGGCGACGGCTGCTGCTGCCGTTGTCGTCGGTCGCTTTCTACTGGGCCGGGATGGCCCTCAACGACTGGGCGGACCGGAAGCTCGACGCCGTGGAGCGTCCCGAGCGGCCGATCCCGTCCGGGCGGGTGAGCGCGGGCGCGGCGCTCACCACCGGGGCGGCGTTGACCGTTGCCGGACTCGGCCTGGCAGCGCTCGGCGGCGGCCGCCGGTCGATGCGGGTCGCGGTCCCGCTCGCGGCGGCGGTGTGGGCCTACGACACCGTGCTCAAACCGACCCCGGCCGGGCCGGTGGCGATGGCGGCCTGCCGCACGCTCGACGTCCTGCTGGGCGCTGGTGACTCTCCGAAGAAGGCGGCCACCGCCGCGGCGGCTGTCGGTGTCCACACGCTCGGCGTCACGGCGTTGTCCACCGGGGAAGTGCACGGCGCGAACCCGGGGGCGGCCCGCGCCGCACTGGCCACCAGCTGCGCGGCGACAACGTTGGCATTGACCGGACCGGCGCGGGGCGGCTGGCATCGCGCGGCCTCGATGGCGGCCGGTTCCGGTTACGCGGGCCTGGTCGGAAGGGCACAGGCGGACGCCGTCCGTGACCCGTCGGCGAAGTCCGTGCGCTCGGCGACGAAATCCGGCATCCACGGCATGGTCCCGCTGCAGGCGGCGGTCACGGCCAAGGACTCGGTAGTGGGGGCCGTGCTGGTCGCGGCCGCGCTGCCGATCGCCCGCAAGCTGTCGAGGAAGGTGAGCCCCACATGAGTTTTCACCTCGGATACGGCACCAACGGCTTCTCCAACCACCGCCTCGACGACGCGCTCGCCATCATCGCCGACCTCGGGTACACCGGGGTGGCGCTCACGCTGGACCACGACCATCTCGACCCGTTCGCCGACGATCTGGCGCGGCAGGTCGATCACGTGGCCGCCCGGCTTTCGGCGCTCGGCCTGAACCGCGTCGTCGTCGAAACCGGCGCGCGCTATCTGCTCGACCCGTGGCGCAAGCACTCGCCGACACTGCTGTCGGACGACCCCGCGCTCCGGATCGACTTCCTGGCAAGGGCTTTGCAAATCGGCGCGGAGCTGGGCGCCGATTGCGTCTCGTTCTGGTCCGGTGTGTCGATTTTGGACAGCACAGTGGACACAGACGTCGCCTGGTCCCGGTTGCGCGAGGGAGTCGCGGCCGTCTTGGAGCACGCCGCGCGGCTGAACGTCCGGCTGGCGATGGAACCCGAACCCGGCCACCTCGTGCAGCATCTGAGCCAGGTCCTGGACCTGCGCAAGGAACTCGGCGAGCCGGAGCTGTTCGGGGTCACGCTCGACGTCGGGCACTGCGTCGCCGTCGAGCCGGTCAACGCGGCCGAATGCGTCCGCCTCGCCGGTCCGCTGCTGTGGAACGTGCAGCTGGACGACATGCTGCCGCGGGTCCACGAACACCTCGAGTTCGGCGACGGGCACCTGGACCTGCCGGGGACGCTCGCCGCGCTGGCGGAGATCGGCTACACCGGGCTGGCCGCGGTCGAGCTGCCCCGGCACAGCCATGCCGCGCCGGACACCGCGCGCCGGGCTTTCGAGGCCCTCACCGCGGCGATGCCGCAGACGTGGTCGGCCAAGGCGGAACGCCGGATCCGGGAGAAGCCGTCGGTGATCGGCTCGATCTTCCCGGCCGTCGGCCGCGAAGTCGGCCGGCAGGCGCTGCGCCCGGACACCGATCCGCAGGGGCTGGTCCACGGCACCGTCGACGACCGGGCCAGGGTCCGGCTCGTGACGGTACTGGCGGACATCCTCGGCGACGCCGCGCTGGCAGCGGAACTGCGCGATCTCTACCGCTACGGCGACGACGCCGAGCGGCGCGGGATCCTGCGGGCGCTCAACTCGCTGGAGTCCCCGGGTGCCGAAGTCACCGATGCCGGGATCAAACTGGTCGAAGACGCCTTGCGCGCCAACGACATCAGGCTGGTCGCGGCCGCCATGGGTGTCTTCGCGCGGTTCCTGGACGACCACACGTGGCGCCACGGTGTCCTCAAATGCGTCTTCGTCGGGGTGCCGCTGGCCGCCGTCGCGGACCTCACTTCCCGCGCGGACGACGAGCTGAGGCGCATGCTCGCCGACTTCGCCGACGAACGCAGGGCGGCCGGACGTGACGTACCCGCCGACGCCCTCTCCTTGCTCAAGGAAGGCCACTGACCGTGCGTATCTTCGATCCCCACATCCACATGTCCTCCCGGACCACCGACGACTACGAAGCCATGTACGCGGCCGGTGTCCGCGCGCTGGTCGAGCCCGCGTTCTGGTTGGGGCAGCCGCGCACCAGCGTCGGCTCGTACACCGACTACTTCGACGCGCTCATCGGCTGGGAACGGTTCCGTGCCGCTCAGTTCGGCATCCGGCACCACTGCACGATCGCGCTGAACCCCAAGGAGGCCAACGACCCCCGCTGCCGCGAGGTGCTCGACGTGCTTCCGAGGTACCTGGCCAAGGACGGCGTGGTCGCGGTCGGCGAGGTCGGCTACGACTCGATGACCAAGGAAGAGGACGAGGTCTTCTCGCGGCAACTGGCGATGGCGCTGGAGCACGATCTCCCGGTCCTGGTGCACACCCCGCACCGCGACAAACTGGAAGGCACCAAGCGCACCCTCGACGTCGTGCGTGAGGCCGGCGTCGCGCCGGAGCGCGTGGTCGTCGACCACCTCAACGAGGTCACCGTCAAGCTGGTCAAGGATTCCGGCGCCTGGATGGGTTTCTCCATCTACCCGGACACCAAGATGGACGAGCACCGGATGGTCGAGATCCTGCGCCAGTACGGGCTGGACAACATGATCGTCAACTCGGCCGCCGACTGGGGCCGGTCCGATCCGCTGAAGACCGCCAAGACCGGGCAGGCGATGCTCGACGGCGGGTTCACCGAGGCCGACGTCGACAAGGTGCTGTGGCAGAACCCGGTCGACTTCTACGGCCTGAGCGGCAGGCTCACGCTGGACCCGCTGCCCGGTTTCACCGGCGAGGCCGTGACCTTCGAGGGCAACTCGGTGCTGCGAGGTGCCCGCAAATGATCTCCTACTGTACGAACGTCCATCCCGCCGAGGATGTCGACGGTATCGTCGCGCAACTGGATCGGTACGCGCTTCCGGTGCGGGAGCGGCTGGGCGCCGATCGGCTCGGCGTCGGACTGTGGCTTTCCGCGCCGGTCGCGCGCGGGCTGGCCGAAGATGCCGGAGCACGCAAGCGTTTCCGCGCCGAACTCGACGCTCGCGGACTTTCGGTGTACACGCTGAACGCGTTCCCCTACGGCGGTTTCCACGACGACGTCGTCAAGCACGCGGTCTACCGTCCTGAGTGGACGAACCCCGACCGGGTCGCATACACGATCGACTGCGTGAACGTCCTGTCCGAACTGCTCGCCGAGGACGCTGCTTACGGCAGCATATCGACGCTGCCGTTGGCTTGGCGTGAACCGTGGACCGAGCACGACGACCGCCGCGCGGCCGAAGCCTTCGGTCAGGTCGTCCGGGCGATCGGTGATCGGCCGATCAAACTGGCCGTCGAACCCGAGCCCGGCTGCGTGCTCGACACCGTGGCCGACGCGCTGGCCTGGCTTTCGGGCCGCGTCGACCCGGAGTACGTCGGGCTGTGCCTGGACACCTGTCACCTCGCGGTCTCGTTCGCCGACCCGGCGGAGACCCTCAAGGCGATCGCTAAGTCCGATGTGGACATCGTCAAGGTGCAGGCTTCCGCCGCACTGCACGTCGAAGATCCCGCCGAGGCTCGTGAGGCGTTGGCCGCGTTCGCGGAACCGCGCTACCTGCACCAGGTCCGGGAGTTTTCGGGCGGTGTCGTGCGCAAGGCCGACGACCTGCCCGAGGCGTGGACCGACCTGCCGGGGGAGGGGCCGTGGCGCGTGCATTTCCACATGCCGCTGCACCGGGCCCCGGCCGCGCCGCTGTCCACCACCACGGATGTCCTGCGCACCGTCGCCGCCGGTCTGCCCGGCGAACCGCATATCGAGGTCGAGACCTACACCTGGAGCGTGCTCCCGGACGCGGGCGACCTCGTCGGCGGGATCGCCGCGGAACTCGAGTGGGCACAGGCGAACCTCGTCAAGGAAGAGGTGTCCGCGTGAAACCCTTGGTCGTCATCGACGTCGTCGGGCTGACCCCGAAGGCGTTGCGGGACATGCCGAAACTGTCCGCCGTCGCCCGCGACGGCTGGCAGGCCGAACTCGGCACGGTGCTGCCCGCGGTCACCTGCAGCGCGCAGTCGACGTTCCTCACCGGGCTCATGCCCGCGCAGCACGGGATCGTCGGCAACGGGTGGTACTTCCGCGAGCTGGGCGAGATCTTCCTGTGGCGCCAGCACAACCGGCTCGTCGGCGGCGAAAAGCTGTGGGAGACCGCACGGGTGGCGCATCCCGGGTACACGTCGGCGAACGTCTGCTGGTGGTACGCGATGGGGATGAGCACCGACGTCACGGTGACCCCACGGCCGATCTACCACGCCGACGGCCGCAAATCGCCGGACGCCTATATCCGTCCGCCCGAGTTGCACGACCAGCTGACGGGCGCGCTGGGGGAGTTCCCGCTCTTCCAGTACTGGGGTCCGACGGCGTCGATCAAATCGAGCAAGTGGGTCATCGGCGCGTCCCGGCAGATCCTGCGGGAACAGCGTCCCGATCTGCTGCTGACCTACGTCCCGCATCTGGACTACGACCTGCAGCGTTTCGGCCCCGACGCGCCGCAAGCCGCGTTGGCGGCGCGGGAATTGGACAACGCGCTCGCGCCGCTGCTCGACGACGCCCGCAACGCCGGGGCGACCGTGGTCGCGCTCAGCGAGTACGGGATCACGAACGTGAGCAGGCCGGTCGACATCAACCGGGCGTTGCGGCGTGAGGGCCTGTTGGAGGTCTACACGCAGGCGGGGATGGAGTACCTCGACCCGTGGGCGTCGCGTGCGTTCGCCGTCGCCGACCACCAGGTCGCGCATGTCTACGTCCGCGACTCGGCCGACGTCGAACGGGTTCGCTCCATCGTCGGCGAACTGACCGGTGTCGACGAGGTGCTCGACCGCGAGGCGCAGGCTCGGTATGGGATCGACCACGAACGCGCGGGCGAACTCGTCGCGGTCGCCGAGCCGGACGCGTGGTTCACCTACTACTACTGGCTCGACGACGAGCGGAAGCCCGACTTCGCGCGCGGCGTCGAGATCCACCGCAAACCGGGTTACGACCCCGCCGAGCTGTTCTTCGACCCGGAGGACAAGCTCGCCAAGGCGCGGGCCGGGCTGAACCTGGCGAAGAAGTTCGCCGGGCTCCGGTACGCGATGGACGTCGTCCCGACCGACCCGCGCTGGGTGCGCGGCTCGCACGGACGGCTGCCGGATTCCGCGGAGGACGGTCCGGTGCTGCTGTGCTCCGACCCGGCCTTCCAGCCGTCCGGTCGGGTGGGGGCGACCGACGTACATCCCCTGCTGTTGTCGCTGCAAGGGCTGAAGTAGAGGAGGTGGCGGAGGTGGTGTGGTCGGTGCGTGGCGCGAAGGCCACCTTCGCGACGTCTGATGTCCCGAGAGTGGCTTTCGGGGCAAGGACGTCTGTTCTCGCCGGTACCGAGGTTGCGAAAGCCACTTTCGCACCACCTCGAGCCGGCTCGGGCCGGCAAGGCCCTCGGTCCAGTAGGTCGTGAGTGATTCGGGTCGTCAGAACGACCCGAATCACTCACGACACCCCATCCCCACCGCAGAGAAAGGCTTTTCCACCCGCATCCCCTTCCTTGATCGCCGCCGCTCATCGAAAGGATCGCTACTGCTATGTCTTTGAAACGACGACTGGGTGTGCTCGTCACAGCCATGGTCACGGCTCTGACAGGCGTCGCGCTACCGGTGCAAACCGCATCGGCGCACGAAGCAGCGACGGTGCTCGTGTTCTCCAAGACCGCGGGCTTCCGGCACGATTCGATCCCCGACGGGATCAAGGCGATCAAGGAACTGGGGGCGCAGAACCACTTCGGGGTGGAGGCGACCGAGGACGCGGCCGCCTTCACCGACGCGAACCTCAAGCGGTTCGACGCGGTGGTCTGGCTTTCCACCACCGGTGACGTGCTGAACGCGGCCCAGCAGGCCGCGTTCGAGCGGTACGTGAAGGGAGGCGGCGGGTACGTGGGCGTGCACGCCGCCTCCGACACCGAGTACGACTGGCCTTGGTACGGCGAGCTGGTCGGGGCGTACTTCGCATCGCACCCGCAGATCCAGCAGGCGAACGTCAAGGTCGAGGACCACACGCACGTGTCCACTGTGGACCTTCCCGAGACGTGGCCGCGTACCGACGAGTGGTACAACTTCCGCGAGAACCCGCGCGGCGACGTCCACGTCCTCGCGAGCCTGGACGAGAAGAGCTACCAGCCCGGTGACGGCGCGATGGGCGATCACCCGATCGCCTGGTGTCACGAGAACTCCGTCGGCCGTTCCTGGTACACCGGCGGCGGGCACACCAAGGCCTCCTACGCCGAACCGGCCTTCCGCAAGCATCTGGCGGGCGGCATCAAGTACGCCACCAAGCTGAGCGAGGCAGGCTGCGCCAAGCCACAGGAAGCTCCGGTCGACGCGGACTTCGACCAGATCACCCTGGCCAAGGGCGAGGAGAAGACCGGCGAGCCGATCGCGCTTTCCGTGCTGCCCAACCGCGACGTCCTGCACACCTCGCGCGACGGCCGGGTCTGGTACACCAGCTCGTCGGCGACGACGTCGCTGGCCGGGCAGATCCCCGTCTACAACCACGACGAGGACGGCCTCCAGGGCGTCGCCATCGACCCGGACTTCGCCAAGAACCGCTGGGTCTACCTGTACTACGCGCCCAAGCTGAACACCCCGGCCGGTGACGCGCCGGAGAACGGCACCCCGGCCGACTTCGCCCCGTTCAAGGGCTACAACCAGCTCTCGCGGTTCAAGCTGAGCACCGACAACAAAATCGAGCTCGCGAGCGAGCAGAAGATCCTCCAGGTCCCCGCCGAACGAGGGATCTGCTGCCACGCCGGCGGCGAGATCGACTTCGACGCCCAGGGAAACCTGTATCTGTCCACAGGGGACGATTCCAACCCGTTCTCTTCCGACGGCTACACCCCGATCGACGAACGCGCCGACCGTAACCCGGTCTACGACGCGCAGCGCACCTCGGCCAACACCAACGACCTGCGCGGCAAGGTGCTGCGGATCAAGGTCGGCGCGGGCGGGAAGTACACCATCCCCAGGGGCAACCTCTTCCCGCGCGGCAAGGCCAAGACCAAACCCGAGATCTACGCGATGGGCTTCCGCAATCCGTTCCGGTTCGCCGTCGACCGCAAGACCGGCTGGATCCACCTCGCCGACTACGGTCCCGACGCCGGCGCGGCCGACCCGAAGCGCGGGCCCGGCGGCACGGTCGAGTTCAACCTGATCAAGAAGCCCGGTAACTTCGGCTGGCCGTACTGCGTCGGGGACAACCAGCCGTTCATCGACTACGACTTCGCCACCAAGCAGTCCGGCGCCGCGTTCGACTGCGCCAAGCCGAAGAACACCAGTCCGCGCAACACCGGGCTGACCGATCTGCCGCCGGTGGAGAAGGCGTGGATCCCCTACGACGGCGGTTCGCTGCCCGAATTCGGCACCGGACCCGAGTCGCCGATGGGCGGACCGGTCTACCAGTACGACGCGAAGAACCCGTCGCAGACGAAGTTCCCGGAATACTTCAACGGCAAGACCTTCGCCTATGAATGGGAACGCGGCTGGATCAAGGAGATCACCGTCGGACCGAACGGGGAACGCGGCGCCATCAAGCCGTTCTTCGACTCGATGGACCTCGTGCGCCCGATGAACATCGAGTTCGGCCCGGACGGCGCGATGTACGTTCTCGACTACGGCACCGGCTATTTCGGCGGCTCCAAGGAATCCGCCGTCTACCGCATCGACTACACCAAGGGACGCCGGACGCCGGTCGCCCAGGTGGCTGCGGACAAGACGTCCGGGCAGGCGCCGCTGACCGTCAGGTTCGACCCCGCCGGGACGAATGACCCCGACGGCCAGGCGCTGACCTACGCCTGGGACTTCGACGGCAACGGCACGACCGACTCCACCGAAGCCGCCCCGGTTTCCCACACCTACGCCGCGAACGGCCAGTACACGGCGAAGCTCTCGGTCACCGACGCCACCGGGCTGACCGGCTCGGCGAGCGTGGTGGTCACCGTCGGCAACACCGCGCCGGTGGTCACGCTGAAGACCCCGGTCAACGGCAGTGTGTTCAGTTTCGGGGACATGGTCCCGTTCAAAGTCGAGGTGACCGACGCCGAGGACAACCCGATCGACTGCTCGAAGGTGACCGTCGAATACATCCTCGGCCACGAGGGCCACGGGCATCCGCTCAGCCGCGCGACCGGCTGTGAGGGCACCATCGCCACCCCCGCCGACGAAGGACACGGCGCGGACGCCAACGTCTTCGGCGTCATCAACGCCAGCTACACCGACAACGGCGGCAACGGCGTGCCCGCGCTCACCGGCGAGGCGGAGTCGATCCTGCAGCCGAAGCTGAAGCAGGCCGAGTTCTACACCCAGTCCAGCGGGATCGAGGTCGTCGTGCACGCCGGCGCCAGCGGCGGCAAACGCGTCGGCCACATCGAATCCGGCGACTGGATCAAATTCGACCCGGTGAACCTCGTCGGGGTCAGCGGCATCGGCTACCGGGTCTCCTCCGGCGGCGCGGGCGGCACGATCGAGGTCCGTTCGGGCGCGGTGGACGGCCCGCTGGTCCAGACGGTCACCGTCGCCAACACCGGCGGCTGGGACACCTATGCCGACATCCCGGCCTCCGCCATCACCGACCCCGGCGGCACCGGCCCGTTGTTCCTCGTGTTCAAGGGCGGTTCCGGCGGCTTGTTCGACGTAGACGCGATCACCTTCGAGCAACCCGGGAGCGGAGTTGAGATGAACACGAAGAAGTGACCAGAGGCGTGAACCCGCCCTGCCGAAGGCTCCGCGATCGCGGTGGCAGGGCGCCCTGTTCACCTGTGGCGACGTGATTTCCCAGTTGCGCCCTGCCGACGTCTATCGCGGCCGCGGGTTCACACAAGGCAAAAAAGGAGTCTTGATGAGCCGTCCGATCACTTTGTTCACCGGCCAGTGGGCGGATCTCCCGTTCACCGAGGTGTGCAGGCTCGCGAGCGAATGGGGCTACGACGGCCTCGAGATCGCGTGTTCCGGCGACCACTTCGAGGTCGATCGCGCACTGTCCGAAGAGGACTACATCCCCGGCCGTCTCAAGCTGCTCGCCGAGCACGGCCTCAAGGTGTGGGCCATCTCCAACCACCTCGTCGGGCAGGCCATCTGTGACGACCCCATCGACGAACGTCACCAGGCCATCATCCCGTCCAGGGTGTGGGGCGACGGTGAGCCTGAAGGCGTCCGTCAGCGGGCGGCGAACGAGATGGCCGACACCGCCCGCGCGGCGGCGAAACTCGGCGTGGACACGGTAGTCGGGTTCACCGGTTCGAAGACCTGGAAGTACGTCGCGATGTTCCCGCCGGTTTCGCAGGCGGTCATCGACGAGGGCTACCAGGACTTCGCCGACCGGTGGAACCCGATCCTCGACGTCTTCGACGAGGTGGGCGTGCGGTTCGCCCACGAGGTCCACCCATCGGAGATCGCTTACGACTACTGGACGACGAAACGAGCGCTCGAAGCTGTCGGCGACCGTCCGGCATTCGGGCTGAATTGGGATCCTTCGCATTTCATCTGGCAGGACCTCGACCCGGTCGGCTTCATCCTCGACTTCGCCGACCGGATCTACCACGTGGACTGCAAGGACACCAGGAAGCGGTTCGACGGACGGAACGGACGGCTCGGCTCGCATCTCCCCTGGGGAGATCCCCGACGCGGCTGGGACTTCGTTTCGACCGGGCACGGCGACGTGCCCTGGGAGGACTGCTTCCGCGCACTGAATTCGATCGGCTACGCCGGTCCGATCTCGGTGGAGTGGGAGGACGCCGGCATGGACCGGCTCCGGGGCGCGGCGGAGGCCGTGACCTTTCTGCGGGGGCTCCTGTTCGACAAGCCGTCGGCGGCCTTCGACGCGGCTTTCAGCAACCAGAAGTGAGGGCGGTTTCATGTGCGGTGAAGAAGCTGAGCGGTTCCACTCTCGACGGACGCTGCTGCGCGGCGCGGCGACGGCGGCGGCCGCGGTGGGCGCGGCGGTAGCCCTGCCGAGCGTGGCCAGTGCGGCAACCGAGGCGGAGACCCAGGGACACGGCCATCACGGTCGAGGCCGGGTCCCGGTGGAGAAGATCAGCATCCAGCTCTACTCCCTGCGCACCGCGCTGCAGGCCGATCTCCCGGGAACCCTGTCCGCGCTGGCGGACATCGGCTACCGGAAGGTCGAACTGGCGGGCACCTACGGCCGTACGGCGCAGGAGTTCCGCGGGCTGCTGGACAAGAACCACATCAAGGCGACGTCCACGCACGTCGGCATCGACGGTGACCTCGACAAGACCATCGCGGACGCGAAGATCCTCGGGAACACCCGCGCCAACGTGCCGTGGGCGAACTTCGACACCATCGACGGCTGGAAGCAGTTCGCCGGCCGGATGGACACGGCGGCACGCAAGTTCCGCCAGGCCGGTATCCCGCTGGGCTACCACAACCACGCGCACGA
Source organism: Amycolatopsis sp. cmx-4-54 (assembly GCF_046548895.1). Taxonomy (NCBI): domain Bacteria; kingdom Bacillati; phylum Actinomycetota; class Actinomycetes; order Pseudonocardiales; family Pseudonocardiaceae; genus Amycolatopsis; species Amycolatopsis sp. cmx-4-54. The sequence continues at coordinate 106,835 of NZ_JAEBEJ010000016.1, forward strand.
GTTCGCGCCCATCGGCGGCGTGCGCCCGTACGACGTGCTCACCAGGAACACGAACCCGCGTTACGTGCACCTGGAGATCGACCTGTTCTGGGCGGTGGAAGGCGGGATGGACCCGGTTTCGCTGTACCGGCGGCACTGCCCGCGGGTGGTGCAGTACCACGTCAAGGACCGGACCGCGGCGGGCGAGATGGTCGACCCCGGCAAGGGCGTCATCGACTTCGCCCGCATCTTCTCCCACACCCGTCCCCACCTCGCCGAGTACATCGTCGAGCACGACAACCCCACGGATCCCCTGAGCACCGCCCAGACCGGATTCACCTATCTCCGCAACGTCCGCTTCTAGCTGGGGAATCCACAATGGACAAGCAGAAACGCGGGCTGTCCCGCAGATCGATGCTCGCGGGCACCGCGGCCGGGGTCATCGCCCCGGTCGTGGTGTCGGCGAGCGCGGGTTCGGCACCGGCCGCCGCGGCCGGGATGACCCGCCACATCACCATCTACGCCGACTACGTTCCCGGTTCGACCCGGGTCGGTTACGGGCTGGAGCCCGGGAAACCGACGATCCCCGGGCCGCTCCTGGAGTGCTACGAGGGTGACACGCTGGTGATCGAGCTGGTCAACAACACCGACCAGCGGCTCTCGATCCACCCGCACGGCGTCAACTACGACACCAAGTCGGACGGTTCGCCGTTCAACGATTCCTTCAACAAACCGTACGAGACCAAGACCTACACCTGGCGGACCCGGACGGCGTACCAGGCGGCCAACGGTTTCTGGATGCCCGGCAGCGCGGGGTACTGGCACTACCACGACCACGCGTTCGGCGGCGACCACGGCACCGTGGGCCTGATGAAGGGCCTCTACGGCGGCCTGATCGTGCGTAAACGCGGGGATCTGCTGCCCAGCAAGCAGTTCACCGTGGTGTTCACCGAAATGTGGGTCAACCACCAGGTCGCTCCGAACACGCCGATCTTCGAGGCGAACCTCGGCGAACGCGTCGAGTTCATCTGCATCGGGCACGGCAACCTGATGCACACCTTCCACCTGCACGCGCACCGCTGGGCGGACACCCGCACCGGCATGCTCACCAGCGCGACCGACAACGCCCCGATCCTCGACAACAAGACCCTGGACCCCGGCAACTCCTTCGGGTTCCAGGTGATCGCCGGTGACGGCGTCGGGCCGGGCGCGTGGATGTACCACTGCCACGTCCAGCAGCACTCGGACGACGGCATGTCCGGGGTGTTCCTGGTCCGCAACGCCGACGGCGGGATGCCCGCGGGCGCCCAGGAGGCGATCGACCGCTTCAAGGGCCACCACCACCCGACGTCCACTCCGGACGCCACCGGCGCTTCGGCCCACCACCACTAGTCTTCGAAAGGAGCGAGAACTTGAGACGAATCTTTTCGCAACGTCGGCTCCGCAGACGGTCCTTGGCCGCACTCGCGGTCGGCGCCGTCGTCACCTCCGGGCTTCCGCTGGCCATCGCACCGGTGACCGCCGAAGCCGCGACGAACGTCCCGATCAACGTCCTGGTCTTCCACGGCACCGCCGCGGACCAGAAGGACCCCGTCCTGCGCGCCACGGACGCGATCGCGAGCCTCGGCCAGGCGAACGGCATCTCCGTTTCGTCCTCTTCGGACCCCGCGGTGTTCACGCAGGCCAACCTCGCCAAGTACCGCGGCGTCGTCTTCCTTTCCGCACAGGGCATCACGCTCAACCGCGACCAGGAAACCTCGCTGCAGAACTACATGAAGGCGGGCGGCGGCTTCCTCGGCCTGTCCGACGCCGCACGGGCGCAGGACGGCTCGCAGTGGTTCTCCGGGCTGATCGGCGCCCGTCCGGTGGGGGCACGTCCCACGCCGGAGGCGGTCGCCTCGGTCACCGCGAGCGCGGAGAACGCGCCCAACGAGAGCAAGGAAAAGCTCGCCGACAACAACGAGAACACCAAGTGGCTGGCCTTCTCCCCGACCGGCTGGGTCGCCTACAAGATGGCCGCCCCGGTCGCGGTCAGCAGCTACGACCTCGTGTCGGCGAACGACTTCCCCGGGCGTGACCCCAAGAGCTGGACCCTGCAGGGTTCCAACGACGGGACCACGTGGACGGATCTGGACACCCGTACCAACGAGACGTTCGCCGACCGGTTCGTGAGCCGCAAGTTCACCTTCGCCAACACCACGGCGTACGCGAACTACCGGCTGAACATCACCGCCAACGCGGGTGACCCGCTCATCCAGCTGGCCGATTTCAAGCTGTACAAGGACAACTCGACCACCCCGCCGCCGCCGGAGAGCCCGCCGGCCGAGGCCACGGTCGACGTCCTCGACAAGGCGAACCCCGCCACCGCGGGACTGCCGCAGAAGTGGGTCCGCACCGACCGGTGGCTCAACTGGGAGGTCAACCCGGTCGGCACCGTGCACACGGTCGCGCAGGTCGAGGAATCGACCTACAAGCCGGGGGTCGGCGCGAACGGCGCCTTCCACCCGATCTCGTGGTGCCGTGACTACGACGGCGGCCGCTCCTTCTACAGCGGCATGGGCCGGACCGAGGCGAGCTACGGTGAAGCCCAGTTCCGCAGCCACATCCTCGGCGCGCTGAAGTGGACCACCGGCATGGTGCGCGGTGACTGCAAGGCGGGCATCGCGGCCAACTACAAGGTCGAACGCCTGACCGGGATCAACCAGCCCGGCCAGCTGGACCAGATGGGCGAGCCGCACGGGCTCACCATCGCGCCGAACGGCCGGGTCTTCTACATCGGCCGCGCGGCCTGTGCCGGCAACGTCGTGCCCGCGCCGAACGACTGGACCAACCCCGAGATCGGCGCCGGTTGCGGCACGATCCACCAGTGGGATCCGGTCACCAAGAAGCCGAAGCTGCTCACCACGCTGAAGGTGATGGGCAACCGCGGCAGCGGTGACGAACTGGTCAAGAACGAGGAAGGCCTCCTCGGTCTCGTGCTGGACCCGAAGTTCAGCGAGAACGGCTTCATGTACGCCTACTGGATGCCGCACGCGTCGGTCGATATCGACAAGCGGATCGGCAAGCGCACGGTCTCGCGGTTCACCTACGACCTGAAGAACCAGACGCTGGACCAGGCGACCCGCAAGGACTTGCTGTCGTGGGACGTCCAGGTCCACAGCTGCTGCCACGCCGGCGGTGGGATGGACTTCGACAAGGACGGGAACCTCTACATCGGTTCCGGTGACAGCAACTCGTCGCAGGGCTCCAACGGGTACTCCGGCAACAACTGGACCCAGGACTACAAGGGCGTCTCGTTCCAGGACGCGCGCCGCACCGCCGGTAACACCAACGACCTCAACGGCAAGATCCTGCGGATCCACCCCGAGGCCGACGGTACGTACACCAACCCGGCGGGCAACCTGTTCCCCGAAGCCAACGACCCAGGGAACAAGACCAGGCCCGAGATCTACGTGATGGGCGTGCGGAACATCTCGCGTCTGCAAGTCGACAAGAAGACCAACTGGCTGACCGCCGCGTGGGTCGGCCCGGACGCGTCCTCGCCGAGCCCGGAACTCGGCCCGGCCAAGTACGAGACCGCCACGGTCATCACCGAGGCGGGCAACCACGGCTGGCCGTACTGCATGGGCAACAAGCAGCCGTACCGCGACCGCAGCAGCACCGACGCCGCGGTCCTCACCGGCTGGTACGACTGCGACAACCCGGTCAACACCTCGCCGCGCAACACCGGCCTGGTGAACCTGCCGCCGATCAAGAAGAACATGATCTGGTACGCGCCGGACGGCGGTGGCCCGGTGTTCCCCAACCGGCCCAACAGCTCCGTCCCGACGTACAACGCGGCCGAGGCCACCTACACGCAGCCCTACCTCAAGGGCGGCGGCCAGGCGGTCATGACCGGGCCGACGTATCACCGCGAGCTGGTCAACACCAACAGCGGGGTGGCGTGGCCGTCGTACTGGAACGACAAGTGGTTCATCGGTGACCAGAGCAACGGGCAGAACCGGATCGCGGTCACCCTCGACCCGAGCGGTGTCGCGAAGCAGGATCCGCCGGTGTTCGCCGAGACCGTGCGGCAGATCATCCCGACCGGCGGTGGCGACACCAAGCTGAACCAGTGGATGGACGCCAAGTTCGGGCCGGACGGCGCGCTGTACGCGCTCGACTACGGCGGCGGCTTCTTCACCCTGACCAACAACCAGAAGCTGCTGAAGATCAGCTACACCGGCGGTGAGGCCACCCCGTCCGCGGCGGCGTCGTCGACCATGGTGCAGAACAAGCCGCTCACCGCGGCCTTCACCGGGTCGAAGTCCGGCGGCGTCTCCTACAAGTGGGAGTTCGGCGACGGCACGATCTCGACGCAGCCCGACCCGCGCCACACCTACCCGCGCACGGGTCTGTACACCGCCAAGCTGACCGTGACCTACGCGAACGGTGAGACGGTGACCACGCGGAACTCGGTGAGCGTCGGCTGTCTCGTGGCGGATTCCAGCGCCACGGTGACGATCGGCGACACCGACACCGGGGTGACCAACCGCAACGCCGGTGGCGGCTGCACGGTCGACGACATGATCGACGACGACAGCACGTGGACCTCCCACGCCGGTTTCGTCAACCACGTCACCCAGGCCGTGGACCGGCTTGGCGACCTCGGCGTGCTGAACGCGGCCGAGTCGGACAAGATCAACGCCGCGGCCGCCGCGTCGCCCATCGGCAACAAGGGCGTCACCGGCTACGACGCGATCTACGACGGCACGCCCGAATCGTTCCGCAACTGGTCGCAGGCGCCGTCCGGGCAGTTCGCCATCCAGCCGGACGGGTCACTGCGACCGTCGGGCGGGCTGGGGATGCTGTGGTACTCGGCACGGCAGTTCGGCAACTTCTCGGTGAAGCTGCAGTTCAAGGACATCGCCCCGACCGGCAGTGCCAACAGCGGTGTGTTCGTCCGGTTCCCGGATCCGCGCACCCCGCTGGAGCAGCGTCCGCCGGGCAGCTGCGGCACCGTCGGCTCGGCGAGGACGTCGCAGGCCTGGGTCGCGATCTACTGCGGTCACGAGGTCCAGTTGTACGACGGGGCCACCGGTGAGCCGCAGAAGACCGGGTCGATCTACAACTTCGACCCGCGGCCGCTGGACCAGGCGGGTGTGAAGCCGAAGGGGACCTGGAACGAGTACGAGGTCAAGGTCGTCGGGCAGAAGTACACGATCATCCGCAACGGTGTCGTGATCAACGAGTTCGAGAACGCGCCGGGGATCAACTCGTCGCGGGCGGGCGACCCGTCGACCGACTTCCGGCAGTTCGTCAGCGGGTTCATCGGTCTGCAGAACCACGGTGACAACGACCTGATGGAGTTCCGCAACATCCGGGTGCGGCAGCTGTAGCGCGAAAGCCGGCCGGGCGCGCGGCTTCGCGTGCCCGGCCGGTCTCCCTTGTACGGAAGGTTTCCCTGCGATGTCCCCAAGAACCCTCGTCGTGGCCCTGGTGGCCGCGACGCTCGCACTGGCGGGCCTGGTGCTTCCGGGCTCGTCCGCTCCCGCCTCCGCCGCCCCCGTCCAGACCCTGGAATGGACCGCGGGCGACAGCACCGACCACTACCTCAGCGCACCGTCCACCGCGGTGGCGGGTGAGACCACGATCGTCTTCAAGAACACCGAAGAGCTCGGTTCGACGATGTCGCACACGCTGACGTTCGACACGTCGACGCCGGGCTACAACCACGACGTCACCCTGAACATCGTCGCCAACCCCTACGACGACAAGAACGGCGTGCACGAGGCCACGGTCACGCTGACCCCGGGCAAGTACCGGTACTACTGCACGATCCAGGGCCACACCAAGATGATGGGCGAGTTCGTCGTCACCGGCGAGCCGACCCCCGACACCACGCCGCCGACCGTGACCGCGAACGTGACCGGCACCAAGGACACCGCCGGGAACTACGTCGGTTCCGCGACGGTGAACCTGTCCGCGTCGGACAGCCAGTCCGGTGTGGACAAGGTCGAGTACCAGCTCGACGGCGGCGCGTGGACCGCGTACACGGCACCCGTGGCGGTCTCGACGGCCGGGTCGCACATGGTCCACTACCGCGCTTCCGACAAGGCCGGGAACGTTTCGCCGGAAGGGATGTCGTCGTTCACCGTCGTCACGGGCGACCCAGGAGACAAAACACCGCCGACGGTGACGGCCGAGGTGACGGGGACCAAGGACACCGCGGGCAACTACCTCGACACCGCCACCGTGAAGCTCACCGCGACCGACGCGGGCACCGGCGTCGACAAGGTCGAGTACAAAGTGGACGAAGGCGCGTGGACGGCGTACACCGCTCCGGTCGCGGTCTCCGCGCCGGGGATGCACATGGTCTCGTACCGCGCTTCGGACAAGGCGGGCAACGTCTCGCCGGAGGGCATGGCGCACTTCACCATCGTCAGCAGTGACACCACCGCGCCGACGGTGACTTCCGAGGTGACCGGGACCAAGGACACGGCCGGGAACTACGTCGGCAAGGCGACGGTGACCCTCACGGCGACCGACGCCGGTTCAGGTGTCGGCAAGGTCGAGTACCAGCTGAACGGTGGCCCGTGGCTGACGTACTCGGCGCCGCTCGCGCTCACCGTCGTCGGCGCGCACACGGTGAAGTACCGCGCCACCGACAAGGCGGGCAACGTCTCGGCGGAAGGCACGGCGGCGTTCACCATCGTCGAAGGCGACGACAGCACCGCCCCCGCCGTTTCGGTGGTGGTCAGCGGTGATCTGGACGGAAGCTGGTCCTACATCGAGGACGCCACGATCAACCTGACCGCGACGGACACCGGGTCCGGTGTGGACAAGATCGAGTACAAACTGGACGGTGGGGCCTGGACGGTCTACACCGCGCCGGTGAAGGTGACCGAGCTCGGCACGCACACGCTGACCTACCGCGCGTCGGACAAGGCGGGCAACGTCTCGGCGGAACAGGGCGGCGCGTTCACCATCGTCGCCGCGCCGCCGGGCCCGGACGCGTGCCCGGACTCCGACGTCCGGGACACCGTGATCCTCGGCACGGCGGACAGCCAGGTCGAGAACCGCGACACTGGCAACGGCTGCACGATCAACGACGTGATCGACGACGAGTCGGACTACGCGTCGAACGAGCAGTTCGTGACCTACGTGCGGGCGGTGACGCAGGAGCTTCTCGACGGCGAGGTCATCTCGTCCGACGAGCGGAACCTGATCGTCACGGCGGCGATCGACTCCGGTATCGGCGGCTCGACCGCGGAGCCGGAACCGCAGAAGAAGCCGGAGACGAAGAACCCCGGCATGAAGAAGACCGTGAAGACGCCGATCCGGGACGTCTGAGCCGGCTGTCGGTTACCTTTCTCGCGTCGCGCTCGTCATGTCCATGACGGGTTCGGCGCGAGAAAGGTATCGACATGACCGGCGAAGCCCTGGCCAGCGCGTTCGAGGAGCAGCGCGGGCGTCTGGTGGCCGTGGCCCAGCGGATGCTCGGCTCGCGCGCGGACGCCGAGGACGCCGTCCAGGAGGCCTGGCTGCGGCTGGCCCGCCAGGACGCCGACGCGATCGACAACCTCTCCGGCTGGCTGACCACGGTCGTCGGCCGCGTCTGCATCGACGTCCTGCGTTCCCGCAAGACCCGCCCCGAGGATTCCTACGACGAGCCGCCCGAACTGCTGGTGCTGGAGGACTCGCCGGAAGAGGACGCGCTGCTCGCCGAGTCGGTCGGGGTGGCGCTGGTCGTGGTGCTCGACACCCTCGGCCCGGCGGAGCGGCTGGCCTTCGTACTGCACGACCTGTTCGGGGTCCCGTTCACCGAGGTCGGCGAGATCCTCGGCAAATCCGCGGCCGCGGCCAAGATGCTCGCCAGCCGGGCCCGCCGGAAAGTCCGGGGACAGCGCCCCGCCGACGAACCCCGGCAGCACGCGGTCGTCGAGGCGTTCCTCGCGGCCGCGCGCGAAGGCGACTTCGAAGGGTTGGTCGAGATGCTCGACCCCGACGTGACATGGCGCTCGCGGAGCCGGCACGGCGAGGTCGTGCGGCTCGGCGCGGCCGAGGTCGCCACCCGGGTCCAACGCGGGGCGCGCGCCGTCGTCACCACACGTCCCGCGCTCGTCGGCGGCAAACCGGGGATCGTGTCGTGGAGCCGGACCGGCAAGCTGCTGGGCGTGATGTCCTGCACCATCGTCGACGGCCGCATCGTCGAAATCGATTCCGTGAGTGACCCGCGTCGCCTCGCGGCCATGGGTGTTACCTCTCGGAAGTCCTCCTCGTCGAAGTAAGTGAACCGACGAGAAGGAGAAATCCCATGCAGGCACGGCTCGAATTCCTCAAGACCGCTCTCGCGCCGAAGCTGGTGAAGCACCTCGTTTCGGCCGCGAAGGTCCTCGACGGCAGCGAACTTCCTTTGGCGGCAAGGGAACTGGTGAACATCCGGGCCAGCCAGATCAACGGCTGCTCGGGCTGCCTCGACATGCACACCAAGGACGCGGCGCACGCGGGGGAGACCACGACCCGGCTGAACCTGGTCGCGTGCTGGCGCGAGGCGACGGTCTTCACCGAGGCCGAACGCGCCGCGCTGGAGCTCACCGAGCAGGGTTGCCGTCTCGCCGACGGCAGCGGTGTCACCGACGAGGTTTGGGCGGCCGCAGCCAAGCACTACGACGACGAGCAACTCGTCGCGCTGGTGACCCAGATCGCCCTCATCAACGCCTTCAACCGGTTGAACGTCATCACCCGGCAGCCGGCGGGCGACTACACGCCCGGCCAGTTCGCGGGGCACTGATGGACACCGCGCTGTGGGTCGTCGCCTGGCTGCTGGCCGTCATGTATTTCGTGTCCGGCGTAGGGAAACTTGTCCTGCGAAGGGAAACGATCGCCAAGGCGGGATCGGCCGCGGGATGGGTGCTGGAGTTCGGCTCCGGCACGGTGAAGTTCATCGGGCTGGTCGAGATCCTGGGCGCCGTGGGCCTGATCCTGCCGGCCCTGCTCGACATCGCGCCGGAACTCGTGCCGCTGGCAGCCCTCGGGCTTGCATTGGTCATGGCGGGCGCGATGGTCGTGCGCCTGCGTCGCCGCGAACCCATGATCGCACTGCTGGACTTCGGCTACCTCGCGTTGTGCGCCTTCGTCGCCATCGGACGCGCCTGAAGTACATGAAGGCCCCCATCCTGTACCTAGGCGCAAGGATGGGGGCCTTCATGTACTTACGAGGTCAGGTGCGCTGTTTCGGACGGCCGAGGATGCGACGGCGTCCACCGTGGCTGTTGGTGCGTTCCTCGTGCAGTTCCTTCAGCGACAACATCATCGCGTCTTCCTGCTTCATCAGCGGGTCGTTGCGCAGGTCCTTCCAGACCGAGACGCACAACCCGACCATCACGAACACGAACGGCACCGCGATCAGGATCGTGAGGTTCTGCAGACCGGTCAGCGCCTTGTTGCCGCCGACCAGCAGCATCACCGCCGCGACGGCGCCCATCAGCACACCCCAGAAGATCACGACGGTCTTCTTCGGATGCACGCTGCCGCGCTGGGACAAGGTGCCCATCACCACCGACGCCGCGTCCGCACCGGAGACGAAGAAAATGGACACCAGGATCATCACCAGAATCGCGATCGGGATGAACCACGGCAGCGTTTCGAGCAGTTCGAACGTCGCCGACTGGGCACTGCCCGCGCCCGCGATGTCCGTCCCCGCTCGCTGCCTGCTGATCGCCGCGCCGCCGAAGATCGCGAACCAGATCAGGCTCACGACGCTCGGGATCGCGATGACACCGAAGATGAACTGCCGGATCGTGCGGCCGCGCGAGATCCGCGCGATGAACATGCCGACGAAGGGCGTCCACGAGATCCACCAAGCCCAGTAGAAGACCGTCCAGCCGCCGAGCCAGGTCTGCATCTCCTCGCCGCCGGTCATCCCGGTGCGGCCCGACATCTCCGCCAGCTCGCGGAAGTAGTCGCCGATGGCGCCCGGCACGATGTTGAGGATCAGCACGGTCGGCCCGACCACCAGCACGAACACCGCGAGCACCGCGGCGAGCACCATGTTGATGTTGGACAGCCACTGGATGCCCTTGGCCACACCGGAAACCGCCGAAGCGATGAACGCGATGGTGAGGATCGCGATGATCGCGACCAGCAGGCCCTTGCCAGGGTCGTCGATCCAGCCGACGGCGCCCATGCCACCGCCGACCTGGAGCGCTCCGAGGCCGAGTGAAGCGGCGGAACCGAACAGCGTGGCGAAGATCGCCATGATGTCGATCGCCTTGCCCAGCGGGCCTTCGGTGCGCCGCTTGCCGATCAGCGGCGCGAACACCGAACTGATCAGCTGGGTGCGGCCCTTGCGGAAGGTGCTGTAGGCGATCGCGAGACCGACGACCGCGTAGATCGCCCACGGGTGCACGGTCCAGTGGAACAACGTCGTCGCCATCGCGGTGTGGACGGCTTCGTCGGAATTCGGGGCCGCGGTACCCGGAGGCGGACTCGCGAGGTGGGAGACCGGTTCGTACACCCCGAAGAACATCAGGCCGATGCCCATACCGGCGCTGAACATCATCGCGATCCACGACGAGGTCCGGAATTCGGGCAGTTCCTTGTCCCCGCCGAGCGGGATCCGGCCGTAGCGGCTTATGGCCAGACAGACCGCGAAGAGCACGAAACCGCTCGCGGTCAGCACGAAAGCCCAACCGCCGTAAGGGATCACGGCGTCGTTCAGCAGCGTCGACGCGACACTCGCCAGGTTTTCCGGGGCCAGCACGCCCCAGACGATGATCGCGAGCGCGAGCACCGCCGCCACCCCGAACACGGTCCGGTCGGTCTCGGCGGGTCGTTCGGAGGCGAGGTCGAGGGGGACGTGTTCATCGGGCGGGTGGCCCGGACCCGTCGTGTCCGGTGCGTGCGCAAGGTCGGTCGCGGTCTCCGCGACGACCTCTTCTTCCGCTTGTTTACCGTCCTGCGAACTCATGTTCAATGACGCGCCGCCTGCGGCGCGCTCTCCTTCCGCCCGATGTTAACCCGTTTGCACCACTGCACCCTAACCAGAAAACTGGTAACCGGCAGAAAATACGGGCGAAGTGGTTTAAACCCGTGATTATGGGTTTGACCTCGGCGGATGCGGGTCTGCTAAGTGTTCTCGGCGGGGAACGTGGCGCTCACGACACGCTGAACTGCGGTTCTTTGGCGAGGATTTCCTCGCAGCCCGCGGACTCGGAGCGACGGGCTCTGGGGAAGGCAGCACCCGGCCTGCACGGCCGCGCTCCACGGGAGAGGACGAAGAAAACGCCGTTTACCGGCCAACAAACCCCTCAGTTTCGAGGGAGTTCAGACCGGGGCGCCGCCCCTCCAGAAGGGTCGGCCGAGCGGGTCTCCGCCGGCGGCGTCCGGGCGTCCCTGGCGCGTGTGGTTGCGCTCCAGGAGGTAGCCGACGAGGGCGATCAGGGCGAGGGTGACAATGATTGCGGTCATGGCAGTAAGTTTGCGCCACCCGAGATCCTGCCAGAAGTGGCAGTTCTGTCGTTGTGCGGCAAAATCCTGCCAGCTATGCTCCGGCCATGCTGAAAAGCGTCGCCGTGGTGCTGCTGGACGATTTCGCCGCCTTCGAGTTCGGTGTCGTCTGCGAGGTGTTCGGCTACGACCGCACCGATGACGGAGTGCCGCTGCTCGACTTCCGCGTGTGCGGGGAGCGGGCGGGAGAGGCGCTCAGCCTCGGCCACGGCGTCAAAGTGACCCCCGAACACGGGCTCGAAGCGACGGAGGACGCGGATCTCGTCGTCGTCCCCGCTTGTGACGTACGTGACGAGTATCCGCCTGCGGTACTCGACGCGCTCCGGGCGGCTTCGCAGCGTGGCGCCACGCTGCTTTCGGTCTGCACGGGCGCGTTCGTGCTGGGCGCCGCCGGCTTGCTCGACGGGCGGCGGTGCACGAACCACTGGCGCCACAGCGCGGCGTTCCGGAAGCGGTTCCCGCAGGCGCAGCTGAATCCGGACGTCCTCTTCGTCGACGACGGCGACATCGTCACCAGCGCGGGCACGGCCGCCGGCATCGACGCCTGCCTGCATCTGGTCCGGCGCGAACTCGGCTCCGCCGCGGCCACCGCGATCGCGCGGCGCATGGTGGTGCCGCCGCAGCGGGAAGGCGGACAGCGCCAGTTCGTCGAGGTGCCGATCCCGGAGTGCACGGGGGACAGCCTGCAGCCGGTGCTCACCTGGATGCTCGACACCATCGCCCACGAACATCCGGTCGCCGATCTCGCCCGCCGGGCCCGGATGTCCGAGCGCACCTTCGCGCGCAAGTTCGTCGCGGAGACGGGCACCACGCCGCACCGATGGCTTTCGACACAACGGGTTCTGCACGCGAGGTCGCTGCTGGAGGCGACGACGATGAGCATCGACGAGGTCGCGCGCCGCTGCGGCTTCGGCTCGGGAGCCTTGCTGCGGCACCATTTCCACAAGATCGTCGGCGTCTCCCCACAGGACTATCGCCGGACCTTCGCGCCGCAACGCGTCTGACTCGGCGCTCAGCCGGGACGCCGCCCGACGGCCTCGAAAATGTTGTGGGCCAGCAAAGCGGCGCCTTCGGTGAACCCGTTGATGAGGATCTTCCGGCCGTCGGTGAGTTTGACGAGGCAGCCGACATCGCCGCCGAACGCCTTGGCGAGGGCGTTCTTCTTGGCGTGGTCGACGGCCACCTCGACCCTGCTCCAGGGCACGACGGTGGTCGATTTCCGCCAGGTGTGCACGAATCCCTGCTCGTACAAGGTGAAGATCTCGCCCCGTTTGCTGATCGCGTGCCAGCAGCCCCAGGCGCCCATCAGCACCAGCCCCAGCCCGCAGCCGATGACGAGGCCGATGATCATCTCGCCGCCGGAAACTCCGGCCTCTTGGCCCAGCACGAACACGACGACACCGAGGACCGCGATCGGCGTGCCGAGCACGATCGCGGCCACACCCCGGAGCGCACGCCTGCGGCAATTCGTTTCGAAGCGTTCGACGTAGGCACCCAGTTCGGTCACGGGCAGGACGCTAACGGCGAGTGCGGGGACCGGTCCCTAATCCTTCGGTGCCTTGTTGAACAGGCCGAGGGATTGGGCGAACGCCGCCCCGCCCGCCAGCAGGACGAGCGGCAGCGTCTTTGCCCAGAAGGCGCCGACGTCGAGCGAGATGAGCAATGCGAGCAGCCCGCCCGCCAAGGCGGCCAAAACGAGCATTCCCAGTGCGAGGCGGGGTTTCGAGACCATGTTTCCTCCAAGAAGCGGTGAGAAGAGCAAGCCTCGCGACCGTTCCGACGCGAAAAGAGGTCATTTTTGCCGCGTCGGGACTTTCAGAGCGATCCCCAGGAGCGCGCGCGTTCCAGCAGCCTGTCGCGGATGAGGGTCACCACCGGCCGCGTCGTCCCCGACCGGTGGGCGAGGTAGATCGTGTTCAGTGGCGGCACCACCGGGGTGTGCACGACCGAGACCGAGCCCGCTTCGAGCGCGGCGGCGGCGATGTAACGCGGCAGCACACTCACCCCGGCGCCCGCGACGACGACGGCGAGGATCGCGCGGAGGTCGGGAACGACCATGCTGACGCGGTTCGGCGGCCGTCGCCCGAATTCGCTGCGCCAGTAGCGGCGGATGATCGGCAGATCGTCGGCGTACGAGATCAAGGGCAGATGGGCCAGCGCCGGCACCGGGTCGGTGGTGAGCAGCGCGGGATCGACGCTCCGCGCGAGGGCAGGAGCGGCGACGAGGACGAATTCCTCGTCGATCAGCGGAATGGCGGTGATGCCGCGCTGCCGGGGGCGGACCGAGGAGACGACGAGGTCCAGGCGCGCGGCTTCGAGCGCGGACAGGAGTTCGTCGGCGAGCCCGAGAGTTACGGTGATGCGCATCCCGCGTTCGGTCAGCGGGGCGAGCGCGGGCAGGAACCGTGTCGCCATACCGTCGCTCGCACCGCCCAGCGCCACCCGTTCGCGGTACTGGACGTCGTCGTCGCCTGCCGTCAGCGCGCCCCGCAGTTCGTCGATGCGGGTGCCGATCCTGGCGGCGAGTTCGGCCGCGCGGGCGGTCGGCGCCGCGCCCTGTCGTGACCGGACGAACAGCTGCTCGCCGAGCTCCTCCTCGAGCTTGAGCAGCTGCCCGGTGACCGCGGGCTGGGTCAGGCCAAGCTCCGCGGCGGCCGCGGAAAGCGAGCCTTGACGGTAGATGGCCAGGAAGGTCGCCAGCCGATCCAAGTTGGGCATGCAAGTCACCTTCCATAAGAAATCTTATGGATCGTAGCCGCTGCGGCGGAGTACGCGCGGGCAAGACCTGGTTGAAGCCGGCAAGGGGCACATCGCCCCGGAGCAACGAAAGGAACAGTCATGGCTCGGATCCTCATGATCGTCTCGGCCGCCGACCACGTCAGGCTCACCGACGGCACCGACCACCCGACCGGGTTCTGGGCCGAAGAGGTCGCCGAATCGCATCGGGTGCTCGCCGCGGCGGGTCACCGGGTGGAGATCGCGACCCCGGCCGGACGCCGCCCGACCGTCGATCCCGTCAGCCTCGACGAACGCGGCGGCGTCGACCCCGCCGAAGGCGCGAAGTTCGCGAAATACCTCAAAGGACTCGATCTTTCGGCGCCGCTCAAGCTTTCCGATGTCTCCCCCGACCCCTACGACGCCGTCTATCTGCCGGGCGGGCACGGTCCGATGACCGACCTGGTGGACGACGCCGACCTCGGCGCCCTGCTGAACGACGCCGACGCGCGCGGCAAGACCATCGCCGCGCTCTGCCACGGACTCGCCGCCTTGCTCAGTGCGCGCGGCGAAGACGGCTCGTTCACCTTCGCCGGCCGAACGATGACGTCGTTCAGCGACGAAGAGGAGCGGCAGGGCGGCTTGGGCGACAAGAGCCTGTTCTTCGTCGAGACCCGGCTTCGCGAGCAAGGCGCGATCGTCACTCCGGCGGCCGCCTGGTCGAGCGACGTCGTCGTCGACGGAAATCTCGTCACCGGACAGAACCCGCAGTCCAGCGTCGCGACCGCGGAGCGCGTGGTGGAGCTTCTCAAGGCGGCCTGACCACCGGGTTTGCGCCATGGCCGAATCCGGGCATACGATCAGGGCAGTCGTACAGGACGAACGCCCTAGGAGATGAACCGGTGGCAGGATCCCCGGCCGCGGCGCGCGGCCAGCTCGTTCGTCGGCGGTTGCTCGAAGCGGCCGTCGCGCTCGTGCCCGAACTCGGCTGGTCCGCGGTCAGCACCCGGATCCTGGCCGAACGCGCGGGTGTCACGCCGAGCGTCGTGCACTATCACTTCCCTTCGCTGCAGGCGTTGTTGATCGAGGCCGTGCTGGGGGCGATGCGCGAAGTCGCCCTCGCCTTCGAACCGGCACTGGAAACCGTCGAAACGCCCGCGGACGCGGTCGACGCGCTGCTGGCGTCGGTCGGTGGCTACTCCGGCATCGACCCGATGTCGTTGCTGTTCGCGGAGTCCTACCTCGCCGCGACCCGCGACGACACCCTGCGCCAAGGCATCCGCGAGCTGCTCGCCGATCTGCGTACCCGGCTCGGCGGCTGGCTGGCGCGACATGGGGTGGCCGACGCCGAGGGCACGGCCGCGGTCCTTCTCGCGGCGGTGGACGGGCTTCTGCTGCATCGGGCACTCGGGCCGGGGTCGGGCGATGTCTCACCGGCCGTCCTGCGCAGGCTGGTCGATTGAACCGAAAGGGAGGACCCTCATGAAGGTGGCGATCTGCGGTGCCGGGATCACCGGGCTGGCGCTGGCGCACCGGCTCGCGACGCTGGACGTCGAGGTCGTGGTGCTGGAGCGGGCCGCGGGACCGCGCGAGCAGGGCTACATGATCGACTTCTTCGGCCCCGGTTTCGACGCCGTCGAGGAGATGGGCCTGCTGCCTCAGGTCGAAGCCGCGGCGTACCGGGTGAACGAGGCGAGTCTGCTGGACGAGGGTGGTCGCCGCCGGGCGGCCATCGACTACGTCCGGTTCGCCAAATCGGTGCGGGGCAGGCTCTGCAGCATCATGCGACCGGATCTGGAATGTGTCCTGCACACCGGACTTCCGTCCACAGTGGACGTCCGATTCGGTGCCGGTGTCACGGGAGTCGAGGATCTCGGCGACCGGGTGCGGGTCACTTCGGCGGACGGCGAAACACTCGAAGCCGATCTGCTGGTCGGGGCCGACGGGATTCATTCGACCGTGCGGCGGCTGGTCTTCGGCGAAGAGAGCCGGTTCTTGAGTCATCTCGGGTTTCATACGGCGGCCTTCGTTTTCGAGGATGAGGAAATTCGTGCGCAGGTGGGGGAGCGGTTCTGCCTGACCGACACGATCGGGATGCAGATGGGTTTCTACGGTCTTCGCGACGGCAAGCTCGCGGCGT
The DNA here is from genome assembly GCF_046548895.1 of Amycolatopsis sp. cmx-4-54. NCBI lineage: Bacteria > Bacillati > Actinomycetota > Actinomycetes > Pseudonocardiales > Pseudonocardiaceae > Amycolatopsis > Amycolatopsis sp. cmx-4-54. The sequence continues at coordinate 123,159 of NZ_JAEBEJ010000016.1, forward strand.
ACGCCGTGCACCGCACCACGGATCCGGCCCTGCCGGACGACGCGCGAGCGGCCCTCCGCGCGACCTACGGTTCGCTCGGCTGGGCGGTCCCTCGAGCGCTCGCGCTGTGTCCGCCTTCCAGCGAGGTGTACTACGACCAGGTCGCGCAGATCGAGATGCCGTCATGGAACCGTGGCCGGGTCGTTCTCGTCGGCGATTCCTGTTATGCCGTCTCCCTTCTCGCCGGACAGGGCGCTTCGCTGGGGATCACGGGCGCGTTCGTGCTGGCCGAACAACTCACCCGGTCGACCTCGATCGAAACCGCATTCGCGGAGTACGAAAACCTGGTCCGCCCGGTGGTAACCGAAAAGCAGCATGTCGCCCGCCGTGGCGCGCGATGGTTCCTGCCCGCCGACCGATTCCTGCTCCAGGCGCGTCGTCTGCTTCTTCACGTGGCACGCCTTCCCGGGCTCGAACGGCCGCTCGCCGCCGCTGTCACAGGAAAGTCGACGGCGTTGGTGACGAACCTGAGGCATGGGGCCGAGATCCGGAGCCGGTGATGTTCCGGCCGCCTGTCTCGCTTGCCGCGCCGGTCCTGGAAAGCTGCGGTTCTGGATGGCGGCGGTTCCGGTGGGCGGTTCTGACTGGCGACGGCTACGAGAGGGCGTGGCCGGCCGGTCTCCGGTGCGATCGGGCCGGAGAGATGGAGCCACGTGGTCCGACGTCGAAGCCGCGCCGGCCGATGTCGCGGCCCGGCGTCGCCGGGCCGACTCGATTTCGGAGGTTGCAAGGTTCGGCCTAGGTCCTGAGGTGCATGGTGTTCCGTCTCGGTGTGCCGGTGGGGTCGAGGTAGCCAGGTGGGGTGAATTCGGGGAGTCCGTCTTGGGCGATGCGGACTTTCCATGTGCTGTGGTGGATGAGCCGGTGGTGTTTGGTGCAGAGCAGGACGAGGTTGTCGATCTTTGTTTCGCCGTGGTGTCGCCAGAAGACGATGTGGTGGGCGGTGCAGCGGGGGACGGGCATGTCGCAGCCGGGGAAGGCGCAGCCGCCGTCGCGGAGGGTGAGCGCGTATTTCTGGGCCAGTGACACGGTGCGTTTCGACCGCCCGATGTCCAACGGTTCGCCTGCGGTACCCAGAACACCGGGCCGCACCCGTGCGTCGCAGGCGAGGATCCTCGCGTCGGTGGCGCTGATCGGCCCCACCAAATCCAAGTGCGCCTCACCGAGGTCGTTGATCAGATCCTCGTAGGACATGGTGACGAGGATGTGGGTGGCTTCTCCGGCTTGTCCGGGGAGGTTGCGGCTGGTGGTTTTCAGCCGGACGTAGTCGGTGAAGGCGTCGCCGTAGCGTTCGTCCTGGGTGCGGGAGTCCCGCACGCCGTCGATGGCCTTGTGTGGCTTGGCCAGGGGGTCGAGGTCGGATTTCAGGCGGGCGTAGGTTTCGAGGTCGAGTCTGGCTTTCACGCCGAGGGTGCCGTCGCGGTGTTTGATGAACCGTAGCTCCGGGCGGGTGTCTTTGGGGTTTTCGTTGCGGGGTTCTTTGCCGTCGGGGTCGAGTGTGTCGAGCAGGCGGCGTCCGGCGCGGGCGATCTGCCGTGGCCCCGCCCGGCGAGCCAGTTCGACCAGGATCTTCTCCCCGCCCCGCACGTCCTCCTCGGCGACGGCGGTGGGGATGCGGGCGAGGGTGCGGATGATCGCGTCGATCTGCGACCCCCCGATCACGCCCTCAGCGGCGGCCTGGGCGGTCAACGGGGCTAACGGTGGTTCGGGGTCGCCGCCGATCGCCGGGCCGGGGTGCAGCGCCAGGACCCGGTCGGCGCGGTCACTGGCTTCCTTGTCCGTTACGAGGAAGTCCTCGAAAATCAGTGCCGCCAGCGTCGCATGCCCGCTGCATCCACGGATACCGCGGGAATTGATTTCCGCGAGGATCGCGTTCTGTTCCGCATCCGCCCGGCGCTTGAGGATTTCGAGTTCTTGTTTGCGGGCATGCAGCGTCGCGGTGTCGACGCGCCACCACTCGGTGGACGTCCCTGAAGGTGCATCGTCGCTGGCCACGACACCGACATTACCCCGAGTCGAACACCTGCGCTAGCCCAAACGGACCAACAAAGGAAATTGCTTAAAACGAGAAGCGAAGCGCGCTTAAGAGTGCGAAGGAGGTTAAAGAACCGAAGCGTTATTAAGATCGCGAAGGGCTTAAAGAACGCGAAGCGAGACTGCGTGAGCCTCACTCTGAACAGGTTGGGAGGAGTGCTCATGGCGTTCCGGGACAATGCTCTGAGCGGAGCAGACCGTAGACGAGCACATCGACATACTTGCCGTGCTGGAAGGACCTGCCGTGCATGACCCCTTCCCGGCGGAACCCCAAGCGTTCGAGGGCTTTCTGCTCGCTGACGTTACCGCCATTGGTGAGGGCTTCGATTCTGTTCGCAGTCGTGCGGCCGAACAGGTAGTCCACGAGCAGCCTCTGCGCCACCGTGCCCACCCCCTGTCCACGATGCTCGGGTAGCACCCCCACGCCGATCTCGTAGGTGACACCCGAGGGGAAGCCGCGAGGCTTCCAGGTGGCGATGCCGGCAACCGTGTCGTCGGTCCCCGCGATCGCAACCGCCGCGGACTCGGCGGAGATATACCCGTCGATCTCCCATCGCTTGCGGCGTGCCCTCGGATCACCGAATCCCGGCCACTCGAACTCGCCGAGCGCATCGGGATCCGTGCAGAGGCGGTCGAGAAAGGCGAGGTCGGCCTCGGTGAACGCCCTCAAGTGGACTTTGTCCGGGCGGTTCGCTGGAGTCATGAAGGCCAGTATCGTGCCCTGAACATCACCCGTCAGGCAGTGAGCACTTACCAACCTTGGTGCGACAGGCTGGAGTTCGTCGGTCCAAGGTCACTCGCTCGACCAGGGACTTCGCCATGCTTGTCTACTCATCCGCAATCGACCTGTCCAGTTCGCACCTGCGGCTCCTCGCCGGGGCACCTGCAACGGCGTTCGCCAGACACTGCTCGTGCTCGCGCACCTGCGCGCCGCGGGGATACCTGCGCACGCCTCGCCGCCAGTTTCGGGATCGGCGTGGCCACTGCCTACCGCTACCTCCGCGAAGCAGTCGACCTGCTCGCGCCCAAGTTGGCCGACGCGATCCGGCAGGCCCGGCGGATCGCCTTTGTGATCCTGGACGGCACGCTCCTGGAGTTCGACCGGATCGCCGCCGACCGCCCCTTCTACTCCGGAAAGCACCGCAAACACGGGATGAACGTGTAGGTCCTGGTCGATTCGCTCGGCCGTCTGTTGTGGGCCTCGCCCGCCCTGCCCGGCGCTGTGCACGACATCAAGGCCGCCGTGCCCACGGGATAATCGAGGCACTGACCGCCGCCGACATCCGCTGCTGGGCTGACAAGGGCTGCCGCGGCGCCGTCTGCCCTACTGAGGGCGCTCCGCAGGCCAGCAGGCGCCCAACCGCTCACACACCCGGATCCGGGTCGTAGGGGAGCAGGCCAACGCAGCCCTGAAGGGCACGTCTCCTGCGCGAGCTCCGTGTGTCGACGCCGGAAATGATGAAGCACAGGATCGAGCCACGGCGAAAAACTGAACATGAGCCGAATTGCCACTAGGGAACGTGAAGCAAGCGAGCGAACCCGTGATCACCAGGTGGGATGCGCGGAGACGCCTCCGTCCACGGTCAGGTTGTGCCCGGTGATCCACGCCGCGAGCGGCGACGCGAGGAACAGGCAGGCGTTCGCGACGTCGCCGGGGGTGCCGAGCCTCCCGAGAGGCGCGGCCTGTTCCCAGCGGCGGACGCCTTCCGGCCAGGTGTCGCCGAGGCCGGGGCGGTCGATCAGGCCGGGGGAGACGGCGTTGACGCGCAGGCCTCGCGGCCCGTATTCGAGCGCGGCGGCGCGGGCGTGCATGACCAGGGCGGCCTTCGCGCTGCTGTAGTGCGCGTGCCCCGGCGCGGGATGGGCCGCTTCGATCGAGGCGATGTGGATGACGCTGCCGCCGTCCATCATCTCGGCCGCGGCCTGCGTGCACGAGAACGCGCTGGTGAGGTTCGCGTCGAGGACGGCGCGCCAGCTTTCCGCCGACATCTCCGGCAAGGGTTCTATCGGCTGCACTCCGGCGTTGTTGACCAACGTGTCCAGCCGTCCGGTCCATGCCGCGGCGGCGGCCACGAGACGGTGGCATTCGCCGTCGTCGGTGAGGTCGGCGGAGAACGCCTTGGCGGTGCCGCCCGCGTTCTGGATTCGCTCCACGAGGGCGAACGCGGAGGCTTCATCGCGGTGGTAGTGCACGGCGACTGCGCTGCCCGCTTCGGCGAAGCGCAGGGCGATGCCGTGGCCGATGCCGCCGCTGGCGCCGGTGACGAGGGTCGTGGTGCCGCTCAGGTCGAGCATCGGGGTCCTTTCCGCAGCGCGATGACGGCCGCGACGACGAGGAAGACCAGGCCCGCGACGACGTAGCAGTTCCCCAGCCACTGCTGGGTGGTCGTCCAGGTCTGGCCCGGCCGGTCGAAGGCGGGGAAATACCGGAACGGCGCCGCGACGAAGATCGTGGCGACTACGCCGGTGACGGCGAGCCAAACCACCGCCCGGCGCCTGAGCACCACGTAGGCGGCGGTGGTGAACAGCGCCGGGGCGATCCACACCCAGTGGTGTGACCACGACGTCGGCGAGATGAGCAGGGCGAACGTCGCGTTCAGCAGCAGCGCCGGCACCACCGCCGACCGGTACATGGTCAGTGTCACCAGAAGCAGCAGAACACCGGTGAGGATGATCCACAGCGGTTTCGCGGCGCCCTCGACGCCGAATCGCGCCAGCACGGCCTGCAGGGTCTGGTTGGTGTGGAACGAAGTGCCGCTGATGCCGGACGCCCCGGCGAGTCCGCCGAACCAATACCGCGCGGAAGCCTCCGGGGCGACCGCGAACGCGACGGCGGACGCGGCCACGAACGTGCCCGACGCGGTCAGCGCGCCGCGGAAGTCCTTGCGTACCAGGAAGAACAACAGGAACGCCATGGGGGTCAGCTTGATCGCGGCTGCGAGGCCGACGCCGATGCCCCGGTAGCGGCCCTTGGCCAGCAGGCAGTCGGCCGCGACGAGACCCATCAGCAGCAGGTTGATCTGGCCGAAGCCGAGCGTCTGGCGGACCGGTTCGAGGAAGAGCGCCGGCGTGATCGCCAGCGACGCCACGAGCAGCGCCTTCCGCCGATCCCCGGACGGCCACAGCGTGCGGACGATCCCGTAGAAGGTGATTCCCAGCGCGGCCAGGCTGAGCGCGAACAGCAGCAACACCGCACCGCTCCAGGGCACCAGGGCCAGCGGGGTGAGCACCAGCGCGGCGAACGGCGGATAGATGAACAGCAGGGGGATGCCCGCGTCGGAAAGCGGCAACGCGCCGTAGAGGTCGCCGCCGTTCCACAGGGTGTCGACGCCGAAGCGGTAGATTTCGAGATCGCTGTGGGAAGCGCCCGTCGTCGCCCACGCCACGGCACACGCCAGCGCCAGCGCGGCGAACGCGCCGACCGGCCACCAGGCCCGACCGCGCGACTTGGTGGGAGACATCGCGTGGTGACCCTTCGGACGTGCGTCGATGATCGCGACTGTACCCCGACGGCGACAAGCGACTTCCGTCGGCAGCCGACGGCCGGTTATTGGTCTAGACTTTTTATTCCCAGTGTGGTGAAAGGGACCGGTCCATGCGCGGAACGACGGTGTTGCCGAGGACGCCCTGCCTAGAACCGAAGGCGGGGGAATTGCCACTGCATCGGCTGGAGGTCCGCGCGCCGGACGCCCTGCCTTTCACGGTCGGCACATTCGACACGATCGGGCCGATGTCACGGGCGGCGTTCCCGCATCGGCACACCTTCTACGAAATAGTCCATGTCACCGGCGGTACCGGCGACCACGTCATCGATTTCACCCGCTGGGAATTGGGGCCGCCACAACTCGCGGTCATAACACCGGGGCAGGTGCATCATTGGGATGCCCGCGATCTCAGCGGATTCGTCGTGTTGTTCACCGACGATTTCCTGCTCGAACATCCGTCGGATCGCGAAACCCTGAGAAGGCTGAGCCAGCAGCCGTGGCGGCTCGACGAGCGCGCGGCCGAGGAGACGGCGCGGCTGGTCGCCGAACTCGACGAGGAATTCCGTTGTGGCGGCCAGGGTACCGATTCGGTGCTGCGGGCGTTGATGCACGTGCTGATCGTGCGGGCGGGACGCCTTCCGGGACTGGCGGACCCGCGCCCGCCCGCCAGGGCGCAGGCGGTGGGCACGGAATTCGCCCGGTTGCTCGGCCGGCCCGATCTGGGCCTCTGGTCGGTCGGCGCGCTCGCGGAACGGATCGGGGTCACGCCGGGATATCTCACCGACGCGGTGAAAACGGCGACCGGCCGGACGGCGGCACAACTGATGCGCGAGGCGAGGACTCGAGAGGCGAAACGATTCCTGCGCGGCACGGATCTCACCGTGCGGCAGGTCGCCAGCCGGGTCGGATTCGCGGATCCCGCGTATTTCTGCCGGTTCTTCCGGCGGGAAACGGGGTTGAGCCCCGGCGATTACCGCAGGACCGGTGACGCGCCCCCGGAGATTCACCACGACTGACCAGCTCAGTCCATCGTCCGCAGCTGATCTTCTCCATACCGTCGAGGGTGATTCCCGAAGCCCCCACGAGGAGCAGGTATGGACGAAGAACACAAGCTCAGCCGGAAGACCGTGCTGAAGGCCGCGCTCGCCGCGGGTGTGGCGGCTCCGGTCGCGTTGATCGGCGGTCCCGCCCTCGCGCGCACCTCCGTCGCGAACGGTCAGGCACCCGAGCTGACCCCCGCCTGTGACGACGGTGACGACCCGACCCCGCCGCAGACCGAAGGTCCTTACTTCAAGCCGAATTCCCCGCAGCGGACGTCGCTCGTCACGCCGAACACGCAAGGGACGAGGCTCACCGTCTCCGGTTACGTCTTCGGTCTCGGGTGTCTTCCGATCGCGCGGGCGCTGCTGGACTTCTGGCAGGCGGACGTCAACGGCGCCTACGACAACGTGGGGTACACCTTCCGCGGTCACCAGTTCACCAACGACCAGGGCGCGTTCTCGCTGAGCACGATCGTGCCCGGCCTGTACCCCGGCCGTACGCGGCACATCCACGTCAAGGTCCAGGCACCCGGCAGGCCGGTGCTGACCACGCAGCTCTACTTCCCCAACGAGCCGCGCAACAACACCGACTCGATCTTCGACCCGCGGCTGCTGATGACCGTGCGCGATCAGCCTCCCGGCAAGCAGGCGGCGTTCGACTTCGTGCTGAATGTGCCGCAGACGCCGACATCGACCTCGCGGCCGACCAGTACGACGCCGACGACGTCGACTTCGACCTCCAACCCGCCCGGCGGGTCGACCTGGGCGGCGGGAACCGGCTATTCCGCGGGCGCCCGGGTCACTTACAGCGGTCGCGGTTACGTGTGCTTGCAGGCGCACACGGCCCAGCCCGGCTGGGAGCCGCCGTCCACACCCGCGTTGTGGCGCGCGGAGTGACGGACAGCCGCTGCGGAGGGAGATAAACGCGGGTGGATTCCCGCCGCCGGGACCCACACCCCGGCGGCGGGGTCCACCCGCTTTTTCGTGGGTGGGGTTTTCCTCACCCCAAGTAGGAGCTTTACCCCAGCGCGCAGACCCCGGTCCGCGGACGATGATCATCTCAGACATCGGAGCGAAGGGGTGGGCGTTATGACAGAGAGCCGGAATCGGGGTCGTCGACCTCGCGGATCCGAAGGGCCTGTCCGCGCACGCCTGGACACTGCCCGGGCCGCCCTCGCCCTTGACCCCCGGTTCCCGGTCGACCCCGGCCGTCTCGCCCGGGCGGTCCTGCGACGACGTCATCCACCTCCACGACGTCCGTCAGGCCGATCTGAGAGGGTAGTGACGTCGCGCCCGTTTAGGGGGTTTTAACCCGTTTTACCTGGCGTGCCGCGACGAATCTCGGTAGTAGTCGAAGTGTTCCGGTACCCCTTCTTGTTCCAGCAGCCAGCGGAGGAAATCCCTGATGTTCAAACGGATGCTCAGCGCCTTCGGGGTCGGCGGCCCGTCCGTCGACACCGTGCTCGACTCACCGCACGCCGTTCCCGGCGAGGTGATCACCGGCCAGGTCCGCATCCAGGGCGGCTCGAGCGACGCCCAGATCGAGGAGATCCTGCTTTCGCTGGTCACCAGGGTCGAGGTGGAGCACGGCGATCACGAGCGCGCCGGGACAGCGGAGTTCCTGCGGGTCAGCGCGGGCCGCAAGGTGAAGGTGACGGCGGGCCAGCTGACCACCGTGCCGTTCCAGCTCGCGTTGCCGTGGGAGACGCCGATCAGCGCGGTCGGCGGACGTGAGCTGCCGGGCATGGTCGTCGGTGTGCGGACCGAGCTCGTCATCGCCGGCGCGCCGGACAAGGGCGACCTCGACCCGGTGCTCGTCGGCCCGCTGGAATCGCAGGACCGGGTGCTGGAGGCATTCGGCGAGCTGGGCTTCTCGTTCCGCAGCGCCGACGTCGAAGCCGGGCGGCTGCACGGAGTCCGGCAGGAGCTCGGGTTCTTCCAGGAGATCGAGTTCTTCCCGCCGTCGCGCTACGCGGGTCGTGTCAGCCAGGTGGAGTTGACCTTCGTCGCGAGCCCGGATGACCTCGTGGTGGTGCTGGAGGCCGATCGGCGGGGTGGCATGTTCCGCTCCGGCGGCGACTCCTTCGGCCGCTTCCACGTGTCGCATGAGGAAGCCCTGCGCACCGACTGGGCGGCGGCCATCGACGGCTGGCTGGCCAAGGTCGCCGAGTCCAGCGGCGGGCACGCCATGTTCGGCGGGCACCAGGAGCACTACGGCCACGAGTACGACCACCACGGTCATCACGGGCACCACGGCAGGCGTGGACCGGGGATGGGCGGCGTGGTCGCCGGCGCCGCGGCAGGTGTGGTCGGCGGCATGATCCTCGGCGAGGTCATGGAGGACGCCTTCGACGGCGGCGGCGAAGGTTTCGAGGAGTGATCCGGCTCCTGGGCACACCGGCGCCGGTGTGCCCAGGGGTCACTTCGCGGTCAAGGGCGCCAATGCGGCGTCGACCGCGTCAGTGAGCCGGCGTGGATCCGTCTCCGCCCTGGCCACCACGTGCAGGCCCTGCATGACGACGAGCAGGAGCCGCGCCTGCGCTCCGCAGTCGATGTCCGCGCGGATCTCGCCGGAACGCTGTGCGGCTTCGAGCCCTTGCGTGAGACCGGTTTCCAACGCTTCGAATCCACTGTGGACGATCTTCCCGGCGGCTTCGTCCGCGGGCAGCAGTTCGGCGGCGGTGTTGCCCAGCAGGCACCCGCGTCCAGGCGCTTCCCGTGCCGCTTCGAGGACGCTGAGCAGAAGTTCGCGCAGATGTGTGAGAACAGGGCCTTCGGCGAGGGCGTCAGCCTGGTTCGCGGCGCCGCCCGCGTAGCGTTCCAGCGCTCGCAGGAAGAGTGTGTGCTTGTCGCCATACGCGGCGTACAGGCTTCCCGGCAGGATGCCGAGGTCCTCCTTCAGATCGCGCATCGACGTGGCCGTGTAACCCCGCCGCCAGAAGACGTCGAGCGCGCCCCCGATCACCTGGTCCTCGTCGAAGGATCGCGGCCGTCCCGTACGTGGCATGGCGTCATCGTACGACTTCTTGACAGTGCGTTCAAGAAGTGTACCTTGACTTCTTGTTCAGCTGTTCAAAAAGTCAGCGCGAGGAGTTCACATGGGGCGTCTCTTCCTGCATATCAACGTTTCGCTCGACGGCTACATCGCCGACGCCGCGGGCGACATCGACTGGCGGTTCGCCGACGAAGAGTTCCAGGGCCACATCGACGAGCTGCTGGAGTCGATCGACGGCATGGTCTTCGGTCGCAGGGCCTACGAGGACCTCGCCGGCTATTGGCCGACCGCCGGAGACGAGGTCTCGGCAACGCAGCGACGCCGGATGCACGAACTGCCGAAGTACGTCCTTTCGCGCACGCTCCGGTCCACGGACTGGCACAACTCCCACGTGCTCGAAGACGCCTCGGCGCTCGCCGGCCTCGAAGGTGACATCGCGCTCTTCGCCGGGGGAGGAGCCGCGACGTCCGCCGCCAGGCTCGGGCTGCTCGACGAAGTGCGGCTCGTCATGAACCCCGTACTCCTCGGCGGCGGGACGCGGCTGTTCGATGGCGAGTACGCGAAGACGGCGCTCACGCTCGTCGATGACCGACGGTTCGCTTCGGGTGCGCTGCTGCTCACCTATGCCGTCGCGCGTTAGGCGGCCGCCCGGGCACAGGTGTATCAGGTCAGCTTCGCCGACGGACGTCATGTTGTCGCCGCCGTACGGCCACGCGCGGGTGTGCTCGCGCGTGATCAGAACCAGTGCAGGCAGTGCGGCGAACGCTCCGTACGGAAAAGAGCGTCGGCCAGCGCGGCCGCACCAGGGCGATGGGCCCGGACGCGCCCGGCCCGCACGAGCAGGCTCGGGGCGGTGCCGCCGAGATAGATCGAGCCAAGGTCGCTCACGTCCAGGGACAGGTCGGGTTCGGTGTCGGTCGGGACGCAGTCCGCCTCACCGCCCCGGACGGTGAGCAGGTACCGGCCGCGCTCGCCGAGCGCCGGGTCGTCGACGTCGAGGACGAGCTCGCCGTCGGTGGACCATCCGCGTGCGGTGAGCGCGCGCGGCACGTCCAGCAGCCGCACCCAGAGCCAGTCCGTGTCGTCGCCGACTTCGCCGGCCCGGAAGTCCTCGAGCTGCCACCGCAGCGGATGATCGGGCGGGCAGTGCTTGAACACGACCTCGGTGGTCAGGTCGTGTTCGAGCATGAACCGGGCCAGGGCCGTGGACACCTCGTCGTCGACGGCGATGGTCTCGTCGACGGTCAAGGTGCTCGGTTCGGTGAGTGAGTACGAGGCGTACCCGTCCGGGCTGCCGTCGGCGTCGCGGTGAACGGCGATGTAGCGCGCCGCCCGGGAGATCGGCGGCTGCCCGGCGCCCAAGGACCACCAGCGGTGCGGTCGTGACAGCGCGCCGGGCCGGGCGCGGCGATATCGGTCGTAGATCTCCTCCAGGAGCTCGCCGCACTCGGCCCGGCGTAGCACCTCGATCGAGCCAACGGCCGTCCCGCCGGCGAAGGCGGCCCGATGGCGCTGCACTGTCAGACGCCCGGTGTAGGTCGCGGGGCCGTAGCCGAACCGCCGGTAGATCAGCGCCTCCGACGCCAGCAGGACGGAGATGAACTCGCCCCGCTCCCGGAACTCGGCGAGCTGATGCCGCATCATCGCGCTGAGCACCCCTCGCCGCCGGTGCGAGGGCAGGACGCCGACGGCGGTCACCCCAGCGACCGGGACGACGACCTCGCCGGGCAGCGTGAGCTCGAACGAGTACGCGGCGGCCGTGCCGACGGGCCGCCCGTCCTCCGTCACCGCGAGCAGGCCGCGGTCCAGTTCGAGCGCGGACCAGGTCTCGCCCGCGGTGTCCGGGAAACGGGCGAACGCGGTGAACATCGTGTCGACGAAGACGTCGCGGTCCTCGGCGGTCGTGGAGCGGATCTTCATCGGCCCAGTCTTCATCGGCCCAGGTTTCATCGGCACAGTGCATTGCCGTTCCCGCGTGGCGTCAAGCGATTTGCAGTTCGAGGAACCCGGCGTACCGGCCACCGAGCCGGACCAGCTCGTCGTGGCTTCCCTCCTCCACGATCCGGCCGCCGTCCACGAAGACCACGTGATCGGCGCGTTCGACGGTCCGCAGCCGATGCGCCACCAGCACCACGGTCCGGCCGGCCATGAGCCGTTCGATTCCTTCGTGGACGGCCGTCTCGTTGACCGGATCCAGTGCCGACGTCACCTCGTCGAGCACCACGATCGGCGCGTCCTTCAGCAGGGCACGCGCGATCGAGACCCGCTGGCGTTCCCCGCCGGACAGCAGCGCCCCGCCCTCGCCGACGTTCGCGGACCAGCCGCCGGGAAGCCGTTCGATCACCTCGTCCAGCCGGGCCGCCGTCGCGGCGGCCCGCACTTCGGCGTCGTCGGCGTCCGGACGGCCGAGCCGGATGTTCTCCTCGATCGTGCCGTCGAAGAGGTGGACGTCCTGGAAGACGATCGCGATCCGCGACATCAGGTCCTCGGTGCCCATCGCGCGGACGTCGACCCCGCCGACGCGGACCGCTCCCGAATCCACGTCGTGGAACCGGGCGAGCAGCTGCAGCACCGTGCTCTTCCCGGCGCCCGAAGGCCCGACGACGGCGAGCTTCTGTCCTTCGTGGACGGTCAGCGAGAGGCCGTCGAGCACCGTGCGGCCGCCGCGGGTGAAGACGACGGATTCGAATTCGAGGTCGTGCCGCTCCGGCCGGGCGGGGTCCGGTGGTTCCGGCAGTGGTTCGGTCCGCAGCAGCGTGTCGAGCCTCGTCAGCACCGAACGGGCGCCGCGGAGCTTACCGCCGATATCGGTCAGCGAGAGCAGCGGATCCGCGCAGCGCGCGGCCAGGACGAGGATCGTCAGCACCTCGGGCGCCCCGATACCCCCGCCGAGCGCGAGGAACGCGCCCAGCATCAGCAGGCCGGTGAACACCGCCTGAACCGTGAACGTCAGCCCCACGACACCGGGCAGCGCCGACAGCGTGGACCGGCGGTTCGCCCGCTGAAGGTCCCGCAGCGAGTCGTCGAGCAACCGGAACCGTTCCGAGGTGCGCCCGCCCGCGCGCAGTACCGGCTGCGCCCGCAGAAATTCGATGACCCGCCCGGTGGCCTCGTTTTCGCGTTCCGCGGCCTCTTCGTCGGCGGCGGCCATCGAACGGCCCGTCCAGACCTGGATGGCCGCCACGACCGGCGCCGCGATCAGCGCGGCCAGCCCCAGCCGCCAGTCGAAGACGAGGATCACGAACACGATCGTCAGCGGGGTGACGCACGCGGCGATGAACGGCGCCAGCAGATGCGCGATCACGCCCATCGCCTGCAGGACACCGGGTCCGGCCAGCGACGAAACCTCACCGACCCGTTTCCCGCTGTACCAGCCCATCGGCAGCCGGGCGAGATGGTCGCCGAACCGGTGGTACATCCCGCGCAGCAACGTCGTCCCGGCGCGGAAGCCGGAAAGATCGGCGCGGTAACGCAGGATCGCGAACACCGAGAAGGCCACGCCGAACGCGATCAGCCAGGGGACGGCGTCGCCAGGGGTGCTCCCGAGCAGGGCCCGCAGCAGGGGGACCAGCAACGCGTAGGACAGGCCTTCGACGATCGCGGTCGCCGTCATCAGTGCCACGGTGCGCCGCACGGGCGGGGCGTGGCCGGGTCCGAGGACGCTCAGCAACATCCGGATCATCGAGGTTCCCCCAGTGGTTCGGCGGAGCGGTGCGAACGCCAGAAGGCGGCGAACTTCCCGTTCCGTGCCAGCAGATCCGCGGGTTTCCCGCGTTCGGTGATGGTGCCGTTCTCCAGCAGTACGACGGTGTCGGCGTCGACGACGGTCTCCAGGCGATGGGCGATGACCAGGACCGTCCGGTCGGCGCGCGCCGTCGTCAGTGCCCGGCGCACGGCCAGTTCGGTACGCGGATCGGCGAACGCGGTGGCCTCGTCGAGTACCAGGACGGGCGTGTCGGCGAGCAGCGCACGGGCCAGCGAGATCCGCTGCGCTTCGCCGCCCGAGAGCCCGGTTTCCTCGTGCAGCACCGTTTCGTAGCCTCGCGGCAGTTCGAGGACGCGGTCGTGGATCTGCGCGAGCCGGGCGGCGCGCACGACGTCTTCGCGATCGGCGTGCGGTACGGCGAGCGCGATGTTGTCCGCGACCGACGCGCGCAGCAGGCGGACGTCCTGGAACACGAAGGAGACCTTGCGATACAGCTCCCGGCTGCCGATCTCGCGCAGGTCGACGCCGCCCAACAGCACCGAACCGTCCGTCGGGTCGAAGAACCGCGGCAGCAGAGTGACCAAAGTGGACTTCCCGCCGCCCGACGGCCCGACGAGCGCGGTGACCGTGCCCGGTTCGAGCGCCAGATCGATCCCGCGCAGGACCTCGCGGCCGGCCTCGTAACCGAACCGGACGCCGCGCAGTTCCACCCGATGGCCTCGCGGCGCGACGGGATCCGACGGCTCGGGCAGCGACGGGACCCCGAGCACCTCGCGGATCCGGCCGGTCGCGCGACGGGCGGCCTGGAGTTCGTCGAAGCCGTGGCCGAGCGCGGCGACGGGTGCGGTCAAGCCAAGGCCCAGTACCAGGAACGGCAGGAGATCCACCGGGGCGAGGCCGCCGCCGGTGATCAGGAGCGTGCCGCCGACCAGGACCACCAGCAGGACGAACGGCGGCGACAGCGCCAGCTGCATCCCCGCCGCCGGCCCGGCCATGCCGTGCACCCACCGGGTGAAGGTGGCGACGAAGGCGTCCGCCGCGGTGCGGAACCTGCGGTGGGCGCGGCCCGCGCCGCCGAACGCCTTGACCACGGCGATGCCCTGGACGAACTCGACGACCGAATCCGAGATCCCCGCCATACCCCGGTCGAACTCCTCCTGCTCACGCAGCCGGGAGGGCGTCATCATCAACGGGACCATGGCCACCGCCAACACCACCGGGATCAGGGTGATCAAGGTGAGCCGCCAGTCGATGGTGAGCAGGTAGACCAGCGACACCAGCGGGACGACGAAGGCGGACACGAGTTCGCCGGGGGTGTGGGCGATGAACGGGTGCACGGCGCCGACGTCCTCGCCGACGACCTTGGCCAGTTCACCGGTGCGGCGGCTCGAGAACCAGCCGATCGGCACGCGTCCCAGGCGTTCGGCCAGCAGACGGCGGAACGTGAGCTGGACCCGGCCGTCGAGCAGATGCCCGATCCCGGACGACGCGGCCGTGAGCACCAGCCGGACGAACAGCCCGGCCGCGCCCACGGCCACCGCCGTCCACACCCGGCTTGCGTCGGCCGGGCCGGGCACCAGCAGCGCCCTGCCCAGTTCGACGACCGCGAGCAGCGGCGCCAACCCCGAGATGGCGCCGATGACCTGCAAAACGACGACCGCGGCGAAACTTCCGGCGAACGGGCGCAGCAACCGAGCGGTCGTGGGTGCCGTCATGACGAGGCCAGGGCGCGGCGCAGGACGCCGCCCAGTTCGTCGATCTGGCGCCGGGACACCTCGGCGGACAGGATGGCCTGCGACCCGTGGAAGGTGCCCGCCCACTGGTGCAGTTCGACCGAAATCCCCGCCTGCAGCAGCCGGAGCGCGTACTCGATGTTCTCGTCGCGGTTGGGGCAGAACTCGGCGGAGGCCACATACGCGGGCGGCAGGCCGGAGAGGTCGGTGGACCGCGAAGGGGCGGCATACGGCGAAGACGCGGGCTTTCCGTTCAGGTAGTGCCCCCACGCGGCGGTGATCTTGGCTCGGTTCATCCACGGCGTGTCGGTGAAGTTCCGCGCCGACCACGACTCCTGCCGGTCGTCGAGCCCCGGCTGGTTGAGCAGCTGGAAGCAGATCGGCGGGCCGCCTTCGTCGCGGACCCGCAGTGCCGTCGCCGCCGCGAGCCCGCCGCCCGCGCTGTGCCCGCCGATCGCGATCCGGTCGGGGGCGACTCCGAGTTCGGCCGCGTGGTCCGCCGTCCAGTTCAGCACGGCGTAGACGTCGTCGAACGCGGCAGGGAACGGGTTTTCCGGTGCCAGCCGGTAGTCGACCGAGATCACCGTCGCGCCGGACGCTTCGGCGAGCCGTGCCGCCCAAGGATGTTCGGTCTCCAGGTTGCCCATGACCCAGCCGCCGCCGTGCAGCCAGATGATGGCGCCCTGTGCCTCCCGCGGCCGGTAGATCCGGATCGGGACGCCGGGTTCGCCGGGCACCGTCCGGTCTTCGACCTCCATGGCCGACGTGTCGGGCCGCGGCACGGACGTGGCGAGTTTCGTGAAGCTCACGCGGTCCGCGACCGGGTCGTCGAGTTTCGCCTGCGGGAACAGGGCGATGAAGGCTTCGAGTTCGGGATCCATGACCACGATCCTCCCGGCTCCCGGGCCGGAAGGCGGCCGCCATCCGTCGCGCGTGATCGCCTCTTCGCGCGACGATCGCCGCGTACGCTCGCGGACATGGAGGCACTGGCCGCACGGTTGTCGCATCTGGATCCCGACGTCGAGGGCGCGATCCGGGTCGTGATGTTCTACGACACCCTGATGCGGCGGCGGGTCGACCTCCCCGCGCTCGCGCGCGCCACCGCGGGACTGGCGGAATGCGTGGCGGGTATCCGGCTCCACAGCACGGGACGCACCCTCCGCATGGCGCCGGACGGCCGCGAAGCCGGGCCGGCCTCCGCGCCCGCGTCCATCACGGAGGCGATCACCCTCGACGACGAGGAGATCGGCACGGTGTGGCTGGAACGCGAGGGAGCACCCGACGCCCTCGACGAAGCGGTGCTGGACCGGCTCGCGATCGCCGTGGCGACGGTCGTCGAGCGGTACGGGCCGGCCCGCACCACCATGGCCGATCCGGCGCTGGTGGAACTCGTGATCAGCGCCGACGGCGACGACGCCGCGAGGACCCGGGCCCTGCGGCTGCTGGGTTTCCCCGCCGACGCGCCGATCCGGGTGGTCGCCGTCCGGTCGGGGCTCCCGCTCGAAAAAATCGGAAGCCTGATCTGCCCCGGCCGCCCGGTCAAGGCCGCGTCCCTCACCGACGTCGGCATCATCCTCGCCACCGCGGTGGATCCGGACCGTTTCCCGGAGGACGTCCGGGCGGGGATCGGAGAGACCGCGTGCCCGCATCGGTCCTGGCAGGACGCCAGGACCGCTTTGCGCTTCACGACCGCGCGCCGTCCGGTGATCCACTACGGCGACCTCGGAGCGCTGGCGTTGCTCGCGCGGATCCCGGAAGAGGACACGCGCGCCAACGCCGACGTCGTCGCGATCTCCAAGCTGGCGGCGGATCCCGAGGACCTGCGCACGCTGGACGCCTACTGCGCCACGGGTTCGGTGCGTCAAGCCGCCGATTCCCTGCACCTGCACCACAGCAGCGTCGCGCGCCGGCTGACCCAGATCGGCAGGAGCCTGGGCGTCGACCTGACCGATCCGCTCGGGCTGACCAGGGCGAGGCTCGCTCTCACCGCGTGGCGGCTGCTCGGCGAATGACTACCTAATGATCTTCGCCGGGTACTCAAAAACCGCCGCCGTCCGTCATGGAAATAAATAGGTAGCCCGCGCGAACTTTCGTCGGTTTCCGGGTTCCCTTGGCACGACACAGAATCAGCGCGTTCGTCCCCACTGAAGCGGCCGGAACCCCGCCGCAGAAATGAGTCGGAACATGCGACTGCGCTCTCTTGTCCTGCTGGCCGGCACCGCCTTCATGGCGCTGCTCGGTTCGACCGCCCCCGCCGCGACCGCCGCCGAGCCCTCGGGCGTGCAGCCGATGATCATCGGAGGCCAGTACGCGCAGAGCGGGCCGTGGGCGGCGCGGCTGTTCGTGAACGGGCAGCAGAACTGCAGCGCGACGATCATCGCGCCGCAGTACATCCTCACCGCGAAGCACTGTGTCGCCGGCAGCGGCAGCTACACGTTCCGGATCGGCAGCCTCGACCAGCAGAGCGGCGGCACCATGGCCACCGCGGCGAGCATCACCCGCCACTCCGGCGCGGACCTCGCCATCGTCCGGCTGACCAGCTCGGTCAACGCCACCTACGCGCCGCTCGGCACCACGAGCAACGTCGCGGTCGGCCAGAACGTCCAGGTCTACGGCTGGGGCGCGACCAGCCAGTGCGGTTCGGAGATCAACTGCCAGTCCCGGTACCTGAAGGTCGCCACCGTCCGGGTCAACTCGGTCAACTGCAGTGACTACAACGGTGGCGTGGCGGTCTGCGCGAACCGCGTCGACGGCATCACCGCCGGCGGCGACTCGGGCGGTCCGATGTTCTCCGGTGGCCGCCAGGTCGGCGTCGCCTCGACCAGCGACCGGTCGAACAACACCGCCTACACCAACATCACCCGCTACCGCAGCTGGATTCAGCAGATCGCCGGCGTCTGACCGCGTCCTGACCACTCGCCTGACCCAGCACGTTTCCGCCCCGTCCAATTTGTCAAGTGACACGCACCCTCCGGGCCGATCGACGCGATAATGTGGCGGTCGGCGCCGGAGGGTCGGCGCCGTGGACCTTGGGAGGGGGCCAGTGGCGCGACCGACGCGGGCTCTCGACCGCACGATCGTCGTGGTGGACGTCGTGGGGTTCACCGCGCCGGACCGCAACCCGCTCGACAGACTCGCCGTGCACCAAGGCATGTACGAGGTGCTGAAGACCGCTTTCGCCGAAAGCGGCATCGACTTCGATTCCTGCGCGCACGAGGACCGCGGCGACGGCGTGCTGGTCCTGCTGCCACCCGGAACGACGAAAAGCCTGGTCGCCGACCTGTTTCCGGATCGCATCGCGGTCGCCCTCCGCCGGTACAACCACACGCGGACGCCGCAGGCGCAAATGCGGCTCCGGGTGAGCCTCAACTCCGGCGAGGTGATCGACGACGGCAACGGATGGGTCGGTGAAGCGGTCGACATCGCTTTCCGCATTCTGGACGCGCAGCACGCGAAGGACGCGTTCGCGGAATCCGGCCGGATGATCGCGTTCATCTGTTCGCAGCGTTTTTTCGCCGATGTCATCGAAAGGGACCCGGGCCTCTTGCCCGAGTCCTACAGTCCGATACCCGTTTCGGTGAAGACTTTCACCGGAACGGCTTATTTACGACTGCACGGAGAAGTCACCGCGCCGGTCGCCAAATCCGCCGATCCGGCGTCGGTGGCCGCCGAAGACCTGTTTCTGGCCGAGCTGAACAGCGCCGTTCTGGATTTGATCCCCCGAAAGGATCTCGCCGGCCTGCACCGCAGGCTGACCCGGCTGAAAGTCCCCCAGTTGGCGGTCATGGTGAGCCGCGCGCTCGGTCCCGCGGTCCCGTTGCCGCGGCTGGACGGAATCACCGACGCGTGGGGCGCTTTCCACCTGCTCGCCGACTTCAACGCGGGGCCGGACGGTGTCCCGCCGGCCCTGACTTTTCTGGGCCTGCTCGCGGAAAACGTGGCGGACGAGCCCGCGGCCATGATCACGAACTGGATCGGTGACCAGGCCCGATCACTGCGGCTCGGTCCCGCTCTCGGGCATCAGCGGCAGAGCAGGCCACCGATTCCGGACCGGCCCCATTTACATCTGCTGATCATGCTCGAACCGGTTTCCGGGGATCCGACGCGTTGCACGCTCGCGTTCTGGCGGCAGGATGATCCGGAGGTCTGGCCGCCGTCACTCGGTGGAGTGCGCGAAATCGGGATAGACGAGGTCGAGTTCAGGGTCGACGACGTCATCTTGGAGACTGAAGGCGTCTGGTCCGGCCAGAGCATGTCCGCGTCGGTGGAATTCCTGCTGCCGAGGACATTGATCAATTTGCCCGTGCAGCGCTGGGCGAAGGAGCACGAGACCGGCCATCCCCAGCCGTTGCGCTACGGGTACCGGCTCGGAATACGGTCCTTGGAAAGGATGCGGGCGAGGCATTGGCATCGGGCATGGCACGTTCGCTGGGATTCGATGGTGAAGGACCCCGCCGCCGATCGGCTGCACTATTCCTCAGGCGCGGAGTTCGAGGATCACCCGATCGACGCCATCCTGAGCGACGATCGCTGGGTCGGCCTGGTATTGGCGAAACCCCCGTCGCCCCAAGGGGAACCGGGCGGCCTGCCGGACGAACTGACGAGCGCGCTCCGCAGCGGCCTTCCCGTGGTGCTCTGGCATCCGGACGCCGAGCCGGAGAACCTGCGCGAGTTGCTCGACTGGGTATTGGCCGCGGACAGCGGTTTCATCGAACTTCCGGATCGCCGCAAACTGGCGAATTCGGGTGCGGCGGTACCGTTCAAGAATTCTCTGGCTCACGATCTGGTGGTAATGTGGGACGATCCGAAACGTGTGATCGTTCTGGACCAGCCGTTGATCCCGACTCGACTGTAAGGGGATACCGCGGATGAGCGGGATCGATCAGGACACGGCCGTGAACGACCGGACGCCTCAGCACGATGCCCCCGATTGGTGGATCTACCGGGGAACCGGACGGCCCATTCACGACATCGATCTCGCGCAGTTGCTGCCCGCGCCGCCGCCGTGGCGTTCGTATCGCGGGGATCCGCCCCCGGAGGACGACGTGCCGCCGCCGGACGACGGCGAGGCGGAGCGTCGTCTCGGTACCGCGTTCACCCTGTCGGAGCTGACCGTCGACGCCGGCGAGCTGAACATGGTCAACGCCGCCCTGTACCTGCGCCGTCCGTTGCTGGTCACCGGAAACCCGGGCACCGGGAAGTCGAGCCTCGCGTATCGGATCGCCAGGGAACTCGGTCTCGGCAGGGTGCTGCGCTGGGCGATCACCAGCCATACCGCGCTGAGTTCCGGGTTGTACGGCTACGACGCGATCGGCCGCGTGCAGGCGGCGGCGACCAGTCAGGCGCAGCGCGGCGGCGAGGCGGAAGAACCACCGATCGGCGATTTCGTCCGGCTCGGCCCGCTGGGCACCGCTTTCCTCCCGAGCAGGTTGCCGCGGGTACTGCTGATCGACGAGCTGGACAAATCCGAAGCGGATCTGCCCAACGATCTGCTGTCGCTCTTCGAGGACGGCGAATTCTCCATCGAGGAATTGGCGCGCGTGCGCAACCGGCATCCCGAAGTCACCGTGCACACCGCCGACCCGCAGCGCACCGCGACGGTCCGCGACGGCCGGATAGCCTGCCACGCCTTCCCGATCGTCGTCATGACCAGTAACGGCGAACGGGAGTTCCCGCCCGCCTTCCTGCGCCGCTGCCTGCAATTGCGGATAGAGAACCCGGACGAGGA
The DNA here is from genome assembly GCF_046548895.1 of Amycolatopsis sp. cmx-4-54. Classification (NCBI taxonomy): domain Bacteria; kingdom Bacillati; phylum Actinomycetota; class Actinomycetes; order Pseudonocardiales; family Pseudonocardiaceae; genus Amycolatopsis; species Amycolatopsis sp. cmx-4-54. The sequence goes on from NZ_JAEBEJ010000016.1 coordinate 143,919, forward strand.
GCAGCTCGCGGCGATCGTGGCGGGCCATCTGGTCGACGAGAACGGCGAACACCGGGACAGGCTCATCCGGGAGTTCGCCGAACGGAGCAAGGCGGAAGGCGGTCTCCCCACCGACAGGCTGCTCGACGCCGTCTACCTCGCGACGTCGGGTGCGTACCAGCCGGATCAGGAGGCATGGCCGCGGCTGGTGGACGCGCTCTGGCAACGACTGACGGTGCGGTGACGTGGACGGGCCGGGCGGTGTGTCCGACTCGCGTTCCGCCCCGGTGGCGGAGCGGCGGAAGACCGGTTCCCCCCAGGGGGTGAAGCGGTTCGGGTTCGAGGACCTGAGCTGGACCGACGTCGCCGACATCGTGTGGCTGGCCGCGGCCATCTCGCCGCGGCGGGCCGCCGACGGATCCGATCCGGCCGAGGAGCCGGAGGAGCCTCCGGAGAAAGTGCGGATCCGCAACGCTCCCGCCGAGCGCGGGGAAACCCTGGAACCGCCCGGATCGGAGCTGTCCCGGATCGCCGGCGCCGAGGCTCCCGCGGAGGACGGAGATCAGGTCGTCGCGATCGAAGCCGTACCCGGAGAGCTGCCCGAACCCGCGGTCGACGGCACCGGACCGGGGGGAGTGGTACTCCTCGAATCGCTGGAGTACTTCCGCGCACTGAGATCGCTGAAACGGGAAACGGTCTCGCGGCGACACGACAATGTGGTCCTGGACGAAGTGGCGACCGCCGTCCGGGTCGCGGAGACCGGCCGGTGGTGGCCGGTCACCCGATCGAGCAAGGAGCGCTGGCTGGACCTGACGCTCGTCCTCGACAATGGTCCCTCGATGGCGTTGTGGCGGCCGAGGGTGTCGGCGTTCGTCGAATTACTCCGGCAAGCGGGTGCTTTCCGTACCATTCAGGTCCGGCTGCTGGAAACCGCGAAGGACAGCGAAGAGGGACTCGTTCTTCGTGGTGGCACACCCGGTGCGCCCGCCCGCGACCCGAACGAGATCATGGATTCTTCGGGACGGCGGGCCGTGTTGCTGCTGACCGACGGTGTCGGCGATGCCTGGCAGCACAAGGACGCGCTGTACCCGGTGCTGGCGCGCTGGGGAAGGACGATGCCGGTGAGCATCGTCCACCTGCTGCCGCCATGGCTGTGGGGTCGGTGCGGCATGGATCCGCACAAGGCGTGGTTACGGGTCCCGAACGCGTTGGCACCCAACAGCAGATGGGGTTGCGACCTCGCGGACGCCTGGCTCGAACCCGGCTCGAAAGTGCCCGGCCACCTCGTCCCGGTGCCGGTGCTCGAACTGCGGCCGCGGTCGCTGGGCTGGTGGGCCGGACTGATGACCGGCGAGAACGCCGGTGCCGCCGAAGGAACGGTAGTCCTCGCCACGGAACGGATTTCCCGGTCCGATTCCGCCGACCCGCCGGTAACTTTGTCACCCGCCGAAAGAGTGCACAGATTCCGCAGTGTTGCGTCACCGCCGGCGCTACGCTTGGCGCAGTTGCTCGCGGCGGTACCGGTCCGTCTCGACATCGCGAAGCTGGTCGGACAGCGGTTCGTACCGGAAGCGGGAGTGGAGCACCTCCTCGAACTTTTGCTTTCGGGGATGATGTACGCTCCCGCACTCAGGGAGGGCGAGTCCACTTGGGACACCGACGGGGTCTTCGCTTTTCCCGAGGCAGTCCGGGAATTGCTGCTCAGTGGCGCACGACGGTCGGAAACGGCCAGTGTCGTCCGAGTGGCCGCCACCCATTTCGGTGACCGGATCAGGCTGCTCGGTCACCTCCGGGACGCCATCGCCGACCCGAACAACACACCGGATCCAGACCTCACCCGCGAGTCCCCGGCCGATGTGGAATTGGAAGGCGCGCTCATGCGCGCGCTTTCCGGACCGTACCTGTCCCGGGCCGACCGGCTGCGCAACGCGGTAAAAGGCAGGGGTCTCGTCGCACCGGAATCTGAATCAATAAAGAAGGCTGTGAGCCCAAAAATGCCTGAGACGGCCGAACGTCCACCTGCTTCGACACCTGTGCCACAGGGACGCTCGACTCATCTCGGCGAGCCCGACGCGAACGAACCGACGACGAGGATCGTCCACCCTTCGGCGGCGGACAGTTCCCGGCACTTCCCCAACCGGCAGCCCGAAGACCCGCCGCTGGTCTTCGGGAACGTCCCCCCGCGCAATCCCAACTTCACCGGTCGCGACGAACTGCTCGACCAGCTCACCAAACGATTGAGCAGCGGTACCACCGCCGTGCTCCCTTCGGCGCTGCACGGTCTCGGCGGTATCGGCAAGACGCAGATGGCCACCGAGTACATCTACCGGCACCTCCAGGATTACGACCTCGTCTGGTGGATCGACGCCGCGCATACGACCCAGATCCGTGCCGGTCTCACCGAACTCGCCGGGATGCTCGGCCTGCAGGGCGCGTCCGAGGCCAGCGTCGCGGTTCCGGCGGTCATCGAGGCACTCCGGACCGGACGGCCGTTCCGGCGCTGGCTCCTGGTCTTCGACGCCGCCGAAAGCCCGGACACCGTGCTGCCGTTCTTCCCGCGCAACGGTCCCGGTGAAATCCTGATCACCTCGCGCAACTCCGATTGGGCGGGGATCGCGCGGCCGCTGGAACTGGCGGTGTTCAAACGCGAGGAAAGCGTCGAGTTGCTCGGACGCCGCGGTCCGGAGATCGACCCGGCCGACGCCGACGAACTCGCCGAAAAACTCGGCGATCTGCCGTTGGCCGTCGAACAGGCGGCGGCCTGGCGCGCGGTGACCGGGATGCCGGTGCAGGAGTATCTGCGCCTGTTCGACGAGTCGGTCGAGGAAATCCTCGACACCGCCTCGGCGCCCGACAACGAGGTGTCCGTCGCCGCGGCCTGGAATGTTTCGTTCGAGGAGCTGAAGACCCGCAACCCGGCGGCGCATCAGATCCTGCACATCTGCGCCTTTTTCTCGCCGGAGCCGATTTCGCGTGACCTGCTCACCGGGGTCAACCGGGTGTCGATCTCCCCGGAGCTCGACGCGGCCCTGCGTGACCCGATCAAACTCGCGCGGGCCATCCGGGACATCAACCGGTACGGCCTCGCGAAGATCGACCACGGCAACAACACCCTTCAGCTGCACCGGCTGGTCCAGCTGGTCCTGCGCAACCGGGTCATGGCCCGTCAGGTGCACGCGCGGATGCAACACGGTGCCCACCAGCTGCTGGCCGCGCTGGACCCGAACGACCCCGAGTCCAGCAGGCACTGGGCGCGCTACCGCGAACTGCTGCCGCACGCCTACGCCGCGAATGTGCTGGGCTGCGACGACGACTGGCCGCGTCAGCTCTACATCAACCTGATGCGTTACCTGTTCGAGTACGGCGATCACGAGGAGGCCGCCCGGCTCGGCCTCGAAGCTCGGAAGAGGTTCACCGACGCCCTCGGCCCCACCCATCCGCAGACGCTCGAAGTCTCGTCGAGGCTGGGGCTCTATCTGTGGGCGATCGGCCGGTACTCCGAAGCCGCGGAACTCAATCAGCGCACTCTCGCGCTGCGCCTTCAGGTGTCCGGTGAGGAGAACGAGGAGACCTTCGCCCTCCAGCGGAACATCACGATCGACCTGCGGGCGCAGGGCGACTTCGCGGCGGCGACCAAACTGAGCGAAGAGATCTACCAGAAGTCCAAACGCATGTTCGGCGAGGACGACCCGGAGACACTCAACGCCGCGTACCAGCACGCCATCAGCCTCCGGTTGAGCGGTGCCTACCGCGCCGCCGCGGAACTGGACCAGGACACCCTCCGGCGCCGGATCGAGGTACTCGGCCGCGATCACGTCCGCACCTTCAGTGTCAACGCTTCCTTGATCGTGGACCTGCGCGAGGCGGGGGACTACGGCCAGGCCCGGGTGCAGCAGGAAAGGCTCACGGAGAACTTCCACGCGCGGTTCGGCCCGGACCAGCTGGACAGCGCGACCCATTCGTTCCTGCTTTCCGTGAACCGGCGTAAGGACGGCGACCATGCGGGCGCGCTCAGCATGTCCACGGACGCCCTCAAGAGGTACCGGTTCGCCTATGGTGACGACCACTCCGTCACGATGAGCTGCGCTCTCGCCCATTCGCTCGACCTTCGTCACTCGGGTGACTTGGCCGCGGCGAAGCGGCTCGGTGAGGAGACCTTCGAGCGATACCGGAGCGGACTCGGCGAGCATCACCCGCACACCCTCGTCGCCAATGTCGACCTGGCGGTCACCTTGCGGCTCATGGGCGACGCCGCGGCCGCTCGTGTCCTCGACGAGCGCGCCCTCGAGCAGTTCCGGGCCGGCATCGGCCCGGACCACCCGTACGCCGTCGCCGCCACGATCAACCTGGCGAGTGACCTGGCGGCGCTGGGTGAGTTCGACCGGGCGGTGGAACTGGGACGGGACGCGGTCGAGCGCGGTACGCAGGTACTCGGCGAAGACCATCCGACGGTACTGGCGGCGTGCTTCAACCTCGGACTGGACCTGACCGAGCTCGGCCGGACGGACGAGGCCGTACCGTTCCGCGACCCGATCCTGGTGCGGTACCGCCGGGTCCTCGGCGAGGCCCACCCCGGAACGCAGGCGGCGGGCCGGGGTGCCCGCGCCAACTGCGACATCGACCCGATCCTGATGTGAATCAGCCCGGGACGAGTTGCCCGATCCAGGCGGCGAGCTGTTCCACGGTCGGTGGCCGCGGAACGGCTCGCAAGGACCGATGCACGGCTCGGACGAGTTCGGGGCAGTGCAGCAGGGCGCGGGCGGCGGGATGCGGGCCTCGGGCGGCGAGCGCGAGGCCCAAGCCGACCAGGGAGTTCGGCCGGTCGGGATCCGTGGCGAGTTCCCGCCGGTAGGCCTGGACCGCTTCGAGGAAGTCGCCCGCGGTGTAGGCGAAATCGGCGGCGGTGGCGCCGGGTACGGCTGGAGGACGTCCGTCCGGCGACAGCGGTGTGTCGCCGACGGCGAGCCGGATCAGGTCCGTTCTGGCGTGGGACCAGGCTCCGTCCGGTACCGGCGTCGGGGGAAGGTCCGGGGCGTCGAGGGTGATCGGCGGCCTCGGTCTTCCGGCGAGCCATGCCCCCGCCAGCTCGGTGACCACGGACGGATCCGGCCGCAGGTGGCGGACCCGCCAGCCGGCGAGGTGATCCCGGCCGGCGGCCGCGGCCGGTTCGCGCGCCTCCGCCGGTACGGGCTCGTCCTGCCAGGGGCCGAGGCGTTCGGCGATGCCGTCGAGGAACCGGCGTCCGGCGTCGGTCAGTGTCGGGTCCACGCGCAGGACCCGCAGAGTGCGCCACGTCTGCTCGCGCCAGAACGCGAATTCGAAGGCGGAGCGCCGGGGACCTTGACCGGCACGGGCCAATGCGCGCCAGAACGCGGTGACCCCGAAAAACGCGTAGACCCCTTGCAGGGCACCGTTCACGGGCCGTGGATCATCCCGCCAGGTCACGTAGATCCGTTCACCGGGATCCGGTTCGTACAACTCGACCAGATGCAGCAGGCCGCCGAGCACGATGTGCTGGAACTCGTGGATCAAGGTCTCCGCGAGGGACGCGCCGTCGGCGGGCAGGCCGACCACCGCGCTGCCGAACGCCTCCCCGGTCGACGCGCTCGGATTCCGGAAGAGCACCTGGGGTTTGGGCACCACTGAGGCGAGCCCCACGGGCATGATGCGAGCCAGGCCGGGGAGATGGGCGGCGATCAGACGGCAGGCTTCGTCGATCAGCCGCTGCCAATCGGCGAATTCCTTGGCAGGCAGGCGTTCCGGTGGGATCGGTTCGTAAAGCCCGCGGTAGGGGTCGAGATCGTCCAGCAACAGGGAGAACCGGTGTGCGCCGACCTGGCTCCGCACCCGTCGGATTCCCCACCAGCCGGGTGCGCCGGTGTCGGGCGAGCCGGGCAGGCGGACCGTCGTTTCGGCGTTCGAGACGAAGTACCGGCCGTTCTCGCCGCGCACGATGGCCGAGGAAAACGGCGCGGTACCGGGAAATCTCGCCATGCCGAGGGAAGGGAGCATGGCGTTGCCGTGCCAGGCCGGGATGGCCGTCTCGAAGTCGAGCTCCGCCCGGATCGCCGCGGCCGCCGCGATCGCGTGCGCGTGGCCCAGATGCATCCACAAAGGACCGACACCGTCGATCCCGTCGCGCAGCAGGCGAGTCGTGTAACCCGCCCAGCTTCCGGTGTACGGGTTGGTGAGCATCCGGTTCACCGCGCGGGGTGCTCGTGCCTCGGCACGTGCGAGGAGTTCCCAGGCGGAATCCAGCGAGGGCAGGGGACCTGAATGGCCCGGCGTCTTCGTGGCCTCGGTCAGCAACGCGTGAATCAGCAGTTTGCGACGGCTTCGCTCGGCCCGCCGCAACCGCCGGGCCATGTCCTCGTCGCCGTCAAGGCGCGCCAGCGCGTCGAAGTCCCGCCACGACAACCGGTGGAACGCGGGGCGAGCCTCGGCGGGCGGCGGCATCAGTCGATGCGCTCGCCGCCCGCGCTGGCAGCGCTTCTGTAGCGCGCGTGGACGCGTCGGGTGCGTTCGACGACGTGGAGCGCGGACTGGCGGAAGGCTTCGCCGTCCAGCTCCCGTAACGCGGTGAAGGAGACCGCGTCGAGATCGATCAACGCCGATTCGATGTCCGGTTCGGTGTTCGCCGAGAAAGAACTCATCGTGCCGATTCCCTCCACCCCGTGGAACGGTTGCCAGAGTCGAACCTCGACAAGGATAGCCGAGATTTCGCGACCGATCAGGCCTCGGCGGGCGGTGGTGGCCGCCCGGCCGCCAATTCCCGTAATGCGCGAGGACGGGTGATCGTGACGCGCTGGCGCGCGGTGCGCACGACGCCCAGCCGCCGGAGTTCTTCGAGTCCCCGGATCAGGGTGCTGCGCGAAACGCGCGCGAAGCCCGCCAATTCCCCTTGGTTGAACCGGAGATCGACCTGCTGCCCGTCCGTCCAGTCGACGGCGTGCTGCAGCGCCAGCTCCAGGAGAACCGCGGCGAGACGTTGTGGGAAATCCGGCCCGCCCGCTTCGAGGCGCAGCCGGTCGGACTGCTGCAGGCGGATCGCCGCGGTACGGAAGATTTCTTCGGCGATACGCGGCCGGTCTCGCAGGACGCCGAGGAATTTCTCCCTCGGCACGACGAGGGTGCGCACCTCGTCGATCGCCGACATGGTGGCGGACCGGGGGAGCCCGCTGATCGGGGCCAGCTCGCCCACGATCTCCGCCGGGCCGCGGGCGGCGAGCGGCGCGTCCTCGCCGCGGTAGTTGGTGGCGCTGATCTTCACCCAGCCATGGAGGACGACGAACATACTGGTGGGCGGACTGCCCTGGAGGGCGAGGATCTGGCCTGGCCGCCACACCTTCACATGGCCCGCGCGCCGGAGAGCCGACTGCTCCGCGGGCGTCAGCCGGCCCCAGGTTCCGTAGCCACCGTGGTCACCCGATGGAGAACCGGTCATCCTGACCCTCCGGATCGCCGGGGGCCGGATTCGCGCTGTGTTCCATTTGACGCATCAGCCACTCCCCCGACTCGTCAGCATGGTCAGTGGGCAGAACGACCCGGAAGTTTCGCACCGCAACCGGTAATTGTGCCAGGCAAGGGGTGAGTTCACCAGGCCTCGGGCCGGCGACGGGGGGAGGACGTCATGCGCAGCGCCGAAAGTGTCATGAAACGGCCGAAGGATCACCGGCGTGAACCGGCCGTACCGAATCCGCGGACGCCGCGGGCATTCGGCCGAAGACCGGCCTTCTTCGCGCCGCACCCGCCGTTGATGTCCGGCGGGTGGTATCAGGGCGAAGACCACGAGGTCGTCGGCCCGGGGCGGTATCCGGTTCCGCGTCCGCCCGCCAAATCGGTGAAGGCGGCGTTGTCGTGGGTGCTCTTTCTGGGGCCTTTGGGCTTTTGTTATGTGTCGCCCGTCGGTGGGCTGATCGCGACGGCGGTTTCGGTCACGGCGATCACTTTCGGCGGGGCCGCGTCGATGGCCGTGATCTGGCCCGTGGTCATGCTTCTCGCGGTGGCGGCGTTGTCCGGCCGTCGGGACGACACCACGAAATGACGTCCGGCCGGTTTCCGGCCGGGTGAACCGGGTGGGGGACGCTCAAGGGGGGCGGCCCCCACCACGGTTTGCGTGCCGGTGCGTTCGGTACATGAAGGCCCCCTTCCTGTACCCAGGCGCAAGGATGGGGGCCTTCATGTACTTGGCGAGGCCTTCACGGACCGGACGGCTAATGACCCCGAACACTCATGACCCCGGCACCGGCGGCGGGATCTACCATCCGAAAGTCGCGTCTTGTTGCTCCGATCATGCAGCCCGCAGACGGAACTCTTGAACCGATCAGGCCCGTATGCTTCTATCTGCTCGGTAGTCGCAGAAAAGGTGCAGTTTCGAACACGTTTGATCGGGTTCAACGCAGTTCCTGGAGGGCTCCGTGCGCCGTCGTACCCTGCTGAAGGCCGCTGGCGCGGCTTCCGCTTTCACCTTGCTTCCGGCGAGTGTCCGGCAGGCGCTGGCCGCGGAAGCGCCGACGGGCGGGCTCGAAGTCATCGAGCACGTCGTGGTGTTCATGCAGGAGAACCGGTCGTTCGACCATTATCTGGGGACGCTGCGCGGAGTGCGGGGTTTCGCCGATCCGGCCGCGATCAAGCTGCCGTCCGGAGCGTCGGTCTTCCAGCAGCCCGACGGCGCGGGAACCCTGCTGCCGTATGCGATCGACGACCAGTTCATGGCCGACGTCGACCACAGCTGGTCCGGCGGGCACCGGGCGTGGAACAAGGGCCGCCACGACGCGTGGCGCGCGGCCAAGGGCGTGCGTTCGCTGACCTATCACCAGCGTTCGGCGCTGCCGTTCTATCACGAACTGGCCGACGCGTTCACGGTCTGCGATGCCTACCACTGCTCGGAAATGGGCCCGACCAACCCGAACCGGATGTACCTGTTCACCGGCAAACTCGGCTTCGAACCGGACGGCAAGACCCGCGCGATCGGCAACGACGCGTGGCAGAACCCCGGGCACACCGGTTACACCTGGAAGACCTACGCCGAGCGGCTCCAGGCCGCGGGCCGCAGTTGGCGGGTCTATCAGGAATGGGACAATTACGGCGACAATTCGCTGGACTATTTCAGTAGTTTGCTGGCCGTCGGCACCAAGGCCCTGTCGAAGGTGAAGGACTCCGCGGGCAAGGCCTTTCCGAAGCTCGAGTATTTCTACTACGCCCTGGATTCGGCCTCGGCCGCCGAACGGACCCGGCTGCTCGACGGACTCGCCGCGGGGGTGGCGACCTTGACCGCGACCGAGCGCGCTCTGTACGACAGGGGTTTGGCGAGGCTCGCGCCGAAACAGTTGCCGATCGCCTTCAAGGCCGACGTCGACGCGGGCAGGCTGCCGTCGGTGTCGTGGATCGTCGCGCCGGAATCGCAGACCGAGCATCCCGCGTGGGGGCCCAACACCGGGGCCGAGCTGGTGAAGTCGATCCTCGACGCGATCGCCTCCAAACCCGGCGTGTGGAACAAGACCCTGTTCCTGCTGACCTACGACGAAGACGGTGGCTTCTTCGACCACATGCCACCGCCCGCGCCGCCGTTCTCCGACGACGAGGGCAAGAGTTCCGTCGCCACGACCGACGAATTCGTGTCCGGTGAACCGATCGGGCTGGGCGTGCGGGTGCCCATGTTCGTCATCTCGCCGTGGAGCCGGGGCGGGAAGGTGTGTTCGGAGGTCTTCGACCACACTTCCGTGCTGCGGTTCCTGGAACGGTGGAGCGGTGTCGCCGAGCCGAACATCTCGCCGTGGCGGCGCACCGTATGCGGCGACCTGACTTCGGCGCTGGACACCGCGGCGCCGAACGCGAGCTATCCGGCGCTGCCCGCACCGGTGCCGACGAGCGGGCCGTGGAACACCCAGCCGCAGCCGCCTTCCGTGCAGAAGCCGCCGGTTCCGGAGACCGGTATCCGGCCCGCACGGCCCCTGCCTTACCGGTTCGAGGTTTCCGGCCGGGTGACGGCCGAGCGGTTCTGGATCGACTTCGCCAACACCGGAACCGCGGGCGCTCACTTCTACGTGTACGCCAACGCGCACCGCACCGACGGGCCTTGGCGCTACACGCTCGGCGCGAACGCGACGCTCTCGGACTACTGGCAGGCGGGTTCCCCGGAAGGCGCGTATGACCTCACCACGCACGGCCCCAACGGTTTCCTTCGCCGGTTCGCGGGTAATCGGATCACCGCGACCACCGGCGGCGCACCGAATCCGGAAGTCGTGCTGCGGCCGGGTTCCGGTGTCGTGTACCTGAAGATGACCAACGCCGGCGCCGCGTGCGAGCTGACTGTGCGCACCGGCAACCGGGGTGGCGGACCGTGGACGTACACGGTCGCCCAAGGCGCGACGGTGGAGGACTGGTTCAGCACCGAAGGCGGCATGGGTGGCTGGTACGACCTGACCGTTCAGGGGCCGGGCGGATTCCTTCGCCGCTTCGCGGGGCATGTCGAGACGGGTGCCGAGACCATCAGCGACCCGGTGATGGGCTCGGGGCCGCTCGCCGCCACCGTCCGCTCGGCCGACAGCCAGGAGACCGCGGGCGAGTCCGGCGCCGCCACGAAGGCCGTCGACGGTGATCCGGCCACCCACTGGCACACCAAGTGGTCCGGCGGGGCGGACCCGTTGCCCCACGAACTGCAACTCGACCTGGGCGCCGCCCGCACTGTCACGGGGCTGGCCTATCTGCCGCGTCAGGACGGTTCCGGCAATGGCCGCGTCGGCGCATACGAGGTCTACCTGAGCGCCGACGGGTCGGCTTGGGGAAGCCCCGTCGCCACGGGTACCTTTGCCGACGACGCCGCCCGGAAGACCCTGCGGTTCTGGCCGGCTCGAGCGCGCTATGTGCGGTTCCGCGCCCTCACCGAGGCGGGCGGGCGCGGCCCGTGGACGTCGGCGGCGGAGGTGACCCCGCTCGGCTGGACGTGACCCGAACGGGCAGAATTCCTTGTCCCAAAGGGAAAGATGTGCGTCGGCCGCCGAGGTTGCTTTTCTGAGAGCAGCGTCATCGCGGCGCATCTTTCCGGCCCCCTCCGCCGCGCCGACCGCCACTTCCGCGCCACCGGCGACTTCCGCCGCGCGGAACGAGGGGACCACGAAACCTCAGGCCACCGGGAAGCAGGCCGGATCGGGCAGCACTCCCCGTTGTGCCACAACGGATCTCTCGCTCGTGCTCGGCGCGCCCAAGCCGAGCCCGAACGCGCAAGGGCAGGTCGACGTGCCGTTGACCTACAAGAACACTTCGCCCCGGACCTGCGCGCTGTACGGCGTTCCCGGCGTCGACCTGAACGGTCCCGACGACCCGAACGGGCCGGTCTACCACCTGCCCCGGGTCGACAACGGCGTGAAGTACAACGAGGTTCCGGCGGGTTCCACCGCGACCGCGACCGTCACGATCCTGAAGCCCGCCGCGGGTTCCGGCACGTGGACGCCGACGCGCGTGACGAGCATCCCGCCGGGACAGACCCAACCGCTCACCGCGAACTGGCCGTCGGATCTTCCCGTGCTGCGCCAGGATGCCGCCACGCGTCCGGGGACCTACGTGAACGGGATCCTCGCCGATCCGGCGTGAGCCCCGGCGGTCTTGTATCATGTACTTGATACAAGACCGAGGAGGTCGATCGTGCCGTTCGACAACATCGTGGCCGTCGCCCTGATCATGGGCCTGTTCGGCCTGGCGATCCTGGTTCTGTTGTGGCCGGGCGAAAAGCAGGGCAAGAAGGTGCTGCGGCGATGGGGTGTCGGCGATCCTTCGCCGGCCGATGTCGCCGAGGCAGTGCGTTACCTGCGCCGTCGCCGGTTCTGGTATCCGTGGCTGTTCCTCGGGCTGCCGGTGCTGGCCGATCTCGCCGGCATTCGCGGTGACAGCGCGTCGCTTGTCCTTGCCACACTGCTGATCGGGGCGCTGATCGCCGAGGTTCTGGCTCAACGGCCGCGAAAGAGCGCTCGCCGCGAGGCGGGGCTGGAGCGGCGTGGGGTGCGCGGGCTCGTTCCCGGCTGGGGGCTGATCCTCTACGCGGTGGTCGTCGCGGCCGCGGCGGTCTGGCTCGTGGTCCATCGCTGGTGGGCGCCGCTCGGCGTGGCCGCGGCCGTTTCGGCGGTCACCTGGCTGATCGTCCTGCTCGCCGTGCGCCGACCGTCCACAGGGGACACCGCGGCGGACGGCGCGTTGCGGGTCCGCAGTGCGCGGGTCGCCGCGGGCCTGGGGCTCGCCGCCACCGTGACACTGGCGATGCCGGAGGCGACGAACGTCGGTTCGGCGGCCGTGATCCTCGCCGGGCTCGCCGGTTGGTACCACCTCGCCCACCGTTCGCCCGCGGAAGCCGTGTGACGCCACTGAAAGTCGTCGTCGACACGGAGCTCGGGATCGCGCCGTGGCGTCAGGTGCGTGACCAGATCATCCGGTTGATCACCACGGGCGCGCTGGCGCCGGGCACCCGGCTGCCCGCCATCCGGCAGCTCGCCAGGGATCTGGCGCTCGCTTCGGGCACCGTGGCCCGGGTCTACCGGGAGCTGGAGGAGACCGGCTGGGTGTGCACCGCCCGCGCCAAGGGCACGGTCGTCGCCGAACTCGCCGACCGCCCGGGCCCGGCGGCCCTTCTGCGGGCGGCGGCGGACGACTACGCCCGTGCCGTCACGGAACTCGGCGTCGATCCGGATGCCGCGCTGGACGCCGCCGCGGCCGCGCTGAAATCACTCCAGTGACGTGTCACCGAAGTGTTCGAGCAGCAGCCGCAGACCGCCGATCAGTTCGGCCCACTGCGCCGGTTTCAGCTCGGGGAGAAGGCCTGCCTCGTTCTCCAGGTGGAGTTCGAAGACCTCGTCGACGACTTCGCGGCCCTTGCCGGTCAGCCGGATCTTGATCGAGCGGCGGTCGTCGCTGTCGCGCACCCGCTCGACCAGGCCCTTGGCCTCCATGCGGTCGATCCGGTTCGTGATCGCCCCCGAGGTGACCATGGCGGCCTTGAGCAGCGCGCCGGGGGTCAGGCCGTCGGCTTCGCCTGAGCGGCGGAGCGTGGTGAGCACGTCGAACTCCCACGACTCCAGGTCGTGCCGGGCGTTGAACTCCTTGAGCCTCCGGTCGAGGATCCGGGAAAGCCGCTGAACGCGGCCGATCACCTCGGCGGGCCAGAGCTTGTCTTCGAGGTCCGGCCGCTCGTGCCGCCACAGCGCGATCACCGCGTCCACCGCGTCGGCCATGACACCCTCCAATCATCTCAACATTAAGAGACTTGACATTGACAGAAGTCGCTGCTTTTATCTCAACGTTGAGATTATCAGTGAGGAGACATCATGGCGGTCATCGCCGAACGGCCTGTCGCCGCGACCGAGCTGGCGGCCGCGAAACCGACGCTCCGCGACGCCGGGCTCGCCGCACTGGCACCGGCCAGCTGGGGCACCGTGTACGTCGTCACCGCGACCCTTCTGCCGCCGGACCGGCCGTTGCTGGCCGCCGCGCTGCGGGCGCTTCCGGCCGGGCTGCTCCTGCTGGCGCTGACCAGACGGCTTCCGCAAGGATCCTGGTGGTGGAAGACGACGGTGCTCGGAATGCTCAACTTCGGGGCCTTCCTGCCGTTGATCTTCCTCGCCGCGTACCGCCTTCCCGGCGGGGTCGCCGCGACCCTCGGCGCCCTCCAGCCCCTGCTGGTCGCCTTGCTCGCGTTGCCGATCCTCCGCGTCCGGACACCGGCGCCGATCGTGCTCGCCTCGATCGTCGGCGCCGGTGGTGTCGCCCTGCTGACCCTTTCGGCGGAAGCCCGCCTCGACCCGCTCGGCCTGGCCGCCATGTTCGCCGCCGTCGGGCTGATGGCCGTATCCCTGATCCTGACCAAGAAATGGGGCCGTCCCGAGCATCCGCTGGCGATGACCGGCTGGCAGCTGAGCCTGGGCGGTGTCGTCCTCGCCCCGGCGACGCTCCTGTTCGAGGGCCTCCCGGACTCGCTGACGACCGCGAACCTGCTCGGCTACGGCTACATCGGCATCGTCACCACCGCGCTGGCCTACCCGCTGTGGTTCCGCGGGATCGACCGCCTCGCCCCGGCGTCGGTCTCCCTGCTGACGCTGACCAACCCCCTCGTCGCCACGGCCGCCGGGTTCCTCGTGCTCGGCCAGACACTCACCGGCTGGCAGCTCACCGGATTCGCCGTCGCCCTCACCGCGTTGACGCTCAGCCAGACCCTCAGGAGTCCCAGGTGACCGGCAACTCGTGGACGCCGTAGATGTTCATGTCGGTCTTGAGCCTGACCTCGTCGGCGGGGACGGCGAGCGCGAGGGTCGGGAAGCGGCGCAACAATGCCTCGAACCCCGCCCGCATCTCGATCCGCGCCAGCTGCTGGCCGAGGCACTGGTGAATGCCGTGCCCGAAGGACAACAGACCACGGGCGTTGCGGTGCAGGTCCAGGGCGTCGGGGTCTTCGAACCGCCGTGGATCACGGTTGGCGGCCAGCAGCGAGATGATGACGGTGGACCCCGCGGGGATCGTTTCGCCGCCCAGTTCCAGGTCTTCCGTGGCGTAGCGGAAGAAGATGTCGGCGACGGACAGGTAGCGAAGCATCTCTTCGACGGCACCGGGCAGCAGCTCCGCGTCGGCACGCAGTTCGGCTAGCTGCTCAGGGTGCTCCAGGAGCGCGAAAGTGCCCAGCGACAGCATGTTCGCGGTGGTCTCGTGGCCCGCGAGCAGCAGCAGGAAAGCGGCTCCCGCCAGCTCCTCGATGGTGAGGTCTTCGTGGCGGCCGAGGTCGGACAGGATGTCGTCGCCGGGCGTCTCGCGTTTGCGGGTGACCAGTTCGGTGAGGAAGGTGTTCATCCCGATGAACGCGGCCATCTTCTCCTCCAGCGTCTGGTCCCTGACCATGAGCTGGGCGGAGTCGGCCTGGAACCTATCCCGGTCCTCGTAGGGAACACCGAGCAGCTCGCAGATCACCAGTGAAGGCACCGGCAGCGCGAACTCCTTGACCAGGTCGACCGGTGGGACCAGCGCGGCCATCGCGTCCAGCTGCCGTTCGGTGATCTCGACGATGTGGTCTTCGAGCTGCTTCATCCGTTTGACGGTGAAAGCGCCGGTGAGCCGCTTGCGCAGCCGGCCGTGGTCCGGCGGGTCCATGGCGACGAACATGCCCGGCATCGGCGGGGAGGGCTCGGTCGGGGTGGGCATCCCCGGCATTTCGTACGGGGCGTGGAGGACGCCGATGTCCTGGCGCGAGCTGAACCTGGTGTCGGCCATCAGCTGCCGCGCCTCGTCGTAGCCGGTGACGAGCCAGCCCTCGTGGCCGTCGGGGAAGACCATGGGACTCACCGGGCGGGCCTCGCGCAGCCGGGTGATCTCGCTGGGCGGGTCGAAGGGGCCCGCGTCGCGGTCCATCGGGAGGCCCTGCGGGATGGGAACCGTCTGAGTCATCGCTTCGCCTTTCGTGGTGGTTGTGACCACCACCGTGCTCGTGGGGCCTGACATCGGGCTGACACGGCGCTGACACCACCCGTGTCAGCGCCGTGGCGGGGGCGTGTCAGCGTGGCCGCCCAAAGTGGTGCCCATGACAGAAACAGCGATCGCGGTTTCGGGACTGCGAAAGACCTTCGGGGACAAGGTCGTGCTCGACGGTATCGACCTGGAAGTCCCCGCCGGCACCATTTTCTCCCTGCTCGGCCCGAACGGGGCGGGGAAGACCACGACGGTGAACCTGCTGACCACACTGATGAAGTCCGACGGCGGGACGGCGAAGGTCGCCGGCCACGACCTCGTGACCGAGGCCAAGGCGGTACGCGCGGCGATCGGGGTCACCGGCCAGTTCGCGGCGGTGGACGAACTGCTGACGGGCCAGGAAAACCTGCAGCTGATGGCGGACCTGAGCCGGCCTGCCGCGGGCAAGCGGGTCGTCGCCGACCTGCTGGAACGCTTCGACCTGGTGGAATCGGCACGGAAACCGGCGTCGACCTACTCCGGTGGCATGCGCCGGAAACTGGATCTGGCGATGACGCTCGTCGGTGATCCGCGGATCATCTTCCTCGACGAGCCCACCACGGGACTGGACCCGCGCAGCCGTCGCACGATGTGGTCGATCATCCGCGAACTGGTGGACGGCGGGGTCACCGTCTTCCTCACCACCCAGTACCTCGAAGAAGCCGACCAGCTCGCCGACCGGATCGCGGTCCTCGACCAGGGCCGCCTGGTCGCACAGGGCACGCCCGATCAACTCAAGCGCCGGATGCCCGGAACGCATGTCCGGCTGCGGTTCACCACCGTCGCCGAACTCGACGCGGCCGCGCGGATCTTCCCCGGGGCCACCAGGGACGACGAGGCGCTCACCCTGCGGGTCCCCAGCGACGGCGGGACGAAATCCCTGCGCTCGCTGCTGGACCGGCTCGACGAGTACGCGGTCGCCGCCGAAGAGTTCTCCGTCCACACCCCCGATCTCGATGACGTTTTCCTCGCCCTGACGGGCCACAACACGGAGGCAGTGAAATGAAGTCCGCGTCCACGGTGATGTTGCGCCGTAATTTCAAGCACCTCGTCCGCAACCCGACCTCGGTGTTCAACGCGATCCTGATGCCGGTCGTGATGATGCTGATGTTCGTGTACGTGTTCGGTGACGCGTTCAGCGTCGGCGTCGATTACGTCGACTACGCGACGCCGGGATTGATGCTGCTGGCCGTCTGCTACGGGCTCGGCGCGACCGCGACCGCGGTGAACTCCGACATGACCAAGGGCATCATCAACCGGTTCAAGGTCATGGACGTCTCCCGCGGCGCGGTGCTGAACGGACATGTCGTCGCCAGCGTGCTGACCAACCTGCTCGCCATCGCGGCGCTCACCGGGGTGGCCTTCCTGCTCGGCTTCTCCCCGGCGGCCGGTTTCCTCGACTGGCTCGGGGTAGTGGGGATCGTCGTCCTGCTCGGCTTCGCGGCGGCCTGGCTCACGGTCGCGCTGGGGCTGTCGGCGAAATCCCCGGAGACCGCTGGGATGGCCTCGGTGCCGCTGGTCATGCTGCCGTTCTTCAGCAGCGCGATCGTGCCCGCCGAGAAGATGGGCCCCGGGCTCCGGGAGTTCGCGGAATACCAGCCCTTCACGCCGATCATCGAGACCCTGCGCGGCCTGCTCGACGGGGCACCGGCCGCGGGCGACGTGCTCCCCGCCCTCGGGTGGTGCGCCGGGATCGCGCTCGCCGGCTACCTGTGGGCGTCCTCGACGTTCAAGAAGCGAGCGTGACCTCGGCCAGCCGCTTCCAGTCCGCTTCGGTGCCTTCTCGCGCCGCCTCCGCGAATTTCGCTTCGCCGAGGCGGCGCAGCACTGTTTCCTCGATCCGGGTCACGTCCGGACGGGACCGGTCCGGCAGCCCGCGCAGTTCGTCCGCCGCCCCGAGCAGCCGCGCGGCCTGTTCGGGATCGTCCTGGCGCAGGGCCAGATCCGCGATCCCGACGAGCATGTGGGCGATCAGAGGCACGTGCCGCACCTCGGCGGCCGCCTGCCAAGCCGCCAGCCGGTGTTCACGGGACTTTTCGAGCTCCTCCGCGAAATAGCCACGAAGGTCGTGGCTGATGGCGCGAACGTGGCCGAGACCGGCTTCGTCGCCCATCACGGTCATCGCGATGTCGAGCTGCCGCGCCGCCTCCTCGGTCTCCCCGCGCCAGTGGGCGAGTTCCGCGTTCGCGAGGGCGAGCATGCCCAGCGCGCCCGGCCAGGTGACGCGTTCGGCGTACCGCTGCGCTTCGGCCACCGCGGCCGCGCCGCCCTCCTCGTCGCCCATCAGCCAGTACAGCTGCGCCTGCCGCGACCGCAGCCGGATGAGGTCCTCGAGGGAGCCGACCTCGGTCACGACCGTGATCGCCTCTTCGTAGTACGCGCACGCGGTGGCGAACTCGCCGCGGGTGGCGATCCGGTCCGCCAGTTCGGTCAGGGCGAAGGAGATCCCGAACCGCTCGCCGATCACCCGGAACTCGCGGAGCGCCTGCTCGAGATACTCGTCCGCCTCCCGGCCGGGATGGCCGAGCGTGATCCGCATCTTGCCGAGGTGCAGCCTGCCCAGCGCGCGGACCCAGTCGTTCTCGTCCGCCAGCACCGGTTCCCACGCGGACAGCGCCTCGTCCCCGGCCAGCATGCGTTCGAGCGGGACGACGAGCCCCAGCAAGGGATGCCGCGAGTCGCTGTGCATGCTCAGCCGGTACGACTCGTGGATCCACTTCGCCGCGGTGTGCTCGTCGGCGAAACCGGAACTCACGAACAGCGAGACGAGCCCGTACACCACGGCCTCGACGTCGGCGGACACCTCGCCCGGTGTCTTGACGGCCGCGCTGACCAGCTCCATGCCCTCCGTGCGGTGCCCGCTGAGCCACCAGTACCAGCCGCAGGCCGCCGCCAGCCGCATCGCCTCCGGACCCTCGCCCGCGGTGAGGGCGCCGCGCATCGCGGACGTGATGTTGTCGTGCTCGGCCTTGAGTTTGGCGAGCCACTCCAGCTGTTCGGCGCGGCGGAGCATCGGCTCCGCGGCCTCGGCCAGCTCGGTGAAACAGGCGAGATGCGCGTGGCGTGCCACCTCCGTTTCGCCTGCCTCGGCGAGCCGTTGCGCGGCGTACTCCTTGATCGTGCCGAGCATCCGGTAGCGCGGCGCCTCGTCGCCCGCCGCGACCAGCAGCGACTTTTCGGTCAGCGTGGTGAGCAGTTCGAGGACCTCGTACTGCTCGACCGCCTCGCCGGCGCAGACCCGCTCGGCCGCTTCGAGGCTCGCCCCGCCCGAGAACACCGAGAGCCTGCACAGGACCGTCCGCTCGGCGTCGGACAGCAGTTCCCAGCTCCAGTCGACCATGGCGCGCAACGTCCGGTGCCGGGGCAGCGCGGTCCGGCTGCCGCCGGTCAGCAGGCGGAACCGGTCGTCGAGCCGGTTCGCGAGCTGCTCGATGGACATGGTGCGCAGCCTGGCCGCGGCCAGTTCGATCGCCAGCGGCATCCCGTCCAGGATCCGGCAGACGCGCGCCATGGTGGCCCACGTCGTCTCGTCGGCCACGAAATCCTTGTGCACCGCGCTCGCCCGGTCGCGCAGCAACCGGACGGCGGGGGAGGATTCGATCTCGGCGGGGCCGGCGTGCCGGTCCGGCACGGCCAGCGGCACGACATGCCACAACGTCTCGCCGGTGATACCGAGCGGCTCCCGGCTCGTCGCCAGAATCCGGAGACGGCGGCATTCCCCGAGCACACGATGGGCGAACGCCGCGGCCGCCTCGATCACGTGCTCGCAGTTGTCGAGGATCAGCAGGACCTCCCGGTCCCGGATCGCGGCGATGACCCGTTCGACGGGTTCCGCGTTCGACGAGTCACCGAGCAGGGCGTCCCGCAGGCCGAGCGCGGCGAGAGTCGCCTGCGCGACATCACTTTCCGGACCGATGGCGGCGAGTTCCACCAGCCACGCGCCGTCCGGCAGGTCGCCGAGCAAGGTGCGCGCGGTTTCCGTGGCCAGCCTGGTCTTACCCGAGCCGCCGGGGCCGATCAGGGTGGTGAGCCGGTGCCCGGCGACGAGGTCGCGGACCTTGGCGACGTCGGCTTCCTTGCCGACGAAGCTGGTCAGCTCGGCGCGCACGTTCGTCTTGCGGTTCTCTTCACGCCGTCCCAGCTCGCCTCGCAGCAGCGCGACGTGCACCGCGGACAGCTCCGGCGACGGATCGACGCCGAGCGCGTCGGCCAGGGCTTCCCGCGTGCGCTGGTACACGAGCAGGGCTTCGGTGTCGCGGCCCGTCGCCGCGAGAGCCCGCATCAGGGCGGCGACGAGTCGTTCGCGCAGCGGATGCGCGGCCACCAGATCGGTCAGTTCGGTGACGAGTTTCGCGCCGTGGCCGAGGTCGAGCTCCGCGTCGAACCGATCCTCCAACGCCGTCAGGCGAAGCCCTTCGAGCCGGGTGACCGCCGCGTCGAAGGCACCACTGTCTTGCAGGCCGACGTCCTGCATGGCGGCGCCGCGCCACAGGGCGAGGGCCTCGCGGAGCCGCTTCGGCTCCTCATCGCCACGGGCCTGGCCGACGAGCCGCTCGAACCGCACGGCGTCGACGGCGTCGGGCGCCACCTTCAGCCGGTAGCCGTCCGTCTGCCCATCGACGACGCCTTCCGGCAGCACCTTCCGCAGCCGGGAAACCAAGCGCTGCAAGGCGTTCGCCGCGTCGGCGGGAGGCTGTTCGCCCCAGATCCAGTCGACGAGCGTCGCCTTCGGGACCACCCGGCCCGGTTCGAGCGCGAGCGCGATCAGCAGCCCGCGCAACCGGGCGCCGGGCACGTCGGCGAGGTCACCGTCGTCCGTGCGTACCTCGAAGGGCCCCAGCATCCCGATCTGCATTGGGCCGATTTTGCCACGGGTGACCAGGGGACTTACGACTCGCCGGTGATCCTCGCCGAGCCGATCGAAGCCGCGGTGATCGCTTGGGCGGCGGCCCGGGTCGACGAACCGGAGTTCAGGCCGGTGAGCGACGGCCGGTCGAGGGCGTGCACGACGAACTCGTAGGTGTTCACGGTCGAGGGCGAGCACGGGCCCTGGTAGCCGTAGAGGCTCGCGCTCCCGCGGTAGTAGACCTGCCTGGAGCCGGCGGGCACCGGTGGCCGGTAAACGTGCTGGACGTTCTGGGGGAGCGAGGCCGTGGCCGCCGGGATGTCGTAGATGACCCAGTGGATCAGGGCGGCGTTGTCGAGGTCGCGCATGACGATCGCGTAGCTCTTCGCCCCGGCGGGAGCACCCGACCAGGCCAACGGCGGCGACTCGTTCTTCTTGGCCGGGTCCTGCCCGCCGCCGCTGGTGCACTCGTGGATCTTCGGCATGCGGCCGCCGTCGGCGAACGCGGTACTGGACAGGCTGAACGCGGTTTGCCCCGCCGACGCCGTCGGGGAAAGGCAGGCGGCGCCGAGGGCGAACAGGGCGCAGAACACGATTCTCGTTGCTCTCATCGGAGACTCCCGAGGACGTTGTGGTTCTCGTGCGCGGAATTCAGCCTAGGCAGCGCGGAAAGCGGCGGCTAGCGCACTTTCCCGGCCTATCGAGGTGTTTTCGCCGGATCCGTCCGGATGGTGAGAGGTAAGCCAGAAGATCGGTCCACGATGCCCGATTTGGGCGCTTCGCGCCGGGGTCGTGAGTGCTGAAGAGCGTTAGAGCGACCATTACCACTCACGACCCCCACGCAAAGCACCCGAATCGGACACCGGGAAGGGTCTTGGTCGCGGTCGCACCACGACACGTCTGACTTCCCCTCATGATCACGCGAGTTACGGCTTCAGGCGCGGACGAGGACCGAGAAGTAGATCGGCCTGTTGGCCGGGAAGAGTTCCCGGTCCTGTTCGTCGACCATCTTCCAGAACACCTTGCAGTCGGCCGGGGCGTTCGGCGGGGTGCTCACGGTGACCGTCACCTGCACGCGCCCGCCCGGCGCGGTGTCGTTGACCGGGATCCGGTCGGGGGTGCGGCAGGTGCCGGGCGCGACCGGGAGATCGGTGCGGCGCAGGTACCGTTTCCACCACTCGACGGTGCCGGTGTTCTCGAGTTCCCACACCTTCACGAACTGGGTGCCGGGTTTGACCACGGTCTCGTCGGGGATCGTCACGTCGGCGACGAATCGGCTCGAGTCACCGGGATGCGGCGGTGCGGGCGTGTCCTGCTCGCCCGGCAGCAGGATGACCACGACGGCGGCGACCGCGGCGACGAGCACGAGGACCAGCGGCACCAGGACGCGTTTGGACCGCCATCGCGAGGCCGGTTCCGTTTCGCGGCCGGCGGAGAGCACGAGCTGGACGCCCTGCCATCGGGCGTGCCATTCCTCTTCGTCACCGTCGCAGGCGCGGACGAACTCCCGGACCGTCTCCCACGGCTGCAACCGCGTGCCGGTGACGGTGAGGTGCAGGGTCGCGTGGGACACCGCGCCGGACTTCGCCGCCATCTTCCGGAAGGACGGCTCCCCGGCCCGTGTCCGGAGCTTCCGCAGCCCGTCCATGAACGCTTCCAGCTCCGGTGTGCGTTCTCCTGTTCGCGGTTCCGGCACGCTCCCCCTCGCGATCGTGTCCGACCTGACAAAGATTTCCGTCACTCTGCGCGGCCTGGTGACTATATCGCGAGGAGTGTCCGGATCGCCGCGCCGACCTGCGGAATCCGCCGGGCACCGGCGCTGTCAGACGCTGTCAACCTGCGGTTTTTGACGTCAGACGTTCCGTACAGGTGGTTCCGGCTGACACCGGGTCCGGGCCAGTGTCGGTCACGAGCTGCTCACGGGGAGCAGCCATCGAGTGAAGGAGCAGTCATGCGCAAGGTGGCAACCGCCGCGATGTTCGCCGCACTGTCCGCGACCGCGCTGGGGATGACGGCGGGACAGCCCGCGGCGGCCGCGCCGTCGGTCAACATGGAGGCCGTCGTCAAGGCGGCCATGTGGGATCCGTACAAGGCCGACCAGTCGATCACGCCTGGCTCCGGGGACAGCGTCAAGGCGGTCGAGCAGGCGCTGGCCGCGAAGAACCTGCTCGACAAGAAGCAGGTCGACGGTCACTTCGGCACCTCGACGGTGACCGCGTACCAGAAGTACCAGAAGTCGCTCGGGCACAGCGGCCTCGCCGCCAGCGGTCTGCCGGGCAAGGGCTCGCTGACCGAACTGGGCAAAGGCCGCTACACGGTGACCGCGCCGATCAGCGTGGGCGCCAAGACCAGCCTCGACGGCAAGACGGTCAACAAGCGCACCGCCGACATGATCGCCGCCGCGGAGAAGAAGGCCGGGGTCAAGTTCACCATCACCCAGGGCTCGTACAACGCCGGCGGTGTCGGCGCCTCGGGCGGTACGCACGACGGCGGCGGTGCCGTCGACATCTCGGTGAACAACATCTCGAACAAGTCCGCCGCGGTGAAGGCACTGCGCGAGGTCGGGTTCGCCGCGTGGCACCGCACCCCGAGCCAGGGGAACTGGGCGGAGCACATCCACGGGATCGCGATCAGCGACACCGACATGTCGCCGCAGGCGCAGGCCCAGGCCGGTGACTACTTCAAGGGCCTCAACGGCCTGGCGAGCCACGCCAAGGACGACGGCCCCAAGGTGAAGAAGGTGACCTGGGAGGAATTCAAGCGTGGGTGACCCCACGGTGGTTCGGACAGGGCGGGCGGCTTCGGCCGCCCGCCCTGTCGTGTGGTGATCACCGCGCCGTGCGCCGCCAGTGTTCCGCGGCTTCGCTCATGTCCTTGTGCAGATGCCGGAAGAACCGGCTCGTGGCGTCCAGGCGTGCCCCGGCCTGTCCGTCGATCAGCCCGGCGCCCCGCCGGGTGACCTCCGCCCAGCGGGTCATCGCGTCGAGACTGGTGCGCCAGGCGCGATAACCGAAGTCGTCGTCGACGACGTACCGCTGCCGCCCGCCCTCGCGCTCGCGGGTGATCAGGCCGCGTTGTTCGAGCCAGCCCACGGCCTTGGACACCGACGCTGGGCTGACTTCCAGCCTGGCGACCAGTTCGGCGGCGGTACTGCCGCCGGTGTCCGCGGTGAACAGGCAGGCGAGAACCCTGGCCATCATCGACGGGACACCGGTCGCGGCCATCGTCTCGGCGAATTCGGTCTCGAAGTCCCGCACCGTCTCCGAGGTCCGTGCGGTGCCGGGCGGCGGGCCGGGTTTGCGGCGGCGCGCCCGCCATCGCGTCGCCTGCTGCGCCTGGCCCGCGCGGTAGCCGTGGGCGCCGCCGTTGCGCGCGACTTCGCGGATCACCGTCGATTTGGGGCGGCCCATCCGGCGGGCGATTTCGGCGTACGCGAGGCCGGCCGACAGGCCCGAGGCGATCTGCCCGCGTTCCTCGTGGGTCAGGCGTCTTCCCGGCACCCGTCCTGCCCTCCCGGTGCATTCAGCTCCATGGTCATTGCATCGATTGTAGGCGTTCTACCTCGGGAAACCGCAGCGCGAAGTTGCCGGGTATGGAAAATCGAGCCTAGTGTTCCCGGTGAAAGAGAGAGATCGGGAGGGAACCGGGATGACGGCCAAGGTATGCCTGGTCACCGGCGCTTCGTCGGGGATCGGCCACGCCACCGCGCTGGAACTGCTGCGCGCCGGGCACATCGTCTACGGCGCCGCGAGGCGTGTCGAGAAGATGGACGACCTGCGTGAGGCGGGCGGCCATCCGCTGAAGATGGACGCCAGGGACGAGGACGATCTCCGCCGTGCGGTCGGCACCGTTCTCGACGCGCACCAACGGATCGACGTCCTGGTCAACAACGCCGGCACCGTGCTGCACGGTGCCGTCGAGGACGTGCCGCTCGACCGCGCGCGCGATCAGCTCGAAGTCAACCTTCTCGCGCCCGCCAGGCTCGTTCAGCTCGTCCTGCCCGCCATGCGGGCCCAGCGGTCCGGCACGATCGTCAACGTCTCCTCGATCGGCGGCGAGATCGCCCTGCCGTTCGGAGCCTGGTACTACGCGTCGAAGCACGCGCTCGAAGCGTTCTCCGACACGCTTCGCATGGAGGTCGCGCCCTTCGGCATCGACGTCGTGATCATCCAGCCGGGCATCATCAAAACCGAGTTCGAGGACCAGACCGCCGCGCAGCTCCGCGAGAATTCCGGCCGCGGGGCCTACCGCGAGATGGCGGAGGCCATGGCGCGGCACGGTGAGACCGGGCTCAGTGACGGCTCCGACCCGTCCGTGGTCGTGGACGCCATCCGCCGCGCCGTCGAGTCCGAGAACCCGGAAACGCGTTACGCCGTCGGCCACCTCGCCGAGAAACTCCTGGAACTCAACAGGACCCTGCCGGACCGCGAGTTCGACCAGCTGGCCATGCGCGCGACGAAGTAGCTCAACCGCTCGGCTGCTTTCCGACGGCCTTCCTGCGTCGGGTGCGGGCGACCCCGATCCACAACAGGACGGAGACGACGGCGCCCGGCACCGTCGTCAGGTACACCGGCCACGCGCGGAAACCCGACACCCACAGCATCGTGACCAGGCCGAGGGTGATCAGCGTCCAGATCAGCGCGAGGGTGCCGCCCCGCCGCCGCCATCGGGCGGCGACGTCGCGCATCCTGTTCTCTACTCGGCTCACACCGGTGGATACCCACTCATCGCCTGGTCAACCCCCGGAAATCAGGCGCGGAGATAGCCGGTGATCATCGCCACGAGTTCGTTCTCGAGCCGGGCGACGTCGATGGATCCGGGCGCGGCGATGAGCTGATGCACGTTCAGTTCGACCGTGGACGCGACGAGCCGGGCCGCGGTGTCCTTGTCCCGCACCCGGACTTCGGGGTGACCTTGGAGGAGTTCCCGCAGGTCACCGATGATCTCCCATTCCACCCGCGTGATGCGTTCCAGCAGTTCACCGGAGCGGGGAGCCTGCTCGATCATGATCTGCAGCAGCCGCGGATCGTCGAGATGGTTCTCGATCACCGTGCGCACGAATTCCCGGATGACGGTCTCGAGCGGCTCCGGCGACTCCTTGTACCGGCGCAACGTGTCGGCGGCCCGGTCGCCGTCGAGGTGACGGGTGAGCAACTCGGCCAGGATCGCGTCCTTGTTCGGGTAGTACTGATACAGCGAACCGATCGAGATCCGGGCCCGTTCGGCGATCCGGTTCGTCGTGCCCGCGGCGTACCCGTACTCGGCGAAAACGTGAGCAGCGGCGGTGAGGATGCGCTGCCTGGTCAGCTCGGCCCGGACCTGGCGTGGCTGTTTACGTGGCTGAATCCGTCGTTGCTCCGACGTCATGACACTCCCGGTGAAGCGGCGAGAAAGCGAGTAGCGAGAACGCTGAACAATTGCTCATAATTGTGCCATGACCAGCAGTGATCTCGTGAACGAGACGCGTCCGCGCCGGCTTTCGCCCGAGCAGGTCCGTGCCCGGCTGGGGGAGCCGGAGGCCATGATCAAGGCCAAGGTCCACGACCGGATCGACCGGCACGGCCATCGGTTCATCGCCCATGCCCCGTTCGTGGCGATGGCGACGGCGGACGCGACGGGCCTGCCCGATTGCTCACCGCGTGGCGACTACCCGGGCTTCGTCAAGGTGCTCGACGAGCGCACCCTGGCCATCCCCGACCGGCCGGGCAACAAACTCGCCGACTCCTTCCGCAATCTCGCCGAGAACGACGGCATCGGCCTGATGTTCGTGGTCCCCGGGTCGCGGGAGGTGTTCCGGGTCAACGGCCGCGCCTATCCGACCGACGAGCCGGACGTGCTCGCCAGGATGCGCACCGAGGGCAAACCGGCGGAGCTGGCGATCGTCGTCGACGTGGTGGAGACGTTCTTCCACTGCGGCCGCGCGCTGATCCGGTCCCGGCTCTGGGATCCCGCGAGCCGGGCGCTGGCGGACGAATTGCCGACCGTCGGCGAGGTCGCCGCCGGGCAGATGGGGCTCGACGTCGATCCGGCCGTCGTGGAGGCCATGCTCGAAACCGGCTACCGGCGGTTGTACTGAGATGAACTCGTTGCCGCAGAAAACCGTTCTCGACCGCGTGGAACCGGTCGCCGAAGGAGCCGTCTCGCTCGTCCTGCGCGGAGCCGAAGGCCCCTTGGCGCCCTGGGAACCGGGCGCGCACGTCGATGTGGCGCTGCCGAACTGGCTGACCCGGCAGTATTCGTTGTGCGGGGACCCGGTCGATCGCGGCGGCTACCGGGTCGCCGTCCGATACGACCGGCTGAGCCGAGGCGGTTCGGAATACATCCATCTGTTCCTGCGCGCGGGCCGGGCACTCGACGTTTCGTTGCCACGCAACAACTTCCCGTTGCTGCCCGCGCCGGAACACCTGTTCGTCGCGGGCGGGATCGGCATCACGCCCCTCATGCCGATGCTGGCGGCGGCGGGTCCCTCGGCCAGGTTGGTGTACGTGGGCAGGTCCGAAGCGACGATGCCGTTCGCCGCCGAACTCAAGGCCACGTACGGCGACAGGGTGCGCCTTCACGCCACCGCCGAGTACGGCAGGCCCGACTTCACCGCGCTGGCCGCCGGACTCGGCCCGGACGCGCTGGTCTACTGCTGTGGTCCCGAGCCGATGCTCGCCGCGGCCGAAGCGGCGTTTCCCGCGAAGGGACTGCATATCGAGCGTTTCCGGCCCGTGGCCAAGGAATTCGCACCCGCGGAGCCGTTCGAGGCGCACTGTGTCCGATCGGGACGGACGGTGCCGGTCGCCGCGGAGGATTCGCTGCTGGACGCCTTGAACCACGCGGGGTTCCGTATCCCCTCCGGTTGCCGTGAAGGGGTTTGCGGCAGTTGCGAGATCGGCGTCGTCGGCGGCGAACCGGAACACCGCGACGACATCGGCGCGCCACCGGGACGGATGTACTGCTGTGTTTCCCGCGCGTCTTCACGTCTCGACCTCGACCTCTGAGCCCGCTCGCCAGACGTGAAGGAGTTTCCCCGAATTGCCGCCGGAACGAGCCGGTGTAACCCTGGTCATACCGAACGACACCACCACCACGAAGTACAGGAGTCGTTATGACCACCACTGAAATGCCCGCTGTCCACGAATGCACGGTCAGCGGCTGTTCGTACAACCACGACGGCTGTCACGCTTTCGCCATCACGGTCGGTGGCGGCAACGGGTCGGCCGATTGCGGAACGTTCGTCCCGCTCAACACCAAGGGCGGACTCGATCGAGTGACCGCACAGGTGGGAGCCTGCTCCCGGTCCGACTGCCGTCACAATTCCGCGCTGGAATGCACCGCATCGAGTGTCCGGGTGGGACCGGGCGAGGGTGACCATGCCGCCAACTGCCTGACCTACGCCCCGCAGTGACTCATGTGAAGCAGTGACTCGCGTGAAGGCCCCCTTCCCTCTGCTCAGCCGAGGGAAGGGGGGCCTTCACGCGCTCTGGCGCGGGTCGGGTCTCAGGTTGCGAAAGCCACTTTCGCAACCTTCAACGTTGCGAAAGTGGCTTTCGCAACGTCGCGCGGCGCGGCGTCAGCTCCCGGCCTGGTCGCAGCTCGCGGCGTCGGTGCCGAGCACCGGGTCGGTCACCGGACGGTTCTTGATCGCGATGCTCTTCTGCGTGGTCAGCGCGCCGTCGCGAAGCGTGTAGACGGTGCGGGTGCCCGAGTAGGTGAGCGGGTCTGCGCCGAGGTCGTCGGCTTCGGTGGCGACGGTTTCGAAGGTGCGGCCACCGCCGTCGAGCGGGGTGCACTGGTAACCCAGATGGGCGGCGACGCCACCGCCCTCGGCGACCGACAGCGGCTTGCTGTCGTTGTCGACGACCTGGCTGAGGTTGCGGCCGTCGTAGTGCAGGGCCGTGAAGAACGTGGTGTTGGCACCGACGGACTGGGCGACGATCAGTTCGGCGCGGCCGTCGCCGTTGAGGTCGGCGACGCGCGGGGCCTCGAGCGGGACCGAGCTGTCGGCGCCGAGGTGGATCGAAGTGAAGGCGCCATGCACGGTGGCGGAAACGACCTGGTCGTTGTCGCCGGTGAGCTGGGCGGTGACGGTCTCGATCTCGCCGTCGCCGTCGAGGTCGGCCACGGTGGTGACCGGGTCGCCGGAAGGCGCGGCCAGCGGGCTGCTCAACGGGTTCGCCAGCGCCGGGACGATGGCGGCCAGGCTCAGCGCGGCGGCGACGCCGGTGATGGTGGCGGTACGGACGATGCCGGTGTGGTTCATGATGCTCTCCCTCCACGCTCGGTGAACTTTTCACCGAAAGTGCTCTCATAAGGGGAGACGGTTGCGGCCGGGGCGCGTGCAGTGAGAGTGTGATGTGCCACACGAACGCAACCCGGTGGCCCGCCCCCCGAGGGAGCGGGCCACTGAGTCAGCCGATCCTCCACAACTGGAGTGCGGAGCCCGTGTCGGCCCGCTGCGTGACGGCGGCACCGTCCGAAGTGGACGCTGTCGTCAGCAGCAGACCGGAGCGGACGCTCGCGATCTTGTAGCCGCCATCGGGCTGTTTCGCCGCCGTCCAGCGTTGGTTGGGCCCGCCGGTGCACGTCCATTGGATGACGCGCGCGCCCGCGGTGGTGGCGCCGCCTTCGACGTCGGCGCACAGTTTCGAATGCGTGTTCGTCAGGGTGTAGGAACCGTCGGGCTGCCGGGTGAACAGCCACTTCTGGTTGGCGCCCTGGTTCGGCGTCCAGGTGACCAGTGGGGTGCCGGCCGTCGTCGACGAGTCCGGGTCGTCGAGGTTCTTGCCGGACGCGGCCAGGGTGTGGACCCCGCCGAGCGTGCCGGGCCCGGCATCGGTGAACTTCAGCGTCTGCTCGGCCGCGGTCCGGCCACCGCCCACGGTGTTCCCGGTGGTGTCGGTCCAGGAACGCAACGGAGTGGTTTCCGCCAGGCGTGCCGTCTTACCGGAAAGGCCGAGCACGAGACCGCTGTAGCGGTTCACCAGCCGGAAGGTCCCCTTGTCCACAGTGGACGCGATGAGGAACCACCGCTGTCCGACCGTCGAGGACGACGTCACGGTGGGCTTCGCTCCCCACGCCCGGCCCGCCTGCACGGCATCGACACCGAGGAGCTGGCCGGTGGCGGCGTTGGCGATGCGGTACGAGCCGTCGCCGTCGGGGGTGAACTGCCACGCCTCGCGGTCGGAGCCGGTCGTGCCCGCGACCGACGTCGTCGCGGTCCCGGTGCCCTGCGCGAGGACCCGGCCGTCGCCGAGGCCGATCCGGTACTTGCGCGCACTGTCCACAGGGGACGGTGCGGGTGCGGACGACGTGATGGTCTGGGTGGTGTACTCGCCGCCCGCGTTGTTCGAGCAGGCCACCGCGCAGTAGGAACGGAACTGTTTGCCGATGATGGTCGAATTCGTCCTGTTCGCGGCGTCGACGAACCAGCGGTACCAGGACTGGTTGGTGTAACTCCCGGTGTCGCCGATCAGCCGCCATTTCTGCGTCGTCAGATCGTCGGTCACGTAATAGCGCTGCGGGACCACGCTGTCCACGGCCTCCGGCGCGCCGAGGTAGAGACCGAGATGCGCGTTGTAGGCGATGTTCATGATGAACAGATCCGATTTGCGCGGCAGCTGCCCGGCGGCGATCTGCCGGCTGACGTTGCCGGTGTTGGCGGGGTCGTAGTCGTCCGCGACGGGCGTGTAGCCGGTGTCGCCCGGGGCGGACACGGGGACCATGTTGCTCTCGCGGCCGCCGACGCCCGGCTGGGTCCAGCCGCCGTCGAACCACTTCTGCCACGAGCCGGACGCCATCTTGGCCGAGATCGGCGAGCGGGCGACGTGCGCCAGCCCGGTCATCGGTCCGCCGGCACCGGCCTTCGGGACGATGCGCGAGCCGTAGTAGACGTAGAAGTACCCGGACGCGGTGTCGACGAACAGGCGCGGGTCACCGTCGCCGTAGTCGAACGTCTGATGCGGGAACGCCGACGTGTCACCGCGTTTCGTGCTGTAGGGCGAAGTGATCGCGTGATCCTTGATGGTCCACGTCTTCCCCTGGTCCTTCGACACGGCCATGTCGATCGCGTCGTAATGGGAGAACGAGTACGCGCCGAACGGTTCGGGCGTGAACTCGTTGTGGATCAGGCCGTACCAGTCGCCGGTGTCCGGATCGACCCAGGTGCCGACCAGATCGCAGAAGTTGCGCTGTGAATAGCCCGATCCGGCGGGCGGATACGTGGATTCCTTGCCGGTGGGGCTGTTGTTGCAGCGCCAGGTCGTGTCGTCGTTGCGGTCGGCGGGGTTGGCCGGGTTCACCGCGGTGCTGATCGGGTGCTTGGTGAAGCTGTCGAAATCGCGTCCGCTGTAGAAGTCCCACTCGCGCGGCTGGTCCGCGCCGTAGAGCGCGGCCGCCTGCTGGAAGTAGAACGTGCCGTCCTTGTCGACATAGGTACTCGCCGGGGTGTCGGTGGTCGGGCTGAACGACTTCTTGGCGTCGACCGTGATGGTGTACGTCGCGTCCGGCGGCGCGGCGTCGGACGACGCCGGTACCACCATGGTCGCCGCCGCGGCCAACGCCGCGGCGCCGAGAAGAGGCAGGGTCCGCATGGCTCTCTCCCAAGGGTGACCCGCACCACAGTTGGCGGGGCGGTCGCCGATGTTATGAACGTTATTGCGCGTAAGTCAACGTGTTCGCTCAACTTCAAGCGTCGCTCATGCAGTTATTGCGTGGAAAGTCCAAGCGATGCGGTGCGGAAGTCCAAGCTCAATCCGTCGGCACGAGCGGCGGGTCGTCGGGAGGGGGAACGCGCGAACTCCAGCCGCCGGGGACGGCCTGGACCCGCGATTCGCGGAAACGCGCGGGGGAGACGCCGACCCGGCGGGTGAAGAGCCTGCTGAAGTAGGCGGCGTCCTCGTAACCGATCGCCTGTGCCACCTCCTGCACCGGCATTCGTGTGGTGGCAAGGAGTTCCTTCGCGCGGTTGAGGCGAAGGGTCAGCAGGTGGTCCTTCAAACCGGTCTCGGTGCTCCGGCGCACGGCGGCGCGCAGTTCGGGCAGTGTCATGCCGCGGCGGTCCGCGATCTCCGCGACGCTGATCGGCAACAGGGCGTCCCGCGCCAGCGCCTCCAGCAGGGAACCGTCGCTGGGCGTGCGGTCGGCGGCCCGCCGCAAGGCCACCAGCAGGTGATGCACGGCGGCCGAGGCGTCGACCTGTGCCAGCGGGCTGCCGCCTCGCGCGCAACGCACGATCCGGCTCACGATGTCGCGGACGACCTCGACCTCGCCCAGCGGTACCACCGGCGTCGCGGGCGTGACGTAACCGAGTTCCACGTAGGCGTCCACGGCGGTGCCGTCGAAATCGACGAAACACTCTTCCCAGCCGTGCACGGGATCGGGCGCGTAGTGATGACCGACCCCGGGGACGAGCCACAGCACGGCCGGTGCGACGACCTCCTGGCGGTCCCCGCCCGCCACGGCGAACCACCCGCGCCCCTTGGACACCACGACGGCGACGTAATGGTCGAGCACGCGCGGCCCCACGACGGGCAGGGTTCCGTGCTGCAGCCCGACACCGAGGCACACCAGGCCGAGCCGTCGGTGCACGGCGGACGGTGTGAAGTACCGCATCCAGGTCCGGTAACCCATCCCCGCATCCTCGCGCAGGCACTTCGGGGCGGCTTCGTGGGGCCGGGAAAAGGATTTCGTGCGATTCCCTTCTTGATCGCGGCGAAATCCTCAACGCGCCACCGTCCCTGCGGAATCGCCGGAAGTTCCGGTATACGTGGAAGGGAGGGCGCCGCCGGGGAGGACGGCATGGCGCTTCAAGCTAGGGGGAATCACCGATGTTCGACGCACGTCTTGTCTCCGATCAGCTCAGTCCGCAGGCCAAGCCGAAGATCAGAATTCTTTTCTACACCGACTTTGTCGGCTTCACCGGGAACAACGGCTTTTCCTTGGGAATCGTCCGTGATCTCATTCTCGCGAATCAGCCGTTCTTCGCCGAGTTCGAGATCCATTTGCTCAACAGGCACGAAGGCGGGCACGCCGCCAATAAACTCACTCCCGGCGTTCTCGGCGGATACGAGCAGGTGTGGTTCTTCGGGCTGCTGCAGTCCGACATGCCGGGAGAGCCGGAAAACGAGCTCGTCGACGCCGAGGTCGCCGCGCTGCGGTCCTGGATGGACGACGGCGGTGGCGTGCTCATCACCGGTGACCACTCGAATCCGCGTCCGCCGGGAGCGGATCCGTCGCTGCCCGAATACCTGAACCTCGGCCGGGCACTGGGGCACCGGGTCCCGCGCGCGGGCGAGCTGCGAGTGTGGAACGACCGGCCGGACGCGAGTATCGAGTTCAGCCACAACACCCACCAGCCGGACCCGTGGGGCAGTGACATCAACAACCCGATCCCGAACGACCTCGACCCGTACCCGCAGGAGCTCATCCTGCGGAAGCGGCTCGGCAGGCCGCACGCGTTGTTCCAGGGCAGGCGGGGCCCGATCACCGTCTTCCCGGACCACATGCACGAAGGGCAGCTGCTCATTCCCGAGCGGTATCCGGCGGACGTGTGGCCGTCGGGGCGCGCGGGCCAGCCGAAACCCGAGATCGTCGCGCAGGGCACCGACAAACGCGACGGCAAGGTCTACGGCGTGACCAGTGTGTACGACGGTGCGGCTGCCGGGGTCGGGCGGATCGTCGCCGACGCCACGTGGCACCACTATTTCGACATCAACCTGTGGGGCTTCGAAAAAGGCGGCGAGGTGCTCGACCGGCTTACCGAGTACTACGTGAACCTCACGCTGTGGCTGACGCCGAAGCCGGTCAAGCTGGAGGTGAACGGGCAGCTGCTGTACTGGCTTTCGCACAACTTGAGCCTTCGCGCGGTGCTGCCGGAGGGTTTCCGGGTGCCGGGGATCACCGCGGCGGGCCTGGTCCGCGAAGTCGGCGGGCAGAGCGTGCTCGACGACCTCGTCTGGCCGTTGGAAGGAACGCCGGGGGTGCCGGAAGAACTGCTGCTCGGTGCCGTCGTCAAGGAGTCGGTCGCCGCGTTGAGCGGCGGGGACGTCGAGACGTTCGACGCCGTGGGGGTCGTCGAACGGGGCCTGCGGGCCGGGGCCGAAGAGTACGCCGCCGAGCTGCGAGCAGCGCTCGGCGCCGTCGAAGGCCTGGGGGAACGCCTTTCGCAGGGTATTCGCTGACGTTCCAGCTCGTGGTGGCGACGGCCCAAGTCCGTGAAGGCCTCCTTGAGGGACTCTGGGTCCCTCAAGGAGGCCTTCACGGACCGGAGCGGTCACACGATCGAGTTACGAGGCCCGTCTCGCCGCACTCCGGGGGTACCCCCGGGGAAACGGAGGAGGCAACGATGCCCGACAACGAGCTTCCGGGTTTCCTGATCATCGGCCTGATCTTGATCGTCGCGGACGGCCAGATCCTGTACCGAGGTGCCCGCCGCTTCCTGAACGGGCCCGACGCCCGCGAGGGGAGCGGATCGGTGGCCTGGATGGTGGTGACGGTCTTCCATCTGGTGGCGATCGGCGTCCTGGCGCTGCTGGCGGTCGTCGCCCCGGACTGGTCCGGTTCGACAGCCGCCTTCGTCGGCAGGCTGGGGGTGTTCCTGCTGCTCATGGCGGTGGCCCACGTGCTCACGTTGTCCGTGCTCGCCTCTCGGCGCGACGACAACGTGGTGGTCGAAACCCGGCGGCGGAAGCGGGTAGACGACCAGGGTCACGACCACCGCACCGAAGTCCCGCAGCAGCCGACGGTGACCCCGGTGCCGGGGCAGGAGGGCAGGCCCCCGCAGGTCAGCCCGGATCTCGGGGACAACGGTCCGTATCGGACCTGAGCCCGAGGGCGAGGTGGAGCTGCCGCGCCCACCAGCGCGCTTGCGCGGCCGAGTCGTCCGCCGCCGCCCCGGAGATCCCGGCGCTTCGCCGGAAATCGCCCCCGTACAGGGGCTCGGTGGCCATGGCCTGATGCAGGGCGGCGACGGCGAGCCGTGTGTCGTCGAGGGAGGAGCCGGGTGGCCGGAGCCGGTGGAGGGCGTCGACGACCGGGTCGAGCATCCCGCTGCCCGGGTCGCGCCAGCCCGCCGCGTGCAGCGCCACGGCAAGCTCGCCGTAGCCGTTCCGGTACAGATCATGCAGCGCCTCGACGAGTTCGAGCAGGTCGGCGCCGCGGTCCAGCCAGCTCCCGAGTAGCTCCCGAAGCGCGTCCCGGAGACGGCGGCCGCCGTGCCGGAGGAGTTCGGCGAGCAGTTTCTCGCGGTTGCCGAAGTGATGGGCGACGCCGGCGTCGGTCATGCCGACCCGCGCGGCCACGGCACGCATCTGGACGGCGGCGACACCGGACTCGCCGAGCAGGGAGGCCGCGGCGTCGAGGATCAGCCGCCGGGCCTCTTCGGGCGTCCGCCGGGCTCGGGGGGTCGTCACGACCGGCATCGTACCTTGATACGCCAAGGTATCTGCGCTACCTTGGCAGGCCAAGGTAAGGGGGCGGCCATGACCACCGATATCAGTCTCGACCTGGGCGAGGTCATCCTGCGGGGCACGGTGACCGGCGCCGGCCCGACCGTTCTGCTGCTGCACGCGGGCGGGGAGCGCCGTGCCGTCTGGGCCCCGGTCGCCGCGGTTCTGGCCCGGCGCGGCTTCCGGTCGGTGGCCTTCGACCTGCGCGGTCACGGGGACAGTTCCGGCCGGGCGACCACGCTCCGGGCGCTGGCCGGCGACGTGGCCGGGATGATCGGGAGCCAGCCCGCGCCGATCGTCCTCGCGGGGGCCTCGGTCGGCGGTTTGGCGGCCATCGCCGCGCTGGCGGACCCGGTGGTCGCGGTCCGGGCCTCGGGGCTCGTGCTCGTCGATGTCGTACCCGACCTCGAACCGGCCAGGATGCGTTCGTGGCTCGGCTTCCACGGGCTCGGCGGCCGCTACACCCGCCTGGTGGAGGACATCCTCGGCTCGGGTTCCGCCCTGCTCGCGACGGCCGGGGCCCTGGACCTGCCCATCCTGGTGGTGCGCGGCGGAGAAGGCTCACCGCTTCGCGACGTCGATGTGGATCGTTTGCGCTCGGTCAATCCCCGGGTCGCCGTCGCCGGTGTTCCGGCGGCGGGGCACCTCGTGGCCAGGGATGCTCCGGAAGCCCTCGCGGACCTCGTGTCGACGTGGCTTTGTGGCATCCGTCACGGGACGGTTTCGACGCCGGGGGCGGGCGGGCAAGATCTGCGATAGAGCTGTGCGGCGCAGGTGAAGACAACGTCGTGCACTCGGCGCTACCAGTTCGTAACTTATTGTCGGGGCCTCGAAAACCCCATAAGAAGCGGCGACATCGCGCTGCCTACAATGTCGGGCATGACCTACAGCGAACCAGCGCGATCAGCTGCCCCCCGCACCGGATCGCTGGCGTCCGCCTCCTCCTCGGCCGTCTTGGCAACGGGAATCACGATTTATGGATGCGGGCAGGACGAGGCCGCCCTGTTCCGGGAGATGGCACCTCGTTTCGGTATAATCCCGACCATTGTGGGGGAGCCGGTATCCGAGGCCAATATCGAGCTGGTCTCCGGAAACAGGTGTATCAGTATCGGTCATAAGACCAAGGTCACGAACTCCATTCTTCTCGCGCTCGGCGAAGCGGGCGTGAAATACATCTCCACGCGGAGCATCGGCTTCAACCACATCGACGTGGAATACGCGGCGAGCGTCGGGATCACCGTCGGCAATGTCGCCTACTCGCCGGACAGCGTCGCCGACTTCACGCTGATGCTCATGCTGATGGCGGTGCGCGACGCCAAGTCCATCATCCGCCGCACCGAGGTCCACGACTACCGGCTGAACGAGGTGCGCGGGAAAGAGCTGCGCGATCTGACCGTCGGCGTGGTCGGAACAGGGCGTATCGGGGTCGCCGTCCTGGAGCGGTTACGCGGTTTCGGCTGCAAGGTGCTGGCCTATGACACGGTGCTGACCGCCTCGGCCGAGTACGTCCCGCTCGACGAATTGCTGCAGCAGAGCGACATCGTGACACTGCACGTGCCGCTCAACACCGATACCTATCATCTTCTCGACGAGAAGAACATCGAGCGGATGAAGGACGGCGCGTACATCATCAACACCGGACGTGGTCCGCTTATCGAAACCGAAGCCCTCATTTCGGCGCTGGAAAGCGGAAAGCTGGGCGGGGCGGCGCTGGATGTCCTCGAAGGAGAGGAAGGTATCTTCTACGCCGACTGCAGGAACAAGGCGATAGAGAGCAAAACGTTGCTTCGGTTGGAAAAACTGTCGAACGTGCTC
Organism: Amycolatopsis sp. cmx-4-54; assembly: GCF_046548895.1. NCBI lineage: Bacteria > Bacillati > Actinomycetota > Actinomycetes > Pseudonocardiales > Pseudonocardiaceae > Amycolatopsis > Amycolatopsis sp. cmx-4-54. The sequence continues at coordinate 180,468 of NZ_JAEBEJ010000016.1, forward strand.
ATCAGTCCGCATACCGCCTATTACACGGACCACGCGCTGAGTGACACTGTTGAAAACTCCATCATCAATTGTCTCCAATTCGAAAGCGGGAAGTAGTATGGGTAGGCTGAAAATCGGAATTCTGTTCGGCGGGCTTTCCGAAGAACATCCTATCTCCATCAAATCTGCGCGCGAGGTCCAGAAGCACCTCGACCTCGAGAAGTACGAGCCGTACTACATCGGGATCACCCAGAGCGGTTCCTGGATGCTCTGCGACGGCCCCGCCGAGGATTGGGAGAACGGCAACGTCCGCCCGGCCGTGCTGTCGCCGGACCGCGGGGTGCACGGTCTGCTCGTCCTGGACGAGGGCAAGTACGAGACGATCGCCCTCGACGTGGTGCTGCCGGTGCTGCACGGCAAGTTCGGCGAGGACGGCGCGATGCAGGGCCTGCTGGAGGTCTCCGGCATTCCCTACGTCGGCTGCGACGTCCCGAGCTCGGTCATGTGCATCGACAAGGCCCTCACCTATTCCGTCGTCCGCGGCGCGGGGATCGCGACGCCGACCTTCTACATCGTCACGCCGGACAACGACGTCGACCCGGACAAGCTGAACTACCCGGTCTTCGTGAAGCCCGCCCGCTCCGGCTCGTCGTTCGGCGTCAGCAAGGTCTCCGCGAAGGAAGAGCTGCCCGCCGCGCTGGCGGAGGCACGCCAGTACGACGCGAAGGTCCTGATCGAAGAGGCCGTCATCGGCAGCGAGATCGGTTGCTCGATCCTCGGCAACGACGAGGACCTGTTCGCGGGCGAGGTCGACCGGGTCGCGCTGACCCACGGCTTCTTCAAGATCCACCAGGAGAAGAGCCCCGAGACCGGCTCCGAGAACTCGAGTTTCATCGTCCCGGCCGACATCCCGGACTCCTCGCGTGATCTCGTGCAGCAGACGGCCAAGGTCATCTACCGCGCGCTGGGCTGCCGCGGGCTCGCGCGGGTCGACCTGTTCCTCAAGGAGGACGGGAGCGTGGTGCTCAACGAGGTCAACACCCTGCCCGGCCTGACCTCCTACAGCCGCTACCCGCGCATGATGAACGCCGCCGGCCTCTCGCTCGGCGACGTGATCGACCGGCTGGTGAACCTGACGCTGGCGGGCCGTGACGAATGAAGGATGATTTCGTCTTCGTGGACGAGGTCGTCTCCGGAATCCGCTGGGACGCCAAGTACGCCACGTGGGACAACTTCACCGGCAAGCCGGTGGACGGCTACCTGGTGAACCGGATCGTCGGCACCCGGGCGTTCTGCGCGGCGCTGGAGAAGGCGCGGGACAAGGCCGAGGAGCTCGGCTTCGGGCTGCTCCTGTGGGACGGGTACCGCCCGCAGCGCGCCGTCGACCGCTTCATGCGCTGGGCGGAGGAGCCCGAAGACGGCCGGAAGAAGGCCAGGCACTACCCGAACATCGACCGGCCTCAGATGTTCGAAAAGGGCTACGTGGCCACCAAGTCGGGGCACAGCCGTGGCAGCACGGTGGACCTGACGCTCTACCACCTGGACACCGGCGAGCTCGCCGACATGGGTGGTGACCACGACCTGATGGACGTCGTCTCGCATCACGGGGCGGCGGGTGTCACGGAAGCGGCCGCGAAGAACCGCGCGCACCTGTGCGCGGTCATGGAGGGGTCGGGCTTCAGCTCGATCGAGTGCGAGTGGTGGCACTATAACCTGAAGGACGAGCCCTACCCGGACACTTATTTCGATTTCCCCATCGCGTAGGTGTCGCGCGTGAAGGCCCCCTTCCCTCGGCTCAGCCGAGGGAAGGGGGCCTTCACGCGCGACGGGGTTTGTGAAAGCTCACGCGGCGACAATTGCCGCGAACACCATTTCATCCCATGAATGTGTGTACGGCCCGTCTCGCGTGCTCCTCGGGGAGGCCGGACGCTGTCCTTTTTCTGTCCTGTGCGCACGAAACCTCCTTTCGAGGGGTCGGTGGACGGAGCCGTCGACCATGACGGCGGATGGACTGGGGCCGGCGTCCAGCGTGCCACGCTTCGCTTTGCTCGTGGGTGATCCCGCCCGGGTGAGATTTCGTCCGAACCATGGGACGCGGGCTCGGCCGTTCGTGTGAATAAGTGTCGAAGAACGGAACATGAACCGCCGGTGCGGTGATCTTCCCGGTAGAAGACCGGCCGCACGAACGGCCTAACAAGACCTGCGAACAGGCTAATCGGACGACCGGGGACAAGGGTCGTAGGCGGGCCCTGTACTTATGTTCGTCAAACGAGTCAATAGTGCAGGCGGAGTTCCGGATATTGATCTTGAGCGCCCCGTTCACTACGAAAATCACACTGTTCGTCAATTGCCGACATGGATTGTTCATGCCATGCTGCACAGGTGCGCATCAGCTGGGGCTGACATGGTGTGCACGCTTTGCTGGGGACAGAGGGGATGCGTCGGTGACTCGCGACCACGAGGCAAACCAAAGACTTCACTCGCCGATCCTCTGAACCGAGCAGCCATGGAGTCATAAGATCGGACATGTCCGGGACCTCGCGCTGAAGCGGGTGCCGGCTTCGTCAGGCTGACCAAGTGTCGGTCCTGCCGGGCCGGATCCGCCGAGCGTTGGTCTCGCAGATCGCCGTCGGGGCGATGGGAGGATGCCGTCCAGCTTCGGTAGTTCGTCGGAATACGCGCCAACGGTCCGCTGGGAGACCGTCGAGGCGGGCCGCCGCATGCGGTTCTGCCTGTGGCGCTTGAGGGTTCCTCACCGTCGAGGACATCCCGCCTGCTGCCGAGGTCGGCGTCGGACGGGTTCATGGTGTCCAACCACCGAAGCCGAGCAGTTGGACGGTGAGGTTTTCCGTGCCATGTCTGAAAGTTGCTGAATCAACAGATTCAATGGGGGCTAGGTGGATCCGACGAGAGTTGACCTGTCCGCTCTCCCTGTCGTCGAAATCGAGCTGTCGAGACTGTCCACTGCTTGTTCGCCGCGAACTTCGGGCGAGGATCCAGAACATGTCGAGACACTGTTGTCGGCGGAGTGGGAGTTACCGCCCATTCTCGTTCACCGACCGACGATGCAGGTGGTCGATGGCCTGCACCGGCTGAAGGCGGCACGAGTACGAGGCGACACGAAGATCTCCGCGAAGTTCATCGACGGCGCCGAGTCCGACGCCTTCGTTCTCGCGGTGGAAGCGAACATCCGGCACGGTCTGCCGCTTTCACTGGCGGACCGGAAACGGGCGGCCGTCCAGATCATCGGGACGCATCCGCAGTGGTCCGACCGGCGGGTGGCTTCGGCGACCGGCATTTCCGCGGGAACCGTGGCGGATCTGCGCCGGCGCGGCGGTGAAGGCGGAAACGGCGCCAGAATCGGTCGGGACGGGCGGATCCGGCCCGTCGACAGCTCGGAGCGGCGGAAGCTCGCCGCCGATCTGATCCGCAACGATCCCGGCCTTTCGCTGCGCCAGGTCGCCAAACAGGTCGGCATCTCCCCGGAGACGGTCCGGGACGTGCGCGGCAGGCTGGAACGTGGCGAAAGCCCGACCCCGGACGGGAGCAGGAGACTGCGCGCGAAGCCGGATCCGTTGAGCCTGACGGAAACCGACCTCGGGCACCCGCTGGACCGGGAACGGCTCACCGTGCTGGAGCGGCTCAAGGCCGACCCGGCGCTGCGGCTGAGCGAGGTCGGGCGGATCCTGTTGCGCATGCTCGCCATGCACTCCATGGACGGGCAGGAATGGGAACGGATCCTGCACGGTGTCCCGCCGCATCTGTACGGCGTGGTCGCCGGATTCGCCAGGGATCACGCCCGGGTCTGGGCGGGGTTCGCGGACCATCTGGAGAGCAGGGCGACCGATCTGGCCGCACGATGATCGAGTAGGTGCGAAGGGACTTTTCCGTGCCATATGCGGAGAAGTCCCCTTCGTGCTGCCCAGGTCGCATGGCTCGACATCGCCGGGAGAGCGGCCTAAGAAGTAGTCGTGACCATCGAGAAGGCGCTCGTCGTCGGCACCGGCCTGATCGGCACGTCGGCCGCGTTGTCCCTGCGGGAAAAGGGTGTCACCGTCCAGCTCACCGACATCGACGAACGCGCCGTGCGGGTGGCGCGGGAGCTCGGCGCCGGCCGCGAATGGACCGGCGAGGAAGTGGACCTGGCGGTGATCGCCGTCCCACCGCATCTGGTGGGGGAGCGGCTGGCCGCACTCCAGAAGCAGGGCGCGGCGCGGGCGTACACCGACGTCGCGAGCGTCAAGGCCGGTCCGATCGCCGACGCCGAGCGGCTCGGCTGCGACCTGATCTCTTACGTGCCAGGGCATCCGCTCGCGGGACGAGAGCGATCCGGTCCGGCCGCGGCGCGGGCCGGTCTGTTCGCGGGCCGCCCGTGGGCGCTGTGCCCCGGCGTCGAAACCGGGGCCGAGGCGCTGCGGCTGACTCGCGAACTGGTGTCGCTGTGCGGGGCCGAGGCCGTCACCGTCGGCGCGGCCGAGCACGATTCGGCGGTGGCGCTGGTGTCGCACGCTCCGCACGTGGCCGCTTCGGCGGTGGCGGCGACCCTGACGGGCGGCGAGGACGTCACCTTGCGCCTCGCCGGGCAGGGATTGCGCGACGTCACCCGGATCGCGGCCGGAAATCCTTTGCTGTGGCGGAATATTCTCGCCGGGAACGCGCTGCCGGTGGCGGCTGTGCTCGACCGGATCGCGGCCGACCTGGCCGCGGCGGCCTCGGCGTTGCGGGCGGGCGACCTGGACGAGGTGACGGATCTGCTGCGGCGCGGGGTGGAGGGCCACGGCCGGATTCCCGCCGGTTCGGCCGTGGCCGCGGCCGGTTCGGTCGCCGGTTCGGCCGTGGCCGCCGCTGGTTCGGTCGGTGGGCGGTTGGCTGGGCGGGGGTGAAAGCGTCCTTCGCCGCGGCTGATGGGCGCTTTCGGCCGCGTTGGTGGTGTGGGGGCTGGCTGGTGGGTTGCGAAAGCCACTTTCGCAACCTTGAGCGTTGCGAAAGTGGCTTTCGCAACGTTGGTGGTGGAGTCGGGTGGGTGGTGGGGGCTTCGTGCTTTGCGTGGTGAAGGGATCCTTCGCCGCGTCTGATGGGGCGATGGGCCCCTTCGGCCCCACGTCGCCGCCGAACGCCAAGCGTCCTTTGTGGATAGAAAACCCGAGATGGTCGCCAGCGGCCACTCGTGGACATCGACACGATTCAGCACGATTGAACTCGCCGACTTCGTGCGTGAGAGGGATGCCCAAATGGAAGTAATGTTGCGCTTCGGGGCGTCGCCCAAGAGCGATGACGACCCCGATCCCTGGTCGAACCGGGTCCGGCCGGGGACGGTGCGCAGAGTCCTCGCGTATTTCCGCCCCCACGTCGGCAAGGTGGCGATCTTCGTCCTCATCGCCGCGATGGAGGCGTTCGTCGTCGTCGCGACTCCGTTGCTGATGAAGGAGCTCATCGACGGCGGCATCCTGAAGAACGACTTCGGGGTCGTCATCCTGATGGCGGTCCTGACCGCGGGCCTCGCCGTGGCGGGCGCGCTGCTGTCGCTGTTGTCCGCCTACGTCTCCGCGAAGATCGGCGAGGGGGTCACCTACGACCTCCGGGTGCAGGCCCTCGACCACGTCCGACGGCTGCCGATCGCGTTCTTCACCCGCACCCAGACCGGGGTGCTGGTCGGCAGGCTGCACACCGAACTCATCATGGCGCAGCAGGCGTTCGGTCATCTGCTCATGGCGGCCACCAGCGTGGTCACCGTCCTGCTCGTGCTGGCCGAGCTGTTCTACCTGTCCTGGCTGGTCGCCGTGGTCACGCTGGTGCTGGTGCCGCTGTTCGTCGCCCCCTGGATCTGGGTGGGGCGGATCATCCAGCGCCGCACCGGAACGCTGATGGAGACGAACGCCGGGCTCGGCGGGCTCCTCCACGAGCGGTTCAACGTCCAGGGCGCGATGCTCTCGAAACTCTTCGGCCGCCCGGACGAGGAGATGGCCGACTACCGCAAGCGGGCCGGGAAGATCCGCAACATCGGCGTCAGCATCTCCATCTGGGCCCGGATGTCCTTCGCCATGATGGCCCTGATGGCCTCGATCGCCACGGCGGTCGTCTACGGGGTCGGCGGCGGGCTCGTGATCGAGGGGGCGTTCCAGCTCGGGACGCTCATCGCCATCGCCACCCTGCTGGGGCGGCTGTTCGGGCCGATCACCCAGCTGTCCGGGCTGCAGGAGACCGCGCAGACCGTGGTGGTGAGCTTCGCGCGGATCTTCGAGCTGCTCGACCTCAAGCCGCTGATCCAGGAACGCCCGGACGCCAAGGAACTCGAGAAGGGCAAGGCGCCGGGGATCGAGTTCGACGACGTGGTGTTCCGCTATCCCACCGCGGACGAGGTCTCGCTGGCGTCGCTCGAACACCTGCGGACCAAGCGGGAGAACGGGGACAAGACGGCGGACGTCCTGCGCGGCATCGGTTTCGAGGCGCCCTCGGGGACCCTCACCGCGCTCGTCGGCCCGTCCGGCGCGGGGAAGAGCACCATCACCCACCTGGTCTCCCGGCTGTACGACCCGAACGGCGGCGCGGTCCGCTTCGACGGGCACGATCTGCGCGACCTCACCTTCGACTCGATCCGCGGCACGGTCGGGGTGGTCAGCCAGGACGCCTACCTCTTCCACGACACGATCCGGGAGAACCTGCTCTACGCGCGCCCGACCGCCACCGAGGACGAGCTGGTCGAAGCCTGCAAGGGAGCGCAGATCTGGGAGCTGATCCAGTCGCTGCCCCGCGGGTTCGACACCGTCACCGGAGATCGCGGCTATCGCATGTCCGGTGGGGAGAAGCAGCGGCTGGCCATCGCCCGGTTGCTGCTGAAGGCGCCGACGGTCGTCGTGCTGGACGAGGCCACCGCGCATCTGGACTCCGAGTCGGAGGCCGCCGTCCAGCGGGCGCTCAAGACCGCGCTGCGCGACCGGACGTCGCTGGTGATCGCGCACCGGTTGTCCACGATCCGCGAGGCCGACCAGATCCTCGTGATCGACGGCGGAACGGTCCGTGAACGCGGGACGCACGACGAGTTACTGGCGCGGGGCGGGCTGTATTCGGAGCTCTACCACACGCAGTTCGCCCGCCCGGAGAACAACGCGCCCAAGCCGGAGTCCGAGGAAGACGAGTTCGACGAAGAGCCGGAACCGCTGGACACCGTGGTCTACGGAGGATGACGATGAGTTCCGCAGCGCAGCCCGCACCGACGGTGCTCGATCTCTTCGCCAGGCAGGTGGGCCGGGCCCCCGGCGCGGTGGCCGTGGCCGACGGGGACCGGATCCTGACCTACCGGGAGCTCGACGAGCTCGCGGGCAGGCTGTCCGGCCGGTTGATCGCCCGGTGCGTCGGTGTCGGCGGACGGGTCGCGGTGATGCTCGACCGCTCGGCGGATCTGCTGGTGGCGCTGCTCGCCGTCTGGAAGGCGGGCGCGGCGTACGTGCCGGTCGACGCCTCGTATCCCGCGCCGCGGGTGGCGTTCATGGTCGCGGATTCGGGCGCGTCCCTGATGCTGTGCTCGGCCGCGACGCGCGACAGCGTCCCGGAAGGGACCGAGTCGATCGTCGTCGCCGAGACTGCGGGCGACGTGGCGGTCGTTCCGCCGAGCCCTGAAGACCTGGCGTACGTGATGTACACGTCCGGCTCGACGGGCAAGCCGAAGGGTGTCGCCGTCCCGCATTCCAGCGTCGCGGAACTGGTGGGGGATCCCGGCTGGGCGATGGAACCCGACGACGCGGTCCTCATGCACGCGCCGCATTCCTTCGACGCGTCCCTGTGCGAGATCTGGGTGCCGCTGGTGTCGGGTGCCAGGGTGGTGATCGCCGCGCCGGGGCCGGTGGACGCCCGCCGGCTGCGGGAGGCCGTCGCGAGCGGGGTGACGCGGGCGCATCTCACCGCTGGCAGTTTCCGTGCGGTGGCGGAGGAAGCACCGGAGTCGTTCGCGGGGCTGCGCGAGATCCTGACCGGCGGGGACCTGGTGCCCGCGCACGCGGTGGACCGGGTGCGCCACGCCGCGCCCGGCGCGCGGATCCGGCATCTGTACGGGCCGACGGAAACGACGCTGTGCGCCACGTGGCACGTGCTCGAACCGGAGGACGACCCGGTGCCGGTGCTGCCGATCGGCCGTCCGCTTTCCGGCAGGCGGGCGTGGGTGCTGGACGACTCGCTGCGGCCGGTCGCCCCGGACGTGGTCGGCGAGCTGTACCTGTCCGGTGCCGGGCTGGCCCACGGGTACCTCGATCGGGCCGGGTTGACGGCCGGGCGGTTCGTGGCGGATCCGTTCGCGCCGGGCAAGAGGATGTACCGCACCGGTGACCTCGCGAAGTGGACACCGGACGGCGAACTGCTCTTCGCGGGACGCGTCGACGACCAGGTGAAGATCCGCGGGTTTCGGATCGAACCGGGTGAGGTCGAAGCCGCGATGACCGCGCAGCCGGACGTCCACGAGGCCGTCGTGGTGCCGATCGACGGCCGCCTGATCGGTTACGTGGTGGCGGACGTGGATCCCGCGCTCGTCCGCGAGCGGCTCGGAGCGGTCCTGCCCGACTATCTGGTCCCGGCCGTGGTGCTGGCGGTGGCCGCGCTGCCGCTGACCGGCAACGGCAAGGTGGACCGGACGGCGTTGCCCGCGCCCGATTTCACGGCGAAAGCCGATGGGCGCGAACCCGTCACCGAGGCGGAACGTGTCCTTTGTGGACTGTTCGCCGAAGTGCTCGGCATCGACCGGGCGGGCGTCGACGACGGCTTCTTCGAACTCGGCGGGGATTCGATCCTCGCGGTGCGCGTCGCGGCCCGTGCGGCGAAAGCCGGGCTGCTGGTGACGCCGTCGCAGATCTTCGGCGAGCGGACTCCCGCGCGGCTGGCCGCGGTCGCGGGCGTCGCGATGGCCGACCGACCCGTGGACGGCCCCCTGGTCGAGCTGACCGCGGAAGACGAGACGGAACTGGCAGCCGCGGTCCCGGACGCCGTCGACGTCTGGCCGCTGGCGCCGCTCCAGGCGGGCTTGCTCTTCCAGACGACCCTCGACGACCAGGGTCCCGACATCTACCAGACGCAGTGGATCGTGGAGCTGACCGGACCGCTGGACGTGGCCAGGCTGCGGTCGGTGTGGGAGGCGGTCTTCGCCCGGCACCCCGAACTCCGGCTGACGTTCCACCGGCTCGCGTCGGGCAAGGCGGTGCAGGCCGTCGCCGGCCGCGTCGAGCTGCCGTGGCGCGAGGTCGATCTGTCCGGTGCGAACGTCGAGGAGGCCGTCAAGGCGCTGTCCGCGGCGGAACAGCGGGACCGGTTCGACCTCGCCAAGGCGCCGCTGTTCCGGCTCGTGCTGATCAAGGTTGCCGAGGATCGGCATCGGTTGCTGGTCGTCAACCACCACATCCTCACCGACGGCTGGTCGGTGGCGGTGATCCTCAACGAGGTGGCCGAGGCCTATACGTCAGGTGGTTTCCCGGACCGGACGGCCGCCTCGTACCGCGACTATCTGGCGTGGTTGGACAGGCAGGACAAGGAAGCGGCACGTGCGGCCTGGCAGGCGGAGTTGTCGGACATCGACGTGCCCGCGCTGGTCGCCAAGTCGGATACGGCGACGGAATACGACTACCGTGTCACCCATCTCACGCCGGAGCTGTACACCCGGCTCACGGGTTTCGCCCGCGACCACGGGCTGACGCTCAACACGGTGGTGCAGGGCGCGTGGGCGCTGGTGCTGGCGCGGCTCGCACGGCGGACCGACGTCGTGTTCGGCACCACGGTCGCCTGCCGTCCCGCCGAACTCCCGGGCGTCGAGTCGATGCCGGGACTGATGATGAACACGATCCCGGTGCGGGTCTCGCTGGACGGCGGGCAGCCCGCCGTGGACATGCTCACCGGCTTGCAGCGGCGTCAGGTCGAGCTGATGCCGCATCAGCATCTGGGGCTGACGGAGATCCAGAAGACGGCCGGTCCCGGCGCGATGTTCGACACGCTACTGGTGTTCGAGAACTACCCGCGGGATTTCGCCGACCAGTTCTCGTATCTCGGCACGGTCGAAGGGACCCACTACCCGGTGACGGTCGGGGTGATCCCGGGCGAGGAGTTCCGGATCCAGCTCGCCTACTGGCGCGGACAGATCGACGAGGCCGTCGCCGGCTCCCTGCTGGACTGGTTCTCCGGTGCGCTCGGCGCGGTCGTCGAAGCCCCGTCCGCGCTCGTCGGACGGACCGGGATGGGTGAGATTCCGTTGCCCCGCTGGGAACCCGCGTTGCTGGACGGCGAGCCGCTGCCGGAGCTGATCGGGCGGATGGCGGCCGAGCGGCCGGACGCGGTGGCGGTCACGGACGGCGAAGGCGACCTGACCTACGCACAACTGTGGGACCGCGCGACGAGGTTCGCCGCCGTGCTGCGGGCGGCAGGTGTCGACCGGGAGCGGCGGGTCGGCCTGGTGGCCGGACGGTCCGCGTGGTGGCTGATCGGGATGCTCGGGGTGTCACTGGCGGGCGGCGTGTTCGTCCCGGTGGATCCCGCATACCCGGCCGAGCGGGTGAAGCTGATCTTCGGTAGTTCGGATCCGATGCTGGTGGTGTGTCAGGGGAAGACGCGCGACGCGGTACCGGAGGAGTTCGCGGACCGCGTCGTCGTGCTCGACGAAATCGACCTGGCGGCGGCCCCGGAGGCGGTCTTGCCGAAGGTGGGGATGCGCGACGCGGCGTACGTGATCTACACGTCGGGCTCGACCGGAACGCCGAAGGGCGTGATCGTCACCTACTCGGGCCTGGGAAACCTGGCGATGGCGCATATCGAACGGCTGGCCGTGACGCCGTCGTCCCGCGTCCTGCAGTTCGCGGCGCTCGGCTTCGACACCATCGTGTCCGAGGTGATGATGGCGCTGCTTTCCGGGGCGACACTGGTGATGCCGCCGGACGAGGATCTGCCGCCACAGGCGTCGCTGAGCGACACGCTGGAGCGGTGGGACGTCACGCATGTGAAGGCGCCGCCGTCGGTGCTGGCCACCGTCGACGTGTTCCCGGCCGGGGTCGAGACCGTGACCGCGGCGGGGGAGCTTTGCCCGCCGGGACTGGTGGACCGGCTTTCGGCCGACCGCCGCATGCTCAACGCCTACGGGCCCACCGAGACCACGATCTGCGCGACGGTGAGCATGCCGCTGGCGCCGCGCGGCGAGGTGATCCCGTTCGGCGGGCCGATCGCCGGGGTGCGCGGCTACCTGCTGGACGCGTTCCTGCGTCCGCTGCCGCGCGGCGTCGTCGGTGAGCTGTACCTGGCGGGAATCGGGGTGGCGCGGGGGTATCTGGGCCGGGCGGCGCTGACGTCGGAGCGGTTCGTCGCCGATCCGTTCGTCCCCGGCGAGCGCATGTACCGGACGGGTGACCTGGCTTATTGGACGGACGAGGACGAGCTGGTGTCCGCCGGCCGGGCCGACGACCAGGTCAAGATCCGCGGGTTCCGGGTCGAGCCACGCGAGATCGAGTTCGCGTTGTCGGACCATCCTCGGGTCACGCAGGCTACGGTGACCGTCCGCGAAGGCCGTCTGGTCGCCTACGTGTCGCCAGGTGACGTCGACCCGGAGGCGCTGCGGAACGAACTCGCCGAGCGGATGCCGGCGTACATGGTGCCCGCGGCGGTGATGGCGCTCGACGCCCTGCCGCTGACCGCGCACGGGAAGATCGACCGGAAGGCGTTGCCCGAACCGGACTTCTCGTCGAAGACGGCCGGCAGGGAGCCGGCGACCGAGGCCGAGCGGATCCTGTGCGAGGTCTTCGCCGAAGTGCTCGGGCTGGCGCGCGTCGGGGTCGAGGACAGCTTCTTCGAGCTGGGCGGGGATTCGATCTCGTCCATGCAGGTCGCGTCCCGCGCGCGTCGCGACGGTATCGCGCTGACCCCGAAGCAGGTGTTCGAGCACCGGACTCCGGAACGGCTCGCGCAGCTGGTGGTGAAAGCGCATGAGCCACCGCAGGAATCGATCGCCGACGGAGTTGGTGAAGTCCCGTTGACGCCGGTGATGCGGTTGTTCGGGGACGGGGCCGCGGCGCCGGGTTTCGCGCAGTGGATGGTCCTGGGCACTCCGGCCGATCTGACGGAGGAGACGCTGGCCGCCGGGCTCGCGGCGGTGCTGGACACGCACGACATGCTGCGCGCGCGGGTCGTCGACGGACGGCTGGTGGTCGGAGAGCGCGGCGCTCCCGCGACCTTCACCCACGTGAAGGCCGACGACGGCTCGCTGGACGAGACCGGCGTGGTGCGGGAGGCCGTGGGACGGCTGGATCCTGCCGCGGGCGTAGTTGTCCAAATTGTGTGGTTGGACGCAGGACCGGACCGGGTTGGACGTCTGATCGTGGTGGCGCACCATCTCGTGGTCGACGGGGTTTCGTGGCGAGTCCTGGCCTCGGATCTGCGAACCGCGTGCGAGGCCGTCGCCGCCGGGCGGAAACCGGAACTGGAGCCGGTGGCGGTGTCCTTCCGCCGGTGGGCGGGTCTGCTTCAGGAGTGGGCGATCTCCGCCGAGCGGGTCGAGGAACTTCCCGCATGGCAGGCGATTGTCGGAACCGGGAACCAGCAGGCTCCGGTGGGCGAGGTGCGCTCGCGGTCGTGGACGGTGTCCTCGGCGGAGACGTCGGTGCTGGTGGGGCGGGCCCCGGTGGTGTTCCACTGCGGCGTGCACGAGGTCCTGCTGGCCGGGCTCGCGGGAGCGGTGGCCAGGTGGAGCGCGTCGGATTCGATACTGGTGGACGTCGAGGGCCACGGTCGTCATCCGGGCGAGGGAATGGACCTGTCCAGGACGGTGGGCTGGTTCACCAGCACGCATCCGGTGCGGCTCGACGTCTCCGGGATCGACCTGGACGAGGTGCTCGCCGGTGCCGCGGCGGCCGGGACGTTGCTGAAGGCGGTCAAGGAACAGTCGCGCGCGGTGCCCGGCGACGGGCTCGGGTACGGGTTGCTGCGCCATCTCAACGCCGAGACCGAGCCGGTGCTGGCCGCGCTGCCGTCGGCGCGTATCGGGTTCAACTACCTCGGCCGGTTCGCCGCCGGTGAAAGTGGCGATGTGCGGGCATGGCAACAGGTCGGCGAGATCGGCGGCTCGATCGACGCGGACATGCGGCTGCCGCACGCACTCGACGTCAACGCGATCGTCCAGGATCTGCCTGCCGGGCCGGAACTGATCCTCATGCTGGAATGGTCGGACGACGTGTTCGACGAAGCCGGAATCGAACGACTGGTCCAGGAAATGCTGGCCGTGTTGTCCGGACTGGCCTCCCAAGCGGAAGACCCCGCCGCGGGCGGGCACACCGCATCCGATTTCGGTCTCCTCGAACTGGACCAGGACGAGATCGAGAGCTTTGAAGCATTGGCAGCGGAACTCAGCGAAGGCCGGGCATCGTGAACACTTCGACGACAACTTCTGGATCGGCCCCTTCTGGATCGGCACTGGCCGAAGTCTGGCCGCTTTCCCCGATGCAGGCGGGCATGCTCTACCACGCCTCCTTGGACGACGAGGCGCCCGACATCCACCTCATCCAGCAGACGCAGATCATCGACGGACCTCTGGACACGGAACGGTTCCGGAAGGCTTGGGAGATCGTGCTCAGCAGGCACGCCGCGCTCCGGGCGAGCTTCCAGCGGCGGAAGAACGGCGAGACGATCCAGCTCATCCCGCGCGACGTCAAGCTTCCGTGGGCCGAACGCGATCTGTCCGATCTGTCCGAAGTGGACGCGCTGGCCGAGGTGAGCGCGATCGCGGAGAAGGAACGCTCCACGCGGTTCGACCTCACGCGGCCGCCGTTGCTGCGGCTGATGCTGATCCGGCTCGGCCCGGACAAGCACTGCCTGGTGACCACGAGCCATCACCTGCTCATCGACGGCTGGTCGCGGGCGCTCATCGAGGCGGATCTCCTGGAGAGCTACGCGACGGGTGGCGTCGCGCGTGCTCCTGGTTCCTACGGGAATTACCTTGCCTGGCTGGGAAAGCAGGACAAGGAGGCGGCCAAGGCGGCTTGGCGCACGGAATTGGACGGGGCCGACGGGACGTCGCTCGGGCTGCCGGAAACTCCGGGAAAGGTCCATGGACTGCCGTCGAGCGAGGTCGTCCGCCATTCGCCGGAGTTCACCTCCGCACTGGCCGAATTCGCCCGCCGCAACGGGTTGACGTTCAACACGCTCGTGCAGGGCGCGTGGTCGCTGGTGCTGGCGAGGCTGGCGCGGCGTCAGGACGTCGTGTTCGGCGCGGTGGTCTCCGGGCGGCCCGCCGAACTGCCCGGTGCTGAGCAGACCGTGGGGCTGTTCATCAACACCGTGCCGGTCCGGGTGCGGTTGGACGCCTGCCGGCCGGTGCTTCGGATGCTCACGGAACTGCAGGGACGGCAGTCGGAGATGATGGCGCACCACCATCTCGGACTGCCGGAGATCCAGAAGCTGGGCGAGGCGGGTTTCGACACGATCGTCGTGTTCGAGAACTACGCCGACCCGGCGACCCAATCGCCGTCCGAGCTCAGCCTGACTTTGCGGGACTTCAACCAGGCGACGCCGTACGCGATGACCCTCGGTGTCATGCCGGGCGAAAGCCTCGAGATTGAACTGCAGTATCACGCCGTCGAAGCGTCTGTCGCCAAGGCGGCGCTGGACGGGCTCACCCTGGTGCTGGAGCGGATCATCGCGGCACCGGGGACGCCGGTCGGCAGGTTGGACGTGCTGGACGACGCCGGCCGTGAGCTGGTGGTCGAACGCTGGAACGAGACGGACGACATCGTGGACGCGGCGTCGGCAGTGGAGCTGTTCGGCCGTCAGGTGGCACGGACCCCGCACGCGACGGCGATCGTGGCCGCGGACCGGGAGTATTCGTTCGCGGAACTCGACGACTGGTCCGGCAAGCTCGCCACGGTGCTGACCGCCGCGCGTGTGCGGCGTGGCGACCGTGTCGGGGTCGTGGTCGAACGGTCGGCGGAGCTGCTGGCGGCCTGGCTCGCGGTGTGGAAGGCCGGCGCGGTGTACGTGCCGATCGATCCGGGCTATCCGGCCGAGCGGGTCGCGTTCATGCTGGAGGATTCGTCGGCGGCCGCGGTGGTGTGCCGTGCCGGGACCGCGACGCCGTCCGGGTATCGGCGGATCCACGTGGACGATCCGGTCGAGGGTGAGGCCTCGCTGGTGCCCGTTGGGGCAGACGATCTGGCGTACGTGATGTACACGTCCGGCTCGACAGGAACGCCGAAGGGCGTGGCCGTCTCGCACGGCGGTGTCGCGGCGCTGCTGGGCTACCAGGTGTGGGATCTGCATCCCGGTGACGCGGTGCTGATGCACGCGCCGCACACGTTCGACCCGGCGTTGTACGAGGTCCTGGTGCCGCTGGTGGCGGGGGCGCGGGTGATCCTCGCCGGACCGGGTGTGATCGACGCGGACACCCTCGCCGCGCACGCGGCGGCAGGGCTCACGTCGGTGAACTTCACCGCCGGCCAGTTCCGCGCGCTGGTGCAGGAGAAACCGGACTGTTTCGCGGGTCTGCGCTACTTCCAAACCGGCGGGGACGTGGTGCCGCTCGGCGCGGTGGAGCGGGTGCGGCAGGCGTGCCCGGACCTGCGTGTCCTGCACACCTACGGGCCGACCGAAACGACGTTCTGCGCGTCGTGGAAGGTGATCCGGCCCGGTGACGAGCTGGGCTCGACGCTGCCGATCGGCAGACCGCATCCGGGGCGGCGGCTGTACGTGCTGGACGTCTTCCTGCGGCCGCTGCCGCCGGGCGTCGCGGGCGACCTGTACATCGCGGGCGCCGGGGTGGCGCACGGCTATCTCGGCCGGACCGCGTTGACGGCCGAACGGTTCGTCGCCGATCCCTTCGCCTCCGGCGAGCGGATGTACCGGACAGGCGACCTGGCGTACTGGAATGACGAAGGCGAACTGGTCTTCGCCGGACGCGCGGACACGCAGGTCAAGATCCGCGGCTATCGCGTGGAACCAGGCGAGGTCGAGGCGGTGCTGGCGGACCAGCCGGGCGTCGACCAGGCGGTGGTGGCGGTCCGCGACGGACGGCTGATCGGCTACATCGTGTCCGGCGCCGGGGCGGACCCGGTGCGGCTGCGCGACCGGATCGCCGGGCTGCTGCCGGAGTACATGGTGCCGTCGGTGGTGATGGCGCTGGCCGCGCTGCCGGTGAACGCGAACGGGAAGGTCGACCGGAAAGCGTTGCCGGAGCCCGATTTCAGCGGGCATATCGCCGGACGGGAACCGGTCACGGAGATCGAGCGGTTGCTGTGCGAACTCTTCGCCGAGATGCTGGGGCTGGCACGGGTCGGCGCGGACGACAGCTTCTTCGAGCTGGGCGGGGATTCGATCGTCTCGATGCAACTGGCGGCGCGGGCGCGGCGTGAGGGGATGACCTTCGGCGCGCGGGAGGTTTTCGAGTACCGGACACCAGCGGGGCTCGCGTCGTTCGTCGAGCTGGGGGAGGAACCGGACGAGGTCCCCGCGGCGCGGAAGCCCGCCGCCGACTTCGAACTGGTCGACTTGGGGAAGGACGAGATCGAGGAATTGGAGTCGGAGTTCGACACCGTTTAGGGGCCGGTCTTCGCTTTGGGGTCGTGAGTGGCGTTTCGGGTGCTGACCCGAAACGCCAGTCGCGACCCCTTTTCGGTCTCCGGGGGCTGGGGGAGGGGTTGCGAAAGCCACTTTCGCAACGTTGAAGGTTGCGAAAGTGGCTTTCGCAACACCCGGGCCTGGGTGGAGCTGATCGTGAGTGGTCAGTGTCGTTGTCTTGGGCGGTAGGGCAGTGTCGGGTGTTGTGAAGGGACCTTTCGCTGCATCGGACGCGGTGAAAGCCCCGTCCGCGCTGCTCCCGGCGCCGCTGGTCGTGAGTGAGATTCGAATTCTGACCGTCCTTGGCACTCACGACCCCTTTTTCAGTTTCCGGCGCGGCTTAGAGGGGTTGCGAAAGCCGCTTTCGCAACG
Source organism: Amycolatopsis sp. cmx-4-54 (assembly GCF_046548895.1). Taxonomy (NCBI): domain Bacteria; kingdom Bacillati; phylum Actinomycetota; class Actinomycetes; order Pseudonocardiales; family Pseudonocardiaceae; genus Amycolatopsis; species Amycolatopsis sp. cmx-4-54. The sequence continues at coordinate 197,376 of NZ_JAEBEJ010000016.1, forward strand.
TTGAAGGTTGCGAAAGTGGCTTTCGCAACACCCGGGGGCCCTGTACAGCGGGAAACGAGGCCCGTTGGACATGTTGTCCGGGTCGGCCCTTCGGGCGACGATTCGGTGGGGGGACATGCCGCGTTCGACGTTGGCGCCTCGGCTTCGCGCAGGGGAATTCGAGCTTGGTTCGCCGAAGAACTTCGCTGATCGAGGGAGATATTGATGGCTCAGTCGCGGATCGAGGACATCTGGCCGCTGTCGCCGTTGCAGGCAGGGCTGGTCTTCCACGCGGTCTACGACGGCGAAGGGCTCGACGTCTACATTGGACACTGGGTCCTGGAGCTCGACGGTCCCGTGGACGCGGCGAGGCTGCGTGCGGCGTGGGAGGGGTTGCTGGCTCGGCACGCGTCGCTGCGGGCCTGTTTCCGGCAGCGCAAGACCGGTGAGACCGTACAGATCATCGCCAGGCAGGTGGACCTGCCGTGGCGCGAGATCGACCTGTCTCACCTCGAAGAGCCCGAAGCCGCTGTGCACGAGCTGGCCGAGGAGGACCGGACCAAGCGGTTCGACCTCGCGACGGCGCCGTTGCTGCGGCTGACGCTGATCCGGCTCGGCGACGACAGCCACCGTCTGGTGGTCACCTGCCATCACGCGATCATGGACGCCTGGTCGCTGCCCATCGTGTTCGACGAGCTGTCGGCGCTGTACGCGGCGGTGGAGCTGCCGGAAGTGACGCCGTACCGCGAATATCTCGCGTGGCTGAGCCGTCAGGACAAGACGAAGGCGCTCGCGGCCTGGACAAAGGAACTGGGTGACCTCGAAGCGCAGACCCTGGTGGCGCCCGCCGATCCGGGACGCGCGCCCGGCATTCCCGAGAGCGTCACGGTCGAGCTGCCGCCGGAGCTCACCCGGTCGCTGGAGGACCTGGCCCGCGGCAACGGGTTGACGCTGAACACGGTCGTGCAGGGCGCGTGGGCGATGGTGCTCGCCCAACTGACCGGCCGCACGGACGTCGTGTTCGGCGCGGTCGTTTCGGCGCGCCCGCCGGATCTTCCCGGTGTGGAAGGAATGGTGGGACTGTTCCTCAACACCGTCCCGGTGCGCGCGCGGCTGCGCGGTTCGGCGCCGGTCGTCGAAATGCTGGCGGAGCTGCAGAAGCGGCAGTCGGCGCTCATCCCCGAGCAGTTCGTCGGGCTGGCGGACATCCAGCAGGCGGCCGGACCCGGCGCGAGCTTCGACACCATGATCGTCTTCGAGAACTTCCCGCGCGAGCTCGGCGGGCCGGATTCCGCCGCGTCCTTCGGCATTCGTGTGAACCAGGGTCAGGAGGCGGCCCACTACCCGCTGACGCTGGTCGCCGTCCCCGGTGAGTCGATGCTCGTCAAACTCGACTATCTGACGGATCTTTACGACGAGTCCGCCGCACGCGCCATCGTCGAGCGGTTCATCGGAGTGCTGCGTCAGCTGTCGGGTGACCTCACCGTCGCCGACATCGACGTGGCCAGTGCGGCCGAGCGCGAAACGGTCGGGCAGTGGGGTGTCTCGGCCGAGCCGGCCCCGGACGTGCCGGCCCCGGATCTGTTCTCGCGTCAGGTCGAAAGCGCGGTGGCGGTCGTCGCCGGTGACGAGACGCTGTCGTATGGCGAGCTGGCCGAGCGCGCCGAGCGGCTCGCGGGGTACTTGAGCGGCAAGGGAGTCCGGCGCGGCGACCGGGTCGCCGTGGTGATGGACCGGTCACCCGATCTGATCGCGACGCTGCTCGCGGTGTGGAAGGCCGGCGCGGCATACATCCCGCTGGACCCCGCGTACCCGGCGGAACGCGTGAAGTTCATGCTGGCGGACGCCGAGCCGTCGGCGGTCGTGTGCACGGAAGTGCACCGGGAAGCCGTCCTGGACGGCGGTCTCGAACCGATCGTCCTCGACGATCCGGAGACGCGCCGAGCGATCGCGGAGTCCGCTCGGCTGTCGATCGGCGCCAAGGCGGACGACGTCGCGTACGTGATGTACACGTCGGGTTCGACGGGCATGCCCAAGGGTGTCGCGGTGTCGCATGGCAACGTCGCCGCGCTGGTCGGCGAGCCGGGCTGGGACGTCGGTCCCGGCGACGCGGTGTTGATGCACGCCTCGCACGCTTTCGACATCTCCCTGTTCGAGATGTGGGTGCCGCTGCTCTCGGGCGCCCGGGTGGTGCTCGCCGGATCGGGTGCGGTGGACGGCGAGGCGCTGGCCGGTTACGTGGCGGGCGGCGTCACGGCCGCCCACCTGACGGCCGGGAGTTTCCGGGTGCTGGCCGAGGAAGCGCCCGAATCGGTCGCCGGGCTGCGCGAGGTGCTGACCGGTGGCGACGCGGTGCCGCCCGCGGCGGTCGAGCGAGTCCGAAGCGCGTGCCCGGACGTACGGGTGCGGCATCTCTACGGGCCCACCGAGGCCACGCTGTGCGCGACGTGGTGGCTGCTCGAACCCGGCGACGACATGGGGTCGGTGCTGCCGATCGGCCGTCCCCTCGCGGGACGGCGGGTCTACGTCCTCGACGCGTTCCTGCGGCCTGTTCCCCAGGGGTTGCCGGGTGAGCTGTACGTCGCCGGAGCCGGTGTGGCGCAGGGCTATCTGGGCCGTTCGACGCTGACGGCCGAGCGTTTCGTCGCGGATCCGTTCGTGCCCGGCGGGCGTATGTACCGGACCGGGGACCTCGCGTCCTGGACGGAGAACGGGGCGCTGGCGTTCGCCGGCCGCGCTGACGACCAGGTGAAGATCCGCGGCTACCGGGTGGAGCCCGGGGAGATCGAGGTCGCGCTCGGCCGCCTGCCTGGCGTCGCCCAGGCCGTGGTGATCACCCGTGGTGAGCAGCTGATCGGGTACGCCGTCCCCGGAGCGGGACAGGATCTCGACCCGGCACGCCTGAGCGGGCGACTCGCCGAGACGCTGCCCGAGTTCATGATCCCGGCCGCGATCCTGGTACTGGACGAACTTCCGTTGACCGTCAACGGCAAGGTGGACCGGCAGACACTCCCCGAGCCGGACTTCTCCTCGAAGGCGGCCGGCCGGGAACCCTCGACCGAGGACGAACGAGTCCTTTGTGGAGTGTTCGCCGACGTCCTCGGGCTGGAGCGGGTCGGCGTCGAAGACAGCTTCTTCGAGCTGGGCGGCGACTCGATCTCGTCGATGCAGGTGGCCGCCCGCGCCCGGAGGGAGGGGATTTCCCTGACGCCGCGGCTGGTCTTCGAGCACCGGACGCCCGAGCGGCTGGCGGCGCTCGCCAAGGAGGCACCGGCTAAACCATCCACAATAGACAGCGGAGTCGGCGAGATCCCGATGACGCCGGTGATGCTCGCCCTCGGTGACAACGCCGTACGCCCAGGCTTCGCCCAGGCGAGGGTGATCGTCACCCCCGAGGACTTCGACCAGAACGCGCTGGTCAAAGCCCTGCAAGCGCTGCTGGACACGCACGATCTCCTGCGGGCACGGGTGGAATCGGGACGACTGATCGTGCCCGAGCCGGGTGCGGTGGACGCGGCCGCCCTCGTGACGCGCGTCGAAGCCAGTGACCTGGACGAGGCCGCCGAACGCGAGGTCCGGAGGGTGACGGCCGCGCTGGACCCGGCGACCGGGACCATGCTGCGCGCGGTGTGGATCGACTCTCCTGACACCGGGCAGGGCCGGCTTGCGCTGGTGGCGCATCACCTCGCCGTCGACGCGGTCTCGTGGGGAATCCTGCTGCCCGACCTGCGCTCGGCCTACGAAGACGCGGCGCTCGAACCCGTGGCGACGCCCTACCGGCAGTGGGCGCGGCGGCTGGCCGAGCAGGCGCGCGACGGGCGCACCGTGGCCGAAACCGAGCACTGGATCGCCCTTCTCGACGGCGCGGAACCGGCCGTGAAGCTGAGCCCGGGGAAGACGCACTCGTGGTCCTCGACGCTGTCCGGCGATGTGGCGAACGCCCTGCTGACCCGGCTGCCGAACGCCTTCCATTGCGGGATCCAAGACGTCCTGCTGGCGGGTCTCGCGGGTGCGGTGACGCGGCTGCGCGGGACCGGCGGCGCGTTGCTGGTGGACGTCGAAGGCCATGGCCGTGAGGCTGCCGACGGCGAGGACCTGTTGCGCACCGTGGGTTGGTTCACCAGCGTGCACCCGGTCCGCTTTGACGTTGTCGACGCTGTGTCGGGGGATTTGCTGAAGACCGCCAAGGAACAGATCCGCGCGGTTCCCGGCGACGGGCTCGGCTACGGACTCCTGCGGTACCTCAACCCCGACACCGGCACCAGGTTCGCGGAGCTGCCGTCCGCGCAGATCGGTTTCAACTATCTCGGCCGGACAAGCCTTTCCGCCAAGGACAGGGCGTGGCAGCCGGCGGGCGAAGGACCGCTCGGCGGCGGACCGGACATGATCCTGGCCCATCCCGTCGAGGTCGGCGCGGAGGTCCAGGACACGCCGGACGGACCCCGGCTGGGGCTCGCCATCGACGGCCGGGACCTCGACCCCGCCACGGTGGAACGCCTCGGCGAGGCCTGGCTGGCGACGCTGAACGCGCTCGCCGCCGATTCCGCCGCCGGTGGGCACACGCCGTCCGACTTCGCGCTCGTCGAGCTGGCGCAGCAGGACGTGACCGAGCTGGAAACCGCGACGCCGGGGCTGACCGACATCTGGCCGCTTTCGCCGCTGCAGGAAGGCATGCTCTTCGAACGGGCCGTCGCCGACGACGGCGTCGACGTCTACCAGAGCCAGCGGATCCTCGACCTCGACGGGCCGCTTGACGCCGAGCGGCTGCGCGCCGCGTGGAACCAGGTGGTCGCCCGGCACGAAACGCTGCGGACGGGTTTCCACCAGCTGGTCTCCGGCGAACCGGTGCAGGTCGTCGCCGCCGAAGCCGAAATCCCTTGGCGCGAAGTCGATCTGTCGCACGTCGGGGAGGCGGACGCGGCTGCGGAGGTCGAACGCCTGCTCGCCGAAGACCAGGCGGAGCGCTTCGATGTGACCAAGGCGCCGCTGCTGCGGCTGATGCTGATCAAGCTGAGCCCGGTGCGGCATCGGTTCGTGCTGACGTCGCACCACGTTCTCCTCGACGGCTGGTCCACGCCGCTCGTCCTGGGTGAGGTGTCGATCGCGTACTCGGGTGGGCAAGCGCCGTCGAAGACACCGTCCTATCGGGACTATCTGACGTGGCTGAGCCGCCAGGACGTCCAGGCGACGCAGGCGGCGTGGCGGGCCGAACTCGCCGGTTCCGACGAACCGACCGTGGTGGACGCCGACGCGGACAAGGCGATGGTCGTGCCGGGTGAGCACGCCGAATCGCTGCCCGAGGCGGCGACGCGGGCGCTCACCGGCTTCGCCCGTGGCCACGGCCTGACGTTGAGCACGATCGTGCAGGGCGCGTGGGCGTTGGTGCTGTCGAGGCTGGCGGGCCGGACGGACGTCGTGTTCGGGACGGTCGTTTCCGGGCGTCCCGCCGACGTGCCGGACGTGGAACAGATGGTGGGGATGTTCATCAACACCGTCCCGGTCCGCGTGCGCCTCGACGGCGACCTTCCGGTGCTGGAAATGCTCCAGGATCTGCAGGCCCGGCAGTCCGCGTTGACCGAGCACCAGTACCTGGGACTGTCGCAGGTGCAGCGCGCGGCGGGGGCGGGCGCGGTCTTCGACACCATCGTGATGATCGAGAACTACCCGCACGACGCCGACGGTCTCGGCGACGACGGCGGGGTCGCGATCAGCGCGGTCGAGACCAGGACCGGCACCGGCTATCCGCTGACCATGAGCGTTTCCCCCGGCAAGAGCCTGCTGATCCGCGTGGCGTACCGGCCCGACCGGATCGAGGCGGGAACGGCGGCCGAGGTCGCCCGGCAGGTCGTTCGGGTGCTGGAGCGGGTGTCGGCGGAGGCGTCGCTTCCCGTGGGACGCCTTGGCGTGACGAGCGAGCCGGCGCGCGAGTCCGTGGTGGAAAAGTGGAACGCGACGGGCGAGGCGGCGACGGATGTCACGGTGCCCGAGCTGTTCCGGCGGCGGGCGGCGGAATCCCCGGACGCGCTCGCGATCGTCGACGGGGAACGCACGCTGTCCTACGCCGAACTCGACCGCGAGTCCGATGGGCTGGCCGGGTACTTGGCCGCGCGGGGTGTCCGGCGCGGTGACCGCGTCGGTGTCGTGATGGAACGCGGCGCGGATCTGCTCGTCGCGCTGCTCGCGGTCTGGAAGGCCGGCGCGGCGCAGGTTCCGGTGAATGTGGACTACCCCGCGGAACGGATCGAGCGGATGCTGGCCGATTCCGGTGCGGCGCTGGCGATCTGCGTGGCGGCGAGCCGTGACGCGGTGCCGGACGGCGTCGAGCCGGTCGTGATGGGCGCGACGGAGCACGCGGCACCGCCGGTCACCGTCGGCGCGCACGACACGGCTTACGTGATGTACACGTCGGGATCGACCGGAGTGCCGAAGGGTGTCTCGGTGCCGCACGGCAGTGTCGCGGCGCTGGCGGGTGATCCGGGTTGGTCGCAGGGGTCTGGCGATCGTGTGCTGCTGCACGCTTCCCACGCGTTCGACGCGTCGCTGGTCGAGATCTGGGTGCCGCTGGTGAGCGGGGCCGCGGTGGTGGTCGCGGAACCGGGCGCGGTCGACGCGCAGCGGGTGCGAGAAGCGGTCGAACGCGGTGTTACCACCCTTCACCTGACGGCCGGGACTTTCCGGGTCGTGGCCGAGGAAGCGCCGGAATCCTTCACCGGGCTGCGGGAGATCCTGACCGGTGGCGACGCGGTGCCGCTCGCCTCCGTCGAACGGATGCGCCGCGCCTGCCCGGACGTGCGGTTCCGTCAGCTGTACGGCCCCACCGAGATCACCCTGTGCGCCACATGGCTCGTCCTCGAACCGGGTGCCGAAACGGGCAGTGTCCTGCCGATCGGCGGACCGCTGGCCGGCCGGCAGGCGTACGTGCTCGACGCGTTCCTTCAGCCGGTGGCGCCGGGTGTGACCGGTGAGCTGTACCTCGCCGGGGCCGGTCTGGCGCACGGATATCTTGGCGCGCCGACCGCGACGGCCCAGCGGTTCGTCGCGAACCCGTTCGCGGCCGGGGAGCGCATGTATCGCACCGGCGACCTCGCGCGCTGGACCGACGACGGCGAGCTGCTGTTCGGCGGCCGGGCCGACTCCCAGGTGAAGATCCGCGGCTACCGCGTCGAACCCGGGGAGATCGAGGCGGCGCTGACCGCATTGCCCGACGTCGCGCAGGCTGTCGTGGTGGCCCGGGAAGAACGTCCTGGCGAGAAGCGGCTGATCGCCTACGTCACCGCGGAATCGGGGCTGGAATCCGCCGCGATCCGCACCCGGCTCGCGGAGCGGCTGCCGGAGTTCATGGTGCCCGCGGTGGTGCTGGTGCTGGACAGCTTCCCGTTGACCCTCAACGGAAAGATCGATCGCGCCGCCCTGCCCGCCCCCGAATTCGCCGGGAAACCGGCAGGCCGCGAACCGCGGACCGAAGCCGAACGCGTCCTGACCGATCTCTTCGCCGAAATCCTCGGGCTGGACCGGGTCGGCGCGGACGACAGCTTCTTCGAACTGGGCGGCGACTCGATCCTCTCGATGCGGCTGGCCGCCCGCGCCCGGCGTGAGGACTTCGTCTTCGGTGCCAAGCAGGTCTTCGAGCAGAAGACCCCCGCGGGGATCGCGGCGGTCGCCGAGCGCGGCGTGCGCGAGGCCGAGGTCGCCGACGGCGTCGGTGAGGTGCCATGGACGCCGGTCGTGCGGGCGCTGCTCGAACGCGATCCCGGTGCGATGTCGCGGGGCGCGCTGGCGCAGTGGGTGACGGCGGGCGTGCCCGGCGACCTTTCGCTCAAGGCGCTGACGGCCGGTCTGCGTGCGGTGATCGACACCCACGACCTGCTGCGAAGCCAGGTGATCGATTCCCGCCTGGTCGTGGCCGAACGCGGAACCATCGACGCGGCGGCGCTGCTCCAGCGGGTCGAGGCCGGAGACGGTGACCTCGACGAAATCGCGGAGCGTCACGCGCACGAGGCCGCCGGCCGGCTCGACCCCGTCGCAGGCGTAATGCTCCAGGCCGTTTGGGTGGACGCGCGATCCGAGGGACGGCTCGTGCTGGCCGCTCATCACCTCGCGGTCGACGTGGTGTCGTGGCGTGTCCTGCTGGCGGATCTGCAAGCGGCGTGCGAGGAGCCGGTACTCGATCCGCCGCCCGTTTCGTTCCGGCGCTGGGCGCGGACGCTGGCCGATCAAGCCTCGCTGCGGGCCGGGGAACTGGATACCTGGAAGGAAATCCTCGACGGGGCGCAGGCACGGGTCGGAGAACTCGACCCGCAGCGCGACACCATCGCGACTTCAGGGCGCAAGTCGTGGACCTTGCCGCGGGACCGCGCGAGCGTGCTCGTCGAGAAGGCCACCACGGCCTTCCACTGCGGCGTCCACGAGGTGCTGCTGGCCACCCTCGCCGGTGCGGTCACCCGGTGGCGCGGCGGCACCGCCGTCGTGGTGGACGTCGAAGGTCATGGCCGCCAGCCCCTCGACGGGATGGACCTGTCGCGGACGCTCGGCTGGTTCACCGATGTCCATCCGCTCAGGTTGGACACCGCCGGGGCGGACACGGCTGGCCGGTTGCTGAAGCAGGTCAAGGAAAACGTGCGAGCGGTGCCCGACGGCGGGCTCGGCTACGGGATGCTGCGGTATCTCGACGACGAGAGCGGCAAGGTGCTCGCGGCGCTGCCGTCACCGGAGATCGGGTTCAACTACCTCGGGCGGTTCTCGTCCCGGCCCGAGGGCGACGCGGAACCCTGGCAGCTGGCCGGGACCATCGGCGGCACGGCGGAGGACGACCTGCCGCTGCGGCACGCCGTCGAGATCGACGCGGTCGTGCTCGACGGGGAGTTCACGCTGACGCTGACCTGGGCGGAACGGCTGCTCGGCGAAGCTGACGTGGAATCGCTCGGCCAGGCGTGGCTGGACATGTTGACCGGCCTCGCCCTCCACGCCGAGAGCGGCGGGGGCGGACACACGCCGTCGGACTTCCCGCTCATTTCGCTGACCCAGCAGGAAGTGGCCGACGTCGAGACGCTCGTCCCGAGCCTGCATGACATCTGGCCGCTTTCGCCGCTGCAGGAAGGGTTGCTGTTCCACGCCGTCGACGAGCGCGGCCCGGACGTCTACGCGGGGATCCGCGACATCATCCTCGACGGTCCGCTGGACGTCGCCCGGTTCCGCGCTTCGTGGCAGACCCTGCTCGACCGGCATCCCGCGCTGCGGGCGGGTTTCCACCGCCTCGGCTCCGGAACCGCCGTGCAGGCCGTCGTCCGCGATGTTCCGGTGCCGTGGCGGGAAACCGACCTGTCCCACCTGCCCGAGGACGAGGCGCTGGCGGAGTTCGAGCGGCTCGCGGCGGAATCCCACGCCGAGCGGTTCGACCTGGCGAAGGCGCCGCTGCTGCACCTGCATCTGGTGCGGTTCACCGACCGCAGGCACCGGCTGGTGCTCCGGTCCCACCACATCTCGGCCGACGGCTGGTCGCTTCCGGTCTTCCTCGGCGAGGTGATGGCGGCGTACGAAGATGGCCAAACGCTGCCCGCACCGACGTCGTACCGGGAGTACCTGTCCTGGCTTTCCCGTCAGGACAAGGCCGCCGCCAAGGAGGCGTGGCGGAGCGAGCTCGCCGGGCTCGACGAGGCGACGCACGTCGTTTCGCCGGACACGATCGCCGTGCCCATCGAGCCGGACCGCGTCCGCTTCGAACTCGACGACGACCTCAGCGCTCGCCTGATGGAGTTCACCCGGCGCCACGGCGTCACGACGAACACGCTTTTCCAAGGCGTGTGGGCACTTTTGCTGGCCAGGCTGACCGGACGCGACGACGTCGTCTTCGGAACCACGGTGGCCGGGCGACCGGTCGAGATCCCCGGCGTCGAATCCGCGGTCGGTCTGTTCATGAACATGTTGCCGGTCCGGGCCCGGCTCACCGGCGCTCAGCCGTTCCTGGAGATGCTGGCGGATCTGCAGGCACGTCAGGTCGCGCTGATGCCGCACCAGCACGTCGGACTGACCGAGATCAACCAGCTCGCCGGTCCCGGCGCGGCCTTCGACACGATCGTGGTGTTCGAGAACTACCCGCCGCCGCCCCCGCCGTCCGACGATCCCGACGTCCTCGCCCTGCGACCGGCGGGGATCCCGGACGACACCGGGCACTATCCGCTGTCGATCCGCGCTTCCGAGGGCGGTGGCGTCCACGGCGAGGTCATCTACCGGCCGGACGTGTTCGACCGGACGCGGATCGAGGAGATCGTCGCCTCGATCATCCGGGCGCTCGATCAGGTGGTGACCGAGCCGCGGGTGCCGGTCGGCCGGGTCGCCCTGATCGGGCCGGAGCAACGCCGTCTGGTGATCGACGAGTGGAACCGGACGGAGGTGCCGTTCGAGGCCGAGACCCTGCCGGTGCTGTTCCGCCGTCAGATGGAGCGATCACGCGACGCGGTGGCGATCGAGGACGCGAAGCGGACCCTGGCCTACGGCGAATTGCTCGGCGAGGTCGAAACGCTGGCACGGTTGCTCGTCGGACTGGGTGTCCGGCGGGAGACCCGGGTCGGGGTGCTGGTCGAGCGGTCGGCCGAACTCGTGGTGACCATGATGGGCGTGACGTTCGCGGGCGGGGCGTTCGTCCCGGTCGACCCGGACTATCCGGCCGAGCGGATCGAGCTGATGCTGACCAGTTCGGCGCCGCAGGTGCTGGTGTGCACGGCGGCGACCCGGGCGGTCGTGCCGGCGAAGTTCGACGGCGAAATCCTGCTGCTGGACGAACTTCCCGCCGCGGATCCGTCGGTCGTGTTGCCGTCGGTGAAGGTGAGCGACGCGGCGTACGTGATCTACACGTCCGGGTCGACCGGGGTGCCGAAGGGCGTCCAGGTCACTCACTCCGGGCTCGGGAACCTGGCGACCGCGCATATCGAACGCCTTGGTGTGACGGCGTCTTCGCGGGTGCTGCAGTTGTCCGCGATCGGCTTCGACGCCATCGTCTCCGAGCTGTACATGTCCTTACTGGCCGGTGCGACCCTCGTGCTGGCCGACGCGGAGAGCATGCCGCCGCGGGTGACGTTGGGCGACGCGCTGCGCCAGTGGGGGATCACCCATCTCACGGTGTCGCCGAGCGTGCTGGCGGTCGAGGAGGATCTGCCGGACACGCTGCGCGGCGTGCTGACCGGCGGCGAAGTGTGCACCCCCGCGCTGGTCGACCGCTGGTCGCCGGGGCGCCGGTTCATCAACGCGTACGGCCCCACCGAGACGACGATCTGCTCGACCATGAGCGCCCCGTTGTCGCCGGGCCACGAGGTCGTCCCGCTCGGCGGCCCGATCCGGAACGTGAAGCACTACATCCTCGACGCGTACCTGCAGCCGGTGCCACCGGGGGTGGCGGGCGAGCTGTACATCGCGGGCGCCGGACTCGCTCGCGGGTATCTCGGGCGGCCGGGTCTGACGTCGGAACGGTTCGTCGCCGACCCGTTCACGCCGGGCGAGCGCATGTACCGCTCCGGCGACCGGTTCCGCTGGGATCCCGACGGCGAGCTGATCTTCGTCGGCCGGGTCGACGCGCAGGTCAAGGTGCGCGGCTACCGGGTCGAGCCCGCGGAGATCGAGAACGTGCTGGCCGAACATCCGGGCGTCGCCCAGGTCGCGGTCGCCGTGCACCGGGACGGGCCGGGCGACAAACGGCTGGTGGCCTACGTCGTGCCCTCGGACGACGCCGACGTTGCGCTCACGTCGGTGCTGCGCGAGCTGGCGGCCGCCCGGCTGCCGGAGTACATGATGCCCGCGGCGTTCGTGGCGCTGGAGAAGATGCCGCTCACCCCGAACGGCAAGCTCGACCACCGGGCGCTCCAGGCCCCCGACTTCTCCGGCCTGTCCTCCGGGCGCGACCCGCGCACGGCCATGGAGGCGAAGCTGTGCGAGCTGTTCGCGGAGGTGCTGGGCCTGGAGCAGGTCGGGCCCGACGACAGCTTCTTCGAACTCGGCGGCGACTCGATCATCTCGATGCAGCTGTCGGCCCGCGCCCGCCGCGAAGGGCTGGAACTGAGCCCGTGGCAGGTGTTCGAGGAGAAGACACCGGAACGGCTGGCGACACTCGTCAAGGAGATCCCACCCGAAGGCGAGACCAGCCCAGAACCGGAACCCGACGGGGGCTCGCTCGTCGCGCTTTCCCCGGACCAGCTGGACCAACTCGAGGCCGGATTCTCGTGAGAGGCAATGAGCGTTAGAACGACCATTGCCACTCACGACCCCGCGCAAAGTGCTCAAATCAGGAGCCACTGTGTCCTTTGTGGATGATTAGCGTGATCGGCTTACGTCACGAAGCCCCCGATAACCGTCCTGGCCACTCACGAGCCCAACGCGAACGCGAGTTCACCCACCCACCAAGGAGCAGATCGTGACCGTTGACGACACTCGCGCGAAGCCGCGTTCCAGCGTGGAGGACGTCTGGCCTCTTTCCCCGCTGCAGGAGGGAATGCTCTATCACACCGCCCTCGACGACGAGGGGCCCGACACCTACACCGTGCAGACCGTCTACGGCATCGACGGCCCGCTCGACGCCGCGCTGCTGAGGGCGACGTGGCAGGCGCTGGTCGACCGGCACGCCGCGCTGCGGGCCTGTTTCCGTTACGTCAGCGGCGCGCAGATGGTGCAGGTCATCACGCGGGACGCGCAGATCCCCTGGCGCGAAACGGATCTCACCGGATTGCCGGAGGACATCCTCGACAGCGAGGTCGACCGGCTGGCCGCCGACGAGCTGGCCGAGCGGCTCCGCATCGAGGTGGCGCCGCTGATGAAGCTGCACCTGATCCGGCTCGGCCCGGACCGTCACCGGCTCGTGCACACGCTCCACCACGTGCTGACCGACGGCTGGTCGATGCCGATCATCCACCGCGAACTCGCCGCGATCTACGCCGCGGGCGGGGACGCGTCCGGGCTGCCGCCCACCGTGTCCTATCGGGACTATCTCGCCTGGCTCGGCAAGCAGGACAAGGAAATCGCCCGCGCTGCCTGGCGCGAGGAGTTCGCCGGGGTCGACACGCCCACCGCGGTCGCGCCCGCCGATCCCGGCAGGGTGCCGGAAATCGACACCGCGATCGTCGAGCTGTCCACGGAACTCACCGACGGGCTGGCGAATCTCGCGCGCGGCCACGACCTCACGCTGAACACCGTCGTGCAGGGCGCGTGGGCCGTCGTGCTGTCGCAGCTCGCCGGACGGACCGACGTGGTGTTCGGCGCGACCGCTTCGGGCCGTCCCGCCGATTTGGCGGGTGTCGAGTCGATGGTCGGCCAGCTGCTCAACACCCTGCCGGTGCGGGTCCGGCTCGACGGCGCGAAGCGGGCCGTCGACCTGTTCGCCGAACTGCAGCGTGACCAGTCGGCCCTCATGGCCCACCAGCACCTCGGCCTCCAGGACGTGCAGGCCGTGGTCGGGCCCGGCGCGGTGTTCGACACGCTCGTCATCTACGAGAACTTCCCCCGCAAGGGCCTCGGCCAGGCGCACGACGGCCTGACCCTGCGTCCGGTCAAGCGGGGACGCAATTCCTCGCACTACCCGTTCACCCTGGTCACCGGTCCGGGTGAACAGATGCCGCTCATCCTTGACTACGACCGTGGCCTGTTCGACGAAGAGGCCGCCGGATCGGTCGTCGGCGCGCTGGCTCGGGTGCTGGAGCGGCTGGTCGCCGACCCCGATGTCCTCGTCGGCCGGTTGACACTGCTGAGCGAGGCCGAACACGCCTTGGTGGTGCACGAATTCAACGCGACCGAGGGACCCGCGCCGGGCGACTCCGTCGTCGAACTGTTCGCGCGACGGGTGGCCGAGGCACCCGAAGCAGTGGCGATCACCGACGCCGCGGGCGTGGATCTCACCTACGCCGCCCTCGATCAGGCCTCGAACCGGCTGGCCGCGTACCTCGCCGCCCGTGGTGTCGGCCGCGGTGACCGCGTCGGCGTGGCGATGGAGCGGTCGCCCGATCTGCTCATCGCGTTCCTGGCGATCTGGAAGGCGGGCGCCGCGTACGTCCCGGTGGACGTCGAGTACCCGGCCGAGCGGATCGCGTTCATCCTCGACGACTCCGCGGTCTCGGTCGTGGTGTGCACGCAGGCCACCAGCGGCGTCGTCGCGAAGGACACGATCGTCCTCGACGCACCGGAAACGCGGGCCGCCATCGACGCTTCCGCCGCCACGGCACCGGAATTCCGGCCGAGCGCGGACGACCTGGCGTACGTCATGTACACCTCCGGATCCACCGGCCTGCCCAAGGGCGTCGGGATCACGCACGGTGGCGTGGCCGGGCTGGCCGGCGATCAGGGCTGGCAGATCGGCCCGGGCGACGGCGTCCTCATGCACGCGACGCACGTCTTCGACCCCTCGCTGTACGCGATGTGGGTGCCGCTCTCGACGGGCGCTCGCGTCCTGCTCACCGAACCGGGCGTACTCGACGCGGCCGGGGTGCGGCAGGCCGTCGCCCGCGGCGCGAACTACGTCCACCTCACCGCCGGTACCTTCCGCGCGCTCGCGGAGACGTCGCCGGAATGCTTCGACGGCTTGGTCGAAATCGGCACCGGCGGGGACATCGTTCCCGCGCAGTCCGTGGAGAACCTGCGGCGGGCCCAGCCGAACCTACGGGTGCGCAACACCTACGGGCCGACCGAGACCACCCTGTGCGCGACCTGGCTCCCGATCGAACCCGTCGACGTCGTCGACCGGGAACTGCCGATCGGGCACCCCATGACGAACCGCCGGATCTACCTCCTCGACGCGTTCCTGCGGCCGGTCGCGCCGGGTGTGGCGGGCGAGCTGTACATCGCGGGAACGGGGCTGGCCCGCGGATACCTCGACAGCCCGGGCCTCACGTCCGAGCGTTTCGTGGCGTGCCCGTTCCTCCCCGGCGAACGCATGTACCGCACCGGTGACCTCGCGCGCTGGACCCGGGACGGCGAGGTGGTGTTCCTCGAACGCGCCGACGACCAGGTGAAGATCCGCGGCTACCGGGTCGAACTGGGCGAGGTCGAATCCGTCCTGGCCGCCCAGCCGGGCGTGGTCGAGGCCGTCGTCATGGCGCGCGAGGACCAGCCGGGGGAGAAGCGGCTCGTCGGGTACTTCGTCTCCGACGGCGGCGACGCCGGGCCGGAGGAAATCAAACGCCAGATGGGTCTCGTGCTGCCCGCGTACATGGTCCCGATGGCGGTCGTCGCGCTGCCCGGCCTTCCGGTGACTCCCAACGGAAAGGTCGACCGCCGGGCGCTGCCCGCCCCGGATCTCGCGGGCCGCGCGTCGGAGAAAGCGCCGGAGAGCGAATCCGAGAAGACGCTCTGCGAGCTGTTCTCGGAGATCCTCGGCGTCGACAACGTGGGCGTCGACGACGCTTTCCACGACCTCGGCGGCAGTTCGGCGCTGGCGATGCGGCTCATCGCGCGGATCCGCGAGGTGATCGGCGTGGATCTGCCCATCCGGCAGCTGTTCTCCTCGCCGACGCCCGCCGGTGTCGCCAGGGCGCTCGCCGCGAAGTCCCGTCCCGCGCTGGAGCCCGCCGAACGGCCCGAGCGGGTGCCGCTCACCGCACGGCAGCTCCGCGCCTGGCTGCTGGCCAGCCCCGGCGAGGAGACCGCCGCTCTGCACATCTCGGTCGCGCTGCGCCTGCGCGGCAGGCTGGACGTGGCAGCGCTGGCGGCCGCACTCGGCGACGTCGCGACCCGGCACGAGGTGCTGCGCACGACGTTCCCCGGAGACGCGCAGAACGTCCGGCAGTTCGTCCACGAGCCCGCGGCCATCGAGCTGTCACCGGTCTCGGCCACCGAGGAGGAACTTCCCGGCCTGCTCGCCGGGCTGCGCGCGTCGGTCTTCGACCTCACCCGTGAGGTGCCCTGGCGCTGCGACCTTTTCGCGCTCGCGGAGAAGGAACACGTGCTGCACCTGCGGCTGCACCGGATCCTCGCCGACGACGACTCGCTCGACGTGTTCTTCCGCGACCTGGCGGCCGCGTACGGCGCACGGCGTTCGGGCCGCGTCCCGGAACGCGCGCCGCTGGCGCTGCAGTTCGCCGACTACGCGATCTGGGAGCAGCGGCTGCTCGCGGACGAGGACGAACAGGGCAGCCTGATCAACGAACAGGTCGTCTTCTGGCGGGACACCCTGACCGGGATCGAAGGGGAGACGGTGCTCCCGTTCGACCGGCCGCGTCCGGCCGTTCCGTCGCGGCAGGCGGGCACGGTCGCGCTGCGGCTGGGCGCCGAGCCGTACGACCGGCTGACCGAGGCGGTGCAACGGCTCGGCGCCGACACGATCCACGTCGTGCACGCCGCGCTCGCCATGCTGCTGAGCGAATTCGGGGCGGGCGAAGACCTGGTGATCGGGACGACGCTGGCGCGGGACGAGGACCTCATCGACCTCGAACCGATGATCGGGCCGTTCGCGCGTCCCTTCGCCCTGCGCACGGACCTCTCCGGTGACCCGACGTTCCTCGAGGTCGTCACGCGGGTGCAGGAGGCCGTGCGGGCCGCACGTCAGCATCTCGACGTCCCGTTCGAGCGGATCGTCGACCTGCTGGACCTGCCCGCCTCGCTCTCCCGTCACCCCGTGTTCCAGGTGGGGCTGGAGGTCGACGAGGAGGACATCGGCGCGTGGGACGCGGCGGAACTGCCCGCCCTGCGCACCAGCGTCGAACCCGGCGGAACCGAGGCCACGGAACTGGATCTCGCGTTCAAGCTCACCGAGCGGCTCGACGAGGACGACAACGAGGACGGTCTCGAAGGCACTCTTCGTTACGCCACCGACCTTTTCGACGAGGCGACGGCGGAATCGGTCGCGCGGCGGCTGGTCCACGTCCTGGAGCAGGTCGCGGCGGATCCCCAGCGGCGGATCAGCGAGCTGGACCTCTTCCTCGACGACGCCGAACGCGGCCGTCCGGCGATCGCGCCGGCGCGGTGGGCGGGCGAGGTGCCTTCGGCGGTCGCGGAGCTGGGGCCGCTCGGCGCGCTGGTGCTCGACGGGCGGAAGCGGCCCGTCGCCCCTGGCGTCGTCGGCGACCTCTACGTCACCGGACCGGCGGTCGACGACGGCAAGCCGGGTGAGCCCTGCCCGTTCGGCGAGCCGGGGCACCGGATGCTGAACACCGGGCTGCTCGCCCGCAAGACCCCGGCCAAGACCCTGATCGTGGTGGGGGAGCGGCGGCGCACGAGCACCTCGGTGAAGACGGGCGACTACGAGATCCTGTTGCCGCTACAGGCGGGCGGCGACCGGCCGCCGCTGTTCTGCGTGCACGCGAGCGGCGGGCTGAGCTGGAACTACGGGCCGCTGCTGCGGCATCTTCCCGCGAACCAGCCGGTCTACGGCGTGCAGGCCCGTGGTCTCGCGCGGACCGAACGCCTGCCCGAGAGCGTCGAAGAGATGGCGGCCGACTACCTCGAGCACATTCGTGCCGTGCAGCCGACCGGGCCGTATCACCTGCTCGGCTGGTCGCTCGGCGGCCGGATCGCGCAGGCGATGGCCGCGATGCTCGAAGCCGACGGGGAAGAACTCGGCCTGCTCGCGCTCCTCGACGCCTATCCCGTCTACATGGGACGGAACGCGACCGGCACGGTGACCGAAGAGGCCGCGCGCGACGAAGACGGCCTCCAGCAACGGAAACAGCAGGATCTGGAGCTCGCCGGAGGCATGGTCCAGGGCCCCGGTGCCCGGGAGCGGCTGGAAGCGGTCATGAAGAACCTCTGGAAGGTCGGGCCGCAGCACACGGCCTCGCCGTTCACCGGCGACATCCTGCTGTTCGTCGCCTCGGAGGACCGGCCGGTGCACCTGCCCGTGTCGGAGGCCGTCGCCGGCTGGAAGGACTTCACCAGCGGCACGATCGAACACCACGAGATCCCGACCAACCATTACGACATGGTGCAACCCGCGGCGTTGGTCCAGATTGGATCCATCGTCGCCGAGAAGCTCCGGCCGCGGCCGGGCGCGTGAAAGGAAAAGCAAGCATGAGCAACCCCTTTGACAACGAAGACGGTTCCTTTTTCGTGCTGGTGAACGACGAGGGCCAGCACTCGCTCTGGCCGACGTTCGCCGAGGTGCCCGCCGGCTGGACCCGCGTCCACGGTGAAGCCTCGCGCCAGGAATGCCTCGCCTACGTCGAGGAGAACTGGACCGACCTGCGCCCGAAGAGCCTGATCGCGGAAGTCAACGGCTGAGCGAAGGGTGTCCAGCCGCTCAATCCGGGCGGTTGGACGAGCTGCGGCCCCCGCTCGTGACCTCCGCCGAGGTTGCGAAAGCCACTTTCGTAACGTTCAGTGTTGTGAAAGTGGCTTTCGCAACACGCTCTGGCGCCGTCCGCTTCTGGCAGTCTGCTCGCGTCTGCTTCGGATGGGGGCGTGGTTGTGAAAGCCACTTTCGTAACGTTCAGTGTTGTGAAAGTGGCTTTCGCAACACGCCGCGGCGCGACTAGCGGGTGCCGGGAACGAGGAGCACGCCCGGATCCGGACGGTTGGACGAACTCGACGCCCGTCCGGCGGGCCGAGAACATCAGTCCGCGCGCGACGGCCGGTTGAGGCGAAAGGAACTGCCGTGTTCGAGGAACTCAACGTCGTCAAGGGCCTGGAAATCCACCGGAGGAACCGCTTCGATCCGGGAGCGGAACTCCTCGCCCTGATGGCCGAAGGCCCCATCTCCGCCTTGGGCACCGAGGAAGACGGCGAACGGCGGACCGCGTGGCTCGCCACCGGATACGACGAGGTCCGCCAGGTTCTCAGCTCGGACAAGTTCAGCGCGCGCCTGATCTACGGCGGGACCGCGGCCGGTATCGCCTGGCCCGGCTTCCTCACCCACTACGACCCGCCGGACCACACGCGCTTGCGCCGGTTGGTCACCCCGCCGTTCACCATGCGGCGGATGCAGGGTTTCCGGCCCGAGGTCGCGCAGATCGTCGAGGACGCCTTGGACACCATCGAGGACATGGGCGGCCCGGTGGACTTCGTCCCGCATTTCGGCTGGGCGATCGCCACGACGGCGACCTGCGACTTCCTCGGCATCCCGCGGGACGACCAGGCGGATCTGTCCCGCACCCTGCACGCCAGCCGGACCGAGCGGACCGGTAAACGGCGCAACGCGGCGGGCAACAAGTACATGCAGTACATGAACAAGGCCGTCGCCCGGGTGCGCCGCGCTCCCGGTGACGACCTGTTCGGCGTCGTGGTGCGCGAACACGGCGACGAGATCACCGACGCGGAACTGGCCGGGGTGGCCGCGTTCATCATGGGCGCGGGCGGCGACCAGGTGGCCCGGTTCCTCGCGGCGGGCGCGTTGCTGATGGTCGATTTCCCGGAGCAGTTCGACATTCTGCGGGAGCAGCCGGACACGATCCCGGACTGGCTGGAGGAGCTGAACCGGTATCTCACCACCGACGAGAAACTCCACCCTCGTATCGCGAAGGAGGACGTGACGATCGGCGGCCGGCTGGTCAAGGCCGGTGACACCGTCACGTGTTCCCTCCTCGGGGCGAACCGGGCGAAATTCCCCGCGGGAGAAGACGAATTCGACATCACCCGGGAGAAGTCGCCACATGTCTCGTTCGGGCACGGTATCCACCACTGCCTCGGCAGACCGCTGGCGGAGATGGTGTTCCGGGAGGCGATTCCCGCGCTGGCACGGCGTTTTCCCAAGCTGAGGCTCGCCGAGCCCGATCGCAAGCTCAAGTTCGGACCACCACCGTTCGACGTGGAAGCCCTGCCGCTCGACTGGTAACGCCAGAAAACTTGAGCGCCTGTCGGCGGAGCTGAGGGTTTCGTGGAACGGACCTGACGCGTGAACCCGCCTCTACCGATGTCGATCGCGGACGCGGGTTCACCAGCGGACATTGAGGAGAATCATGGTAGTTCCCTTGCCGCATCAGCGGATCCGGCTCGATCCGGCGCCGGAGCTCTGGGCGTTGCACGAGGAAGGCCCGTTGCACCGGTACGACACGGAGACGGGGCTGAACGGCCGCAGGCAATGGTTGGTCACCGGCTACGACGAGGTACGCGAGATCCTCGCCGACGCCACGCGGTTCAGCTCGATGCGGCCGGTCGACGACGAGGCGGACCGAGCCCATCTGCCGGGGATCCTGCAGGCCTACGACCCGCCCGACCACACCCGCCTGCGCGGGACGGTGGCCGGGGCGTTCAGCGTCCGCCGGATCGAGCGTTTGCGGCCGCGCGTCGAAGAGGTCATCGAGGAGGGCCTCGACGATCTGGAGAGCATGGGTTCGCCGATCGACTTCGTCCGGTACGCGGGCTGGCCGATCCCGGCGCTCATCGCCTGCGAGTTCCTCGGCGTCCCGCGTGACGATCAGGCCGATCTGTCGCGGATGATCCGCGACAGCCGGGAGAGCCGGATCCCCAAGCAACGGGCGCAGTCGAGCCTCGGTGTCGTCAACTACTGCGAAAAGCTCGCGGCCCGCGAACGCCGTGATCCCGGTGACGAGCTGATCGGGTTCATCGTGCGCGAGCACGGGGACAAGGTCAGCGACGAGGAACTTTCGGGGCTCGCCGAGGCGATCCTGATCGTCGCCGTCGAGCAGATGGCCGCCCAACTGGCGATGGCGGTCCTGCTGTTCGCGACGAATCCCGCCCAGCTGTCCTTGCTGCGCGAGCGTCCGAAGCTTGTCGACAGCGCGACCGAGGAAGTCCTTCGCTTCCCGACGATCGTCGAGGCCCCTTCTCCCCGGACCGCGCTCGTCGACCTGCGGATCGCCGGCCACGACATCCACGCCGGTGACGTGCTGACCTGTTCGATGCTGGCGGTCAACCGCGCGCTCGGGGACAAGTTCGACATCACCCGCGAGAACAGCCCGGGGCATCTCGCCTTCGGGCACGGCATCCACCACTGTGTCGGGGCTCCGCTGGCGAGGCTCGAACTGCGGGTGGCGCTGCCGATTCTGGCGCGGCGGTTCCCGGCGCTGCGACTGGCGGTCCCGGAGGAGGAACTGCGGTTCGTGGCGGGCAAACCCGCCCCGTTCAACATCGAGGAGCTTCCCGTTGAGTGGTGAGGACACGCGTCCGCTGCACATCCGCAGACAGGACCTCGATCCGGCGGACGAACTCCGCGCCGCCGGGCCGCTGTCGAAGGTCACGGTGGGCACCGGGGCGGACGCCGAGACCATCTGGATGGCCGCGGGACACTCCGTCGCCCGCCAGGTTTTGGGTGACCACAAGCGGTTCAGCACCCGGCGCCGGTGGCATGAGCAGGACGAAGTGGGCGGGCAGGGCATCTTCCGGCCGCAGGAGCTCGTCGGCAACCTGATGGATTACGACCCGCCCGAGCACACCCGGATGCGGCAGAAACTGACTCCCGGTTTCACTTTGCGCAAGATGCGGCGCATGGAGCCGTACATCGAGCAGATCGTGACGGAACGGCTCGATGCCATGGAGGACGAGGGTTCCCCCGCCGACGTGATCGAACTCGTCGCCGACGAGGTGCCGGGAGCCGTGCTGTGCGAACTGATCGGGGTGCCCCGTGACGACCGCGCCATGTTCCTCAAGCTGTGCCACGGACATCTCGACGCTGCGCTGAGCCAACGGAGACGGGCGGCCGCCGGCGAGGCGTTCTCCCGCTACCTGCTGGCAATGATCGCCAGGAACCGCGAGGAACCCGGTGAAGGGCTGATCGGCGCGGTCGTCGCCGAACACGGTGACGAGGCCACCGACGAGGAGCTGCGGGGATTCTGCGTTCAGGTGATGCTGGCCGGTGACGACAACATCTCCGGCATGATCGGCCTCGGTGTGCTGGCTCTGCTGCGGCACCCAGAACAACTCGCCGCGATACGGGGCGACGGCCAGGCGGTGGACCGGGCGGTCGACGAGCTGATCCGCTATCTCACCGTCCCGTACGCCCCGACACCCCGCACGGCCATGGAGGACGTCGTCATCGGGGACGAGGTGATCAAGGAGGGCGAGACCGTGCTCTGCTCGCTCCCCATGGCGAACCGCGATCCCGCGCTGGTGCCGGATCCGGACCGGCTCGACCTCACGCGCGAGCCCGCGCCGCACGTGGCTTTCGGGCATGGGATCCACCACTGTCTCGGCGCTTCGCTGGCGCGGCTCGAACTGCGGACGGTCTTCACGTTGCTGTGGCAGCGTTTCCCGGACCTGAGGCTCGCGGATCCCGAGAAGGACACCATGTTCCGCCTCACCACTCCGGCTTATGGGCTCACGAGCCTGATGGTCGAGTGGTGAGGGGACGGACGGGTGAGGCGTCGGTACAGGGGGTCGTGAGTGGCAAGTGTCGTTCTAACCCTCTGTCCTGTTTCAGGACTTCGTGAACAGATGTGTTTCAGGACTTCGTGAACGGTTTCTGGTTGGTGAGACGTTGGTAGCGTACTGAGCGGTCGAGTGTGAGCTGGTGGGTGACCGTGTCGCCGATCA
>NZ_JAEBEJ010000017.1:0-210581 GCF_046548895.1 Amycolatopsis sp. cmx-4-54
GCGTTGCGAAAGCCACTTTCGCAACCTTCAACGTTGCGAAAGTGGCTTTCGCAACGTCGGCCGGACGGCCGGTGCGCTCCGGGAGTGTCACAACCCGTTTACGGCACCTGGACCGACCGGCCGCTCAGAGCGAAAGATCCACCACGATCGGCGCGTGGTCCGAGGGTCCCTTGCTCTTCCGCGCCTCACGGTCCACATAGGAATCCGTCACCGCACCGGCGCTGAGGCGGCGGCGGACCGGGTGCTCAGTCGAGCTGGAGTTCGGGCCGGTACAGGTCGAACCAGTGGTAGAGGTCCAGCGCCCGGTCGATCCCGGAGCGCTGGGCCGAGGGCATCGTCGCCGGGTCCATTTCGGACATCCGGTGCAGCCAGTCGCGGTCGAGGAGTTCGAACACCGGGTTGTCCCGTTCGGTCAGCGCCTCCTTGGCCTGCTGCTGCAACGCCGCCGCGTAGCCGGGGTCCTGAGTGGACGGATACGGGCTCTTGACCCTGTCCCGCACGGACGCCGGCAGCACGTGTTCGGTCGCGTGCCGCAGCAGGCTCTTTTCCCTGCCGTCGAACGTCTTCAGCGACCACGGCGTGTTGTAGACGTACTCGACGAGGCGGTGGTCGCAGAACGGCACGCGCACCTCGAGCCCGACGGCCATCGACGCCCGGTCCTTGCGGTCCAGCAGCATCCGCACGAACCGGCTCAGGTGCAGGTTGCAGACCGTGCGCATCTTGCGGTCCTGCTCGCTCTCGTCGTCGAGGTGCTCGACCTGGGCGACGGCGGTGGCGTACTGGTCGGCGATGTAGCCCGGCAGGTCGAGCTTCTCCTGGATCTCGCCGCGCAGGAGGGCGCCCCGTTCATTGGTGAGCCCCGTCCGGAAGGCGAGCCAGGGGAAGGTGCCCGAATTCACCGCGGCTTCGTCGTGGAACCAGCGGTATCCGCCGAAGACCTCGTCGGCGGATTCGCCGGACAGCGCCACCGTCGACTCCGCGCGGATCGCCTTGAACAGCAGGTACAGCGACGTGTCCATGTCCCCGAGCCCGGCCGGGATGTCCCGCGCGGCCAGCACCTTGCGGCGGACTTCGGGGTCGCTGAGTTCGGCCGGGTTCAGCACGACGTCCTTGTGGTCCGAGCCGACCAGCTGCGCGACGTCGCGGATGAAGGGCGAGTCCGGGGTGTCCCGCATCTCGTCCGGTTTGAAGTTCTCCTCCTGGCCCTGGAAATCGACGGAGAACGTGCGCAGCCGCTCACCCTGTTCGGCCAGCCGCGCGGCGGCGAGACCGGTGACGGCACTGGAGTCGAGCCCGCCCGACAGCAGGACACAGCGGGGCACGTCGGCGATCAGCTGGCGGTGCACGATGTCGGTCATCAGCTCGCGGACCCGTTCGACCGTGGTCTCCTGGTCGTCCGTGTGCCGTTTCGCGTCGAGCTTCCAGTACGTCCGCGTCCGGATGCCGGAGCGGTCGACGGTGACGATCGTGCCCGGCCCGACCTCGTGCATGCCCTTCCACAGCGACCAGCCCGGGGTCTTGGTCATGGACATCAGCTCACGTAGGCCGTCGGTGTCGACCACCTTGCGCGCCAAGGGATTCGCGAGGATCGCCTTCGGCTCGGAACCGAAGAGGACGCCGTCTGGTGTCGGGTAGTAGTAGAACGGCTTGATGCCCATGCGGTCGCGGATCATCACGAGCTTCTCGTCGCGCTCGTCCCAGATCGCGAACGCGTACATGCCGTTGAGGTGATCGACGGCCTCGTCGCCCCACTCCAGGTAGCCGTGGAGCACGACCTCGGTGTCGCTGTCGGTCTCGAATTTGTGGCCACGCTTGAGAAGTTCCGCGCGCAACTCGGTGAAGTTGTACGCCTCACCGCTGTAGACCATCGCGGCCAGCCCGGCTTCGGCCATCGGCTGCCTGCCACCCGGCAGGTCGATGATCGCCAGCCGCCGGTGGCCCAGCGCGACGTTCGGCCGGACCCAGGTGCCCGAGTCGTCCGGACCGCGGCACGCCATGGTCGCGGTCATCGCGTCGACGACCTCCCGCCGCTGTGTCAGGTCCGTGCCGAAGGAGACCCACCCTGCGATTCCGCACATCGCTACCTCCCGATGATTAGTTAGCACATACAACTATCCGTAACACTGGTGTAACACGCTTCGGCGGGCTTGTCTGCCCGAATTGCACGCTCCGTCCGCAGTGCGTCACGGTCTGTGGGACACGTCACCGGGTATCAAGAAGTCGTAAAGGCACCCGATCGGGGCATCAAGAGGCCGTCAGTCCCCGACCGGAAACGGCCTGACCAGGCGCAGTGTTGCGAGGTCCTGGTCACCGATGGGGTGACCTGTCCTGAGAGGTGCCTAGTGGCCGACTTGCTCTACGCCGTGCTCCTGATCGGCGTATTCGTGGTTCTCGCCCTGACCCTTCGCGGTCTGGAAAAGCTGTGACCGGAACGGGAACCGTGGCCAATGTCGTCGGCGGACTGCTGGCGCTGGGGCTGATCGTCTATTTGTTCATCGCACTGGTCAGGCCGGAGAAATTCTGATGTCAGACGTCATGGCCGGCCTCTTGCAGGCCGGCCTCTTACTCGTCGCGCTCGCCGTGGTCTACCGGCCACTGGGCGACTACATGGCGCGGGTCTTCTTGACCGAGGAACACACCAAGGCCGAGCGCGGCCTCTACCGCTTGTTCCGGGTGAACCCCGGATCGGAACAGCACTGGAAGACCTACGCGTCCGCCGTGATCGGCTTCTCGTTCGTCTCCGTCGTGCTCCTGTACCTGCTTCAGCGGCTCCAGGCGATCCTGCCGTGGAGCCTGGGCAAGGAACCGGTCTCGCCGGCGGTCGCCTTCAACACCGCCGTCAGCTTCGTGACCAACACGAACTGGCAGTCCTACAGCCCCGAAGCGACCATGGGTCACTTCGTGCAGATGGCCGGCCTGACCGTGCAGAACTTCCTGTCCGCCGCCGTCGGCCTTTCGGTCGCCATCGCGGTCGTCCGCGGCTTCGTCCGCTCGAAGACCGACCGCCTCGGCAACTTCTGGGTGGACCTGACGCGCGGCACGATCCGGATCCTGCTGCCGATCGCGTTCGTGGCGGCGATCACGCTGATCGCGCTCGGCGTCGTGCAGAGCCTCAAGAGCGGCGTCGACGTCCTCAATCCCGATGGCAGCACGAGCAGGATCGCGCTCGCCCCGGCCGCGAGCCAGGAAGCCATCAAGGAGCTCGGGACCAATGGTGGCGGCATCTTCAACGCCAACTCCTCGCACCCGTTCGAAAACCCGAACGCCTGGACCAACCTGATCGAGATCTTCCTGATCTTGGTCATCCCGGTCTCGCTCACCCGCACGTTCGGCAAGCTCGTCGGCAACACCCGCCAGGGGTACGTCCTGCTTTCGGTGATGGCCGGGCTCTTCACCGCGATGCTCACGGTGACCTGGCTGTCCGAGGCCAACGCGAGCGGGCCGGCGTCGCTGGCCGCCGGGGCGAACCTGGAGGGCAAGGAACAGCGGTTCGGCATCGGCCTGAGTTCGCTGTTCGCCAACGCCACCACCGGCACGTCGACCGGCGCGGTCAACGGCATGCACGACAGCTACAGCGGGCTCGGTGGCGGGGGAACGCTGCTCAACATGCTGCTGGGCGAGATCTCGCCGGGCGGGGTGGGCACCGGTCTCTACGGCATCCTCGTGATGGCCGTGATCGCGATGTTCCTCGCCGGGCTGATGGTCGGCCGGACACCGGAGTACCTGGGGAAGAAGCTCGGCAAACGCGAGGTCACCTGCGCGGCCGTCTCGATGCTCGCGATGCCGACGGTGGTACTGCTCGGCTCCGGTGTCGCCCTGATGCTGGCCGACACCCCGGCCGCCATGACCAACTCGGGCGCGCACGGCCTCTCCGAGGTCCTCTACGCCTACGCCTCGGCGGGCAACAACAACGGCAGCGCGTTCGGCGGGCTCACCGTGACGAACGACTGGTTCCAGGCCTCGCTCGGCGTCGCCATGCTGCTCGGCCGGTTCATTCCGATCATCGCCGTGCTGTGCCTGGCCGGATCCCTTGCCTCGCAAAGGAAGGTTCCGGAGACCGCCGGCACGCTGCCCACCACCGGGCCGCTCTTCGGCACGATGCTGGCGGGCACGATCGTGCTCGTCGCGGCCCTCACCTTCATCCCGGCGCTCGCGCTCGGGCCCATAGCGGAAGCACTGGCATGAGTCGCGGCACGCACCGAGACCACCACGCGCGCGTTGGTCGGCACACCCCGCTATCGGGGCGGCAGGACGCTCTCACCTCGGATTCGCGCTTCATCCGGAAACCGCGCCCTGGCCACGCGATCACGGCCGCGCGCAAACTCGCGAAGGACACAGCACTCGCATGACCATGACTCAAGAACGCACCCCGGAGGAGATCTCCCAGCACCACGTCGAGAACACCGGCCGGGTCGGTGCGGGGATCTTCAGCCCGCGCCAGTTGCTGACCTCCCTGCCGGAGGCGTTGCGCAAGCTCAACCCCAAGCACCAGCTCGGCAACCCGGTCATGTTCGTGGTGTGGATCGGCTCGGCGCTGACCACGGTCTTCGCGATCACCGATCCGAGCGTGTTCACCATCCTCATCACGATCTGGCTGTGGTTCACCGTCCTGTTCGCGAACCTCGCCGAGGCCGTCGCGGAGGGCCGGGGCAAGGCGCAGGCGGAAACCCTGCGGCGCAGCAAGAAGGAGACCGTCGCGCGCCGCCTCACCGAGGACGGCGACGAGGAGACCGTTCCGGGTGCCGACCTGCGCGTCGGCGACCTCGTGGTCGTCGAGGCCGGACAGGTCATCCCGGGTGACGGCGACGTCGTCGAGGGCATCGCGACCGTCGACGAATCGGCCATCACCGGCGAGTCGGCCCCGGTCATCCGCGAATCGGGCGGCGACCGGTGCGCGGTCACCGGCGGCACCACGGTGCTCTCGGACCGGGTCGTCGTGAAGATCACCACCAAACCCGGTGAGTCCTTTGTGGACCGGATGATCGCGTTGGTGGAAGGCGCTTCCCGGCAGAAGACGCCGAACGAGATCGCCCTGACGATCCTGCTCTCGACGCTCACGATCATCTTCCTGCTCGCCGTGGTGGCGTTGCAGCCGATGGCGGGTTACTCCGGCAGCCAGCAGTCGGTGATCGTGCTGACCGCGTTGCTGGTCTGCCTGATCCCGACGACGATCGGCGCGCTGCTGTCCGCGATCGGGATCGCCGGGATGGACCGGCTGGTGCAGCGCAACGTGCTCGCGACGAGCGGCCGGGCGGTGGAGGCCGCCGGTGACGTCTCGACGCTGCTGCTGGACAAGACCGGCACGATCACCTTCGGCAACCGCAAGGCCACCGAGCTGATCCCAGTCGGGCAGTCCACTATGGACGACATCGCCAAGGCCGCCCGGTTGTCGAGCCTCGCCGACGGCACGCCGGAAGGCCGCAGCATCGTCGAACTCGTCGCGAGGGAACACGGCCTCGCCGAGACCGCGTCCGACGGCGAAAAGCGCGTGGACTTCGTCGAATTCACCGCGCAGACCCGGATGAGCGGTATCGACATCGGCGAGCGGCAGGTCCGCAAGGGCGCCACCACCGCGGTGCGCGAGTGGGTCCGCGAGCGCGGCGGTGAGATGCCGGACGAGACCGAACGCGTCGTCGACGAGATCAGCGGGCAGGGCGGGACTCCGCTGGTGGTCGCGGAGTACGACGGCACGAAGGCGTTCGTGCGCGGCGTGATCCGGTTGTCCGATGTGGTCAAACCCGGGATGAAGGAGCGGTTCGTCCAGCTCCGCGCCATGGGGATCAAGACGGTCATGATCACCGGGGACAACCCGCTCACCGCCAAGGCCATCGCGAAGGACGCGGGCGTCGACGATTACCTCGCCGAAGCCAAGCCCGAAGACAAGATGGCGCTGATCAAGAAGGAGCAGGAGGGCGGGCGGCTGGTCGCGATGACCGGCGACGGCACCAACGACGCCCCCGCGCTGGCGCAGTCCGACGTCGGCGTCGCGATGAACACCGGGACCTCCGCCGCCAAGGAGGCGGGGAACATGGTGGACCTCGACTCCGACCCGACGAAACTGATCGAGATCGTGGAGATCGGCAAGCAGCTGCTGATCACGCGCGGCGCGCTGACCACCTTCAGCGTCGCCAACGACCTCGCGAAGTACTTCGCCATCCTGCCCGCGATGTTCACCGGCATCTTCGCCCAGCTCGGCGCGCTCAACGTCATGCAGCTGGCGACGCCGAAGTCGGCGATCCTCTCGGCGGTCATCTTCAACGCGCTGATCATCGTCGGGCTGATCCCGCTCGCCCTGCGCGGCGTCCGGTACAAGCCGTCGTCGGCCTCGGCGCTGCTGCGCCGGAACCTGCTGGTCTACGGCCTCGGCGGGATCGTCAGCCCGTTCCTCGGGATCTGGCTGATCGACCTGCTCGTCCGTCTCATCCCTGGAATCGGGTAACCCATGAACGCACTGCTGAAGCAGACCCTCGCCGGGCTGCGTGTCCTGCTCGTCTTCACGGTCCTGCTGGGTGTGGTCTACCCGCTCGGCGTCTGGGCGGCCGCCCGGATCCCCGGCCTCGAAGGCAACGCCGAAGGCTCGATCATCACCCAGGACGGGCAGGCCGTCGGCTCGTCCCTGATCGGCGTCGACCCGGTCGCGGCCGACCCCGCCAAGGACCCCTGGTTCCACAACCGCCCGTCCGCTGGCTCGAAGGACGCCCTCGGCCCCGGCGACCCGTCGTCGTCCGGCGCGTCGAACAAAGGCCCGTACAACGAGGACCTGGTCGCCGCGATCGGCGAGCGCAAGAAGCTGATCGCCGCCCGCGAGGGTGTCGAGGAGTCGCAGGTGCCCGCCGACGCGGTGACGGCGTCGAGCTCCGGGATGGATCCGGCGATCAGCGTCGCCTACGCCGGCCTTCAGATCCCGAGAGTGGCCAGGAACACGGGCCTGCCCGAGGAGAAGGTCCGGCAGCTCGTGGCGGAGAACACGAGCGGCGCCGGGATCGGTGTGCCGGGCGTCAATGTGCTGAAGGTCAACTTGGCCGTGCGCGACGCGGCCGGAGGAGCACACTGACAGACGTGGACGAGAACACGACCAAGCCGCGCCGGGGTGAGCTGAGGATCTACCTCGGCGCGGCCCCTGGCGTCGGCAAGACCTACGCGATGCTCGGCGAGGCGCGGCGACGCCTCGACCGGGGCACCGACGTGGTCATCGGCCTGGTCGAGACGCACGGGCGGAAGAAGACCGCGGAGCTCGTCGAGGGACTCGAGACCGTCCCGCGCCGCCGGTCGGCGCACCGGGACCACGAGTTCGAGGAGATGGACCTCGACGCGCTGCTCGCCCGCGCCCCCGAGGTCGCCGTCGTCGACGAACTCGCGCACACCAACGTGCCGGGTTCGCGCAACGAGAAGCGCTGGCAGGACATCGACGAGCTGCTCGCCGCCGGGATCGACGTCCTGTCCACGGTCAACGTGCAGCATCTGCAGAGCCTCAACGACGTCGTCGAGCGGATCACCGGCGTCACCCAGCAGGAGACGGTGCCCGACGAGGTCGTGCGGCGGGCCGAGCAGCTGGAGTTGGTCGACATAACGCCCGAAGCGCTCCGGCGGCGCCTGGCGCACGGCAACGTGTACCCGGCCGAGCGGATCGACGCC
This sequence comes from Amycolatopsis sp. cmx-4-54, assembly GCF_046548895.1. Lineage (NCBI taxonomy): Bacteria > Bacillati > Actinomycetota > Actinomycetes > Pseudonocardiales > Pseudonocardiaceae > Amycolatopsis > Amycolatopsis sp. cmx-4-54. The sequence goes on from NZ_JAEBEJ010000017.1 coordinate 7,636, forward strand.
GCGCTCGGCAACTACTTCCGCCCCGGCAACCTCACCGCGCTGCGGGAACTCGCGCTGCTGTGGGTCGCCGACCAGGTCGACGTCGCCCTGCAGCGGTACCGGGCCGAGCAGAAGATCACCGACACCTGGGAAGCACGCGAACGGGTGGTCGTGTCCATCACCGGCGGCCCGGAGAGCGAGACGCTCATCCGCCGCGCGAGCCGGATCGCGAACCGGGCGGGCGCCGAACTGCAGGTGCTGCACATCCTGCGCGGCGACGGGCTCGCCGGGATGGGGCCGACGGCGGTCGGCAAGTACCGGAAGCTGGCCGAAGAGGTCGGGGCGACCTTCCACACCGTCGTCGGCGACGACGTGCCGAACGCGCTGCTCGACTTCGCGCGCGGGGTGAACGCGACCCAGCTGGTCGTCGGGACCTCGCGGCGGTCACGGGTGGCGAGACTGTTCGACGAGGGCATCGGGGCGGCGGTGGTCCAGCGGTCCGGCCCGATCGACGTCCACATGGTCACGCACGACGAAGCGGGCGGACGGTTGCGCGCCCGGTTCGCGAAAAGCCCGCTGCCCTCCTCGCGGCGGCTGGCGGGCTGGGCACTCGCCTTCGTCCTGCCCGTTCTGGCGACCTTGCTCGGCGTCATGCTGGAGGAGCAACTCGACTTCTCGACCGACATGGTCGCCTACATGCTGGCGACCGTGCTCGTCGCACTCGCGGGTGGGCTCGGCCCCGCGCTCCTGGCGGCGGTGCTTTCGGCGGGACTGCTCAACTTCTTCTTCACCCCGCCGCTGTACACACTGACCGTCCACGAGCCGCGCAACGTGATCACGCTGATCGCGATGGTGCTCGTGGCGATTCTCGTCGCCGCGGTCGTCGACACCGCCGCCCGGCGCGCGACGCAGGCGGCGCGGGCGCGGACCGAGGCCGCGTTGCTCGCTTCGTACGCGCGGACGGTGCTCACGCACACCAACCCGATCGAGCGGCTGCTGGAGAAGGTCCGCGAGAACTTCGGCCTGACTTCGGTGACCCTGCTGGAAAAGCGGGACGGGAAGTGGAAACGGGTGGCGAGCGCCGGCACGGATCCGTGCGCCGACCCGGACCAGGCCGACGCCGACATCGCGGTCACCGCCGATGTCCACCTGACGCTGCGGGGCCGCGCGCTGCCCGCGTCGGACCGGGGAGTGCTCGAAGCCGTCGCAGGGCAGGCTTTGCTGGCCCTGCGGCAGCAGAGGACGGCGAAGGCGGCCATCCGTGCCGAACGCAAGGCCGAGGCGACCGAACTGCGCACGGCCCTGTTGTCGGCCGTCGGCCACGACCTCCGCACGCCACTGACGTCGATCAAGGCGTCCATCGGCAGCCTGCGCGCGACCGACATCTCACTGTCCGAAGAGGACACCGACGAACTGCTCGAAGCGATCGAGGAATCGGCGGACCGGCTGGCCGGGCTGATCGACAACCTGCTCGATTCCTCCCGGCTGGCGACCGGCGCGGTACGCCCCCACCTGCGCCCGGTCGGCTACGACGAGGTCGTCTCACACGCGCTGTCCAATGTGGACAACTCGGCATCGGTCGTCGTCGCGATCGATTCGCGGCTGCCGTCGGTGTGTGCCGATCCCGGCCTGCTGGAACGGGTGGTGGCGAACGTGATCGACAACGCGCTGCGCCACGGTGCTTCGGGCGAGCCGGTCTCCGCCCGCGCGAGCACGCATTCGGACCACGTCGAGCTGCGCATCGTCGACCACGGACGCGGGCTCAAGAAGGGCACCGCGGACTCGGCGTTCGCGCCGTTCCAGCGGCTCGGGGGAGACCGGGACAGCGTGCCCGGCGTGGGACTGGGGTTGTCGGTCGCCAAGGGGTTCACCGAGGCGATGGGCGGGCGGATCCGGGCGGAGGACACGCCAGGCGGCGGGCTCACCGTCGTCATCTCGCTGCCCGCATATGTTGGTCAGGATCCGGAAAAGAGCCTCCTCGCGTTCGACGAAGAGGGCCTCGAGAACGAAGAGGAGGAGCGAGTGCGATGAGCGCAGACACCGCGTCGGCCACCGTGCTGGTCGTCGACGACGAACCGCAGATCGTGCGAGCCCTGCGGATCAACCTGTCCGCCCGCGGCTACAAGGTGATCACCGCGCACGACGGGACCGCCGCGCTGAAGGCGGTCGCCGAGACCAAACCCGACGTCGTCGTGCTCGACCTCGGCCTGCCCGACCTCGACGGCACCGAGGTGATCGCCGGGCTGCGCGGCTGGACGACCGTGCCGATCATCGTGCTGTCCGCGCGCGGCGACTCGGCCGACAAGGTGCAGGCCCTCGACGCCGGCGCCGACGACTACGTCACCAAACCCTTCGGCATGGACGAACTGCTGGCGCGGCTGCGGGCCGCCGTGCGCCGCTCGGCGTCGTCCGGTGTGGACGGTGCGGACGCGGTGGTGGACACGGGATCGTTCCGGATCGACCTCGCGGCGAAGAAGGTGCGCCGGGACGGCAAGGAAGTGCACCTCACCAAGACCGAATGGGGAGTGCTGGAACTGCTGGTGCGCAACCGCGGCCGTCTGGTGGCGCAGAAACAGCTGCTGCACGAGGTGTGGGGGCCGAGCTACGAGACCGAATCGCACTACCTGCGCGTGTATCTGGCGCAACTGCGGCGAAAGCTGGAACCGGAACCCTCGCGGCCGCGGCACCTGCTGACGGAACCGGGGATGGGGTACCGCTTCGAAATGTGATGCCTTCCGGTGCGGCGACCGGGATTTCCGTGAAGGCCTCCTTGAGGGACCCAGAGTCCCTCAAGGAGGCCTTCACGGACCGGACTCGTGGTCCCGCCGCCGAAGCCTGCGGGAGATGCGTTGCGAAAGCCACTTTCGCAACCTTCAACGTTGCGAAAGTGGCTTTCGCAACCTCCTGCCGGGAGTCCCATGCCGCAATTAGTCGGCTAACTGCGGCGGGTTTTGCGCGGGCCGGGAAGTAGTGAAGGCCTCCTTCCCTGCCCTCAAGGTAGGCAAGGAGGCCTTCACGAACCTGAAGTCTTACTGGGCACTAACTGCGGCCGGTGCCCGAAATGCTGGACTTGCCCGGCGACGATTCCGGGGCGCCACTGGAGCTGGCGCCGCCGCCAGTGGTGGTCGTTGTCGGAGGGTTTTCCGTCGGCGAGGGTTCGGGCGTCGTACTCGGCGGCGGCGTGCTGGGCTTCGGGTCCGACGATGGCGGCTTCGACGGGCCGGGATCCGGGTTCGGCCCTGGCCCGGGACCCGGACCGGGATTCGGGTTCGGCGGCACGACCGGCGGAGGCGGGATGACGACGCTCGTCGTCTCCTTGCCGTCCGGCCCGACCGACGTCACCGTGGTCGGCGGTGCCGTCGAACTGGAGGGCGCGCCCGGGATCGGCGATCCGCTGACGGTCATCGGGCCGCCGGGGACGGCGTTGCCCGGGACCAGCTGGATGCCGGCGGGCGCGATGCCCTGGCCGCCCCCGGGGACGCCGGTGCCGCCCGCGGTGGCGGAGACGCCGGGGCCCGCGAGTTCGGCGATCGCGGCGAAGGCCGTCGCCACCACGAGGCCGCTGACGCCGAGTACGGCGTAGCCTGCGCGGTTGAGCTTGCCGGTGGCGCCGCGCGGGGGTGCCACGGACACGCGTGCGCTCGGATCAGACCCGTCGGGACGGGGCATGTGCTGGCTCCTCGGATGGGGGGCTTCGGGGAGTGCGGCTACCCGGGCGAGGTAGCCCGAGTGGGGACCCGGCGCGGAGATTATCACCGCCGCTTCACCGGCTGCGAATTACAGCGAACGTCGTGTTCACCCTCCGCGTTCGTCCGCATGGTGCACGATGGGGAACGTGAGTGAAGAAGTAACGCACATCAGGCTGACCGCGTGGGTCCACGGCCGGGTGCAGGGTGTCGGTTTCCGCTGGTGGACCCGCAGTCGGGCGCTTGAGCTGGGGTTGGTCGGCAGCGCGGGCAATCTGGCCGACGGGCGTGTCGAGGTGATAGCGGAGGGTGACCGCGAACACTGTGAGCGGCTTTTGGCCGTTTTGCGGTCCGGGGAATCACCCGGAAGTGTGGATCACGTCGTCGAGCGGTGGTCGCCCGTGAAAGGCGGGCTTCGCGGGTTCGTGGAGCGCTGAGGCCCCGCGTCCCACGATCACCGTGAGCACACAGGTAGCCTGGGTCGATTGAAAGACCGGTTCCCGCAGCCAGAGGGGTCAGCACGACGTGCACCTGAAGAGCCTGACGCTCAAGGGCTTCAAGTCCTTCGCCTCGGCGACGACGTTGCGTTTCGAGCCGGGCATCACCTGTGTGGTGGGACCGAACGGGTCCGGCAAGTCGAACGTCCTCGACGCGCTCCGTTGGGTCATGGGCACCCAGGGCGCGAAGGACCTGCGCGGCGGCAAGATGGAGGACGTCATCTTCGCCGGGACCGCCGGCCGCGCCCCGCTCGGGCGCGCCGAGGTCACCCTGACCATCGACAACGCCGACGGCGCGCTGCCCATCGAGTACTCTGAGGTCTCGATCACCCGCCGGATGTTCCGTGACGGCGCGAGCGAGTACGAGATCAACGGCGACCGCTGCCGCCTGATGGACGTGCAGGAACTGCTGTCGGACTCCGGTATCGGCCGTGAAATGCATGTCATCGTCGGGCAGGGCCAGCTTTCGGCGATCCTCGAATCGAAGCCCGAGGAGCGCCGCGCCTTCATCGAAGAGGCCGCCGGCGTCCTCAAGCACCGCAAGCGCAAGGAACAGACCCTGCGCAAGCTCGCGAACATGCAGGGCAACCTCGACCGCCTCGGCGACCTCACCACCGAGCTCCGCCGTCAGCTCAAGCCGCTGGGCAAGCAGGCCGAGATCGCCCGCAAGGCGCAATGGGTGCAGTCCGAGTTGCGCGACGCGCGACTGCGGCTGTTCGCCCACGATCTGGTCACCCAGCGCGAAGGCATCGCCAAGGAAGAGGCCGACGAGCGCGTCGCCCGTCAGCGGCGCACCGAAGTCGAGCAGGCGCTGGAGATCGTCGCCGCCGAAGAGGCCGAGCTCGAAGCGTCGCTCGCCGAAGACGCGCCGAAGCTGGCCGCGGCACAGGAGACCTGGTACAAGCTTTCCGCGTTGACCGAGCGGTTGCGCGGCACTGTGCGGCTCGCGCTGGAGCGTCAGCGGCACCTGTCGTCCGACGTGCAGCAGGCGAGCACCGGCCGCGACCCCGACGAGCTGCTCGCCGAGGCCGAGCAGGTCGCCGAACGGGAGCAGGAGCTCAACGAGGCCGTCGCCGAGGCCCGGATGGTGCTTTCGGAGACCGTCCAGCGGCGCGAGCAGCTCGAACATCTCGTCCAGGCCGCCGAGCGCGCGCATATGGCCGCCGTCCGTGCGATCGCCGACCGCCGGGAAGGGCTCGCGAAGCTCTCCGGTCAGGTCGAGGCGCTGCGCAGCAAGAACGGCGCCACCTCCGACGAGATCGACCGGCTCACCGTGTCGCTCGAAGAGGCCGCCGAGCGGGCGGAGATCGCCGTCGAGGAGCTCGAAGAGGCCAAAGCCGCGGGCGGCGTCGAGGAATCCGACGACTCCGACCTGCAAGCGCATCACGACCGCGCGGTGGAGGCCAACAACGCCGCCAAGGCGCGGGTCGAGGAGCTGGTCAAGGCCGAGCGGGCCGCCGAACGCGAGATCGCGTCTGAGAAGGCTCGCGTCGAGGCGCTGTCGATGGGGTTGCGGCGCAAGGACGGCGCGGGCGCGCTGCTCGGCGCGCAGCACGAACTGCCGGGTCTGCTCGGTTCGGTGGCAGCGCTGCTCACCGTCGAGGCCGGCCACGAGGTCGCGCTGGCCGCGGCGCTCGGCCCGGTCGCCGACGCGGTCGCGGTCAACGGCGGCGAAGACGCGCTCGCCGCGCTGAAGTTCTTGAAGGACAACGACTCCGGGCGAGCGGGTATCCTGCCCGGCGGCCTTGAGTCCACTGTGGACACAAGTGGCTGGCCGTCGTTGCCCGAGGGCGCGCGCTGGGCGCGTGAAGTGGTCACCGCGCCGCCCGCGTTGCGGTCCGCCGTCGAGCACGCGCTCGACCGGGTGGCCATTGTGGACGGTCTGGAATCCGCGCGCCGTCTCGTCGAGGTGTATCCCGAAGTCAGCACGGTCACGCCCGAAGGCGACGTCTTCGGCGCGCGCTGGGCGGTCGGCGGGTCCGCCCGCAGCGAGAGCGTCATCGAGGTGCAGGCCGCGGTCGACGAGGCGGGCGATCGGCTGAACGCCGCCGAACGCGCGCTGGAACGTACCGCCGCGGAGCTCGAAGGCGCTCGCGCCGGACAGGCCGCCAGGCGCGAAGAGGTCGGCAGGGCCAAGGAAGCGCTCGGAGACGCGAAGGTCCGCAAGGCGCGTTCGTCCGAGCGGCTGAACCGGATGCAGCAGGCCGCGCGTGCCGCGCAGGCCGAAATGGATCGGCTGAGCAACCAGCGCGCCAAGGTCGAGCAGAGCCGCGAAGAAGCGCTGCGGCAGCTCGCCGAACTCGAAGAGCGGCTGTCCGCCGTCGCGGAACAGGAAGTCGACGAGGATCCGGACACCGCCGAGCGTGACCAGGCCGCCGAAGACCTCGGCACGGTCCGCCAGGAGGAGATGGAGTCCCGGCTCGCGCTGCGCACCGCCGAGGAGCGCGCGCGGAGCATCCAGGGCAAGGCCGAATCGCTCCGCCGGGCCGCGCACGCCGAGCGGCAGGCGCGCGAACGCGCCGAAAAGTCCAGGGCCGCGCGGAAACGCGGCGCCGAGATCGCCAACGCCGTGGTCAACGGCGGCGAGATCGCGTTGGAGCGCATCGAGGTCTCCGTGCAGCGCGCCGCCCACGAACGGGACGAGGCGCAGGCGCAGCGGCAGTCGCGGGAGACCGCGCTGACCCAGGTCCGCAGCAAGGTCCGCGAGCTGACCGGCGAACTGGAGAAGCTCACCGACGCCGTCCACCGCGACGAGGTACTGCGCGCCGAACAGCGGCTGCGGCTGGAACAGCTCGAAACCAAGATCGCCGAAGACTTCGGCATCGGCCTCGAGGACCTCGTCGTCGAATACGGCCCGGACGTGCCCGTGCCCCCGAGCGCGGGCGAGATGGCCGAGTACGAGGCCGCCAAGGAACGCGGCGAGGACGTCACCCCGCCGCCGCCGATGCCGTTCGACCGCGACACCCAGGCCCGCCGGGCGAAGCGCGCGGAGAAGGACCTGAGCCTGCTGGGCAAGGTCAACCCGCTGGCGCTGGAGGAATTCGCGGCGCTGGAGGAGCGGTACAAGTTCCTCTCGACCCAGCTCGAAGACCTCAAGGACACCCGCAAGGACCTCGAAGCCGTCATCAAGCAGGTCGACGAAAAGATCCTCGAGGTCTTCGCGTCGGCGTACGAGGACGTCGCGCGCGAGTTCGAGACCGTGTTCAGTGTGCTGTTCCCGGGTGGCGAGGGGCGCATGGTGCTCACGCAGCCCAACGACCTGCTCTCCACCGGTGTCGACGTCGAAGCGCGCCCGCCGGGCAAGAAGGTCAAGCGGCTCTCGCTGCTCTCCGGTGGCGAGAAGTCGCTCGTCGCCGTCGGCATGCTGGTGGCGATCTTCCGCGCCCGGCCTTCGCCCTTCTACGTCATGGACGAGGTCGAAGCCGCGCTCGACGACACCAACATGCGACGGCTGATCGGGCTGCTGGAGCAGCTGCGTGACTCGTCGCAGCTGATCATCATCACCCACCAGAAGCCGACCATGGAGATCGCCGACGCGCTGTACGGCGTTTCGATGCAGGGCGACGGCATCACGAAGGTGATCTCGCAGCGGCTGCGGACCGCCGAAGAGGATCCGGTTCCCGCTTAGCGCGTGCTATGAAAGGTCCTTTCCTTGCAAATTTTGCAAGGAAAGGACCTTTCATAGCGTCCGGGACAGCCTAAACCGGCGTCGACTCCTTCACGTCCGGTTCGGCCAGCGGGTCCACGCTCCCGTGCCGCAGCGACAGCAGCCCGCCCACCACGAGCGTGATCACCACACCGCACAGCGTGTACCAGGGCCACGCCAGCGCCACGGTGTTCCCGGAAGCCTTGCTGAAGTCGACACCGATCAGGCTGCCGTCCGGTTTGTTGAACTTGACGCCCAGGATGATGAACGCCATCACGATCACCGTCGACACGAACGCCGCGATCGCGTCCGCCTGCCTGGCCCGCTTGAACAGCAGCCCCAGGAGGAACGCGCCGAGCAGCGCGCCGTAGGTGTAGCCGGTGATGCCGAGCGCCTGCACCACGATCGGGTCGGCCGAGGTCTTGTTGGAGGAGGCGAAGAAACCCGCGCACAGGATCAGCGCGCCCGCCCAGACGATCGTCCAGATCCGGCCGTGCTTCAGCCGGTCGGCTTCCGGAAGCTCCCGGCCGATCACCCGTTCGTAGACGTCGGTCACCGTGGACGAGGCCAGCGCGCCGAGCGACGAACTCAGTGCGGCGGCGAGGATTCCGGCGATCACGAACCCGGACAGGCCGCTCGGCAGGTCGTTCACGATGAAGTTCGCGAACAGTTCGTCCTTGTTGGCCAGCCCCAAGCCTTCCGGCTTCGGCTTCGTCGGGGCGAGACCGTTGTACAGCGCCCACAGCAGCACGCCGATGAACAGGAACAGCGCGAACTGCAGGAACACCACGAAACCACTGGCCACCAAGGCTTTCCGGGCGGCACGCAGATCGTTGGTCGCCTGGAGGCGCTGCACGATCAGCTGATCCGAACCGTGCGAGGCCATCGAGAGCACCGCACCACCGATCAACGCGGTGAAGAACGCGTACTGGCCGGTGAGCATGTTCGAGGAGAAGTCGAAGATCTGGAACTTGTTGGCGTCGACGGCCTTGCCGAACCAGCCGTCGGGCAGCCTGCCGGAGATCGCCCAGATCACCACGACCGCGCCGAGGACGTACCAGAGCATCTGGATCGCGTCGACCCAGACGACCGCGCGGACCCCGCCGAAGAAGCTGTAGAGCACCATCGCGATGCCGAGGCCGATCACGATGGTCCAGTACGAGACGTTCAGGCCGTAGGCCGCCATCACCACCTTGATCGGGATCGCGGTGGCGAACAGCCGGATGCCGTCGGCCAGCGTGCGGGTGAGCAGGAACGTCACCGACGCGGTGCCCTGCAGGCCGCCGCCGAAGCGTTTCCCGAGGAAGGCGTAGGCGGTGACCAGGTTGCCGGCCACGTAGCGCGGCAACAGCACCATCGACACCACGATCCGGCCCGCGATGTACCCGATCGCCAGTGCCAGGTACGTCATCCCGCCGTCGCCGGGGGTGGCGATGTAGGCCACCGTCGGCACGGAAAGCACGGTGAGGGTGGACGTCTCCGCGGAGACCACCGAAAGGCAGGCCACCCACCAGGAGATCTTGCCTTCGCCGACGAAGTAGTCGGAGCCGGATTTCTGTTTGCCGCCGATCCAGACGCCCAGCAAGGGCATGCCGACCAGAAAAAGCCCGATGATCGCGAGGTCAAGTGCGCGCATCCGTATCTCCTATCGCTCGCCGGTCTTCGCCGCTACCCGTAGCCGGGTCACGGTTGAGCTGTGCGGGGCGGGAAGCCGCAGGGGGCCCGCGCCCGGGGTGATGCTGCCGAGCAGCCGGTCGCCGCGGGCACCGGTCGCCGACGGGAGGTTCCCCGGGACGCCGGACCACGTCAGCCAGCCGAGCAGAATGGTCAGGTATGCCTCTTTGCCCGCGCGGGGCAGCCCGTGGTCGTCGCTGGTCTTCAGCGCCGTACCCGGCAGGTTCCTGGCGAGCGCGGCCATCAGCGCGGGGTTGTCGGCGCCGCCGCCGGAGACGATCACCGTGGCGATGGAGTGGCGGCGGCATTCCGCGGCGATCGTCACCGCGGTCAGTTCGGTCAGCGTCGCCAGGAGGTCTTCCGCGCCGATCGGCGGAAGCCCGTCGAGCGCCGCGTCGAGATATGTGCCGTGGAACAGTTCCTTGCCGGTGGACTTCGGCGGCGCGGCCGCGTAGTAGGGATCGAGCAGGAGTTTCGCCAGCAGGTCGGGCCGCACGTTTCCGCGCAGGGCGAGCGCTCCGTCGAGGTCGGCCCGCAGCCCGGTGACGCGGTGCGCGGCGATGTCCATCAACGCGTTGCCGGGGCCGGTGTCGTAGGCGAGCACGGCACCGTTCGCGGGGACCACGGTGATGTTCGCGATCCCGCCGATGTTCAGCGCCGCGACCGGGCCGGAAGCGGCCGTTTCCCGTAGCCACAACGCGTCCAGCGTGCTGGCCAGCGGGGCGCCGTGCCCGCCGGCGGCGACGTCGCGGACACGCAGATCGGCCACCACCGGCAGTCCGGTGCGTTCGGCGATCCACGCCGGGTTCCCCAGTTGCAGCGTGCCCCGCGCGATGCCGTTTTCGACCCAGTGGAACACCGTCTGGCCCAGCGAGGCGACGACGTCCGCCTCGCCACCGGCCAGCTCGTCGACCCCGCGCGCGGCCGCCTCGGCGAAGGCCTGGCCCACCAGGGTGTCGAGTTTCGTGAGCTGTTCGGCGTCGCAGGGATTCGGTGGCAGGGCGGCGAGCAAGGCCTCGCGGAGCTCTTCGGGATAAGGGACTTCGAGCTGGCCGAGCGGGGAGAGCACCACGGTGTCCCCCTCGGCGCGCAGTTCGGCGGCCGCCACGTCGATCCCGTCGATGGACGTGCCGGAGATGAGCCCGATCACCCGGACCCCAGTGCCGGAAGAAACCGTCATTCGGAGTGGTTTATCCGTCGTTCCGGAGAGCGCGCAAGCCGGACCGTTTCTTCTTGTCCGAAATGAGTCCTATCCAGTGGGTGTTTGACAAGATCGGCTTGCTTCCCGTGGGGTGTCTGAGCGCGACGGGGTGCGGATGCGAGGATGGCGCCGTGTCGAGTACCCCCTGGTTCTGGATCGTTGTCGTTGCCGTCGTGGTCCTGGTCGCCGTACTGGTGGCCGGGCTGCTCATCGCGCGCCGCCGCCGGATCAGCCTGGACGAGTCCAAGGCTGCCGACGTCGTCGAGAAGCCGAAGGGCGGCGGTTATACCGCGACAGGCGGGATCGCTCTCGCCCCCGGTGGCGAGAAGACGGAGGAAGAACCGGAACACCCGGTCGAGGATCGCCCGGAGACCGACGGCCAGCCCACCGTCGGGGATGACGCGGCGGTGCCGAGGGATTCCGCGCAGCGCACGGTGCGGGACGTCGAACTTCCCGAACCGGCCGAGGAAACGGTGCCCGAGCCCGCTCCCGCCGAGGAGATCGCCCCGGCCACGGGCCGCTTGGAGCGGCTGCGCGGCAGGCTGGGCAAGTCCCGTTCGGTGTTCGGGCAGAGCCTGCTCGGCCTGCTGGGCGCCGGTGACCTGGACGAGGACTCCTGGCAGGACGTCGAGGACACGCTGCTCATGGCGGACCTGGGTGCCGCGACGACCACCGAAATCGTCGAGCGCCTTCGTGACGAGCTGAAGCGACGCGCGGTGCGGACCTCCGAGGACGCGCGCGCGGTGCTGCAGGAGGTGCTGACCTCCGCCCTGTCGACCGACGCGGTCCGGGCCGTCCGTGCGCTGCCGCACACCGTCGACGGGGTGAAACAGCCCGCCGTGGTGCTGGTCGCCGGGGTCAACGGCACCGGCAAGACCACCACCACCGGCAAACTCGCCCGCGTGCTCGTCGTGCAGGGGAGCACCGTGATGCTCGGCGCGGCCGACACCTTCCGCGCCGCCGCGGCGGACCAGCTCCAGACCTGGGCCGAGCGGGTCGGCGCGGAGGTCGTGCGCGGCAAGGAAGGCGCGGACCCGGCGGCGGTCGCCTTCGACGCCGTCAAACGCGGCACCGAGGTGGGCGTGGACGCGGTCCTGATCGACACGGCAGGCCGTCTGCACACCAAGACCGGCCTGATGGACGAGCTGGGCAAGGTCAAGCGAGTCGTCGAGAAGCAGGCCAAGGTCGACGAGGTGCTGCTGGTGCTCGACGCCACCACCGGGCAGAACGGGCTGATGCAGGCTCGCGTGTTCTCGGAGGTCATCGACGTCACCGGCATCGTGCTGACGAAGCTGGACGGCACCGCGAAGGGCGGCATCGTCTTCCAGGTGCAGCGCGAACTCGGGGTGCCGGTCAAGCTGGTCGGCCTCGGTGAGGGGCCGGACGATCTGGCGCCGTTCGAGCCGAGCGCGTTCGTCGAAGCCCTGCTCAGCAATTAGCGGACTGCAATGAAAGGCCCCTTCATTGCAAATTTTGCAATGAAGGGGCCTTTCATATCACTCGTCAGGCCGTGACAGGGACGTTCTCGTCGGGCGAAACCGGCGCGGTCTTCTTGTCCCGCATCACCAGGAACGCCAGCACCGCCGCGGCCAGCACGCCCACCGCGCTCACCAGGAACGTCGTCGACATCGCCGAGGTGAACGACTCGCGGGCCGCGGTGATGAGGCCGCTGTCGCCGGTCGCGAAGGCGTCACCGATCGAAAGCCGCGCCTTCGCCGGGGCGGACTCCGGCATGTTCGAGGTGAACAGGCCCGACACGACGCTGCCCAGGATCGCGATGCCGAGCGCGGCGCCCAGCTGCTGGATGGTGTCGTTGAGCGCGGAGCCGACACCGGCCTGCTCCTCCGGGACCTCGCCCATCAGCGCCGCGATCGCCGCCGGCATCGCCAGCCCGCCGCCGGCGCCGAGCAGGAACAGCGCGATCGCCGGCAGCAGAAAGCCCTCGTTCGCCGACATCGTCGCGAGCAGTCCGAAGCCGCCGGCCATCACGATCATCCCGCCGGTGGCCAGTGCGCGGTTGCCGATCTTCTGGCCCAGCGTGGCACCGAGGGCGTTGGACAGCAGCGACGCGATGGCCATCGGGATGAACGCGAGACCCGCTTCGGTCGGCGTGTAGCCGAGCACGAACTGCAGGTACTGCGTCAGGAGCAGCAGTAGCCCGCCGTTGCCGATCTGCACCAGCGTGAGCGACAGGCTGCCGCCGCTGAAGTTGCGCTTGCGGAACAGCTTGAGCGGGACCATCGGCGACGGCGTGTGCCGCTCCCACACCACGAAGCCGGTCAGGCTCACCACCGCGATCGCCAGCGGGATCAGCGTCCCGGCCTCGGTGATGCCGTGCTTGGGCAGTTCGATGATCGTCCAGACGAGTGCGACCATGCCGGTCGCGGACAGGATCGCGCCGAGCGGGTCCGGCTTTTGCCACGGGCCCTTGGATTCCGGCATCAGGGTCAGCGCGGCGATCACGGCGATGACGACGATCGGCACGTTGATCAGGAACACCGCGCCCCACCAGAACCACGCGATCAGCACACCGCCCAGCACCGGGCCGCCGATGAGGCCGATCATCGCGACCGCGCTCCAGGCCGCCATCGCCTTGCGGCGTTCTTCGTCGTCGAACACGGTGATCAGGATCGACAGGGTGCTCGGCATGATCAGTGCGCCGCCGACGCCCATCACCGCACGGGACACGATCAGTTCGAGCGGATCGGCGGCGAACGCGGCGACGAGTGAGGCCACTCCGAACAGGAGGAGGCCGATGAGCATCACCTTCCGGCGCCCGAACCGGTCTCCGAGACTTCCCGACGTGAGCAGCAGGCCGGCGAACACGAGGATGTAGGAGTCCAGGATCCATTGCGTGTCCTGGGCGCTGGCCCCGAGATCCTCGGCCAGCGGCGGGATGGCGACCGTCAGCACCATGTTGTCGACGACCAGCACGAGCGTGCTCAGGCACAGCACGATCAGGATCCACCAACGGCGTGGATCGCGGACGGGTTCGTTCATCGGGATACCCCCAGAAGTGTGTGCGTACGTTGTTCGGCTGATGCGCACACTGTACGCATAACGAAACGACGTACGCAAGGGGGTACTTCGTGCGCTAAGGTGGGGGCATGTCGATCGAGGAGCAGCCGATCCAGTCGGTATGGACCCGTCCACGCCGCAAGCGGGATCAACCGGCGTTGAGCCAGGCGCAGATCGTGGCCGAGGCCGTCCGGCTTCTGGACGTCGAAGGTGTCAACGCGCTGAGCATGCGCAGGCTGGGCACCGCGCTGAACGCGGGCGCGACGTCGCTCTACCGGCACATGGCGAACCGTGACGAGCTGATCGAACTGGTCGTCGACGAGGTCTACGGCGAGATCACCGTGCCGGACGGCGACGATCCGGCGCGGTGGCGTGAAGCGGCCGTCGTGGGAGCCGAAAGCGTCCGCGCGATGATCCTGCGGCACCCGTGGGTGGCTTCACTGCTCGGCTCGGTCGGCCTGTCGTACCTCGGGCCGAACGTCATGCGGCTCAACGAGCGGCTGATCGGTGTTTTCGTGGCCGCGGGATTCCCCGGCGACGAGGCGGATCAGGCGATCAGCGCGGTCATCTCCTATGTCATCGGCATGGGAACGACCGAGGCGGCCTGGCTCACGACGGTCGCCAAGAGCGGCCAGAGCGAACGTGACTGGGCGGAGCGGCTGCGTCCCGCCGTCGAGGAGGCGGTGGAGGGGCATCCGCATCAGCGGGAAATGCTCGCCAGGGCCGTCGCCGAAACCGATCCGGTCCGGCTTCGCGACGAGAAGTTCCGCTACGGGCTGGACAGGATGCTCGACGGCTTGGAGGCCAGGCTCAGACGGTGACCCCGTCCTTCGAAAGGGTCGAACCGAGCGAGTTCGCGATCCGCTGGACGACGGGTGCGATCCGCTCGACGGCCTCCATCGTGAGCCGCCCCGAGGGCCCGGACACCGAGACCGCCGCCGGCACCGGCGCGCCCGGGACCGCGACGGCCACGCAGCGGACACCCAGCTCCTGCTCCGCTTCGTCGAGTGCGTAACCCTGCTGGGCGATTTTCGCCAGCTCGCGCAGAAGCGCGTCCTGGTCGGTGAAGGTGTGCTCGGTGTAGGAGGGCATGCCCGTCCTGGCGAGCAGCGCCGTGACGTCGTCGGACGGCAGATGCGCCAGCATCGCCTTTCCCACGCCGGTGCCGTGTGGCAGGAGACGCCGTCCGACCTCGGTGAACATCCGCATCGAGTGCTTCGAGGGCACCTGGGCGACGTAGACGACCTCGTCGCGCTCCAGGACGGCGAGGTTCGCGGTCTCGCCGACCTCGTCGACCAGCTCCGCGAGCAGCGGCCGTGCCCACGAGCCGAACTGCATACTGGCGTTCTCACCCAGCCGGATGAGGCGGGCGCCCAGCGCGTACCGGCGGTTGGTGTTCTGCCGGACGTAGCCCAGATCCACCAGCGTCCTGATCAGCCGGTGGATGGTCGGCATCGGCAACCCGGACAGGGTCGCCAGCTCCGAAAGGCTGGCCTCCCCGCCGGTGTCCGCGAGATGCTCGAGGAGCTCGAAGGCCCGCTGAAGGGACTGGACGCCGCCATCACGCCCGTTCTTCTCCGCTGCCACCGTGGTACTCCTTACGTCGGCGTTGATGTTCCGCTATGCAGAAACTATAGTCCGTCATGTAAAACCGTAGGGACGTTTTGCTTTGGGAATGTCACTGTTTATCCGAACTCGGGGTGTTGCTCATGTCTGAAGCTCAGGTGCTCGGCGATCCGGTCGAGCGCGGGGACGAAATCCTCACGCCGGAGGCCCTCGCCTTCCTCGCCGGCCTGCACGAGGCCTTCGCCGCCCGCCGCGACGAGCTGCTGCAGGCCAGGAGCAAGCGCCGCGAGGAGGCCAGGACCACCGGCAAACTCGACTTCCTGCCCGAGACCAAGGAGATTCGCGAGGGCGACTGGAAGGTCGCCGAGGCCCCGCCCGCGTTGCGCGACCGCCGCGTCGAGATCACCGGTCCGACCGACCGCAAGATGACCATCAACGCGCTGAACTCCGGCGCCAAGGTCTGGCTCGCCGACCTCGAGGACGCCAACACGCCGCACTGGGCGAACGTCGTCTCCGGCCAGGTCAACCTCTACGACGCGGTCCGCGAGACCATCACGCTGGAAAGCGGCGGCAAGAGCTACGCGCTGAAGGATGACGTCGAGCACGCGACCATCGTCGTCCGCCCGCGCGGCTGGCACCTCGACGAACGTGGCCTGTCCTTCGGCGGGCGCCAGGCCGTCGGCGCGCTGGTCGACTTCGGCCTGCACTTCTTCCACAACGCGCAGGAACTGCTCGACCGCGGCAAGGGCCCGTACTTCTACTTGCCGAAGATGGAAAGCCACCTCGAAGCCCGGCTCTGGAACGACGTCTTCACCCATTCGGAGAAGGCACTCGGCATCTCCCACGGCACCGTCCGCGCGACCGTGCTGATCGAGACCATCCCGGCCGCGTTCGAGATGGAGGAGATCCTCTACGAACTGCGCGAGCACGCCTCCGGCCTCAACGCCGGCCGCTGGGACTACCTGTTCAGCGTCATCAAGTACTTCCGTGACGCGGGGGAGAAGTTCGTCCTGCCGGACCGCAACTCGGTCACCATGACCGCGCCGTTCATGCGCGCGTACACCGAACTGCTGGTGCGCACCTGCCACAAGCGCGGCGCGTTCGCGATCGGCGGCATGGCCGCGTTCATCCCGAACCGCAAGGACCCGGAAGTCACCGCCGCGGCGCTCGACAAGGTCCGTGCCGACAAGAGCCGTGAAGCGGGCGACGGCTTCGACGGTTCCTGGGTCGCGCACCCCGGCATGGTGGACATCTGCCGCGAGGAGTTCGACAAGGTCCTCGGCGACAAGCCGAACCAGCTCGACCGCACCCGCGACGAGGTGTCCGTCACCGCCGACCAGTTGCTCGACGCGGCTTCGACGCCGGGCAGCGCCACCGCGGCCGGTCTGCGTGCCGCCGTCGACGTCGGTATCCGCTACATCGCCTCCTGGCTGAGCGGGAACGGCGCGGCGGCCATCCACAACCTGATGGAGGACGCGGCCACCGCGGAGATCTCGCGTTCGCAGGTGTGGCAGTGGGTGCGCAACGGCACGCAGCTCGACACGGGCGACAAGGTCACCGAGGAGCTGGTGCGCGGCGTGCTGGCCGAGGTCCGCGGCGAACTGGCCGCCGAGATCAAGCCGGAGCTGCTGGAACCCGCCGTCGAGCTGTTCGAGCAGGTCGCGCTCGCCGACGAGTTCCCGGACTTCCTGACCCTGCCCGCCTACGAACGGATCAAGTAGACAGATGGGGAACGGGCGGCTCACCGAGGACGTCTACACCGCCGCTGACGCGCGCCTCGCCGAGGCCGACGCGCGCGTCGTGGCCAAATATCCCGGTGAGCCGCCCGGCCGCCAGCCCGTGCACACCGTGTATGTGCCCGCGTCGCAGTACAAGACGCGGCTCGTGGCGGACTGGGGCAAGCAGGCCTTGCGGGTTTTCGGCGAGCACGCCGACCGGCTCGGACTGGACGCGGACATCGCCGACCGGGTCCGGACCAAACTGCTGACCGAGCCGATCGAGGATCTGCGGATCGACTTCGAGGACGGTCTCGGCGGGCCAGGCGACGACGAAGAAGACGCCATCGCGCTTGCCGCCGGGCGGACGCTCGCCGTCACGGGCGGCACACCGTTCGTCGGCATCCGGTTCAAGAGCTTCGAACAGACGACCCGCCGTCGCGGTATCCGCACGCTCGATCTCTTCCTGGCCGGTTTGCTGGAGAGCGGTCCGCTGCCGGACGGTTTCGTCGTCACACTGCCGAAGGTGACCGCGGTCGAACAGGTCGAAGTCGCGGCGGATGTCCTGGAGCGCCTCGAATCCGCGTACGGGCTGCCCGAGGGCGCACTGCGGTTCGAAGTCCAGATCGAGACCGCTCAGTCCATTGTGGACATCGATGGGACGGTGGCCGTGCCGCGGATCATCGAAGCCGCGCGCGGCCGGTGTTCGGGCCTGCACTACGGAACCTACGACTACAGCGCCGGGCTCGGGATCAGCGCCGAGTACCAGAGCATGGAACATCCGGCCGCCGACTTCGCCAAGCAGCTCATGCAGGTTTCGGCCGCGGGCACCGGCGTCCGGCTTTCCGACGGCTCGACGAACAAGCTGCCCGTCGGCGACGCGATCCTCCCGGCCTGGCGTGAACATCTGCGGCTGGTGCGGCGCTCGCTGGAGCGAGGTTTCTACCAGGGCTGGGATCTGCACCCGCATCAGCTGCCGACCCGGTTCGCCGCCACGTACGCCTTCTTCCGCGAGGGTTTTCCCGCCGCGCTGGGCCGGTTGCGGGACTACGCGGACCAGACCGGCCGCGGGGTGCTGGACGAGCCGGCGACCGCGCAGGCCTTGGCGAACTTCTTGGTGCGCGGGCTGGATTGCGGAGCCGTGGACGTGAAGGAGCTTTCGTTCTCCCGGGCGGAGTTGGACGCCTACGCGCGGCGAATTTCGTGAGCAGCGGCTGAGTGAGCGCCTTTCGTGGCAGGCGCTCACTCAGCCGCTACTCCGCCCTGCCCGCCTCAGTCCGTCGGCAGCGGGCCGGGTTTTCCCCGGCGGTGCACGGACCTCGCGACGAGCGCCAGCATGGCGAGCTGGCCCGCGATCGTCCCGGCCGTCACTCCCGCCGGGAAGGTGGCCGGAACCACCTGCAGCGTCAGCGCCGGGCCGAGAACGGCTCCGAGTACCACCAGCGTGTCGAGGATCGTGGTGAGCAGCCGGTGTGTCTGGCTCGCGGGCACCGCCGCTTCCGCCGACAACTGCGACGTCTCGATCCTGACGCGGGCGAGCTGGGTCGGTGTTCCTGCCCAACTCGCCATCTCTTCGGACGTCGTGTTGTCCACGCCGTCGATTTCGGCACCCATGCGTCGTGCCCTTTCTTGCCCAGTCAGGCGAGCCCGGGTTGGCGCGTCAAGCTGGGGACCACTGGGGGACAGCCGATTCTCGGCTGCCGGGACCGGACGAACCCCCAGCTCGCGGTTGTCCGGTCCTCTTTCCCCTTCGGGCGCCTCACACGTGAAGGCCGTGGCCGCACCTTCGATGGTGGTACCCGCCGCATGGAGACGGGCCTGCGTGAGGTTGTTCTCTACCGCGATGCTGGCCTGAGAACTGTAGCGCCGATCACAGTGCGTCCGCAACCACTTCACACATGATCGCTACTGAAAGTGTGGTGAATGTGCAAGTTCTGTGCCACGATGCTGTGTGCGGCCTTTCGGTCGCAGGGAAGGGAGCGGGTATGCCATCGGTCGAGGAGACCGCGACCGGCCGCCCCGCGGTGGTCGATCGCGTCAACGTCGCGCTGATCGCCGAGGCGGTCGACGCGCTGGGCAAACTGCAGGAGCGCACCGGGTTGAAGAAGGTCGATCTGGTCAACCGCGCGCTGCTGATCTACGAGTTCGTCGACGCGGAACTCCGCGCCGGCAAACAGGTCGTGCTGCGGGATCCGGACGGACAGGATCAACTGGTCAAGATCTTTCTTTGATCTCCGTGATAGGTGGCGAGAACCTCGTCGAGTGAGCCGCGCGCGTGGATGCGGCCCTCGTCCATCCAAAGGGCCGTGGAGCACAGTTCCCGCAGCAGTTCGTCGGAGTGTGAAGCGAACACCAGCACGCCGGAGCGGCGGGCGAGATCGACCAGGCGTTCGCGGGCCTTGGCGAGGAACGCGGCGTCGATCGCGCCGAGCCCCTCGTCGAGGATGAGGATCTCCGGGTCGATGGTGGTCACCACGCCGAGCGCGAGCCGCACCCGCATGCCGGCCGAGTAGGTGCGCAAGGGCAGGTGCAGGTAGTCACCGAGTTCGGTGAACTCCGCGATGTCGTCGACACGTTTCGCCATCTGCTTGCGGCTCATACCGAGGAACAGGCCCCGGATCAGGATGTTCTCGTGGCCGGAGACCTCGGGATCCAGCCCCACGCCGAGGTCGAATACCGGCGCGATCCGTCCGGTGACCAGTGTGGTGCCCCTGGTCGGCTCGTAGATGCCGGACAGCAGCCGCAGGAGCGTGGACTTCCCGGCGCCGTTGTGCCCGACGAGGCCGACGCGGTCGCCCTCGCTGAGGGACAGGGAGATGTCCCGCAGCGCCTCGATGATCGGGACCTTCGCGTCGGTGCCGATCTTGCCACCGACCTTGCCGAGAACCTGTTTCTTCAGTGACCGGGTTTTGGCGTCGAAGATCGGGAAATCGACGTAGGCACCCCGTACCTCGATGCTCACCACGGGCGGCCTCCTCGCTCTCGCTAGATGCGAACGGAAGTTACCATTCGCATCTGACTGCGGTAACGTGCGGCCGGTGAGTCAATCCGTCGATCAAGGCTTCCGGCCGCCGCAGCAGGCCCGCAGCCGGGAGTCACTGCAGAAGGTGCTGGCCGCGGCCGAGCATGTTCTGGCAGGCCAGGGCTTCGAGGAGTTCACCGTTGGGGCGGTCGCCGAGCAGGCGGGAATGTCGGTGGGCGCGATCTATCGCCGGTTCGCCGGCAAGAATCAGCTGCTGTACGCCGTGAAAGACCAGCTGCTCGGCCAGTTGGAGACCGGAGTCAACGAAGCGCTTCGCTCCGCGGAGTCCGGCTTGAGCGGGGTCGTCGGCGCGTTCACGCACGCTTTGGCAGGGACCTTCGCCCGTCACGACCGGATCTTCTCCGAACTGCTCGACAACCAGCGCGCCGAAGGCCGCGATCGCGGCCTCCAGGCGCTGGACACGATCCAGCGCGATTTCGTGGCGGCTGCCCGGCCGTGCTTCGGGGAGATCCGCCGGGCGGACGGGGAACGGGCGATCCGGATGGCGAGCAGGACCATCATCGGATCCTGTGTGCACCGGGCGGCCAGCGGCCGATACTGGTCCGACGGCCTCGGCTGGGACGGTTGGGCGAGCGAGACGACCGAGATGGCGTTGGCCTATCTGGGTTCTGGCTCCTCGCGATGAAGCGGATTCCGCTCGGTGGCCATCGGGGTTTCATCGTGGCCACCGGCTGTGGCTTCGGTGTCGTTCGGGTCGTGTAGGTGCGGACGGTCGCGGTGAGCTTGTGGCTCGCTCGTCCGTTGGTTTCGCGTGACTCGCTTGGGCCCCTTATGGCCTCAGGATCAAGCGCGAGCACATCGTGGCAGGTAGTGAAGGGCTCCTTGCTTACTCTCAGGGTAGGGAAGGAGCCCTTCACGGAGCGGGCATGCCGAGGGGCCCGTCGCCGGTGTGGCTGGCGGGCTCCTCGGGGCTCAGACGTGATGCAGGGTGTTACGGCGGGGATGTCGGAGCGGATCCCGGTATTGGGGCGGAATGAATTCCGGTAACCCGTCGGCCGCCATGCGGACTTCCCAGTCGCCGTGATGAATCAGCCGGTGGTGGAAACCGCACAGCAGCACCAGATTCCGAAGATCCGTCGGGCCACCGTCTGCCCAATGGTGAATGTGATGGGCGTGGCAATTCTTCGGCTTCCGATGACACCCGGGGAAGGCGCAGCCACCGTCACGAATGTTGAGTGCGCGGCGTTGGCCTGGTGTGACGAAGCGTCTGAGCCGTCCCACGTCGAGGGGTTCCCCGGCGGCGCTCATCACGACCGGCAGCATGAGGCAGTCGCAGGCGGCGAGGCGGGCTTCGCGGGCGGTCATCGTCCCGACGAAGTCGAGACATGCGGTCCCGAGACCCGACTTCAACTCCTCGAGTCCGATCGTGACATTCACCAAGGTGCGATACCCGCTGGTGCCGGGTTGGTCGGGGCAGGCGATGGCGAGGTCGAGGATGTCGACCCAGGCATCTCCCATGCGCTCACACTTCATCCGCAGATCCGCTTGGCCGAACTCGTCCGCCGGGCGGGGTTGGGCATAGGCCTCGAGTGCGGCGGCGGTGCGGGCACCGGTCTCGTCATCGAGGAGACCGGTCAGCTTCCAGAACCCGTCCTTCCGCCGCTCCAGCGTGATCTCCCGGCGCGGCTCCTTCGGCTCCGGGTCTTTGGGTTCGTTGCCGTCGGGGTCCAGCAAGGCGAGGAGGTTCTGTTCGGCGTCCGTGAGCTGCCGGGGACCGGCGTCGCGGGCGAGAGTCGCGAGGATCTTCTCGGCATTGACGCGGTCCTCAACAGGCGTCTCAGCCGGGAGCTTCTTCAAGAACTCCAGAATCTGATCGACCCGCTCATCCCCGACCAACCCCTCCGCCGCCACCGCAGCAGTAGTAGGTGCGACAGCGGGAACTTCGGTTCCATCCAAAGCTCGGGTCGGATTCAACGCGAGCGCCCGGTTCACCACAGGCTGAGCCTCGCCACGCGACAACCCCGCCACATCGGCGAACCAGGCGGCCGTCGACCCATACCCATACAAGTCTTTAACGCCCCGAGACTCGACCTCCGCCAAGTACTGCCCCAACCCGGCGGTAGCCATCCGAATCACCCGCAAAGACTGCTGCACACCATGCGCAAGCTCCAGCTTGCCAGCACGCCACAACTCCTGCGGCAACTCAGGAAGGAAAGTCTCGGACACCCCTCCATAATACCCAAAACAACCGAACACGTGTTCGTAATTTTAAGCAACCAGTCAAACCGAACGCACAACACCGATGGGTGAATCGGTCGCCGACCTGGATCACCTTGAGCGAGGTGCCCAAGACCCCCCTCGCAGTTAGTCGACTAATTGCGGGTCCTCAAGCGACCGCATAACGCTGGCAAGGTACGGGCAAGCAATCAACCGAACCGAACGCACAACTCCGAAGGGTGAATCGCCTAGACTGGGACGCCCGAAACCCCTCGCAATTAGTCGACTAATTGCGAGCGACTCAAGCAGTCAACCGAACCGAGTGCGCAGCGCCTATGGGTGCTCGGCCCCCGACCGGGACCACCTTGAGCGAGGTGCTCAAACCCCCTCGCAATTAGTCGACTAAATGCGGAACCGTCTTCACGTAACGCCGGCAAGGCACCAAAACCAGACCCTCCGGACCGGCGACCCGATTGTCGAACTCCCCATCGTCAACCCACCCGCACCGTTCGTAGAACCGCCGCGCCCGCGCGTTCCCCGGCGCCACCGCGAGCCAAGCGCGTGAATGCCCGCCTTCGCTCACCAGCCGTTCGGCTTCCGTGAGCAGCACCCCGGCCACTCCGCTCCCACGATGGTCCGAAGAAACGTAGACCTGTTCCACCTCGTCGCCGACGACCATCACGAAACCCGCCACCTCACCGCTCGCCAAGGCGACCGTTGTGTCGCCGACGCGTTCCGCGGCCCGTTCCCAGAACGACTCGCGGGTGCGGATCCGGACGAGCGATTCGGGCACGTTGCCGAGGTGGCCGTCCTGCCAGCCGTGGTACCAGATCTTCGCGACGGCGTCGGCGTCCGCGGGTGTCGCCGGTCGAAGTGTCAAAGGCATACGCGCAGTTTAGGAAACCAGCGCGCCGATCCGCCGCTCCACTTCCTCCGCACTCGCGTTTCCGGAGACCAGCGTGACGACCCGTTCCCCATCGTCGGCGGGCGAGGCGGCGAGCAGCGTCGGGTATCCGGTGACATCCAATTCCCGCGCCCGCCGGAAATCGTCCGTCGCGGAAACGCGGTCCAGCGCGGCCTCGACGGCGTCCCCGTCCAGGCCTGCCCGCCGCGCGACCACACGATAGGTCGAGACCTCGGACAGGCTCAGCCCGTCGAGGTAGAACGCCTCCTGCAGCAGTGCCGCGAGTCGCACCGCGCGATCCGGCCCGACCTCGCGCAACGCCGCCATCCCGCAGGCGGCGGCCTCGGAGTCCATGACGAATTCGCCGTCCGCGATGAGCCGTTCGTAGCTTTCCCCGAACGGCGCGCCGGTGCGGCGGGTGATCTCGGCGTTGGCTCCCTGGACGTAGCCGAACTGCCGGATCGGGACGCGGTGCCCGCCGAGGAACAGGCCGCCGGACACCACTTCGACCGGCAGGTCCGGATGCCGGTGCGCGACGTCGGCCATGGTGCGGGCGAACCCGTACGACCAGCCGCAGTACGCGTCGAAGACATAGATGAGCTTCATGACGGACCCAACGATGTCTGACTGGTCAGGTATTCCTACCGGAGTTTGGGGAGTGCGTCACGGGCCGAGTGGCTCAGCGTCCGGAGGTCCTGCGCGAACCGCTCGCGGTGGTCGGCGGGCAGCGGGTCGAGGAACAGCCGCTGGATGTTCTCGACGTGCACCCGCGCGGCCCGGACGGTCGTCTCCTCGCCCTGCGCGGTCAGCCGCACGAGTTGCACGCGACGGTCCTGCGGATCGGACGAGCGGACGACGAGGCCGAGAGTGGTCATCCGGTCGACCAACCTGGTCGCGCCACCGGTGGTCAGCACCTGCTCCTGCGCGATCGCGCGCATGCTCATCCCGGCGTCACCCGACCTGCCGACGATCAACAGGACCTCGAACATCAGATGCGAGATCCCGCATTCGGCCTCCAGCGCGCGGCCGAGCAGGTATTCGAGCCGGTTCGCGGCGCCCATCATCCGGCCGAAGGCGACCACGCGCGGGTCGTAGGCGGCTTCTTTCGCCGTGGTGATGCCCATTTCAGCTCCCTGCCGACAAGGCCAAATAGACGTCGAGCTGTTCGGTGAACTCGGTCAGGTCGGTGCCGAGCAGTTCGCTCGCGCGCCCGATCCGGTAGCGCAAGGTGTTGACGTGGACGTGCAGCGCCCGCGCGGCCCGCGTCGGCGAGCCGGAGCATTCGAGATAGACACGCAAGGTGTGCACCAGATCGGTGCCCTGTTCGGCGTCGTAGCTCAGAAGCGGGCCCAGCACCCGCCGCCGCAACGCCGCCCGCAGTTCGTCGGGCGCGCCCGCCAGCAACAGCCGGTGCATACCGATCTCGCCGCCAGGGACGACCTCGATCGTGCCCGGCCGTTCCGCCGCCACGGCCAGCGCATAGCGCGCGACCTCTTTCGCACCCCGCAGCACCGAAACCGGGGAGCGGTCGCTGACACCGATCAGCACCCGGCGGCACGGCAACAAGGACTCCACTCCGGTCAGTGTGTCGGTCACCGTGGCCGGCCAGTCCTCCGGCCATTCACCGTCGTCCTCGGCCAGCGCCCAGGTGGTTTCCCCGGCGGGGCCGACGAGCGCGCCCGGCGGCAGGAGTTCGGTCAGGATGCCGCGTGCCGCTTCGGATCCTTCGGTGCGCGCGACGACGACCCGCAGATCGCCGCGCAGCCCGGTCGCGGTCAGCGCCGCGTGCGGATCGCTTCCCTCGTCCAGCGAGGCGAGCAGCGGTTCGAGCACTCTGTCCGTGACGGCGCGGACCTCGTCCGCTCGCGTGCGTGCGAGCCCGATCAGCCCGGCGAGCTCCTCGGCGATCTCGGCCTGTGAAGCGGTCAGCCTGCCGCCGATCGCGAGCAGCCACGGCAGCGCGTGCCTGCCGCCGACCGGCCGGACGGACATGTCGTCGGCTTCCAGGGAACGTCCGCCCGCGGCGACGAACCGGCACACCAGATCCGACGGGGTGCCGACGGGCACCACCCAGCAGGGCAGGCCGATCTCGCCGCGTGCCCGCTCCAGGAGGGCCTCGACCGACGAGTCTTCCGTCGCCGCTGAAAGCAAACGTTTGCGGGCGCCTTCCGCGGCCGCGGCCAAGGCCAGTACGACGCGTTCGGTGACGACCGAGAACGACAGATCCGTCGGCACCTCCAGCAACGGGATCCCGTGTCGCGTACAGGCTTCGACGAGGTCTTCGGGAATGCCGTCGGAATCCGCCCCCGACGCCGCCAGCGCCGCCGCCCCGGCCTTCGCGAGCGCCGCGACGAACGCCTCGGAATCACCCGGCCCGCGCCACCACAGCAACCCGCTCAGGACGAGTTCGCCCGCCGACACGTACCGCCCTGGATCGGGCAGTTCCGTGACGTAGATCCGGGACACCGGACGGTCGAGCAAAGCCGTCCCGGCGCGTACGCGCAAGCGCAGCCCGGGGAGCGCGAGCAGAGTTTTCACCGTCGTCATCAGGTTTGTAGGAAAGCACAAAACGACCGGCGCGTGCAGGAGAGATTTCATGCTTCGGCACCGTTGCCGCCATACGGGCGCAGGGCGTCTACTGAGTCAGCCGTCACATGTCGCCGCCGAACCGAGGAGCCCGAGAGTGGATTTCCTGCGCCCCAGCTCGCTGACCGAGGCGCTCGCCGTCAAGGCCGAGCGACCCGACGCGGTGCCCATCGCGGGCGGTACGGACGTCATGGTGGAGCTCAACTTCGACCACCGCCGCCCCGGCGCGCTGCTCGATCTCAACCGCGTCACCGAACTCGCCGAATGGACCGAGACCGACGGCAAGATCCGCCTCGGTGCCTCGGTGCCCTACGTCCGGGTGATCGCTGAGCTGGGTGAAGTTCTGCCCGCGCTGGCCATGGCCTCGCGCACCGTCGGCTCGCCGCAGATCCGCAACCGGGGCACCGTCGGCGGCAACCTCGGCGCCGCCTCGCCCGCCGGGGACACGCATCCCGTCCTGCTCGTACTCGGCGCCGAGGTCGAAGCCGCGTCCGTCCGCGGCACCCGGCTGATCCCGGCCGAGGAGTTCTACCTCGGCGTCAAACGCAACGCCCTCGAACCCGACGAGCTGATCACCGCGGTGCACCTGCCCGCCGAGGTCGGTCCGCAGCAGTTCGCCAAGGTCGGGACGCGCAACGCGATGGTCATCGCGGTCTGCTCGTTCGCGCTGGCGCTGCACCTGGACACCCGCGAGATCCGCGCGGCCGTCGGTTCGGCGGCGCCGACCCCGCGGCGCGCGACTACAGCTGAGGAGTACCTCGGCACCGAACTTCCTTGGTCCACCAAGGCGTCTCTTGCGGATTCCGTCAAACGCCGGTTCGGTGAGCTGGTGTCGGAGGCGGCGTCGCCGATCGACGACGTCCGCGGCAGCGCCGACTACCGCAAGCACGCGTTATCCGTCCTGGCGCGGCGAACGCTGACCTGGGCGTGGAACGACTTCCAGAAGGGTGAACGCGAGTGCGCGTGAACGTGACGATCAACGGCGAGTCCCGCCAGGCCGACGACGTCTGGGAGGGCGAAAGCCTGCTCTACGTGCTTCGCGAGCGGCTCGGCCTCCCGGGCTCCAAGAACGCCTGTGAACAGGGCGAATGCGGCTCCTGCACGGTGTACCTCGACGACGTCCCGGTGTGTTCGTGCCTGGTCGCGGCCGGTCAGGTCGAGGGCCGCGACGTCCGCACGGTCGAAGGGCTCGCCGAGGGCGACAAGCTCGATCGGGTCCAGCAGTCCTTTGTGGACGCGGGAGCCGTCCAATGTGGCTTCTGCACCCCCGGCCTCGTGGTGGCCGCGCACGATCTGCTCAACCGCGTCGAAAACCCCGCCGACGAAGAGATTCGCGAGGCGCTGGCGGGGAACCTCTGCAGGTGTACCGGATACGAGAAGATCCTCGACGCCGTCCGGTTGGCCGCGACCAGGGGAGAGACCACGTGAAGACCGTCATCGAGAACGCCGCGATCGCCACCGTCGACGGCGCGGCCACCGAGCACGCCTCGGGCCACGTCGTCATCGAGAACGACCGGATCGCGGCGGTCGGCGCGGGGAAGGCGCCCGACGGCGAGTACGACGAACGCGTCGACGGCTCCGGCTGCCTGGTCACGCCCGGCCTGATCAACACCCACCACCACCTCTACCAGTGGGCCACGCGTGGCCTCGCCGCCGATCACACGCTGTTCGAGTGGCTGGTCGCGCTGTACCCGGTCTGGGGCAGGCTGGACGCCGGGATCACGCACGCGGCGGCCACCGCCGGGCTCACCCGGCTCGCGACCACCGGCTGCACCACGGTCGCCGACCACCACTACGTCTTCCCGCGTGACGGCGGCGACCAGGTCGAAGCGCTCGCCGCCGCCCGGATCCGCGTCGGCGTGCGGCTGCACGTCGTGCGTGGGTCGATGGACCGGGGCGAGTCCCAGGGCGGGCTGCCGCCGGACAACCTCGTCGAGGAGACCGAGGCCGCGCTGCTCGGCACCGAGGCCGCGATCGAGCGGTTCCACGACGACTCCGCCGACGCGCATCTGCAGATCGCGGCGGGCCCGTGCTCGCCGTTCTCGGTGAGCGAGCGGCTGATGACCGGTGCGGCGGAGTTGGCGCGCCGCAAGGGAGTCCGGCTCCACACGCACCTCGCCGAGACGGTCGACGAGGAGAAGCAGTGCCTCGCCGAAGTCGGCTGCACCCCGGCCGAGTACGTCGACAAACTCGGTTGGCTCGCCGACGACGTCTGGCTCGCGCACTCGATCCATCTCGCCCCGGAGGCGATCCGGCGGATGGGCGCCACCGGGACCGGCGCGGCGCATTGCCCGACGTCCAACGGGCGGCTCGGCGCCGGGATCGCCTCGGTGCGGCAACTGCTCGACGCCGGGGTGCCGGTCGGGCTCGGCGCCGACGGCGCCGCGTCCAACGAATCCGGTGGCCTCGGCGAGGAACTGCACCAGGCGCTGTTGCAGGCGCGGCAGCGCGGCGGACCGCGCGGGCTGACCACGCGGGAAGCGCTGTGGATGGGCACGATGGGCGGCGCGCGCTGCCTCGGCCGCCAGAATGACCTGGGATCGATCGAGGTGGGCAAGCTCGCCGACCTCGCGGTCTGGAACCTGAACGGCCTGAACTACGCCGGGATCACCGACCCGGTCGCCGCCCTGGTGCTCGGCACGACCCCGCCGGTCGAGCGGCTCTACGTCGGCGGCGCGGCCGTCGTCGACGGCGGAACGCTGCGCGAGGAATCCGAAGACGAGATCGCCCGTGAGCTGGCCGTGGCCAGCGCGCGGCTGAGGGAGACGGTATGACCACCACTGAAGTCTCCAAGCAGACCACCGGCAACGGGGTGGGGACGAGCCCGCAGCGGCCCGACGGCACGGTCAAGGTCCGCGGCGAATTCGCCTACTCCTCGGATCTGTGGCACGAGGACATGCTGTGGGGCGCGACGTTGCGCAGCCCGCATCCCTACGCGCGGATCACCGGCATCGACATCACCGAAGCCCTTGCGGTGCAAGGGGTGTACGCGGTGCTGACCCATGAAGACGTGCCGGGCGTGAACAAGTACGGTCTGGAGCACGCGGATCAGCCGGTGCTCGCCGTCGACGTCGTGCGCTACCAGGGCGAGCCTGTCGCGCTCGTCGCTGCCGACCACCCCGAGACCGCGCGCCGGGCGATGAAACGGATCAAGGTCTCCTACGAGGTCCTCGAACCGGTGACGGATTCCGAGAAGGCCGCCGCCGGCGAAGGCGCCGAACTGCATCCCGGCGGAAACGTCGTGCGCCACGTGAAGATCCGGCACGGCGACCAGTCGGTGAAGGCCGACGTCGTGGTGTCCGGGGTCTACGAGGTCGGTATGCAGGACCAGGCCTTCCTCGGGCCGGAGTCGGGTATGGCGATCCCGGACACCGAAGGCGGTGTCGACCTTTATGTCGCCACGCAGTGGCTTCACGTCGACCAGCAGCAGATCGTCGCCGCGCTCGGTCTGCCCAAGGACAAGGTGCGGCTGACGCTGGGCGGGGTCGGCGGCGCGTTCGGCGGCCGCGAGGATCTCTCGATCCAGGTCCACGCGTGTCTGCTGGCACTGCACACCGGCAAGCCGGTGAAGATGGTCTACAACCGCGAGGAATCCTTCTACGGTCACGTGCACCGCCACCCGGCGAAGATGTACTACGAGCACGGGGCCGACAAGGACGGCCGCCTCGTCTATGTCAAGGCGAAGCTGTACTTGGACGGCGGCGCGTACGCCTCGTCCACCGGCGCGGTGGTCGCGAACGCCGCCACCCTCGGCGTCGGACCGTACAATGTGGACAGTGCTTCGGTCGACTGTTGGGGCGTGTACACCAATAACCCACCCTGTGGCGCGATGCGCGGTTTCGGCGCGGTGCAGGCGGGCTTCGCCTACGAGTCTCAAATGGACAAGCTCGCCGAGGCGTGCGGAATCGACCCAGTCGACATTCGTATCCGCAACGCGATGGCCGAAGGCAGCGTCATGCCCACCGGCCAGATCGTCGACTCGGCGGCTCCGGTCGCCGAACTGCTGGAACGCCTGCGCGCCAAGCCGTTGCCCGTCGTGCACGAAGAACTGGACCTGCGCCGCATGCCCGGCGGCGTCTCCAACACCACGCACGGCGAAGGCGTCATCCGCGGTGTCGGATACGCGGTCGGCATCAAGAACATCTGTTTCTCCGAGGGTTTCGACGACTACTCGACCGCCCGCGTGCGGCTGCAACTCGTCGGCGGCGAACCCGCGGCGACCGTGCACACCGCCGCCTGCGAGGTCGGCCAGGGCCTGGTCACGATCATGCAGCAGATCGTGCGGACCGAACTCGGCATCGACCAGGTGACGATCCTGCCGATGGACACCAGTATCGGCAACGGCGGTTCGACGTCGGCTTCGCGGCAGAGTTACGTCACCGGTGGCGCCGTCCAGGCCGCGTGCGTCGCGGTGCGTTCGGGGCTGCACAAGCACCTGGCGGGCAAACTCGCCGCGGACGGGAAGCTGAGCGTCGTCGCGAACAAGGTCGTCTCCGCCGACGGCAGCGTGCTCGCGGACCTCGCCGACGTCCTCGGCGACGAGGTCTTCGACGAGACCGTGGAATGGCGTCACCGGCCGACGGTGCCCATCGATCCCGAGACAGGGCAAGGAAACGCGCACGTCCAGTACGGCTTCGCGGCACACCGCGCGGTCGTGGACGTCGACACCGAACTCGGGCTGATCAAGGTCGTCGCGCTCGACTGCGCGCAGGACGTCGGCAAGGCGCTCAACCCGCAGGCGGTGCTCGGCCAGATCCAGGGCGGCTCCGCGCAGGGGCTCGGGCTCGCGGTGATGGAGGAGATCCAGACCGACGGCGGGAAGATCCGCAACCCGTCGTTCACCGACTACCTGATCCCGACCGTGCTGGACATGCCGCCGATGGACATCGACGTCCTGGAACGGCCCGACCCCAATGCGCCGTATGGTCTGCGCGGGGTCGGGGAACCGCCGACGATCTCGTCCACCCCGGCGATCGTCGCGGCCATCCGCGCGGCCACCGGGCTCGCGCTGCCCCGTGTCCCGGTGCGCCCGGAGCACCTCACCGGCACCTGACATCCGTACTTTTCCGAGCTAGGAGCACATCCGTGGGTACCCGTCTGTCCATTTCGGAGTCCGCCGAGCAGAAATGGCTCACCGAAGCCGTCCAGCTGGCCACCGTGAACGTCGAGCGCGGCGGCGGCCCGTTCGGCGCGATGATCGTCCGGGACGGTTCGGTGCTGGCCACCGGGACCAACCAGGTGACCCCGACGCTGGACCCGACGGCGCACGCCGAGGTGGTCGCGATCCGCGCGGCCTGCCAGGCGATCGGTGACCACAAACTCGACGGCTGCGTCCTCGTGACCTCCTGCGAACCCTGCCCGCTCTGTCTGTCCGCCGCGCTCTGGGCGCGTGTCGGCAAGGTCGTCTACGCCGCGGACCGCCACGACGCGGCCGAGGCGGGCTTCGACGACCGCGAGTTCTACGACCTCTTTTCCCGCCCGCGCGAGACCTGGTCACTACCCGTCGGCCAACTATCCCTTCCGGACTCTTTCGCGCCCTTCCAGGCCTGGCTGTCGAAACCCGACAAGAAGGCTTACTGATCCAGGTGAACCCGTAGTCGGCTGGTTCGGCCGCCCACAACTGCTCCGCCGACCGTTGGCTTACTGAGATCCTCTTCCCGCCCCACAACGTTGTGGAGTAGGCATGACCCAATTAGGTACCGAGCGTCCCCACCTGCCCTCGCCCGAGCCGGGGCGGCTGTCCGGGCTCGACCGCTGGTTCAAGATCTCCCACCGCGGCAGCACGTTCGGCCGCGAGGTGCGCGGCGGGATCACCACATTCGTCGCGATGTGCTACATCGTGCTGCTCAACCCGCTCATCCTCGGCGCGTCGGCCGACATCACCGGCGCCCGGCTGAGCACCGAGGCCATCACCACCGCGACCGCGCTGGCCGCGGGGGTCACCACGATCCTGATGGGACTGGTCGGCAACGCGCCGCTGGCGCTCGCGGCCGGTCTCGGCGTCAACGGCGTCGTCGCCTTCCAGATGGCGCCCGCCATGACGTGGGCGCAGGCCTTCGGGCTCGTCGTCCTCGAAGGCTTCTGCATCGTGTTGATGGCCGTTTCCGGCATCCGGGAGCGGATCATCAACGCGATCCCGATGGCGCTCAAGGTCGCGATCACCGTCGGCATCGGCCTCTACATCGCGCTGGTCGGCCTGGTCAGCGCGGGATTCGTGACCAGGACACCGGATTCGGCGCAGTCGACGGTGCCGGTGCGGATGGGGATCGCCGGCCATCTCGAAGGCTGGCCGATCGCGATCTTCTGTCTCGGGCTGCTGCTGATGATCGTGCTCGTGAGCCGCGGCGTGCCGGGTGCGGTGCTGATCAGCATCGCGGTCGCGACCGGGCTCGCCGTGCTGGTCAACAGCGTCTTCCATGTCGAAGGCTGGGGGCTGGTCGAACCCAAGGTGCCCGACCAGGTCGTGGCGCATCCCGACTTCAGCCTGCTGGGCGACATCGATCTCTTCGGCGGGTTCGGGTCGGCGGGCGCGGTGACGGCGGCGGTGTTCCTGTTCACGCTGGTGTTGTCCGGGTTCTTCGACGCGATGGGCACGATCACTTCCGTCTCGGAGGAGGCGGGACTGGTCAAGAACGGCAAGGTCGAGGGGATGGGCCGGATCCTGCTGGTCGACGGCGCCGGCGCGCTGGCGGGCGGGGTCACCGGGTCGGCGCCGAACACCGTGTTCCTCGAATCGGCGGCAGGCGTCGGCGAAGGCGCGCGGACCGGGTTGGCGAGCATCGTCACCGGTGGGCTGTTCACCGCGACGCTGTTCCTGACGCCGATCGCGGCCATCGTCCCGGCACAGGCCGCGGCGCCCGCGCTGGTCGTCATCGGCGGGATGATGATGGCGCAATGCGCGCGGATCCCTTGGCGGGACCTGGATTTCGCCATCCCGGTGTTCTTGACCATCGCGCTGATCCCGTTCACCTACTCGATCACCAACGGGATCGGTGCCGGGCTGGTCGCCTACGTGCTGATCAAGATCTGCAAGGGCAAGATCCGCGAGATCGGCTGGATCCTCGGGATCCTGGCCGCGGTGTTCGGGGTGTACTTCGGGATCGAAGGGATCATGTCGTGGTTCTGATGTTCCTCAACGGTGGCGGGATGCGCGGCGGACCGCTGCACGAGCAGTTGCGGGGCGCGCCTTTGTGCTGCGTGGCCCGATCCGCGCCCAAGTACCACTACTACTCCGTGGGCGACCGCTTCCCGGCGATGCACGAGGGCGGCTCCGCGTCCGTCGTGGGCGAAGTCTACGACCTGCCGCTCACGGTGCTGCGGGACCACCTCGTCCCGGCCGAACCACCGGAACTGGAGCTGGGCGTCATCGAACTGGAGGACGGCGCGGCCTGCCTCGCCACCGTCCTGCGTTCGTCCTTTGTGGACTCGCCGGAACTGACGGACATCTCCTCCGTCGGTGACTGGCGGGCTTACCTCGCGTCCCGCTAGTGGTCCGTGAAGGCCTCCTTGAGGGACCCAGGGTCCCTCAAGGAGGCCTTCACGGAACGTCAGAGTACGAAGACGAGGTCGCTCGCCGCCGCGTGGAACATCTCGGGCGTGCCGGCGTAGAAGGCCCGCCAGGCGCCGGGCTTGCGGTGCTCGGCCGAGGCGGCGAAGGCCCAGGTGGTGCCGTTCCAGCTGGCGGTGACCGTCGCCGCCGTGGTCCATCGGTAGGTGCTGAACGAGAAGTACTGGAGTTCGACCGGGATCGGGTTCGCGGTGTACCGGCCGGGGAACTCGATGGTGCCGGACGCGGTGACGACCTTGTTCGCACCCCGGCCCGCCGCGAACGACGTGATCTCCGCCGGGTGGAGCACGACGATCTTCGCGGTGTCGGCGCCCGAGTTCGCGATCGCCGGGTCGGTGGAGAAGAAGTCGGCGCGGTAGTTGCCGGTGCGGATCGGGGTCAGTGTCGCGCTGTACGCGCCGGCGGCGTCGGTGACCGGCTTGGCCTGCGCCTCACCGCAGAAGCCGTTGAAGCAGAACGAGATGCCCACCTCGGCGCCCGCGATCGGGGTGGCGTCGGCCCTGGTGAGCTTCCCGGAGATCGTGACGCTCTGCCCGGCGTCGATCTTGGTGCTGCCGGTGGTCGTGGTGAGGGTGGACGGCTGGACCTCGGCGGCGGTCGCGGGCACCGCGCCCGCGGTGAGCAACGCGGCCGCGGCGATGGTGCCGATCACGAGCTTCCTGATGATCATGGGCTCCCCAAACGGATTTCGGTGTTGGCGACCGCTAGGTCGGCCGGAAGCCGTTGTCCGTTGCGGGAAAATCCCGGTGTTCAGAAGCCTGCCGTCGGTGCTTCACGCACTCGGGAGCAATGTGCGCGCGAAGGCCATCGACGAGGCGCCCGCGACCTCGAGCGCTTCGGTGTTACGCAGCGAACGGCTCAACACGAACGCTCCTTCGAGGCTGTTCACCAAAGCGATGGTGAGGCGCCGCGCGGCTTCCGGTTCGAGGCCGTACTTGCCCAGCTTCTCGGAGCCCGTCTCGATCCACGCCGTGAAGACGTCGGCCGTCGCGATCCGCAGCTTCTCGTTGGTGCTGGCGACCTCCAGTGCGACCGTCGCGATGGGGCAGGCGTCGGCGTAGTCGGTCGCCTGCAGTGTCTCGGCGGCGCTGGCGAAGCACGCCTCGATACCGTGGACGAGGTCCGGCTCGTCGGCGAAGAAGATCTCGAACAGCGCGAGGTACATCATCCCCGAGGTGCGGATGACCTCCTCGCCGAGCTGTTCCTTGCCGCCGGGGAAGAAGTGATACAGCGAGCCGAAGGGCGCTTTCGCGGCTTCGACGATCTGCTTCACCCCGGTGCCGGTGTAGCCGTTGCGCCGGAGCAGCTCGGCGCCGGCGTTCACGATGCGTTCCCGCGTTCCAGTCACCCCGCCATGATAGAGCGTTCTATCTAACCCCTGAAACGTGAAAGATACTCACTTCTATTGTGGGCGGCGCGCGCCGGCTACGGGCCGAGCCTCGGGCACGACGCCTGTGCGGGTGACGCGGCCTGGGTGAGCGGCAAGGACACGAACCCGTTCCGCGCGGTCGCGTATCACCCGTACGCCGCGGGATGAAGGCCGAAGCCGACCTGATCTTCAAGGCGCTGGGCGGAACCACCGCGGTGTCCACGAAGGCCCCGGACGCGCGCAACGCGACCACCGCGGACGAACTCCAGCGCAAGGCCGCCGCGGCGGGACTTGTGCCAGACACGCCCCAGCCCTAGCCCCCTCCCTCCATCCTTGGTTCACCTTCGGGCGCTACCTGCGGTCGATGTTCGCCCGGTGTGCCCGGCCCTAGCGTCGTGAGCCGTTGGGAAACCAAGGAAGAAGGGGGAAGGACATGAAGCGGTTCTTGGCCGCCGGGTTGCTCCCGGTGATCGTGGGCGGGCTGCTCGCCGGAGCCACACCGGCTTCGGCGAGCGTCCCGGCTCACTACGCCGAGCAGAAGCTGGATTGGCATCCCTGCGCGGCGGATGAACTGGTCACGTTGCCGCCGGGCACCGACATCAGCGGGCTCGAATGCTCGACGTTCCGCACGCCCAGGGACTGGGATCGTGCGGGCGAGCGGCAGGACCTGACCATCGCGGTCAGCAGGCTGAAGGCCACCGGCACCTCGACGGCCTCGTTGCTCACCAACCCGGGCGGGCCGGGCGGTCCCGGGCGCTGGTTCCCGGTGACGTTCCGCGGGCAGGAGAAACTGCGCGAGCATCAGGACATCATCGGCATCGACGTGCGCGGGACCGGCAAGAGCACCAACGTCACCTGCCGGGGCACGGCCGATCTCATCCGGCAGCTGGATCCGCGTGACCGGGATCCGCGCAATCTGAACCAGATCCTGGCCAACGCCGAGCACGTGGCCAGGTCCTGCCAGAGCGCCGGCGGCGAACTCGGCCCGCTGATCACCACCCACCAGACGATCCGGGACTTCGATCTGCTTCGCGACCTGCTCGGCCGCGAGAAGATCAACTGGGTCGGGTATTCGGGCGGCACCTGGCTGGGAGCGCATTACGCGCAGCAGTTCCCGCAGCGGACCGGGCGGTTCGTGCTGGACTCCGCGACGGAGTTCACCACGGACTGGCAGAAGACGTTCGACCGGCAGCCGGTCGGTTTCGAACGGCGCTGGCGGCAGGACTTCCTGCCGTGGATGGCGCGGTACGACGCGAAGTACCACTTCGGCACCAACGGTGAAGAGGTCCGGCAGAACTACGAGCGAGTCCGCTACGCCTTGTCCCGCAACCCGCTGAACGGGAGCGGGCCGATGGAGTTCGACATGGCCATCATCTACATGCTGTACAAGAAGGCGACCTTCCCGGTGCTGGCCGACCTGCTGGTCAAGATCCGGGACGCGATGGAGAACCCGGCGGCCATGGCCGAGGCGAAGGCCGCCGTCGACGCGGCGGGTGACCACCCCGACGCGCAGGACGCCACCTTCTGGAACACCCTCTGCGGTGAGGGACGGTTCACCGGCACCCGCGAGTCGCTGATCCGCGCTTCGCAGCGGAACCTGGACCGCGGTCTGCTCCTGGCGGGTGGCGGCACGCTGAACGCCTCGGTCTGCCTGTTCTGGGACAAGGAGCCCCGCCCGCTGCCGAAAATGAACGGCAAGGGCGTCCCTCCGGTGCTGATCGTCCACTCCGAGCACGATCCGGCCACGGCGATCGAGGGCGCCCGGAAGGCGCACGCGGGCTTCGCGAACTCGCGCATGCTGACCGTGACCGGTGAGGGTGACCACGGGCTTTACGCGGACGGAAACCCCGCCTTGGACAAGATCGTGAACGCGTTCCTGGTCGACGGGGTCGTCCCCGCCGACCAGAGCGTCCCGGGAATGCCGCTGCCGGTGCCTTAGAAAGCGGCGAGGGTGTGCCAGGCCAAGCCCGGATCCTCGGCGTCATCGCGGAGGACCACACCCTCGATCAGGCCGTACGGACGATCGGCGGCATAGAAGACCTCGTTGTCGTTCTTCAGTCCGAACGGTGACAGATCCACCAGGAAGTGGTGCTTGTTCGGCAGCGAGAGCCGGACTTCGGCGACCTCATCGCGTTCCTTGAGCACAGCCTCTCCCATGGCGTACAGCGTTTGCTGCAGGGAGAGGCTGTGCTTGTCCGCGAAGGTCTCCAGCAGGATCCGCCGTACTTCGGCGTGGCTCGCGGCCCAGTCGATCCCGTCGCCCTGGTAGCGCCAGCGCGCGGTCACGGCGGTCGCGAGGATGCGGTCGTTCGTCTCGGCCAGCGTCGTGTACTCGTCGCGCGGGAAGCCGTGGAACTCCGAGCCGGTCGACTTGAGCACCACGAGATCGTCCAAACCGGACACCACCCAGGCCTGGCCATCCTGCACGGTCACGGCGGTCGTCCGCTTTTCGCTGCCCGCCTGGGAGAACGCGTGGTCGTGGCCGGAGATGCGGTTCCAGCCGTGTTCGTCGATCAGGATCCGGGCGCCGGTGATGTGCTCGAACGAGCCGACGAAATGGCGTCCCAGCCGCAGCGCGAAGTCCTCGATCTCGCCGACGGGGGCTTCCTTGGCGAAGGCGTAGACGGTGTTCTTCTGGGTGTCGGTCGCGACGACGTCGGCGTTGTCGCCGGTGAGGTGCGTGGCCGCGAGGTCGCCGCGCAACGACGTCGAAACGGTGAGGTCCTTGAGGTGGTGGACGGTGCCTTCGCGCCGCACGGTGACGAGCCGGACTTCGGCCTTGCCGTACTGGTTGGCGCCCAGGGTGATGGCCACGGGCGATCAGCTCCCTCGATAGGTGGAATAGGCGAACGGGCTCAGCAGCAACGGCACGTGGTGGTGCTCGGTCGGATCGGCGATGCGGAAGGTCAAGGTGACTTCGGGGAAGAAGGAGTCCGGGCCGAGGTGGGCGCCGGTGTCGAAGACCAGCCGGTAGACCCCGGGTTCCAGGGTGTCCGGGCCGAGATCGCGGATCCGGCCGTCGGCGTCGGTCCGCCCGTCGGCGACGGGTTCGCCCGCGCCGGTTTCGAGCCGGACCCCGACGCCGGCCGCCGGCCGTCCCGCGGCGGTGTCGAGGATGTGCGTGGTCACGAGGCTCATGCCGTCACCGCCTTTTCCAGCCGCAGCGCGGCGATCCTTGCCAGCTCTTGACCGGCCACTTCGAGTTCCTTCTCGGGGTCGTTCGAGAGCCTCGAACGCAGGTTTTCCAGCAGTTCGGCACCGCTCCGGCCGCTCGCGCAGACCAGGAAGACGTGTCCGAACGCCGCTTCGTATTCGGCGTTGGCCGCGGCGAACTCGCGCGCCGCCTCACCGTCCACACCGGACTGTTCCGAGCGGGACCAGCCCGCTTCGGTGCTCTTTCCGCCCGCTTTCTCCCCGATCCGGGGATGGGCGGCCATGGCGCGCCGGACCTCTTCGGGACGCAACGGGGTGAGCGCCTCGGACGCGGCGAGCAACGCGGCGAGATCGGCGTACGGGCGCCTGGCCAGCAGGGACTCCACCCAGCGCGGGACGTCGAGGCAGGCGGTCAACGCCGGCCGGACGTCGTGTGCGGGAGCCTCGTTGAACTCTCGAATGGTGAGCGGCACGGGAACTGACGGTACGGCGACGATTCCGCCGCCGTCAACATTTTGTTGAAACAGCCCTTCAGTCTTGGTCCCGGTTGAGGTAGTTGTAGACCGTGAACCTCGTGACCCCCAGTGCCTCGGCGACGGTCGACACCGACTTGCGGAGGCCGAACGCGCCGCGTTCCTTGAGCAGCCGCACCGCGCGCTGTTTGGCGGCGCGGTCGAGAGTGTCGAGTCTGCCGCCGAGTTCGCGTTCGACGTCGCCGATGAGCCGGGCCAGTGCGCTGTGCAGTTCGACGGCGGGCTCGCCCGTGTCGTCGCCGACCTGCCGGAGTTGGAGGGTCACCCGCGTGGCGCCGCCGTCCAGTGCCGCCCTGGCGATGGCAGGGAGCGCGTCGAGCAGGGTGTCGGCGTCGCCGCGGACAAGGGTGCCGAGCGGGCCGAAGTCGGCGGACAGGCCCGCGCCCTCCGCGGTGTCGCGGGCTTTGACGGCGTGTTCGGGCGGCGGACCCTCGCCGTGGAACGGTTCGCTGGTGAACTCGGCTTCTAACTGCACCCAGCGAAGGTAGCGCCGCCCGCGCTCGTTGACGAGCAGGGTGGCCGGAGTTAATGTCGGAGTGCGAAACCTCAATTCCACTCAGTGGAAGTTGGAGGGCTGTAGATGGATATGGTGATCAAGGCCGCCCGGGCCGTGACGGCCGCCGGGGAAGTACCCGCGACCGTCGGTGTCGACGGGGGCCGCATCGTCGCGGTGGAGCCCGCCGGAGCGGACCTGGACGGCGACCGGGTGCTCGAACTCGGCGAGGACGTCGTCCTGCTGCCGGGACTCGTGGACACCCACGTGCACGTCAACGACCCGGGCCGCACCGAATGGGAGGGTTTCGCCTCGGCGACGCGCGCGGCCGCGGCGGGCGGGGTCACCACGATCGTGGACATGCCGCTGAACAGTCTGCCGCCGACGGTCGACGTCGCGTCGCTGGAGGTGAAGCGCAAGACCGCCGAAGGGCGGGTGCACGTCGACGTCGGGTTCTGGGGCGGCGCGATTCCCGGCAACCTCGCGGATCTTCGCGGGCTCCACGAGGCCGGAGTGTTCGGGTTCAAGTCGTTCCTGCTGCATTCCGGTGTCGACGAGTTCCCGCCGCTGGACGCGCGCGGGCTCGAAGAGGCGATGACCGAACTGCGGACCTTCGACGGCATGATCATCGTGCACGCGGAGGACTCCGACGCGATCGACCACGCGCCCGACCCGCACGGCGAGAAGTACGAAGATTTCCTGCACTCGCGGCCGCGGGGCGCGGAGAACGTGGCGATCGCGCAGGTCATCGAGCTGGCCAGGAAGACCGGCGTCCGCGCGCACATCCTGCATCTGTCCTCTTCGGACGCGCTGCCGATGGTCGAGAGCGCGCGGCGCGACGGCGTCCGGCTGACCGCCGAGACCTGCCCGCACTACCTGAGCTTCACCGCGGAGGAGATCGGCGACGGCGCCACGCAGTTCAAATGCTGCCCGCCGATCCGCGAGGCCGGGAACCGCGAACTGCTGTGGAAGGGCCTCGCGGACGGTGTCATCGACTGCGTGGTGACCGACCATTCGCCGTGCACGCCCGAGCTGAAACGCTTCGACAGCGGCGATTTCGGGCTCGCGTGGGGCGGGATCGCCGGCCTGCAAGTCGGCCTGCCCGCCGTCTGGACCCAGGCGAGGCAGCGCGGTTTCGCTCTCACCGACGTCGTCCGCTGGATGGCCGAACATCCGGCCGCTCAGGCGGGGATGCGGCGCAAGGGACATCTCGCGCCGGGTTACGACGCCGACTTCAGCGTGTTCGCGCCCGACGAGGCCTTCGTCGTCGACGTCGCGAAACTGAAGCACCGCAACCCGGTCAGCGCCTACCACGGACGGCCGCTCGCCGGTGTCGTCCGGAGCACGTGGTTGCGAGGCGAGGAGATCACCGGTGAAGACCCGGCAGGCGTTCTGCTGACCCGGGGAGACTGCTGAGATGGAGGATGCCGTGAACGACCGTCCTGAGTGGACAGCCCGGCCCGACCTGGCCTCGCGCAGGTTCGGCGGGACCGTGATGTGGGCGACGGACGAGTTGTTCGCCGAGAAGGAGAATCTGGTCAATCCCTGGGTTCCCGCGCATCAGGCGGAGACCTTCGGCCCCAAGGGTCAGGTCTACGACGGCTGGGAGACCCGGCGGCACCGTGAGCCCGGTGACGACCAGGCCGTCATCCGGCTCGGCCTGGCGGGCGCGATCACCGGCGTCATCGTGGACACGGCGTTCTTCAAGGGCAACTACCCCCCGTTCGTCTCGGTCGAGGCATGCGCCGTCGACGGGTACCCGAACGCCGCGGAACTGTCCGAAGTGGACTGGGACGTGCTGGTGAAGCGCGGCGCGGCGGCGGGGCACACGGAGAACTTCTTCGAGATCGGCGGGAGCAAGCGCTACACGCACGTCCGCCTGACCATGCATCCGGACGGCGGGGTGGCCCGGCTGCGGGTGCACGGCACGCCGATCCCGGAGCCGCGGCTGCTCGACCTCGGGGCGCTCGACCTCGCCGCGCTGGAGAACGGCGCGGTGGTCACCGGCTGCAGCGACATGTTCTATTCCTCGCCCAACAACCTCTTCTCGCCAGGGCTCGCCGCGCATCAGGCCGAGGGCTGGGAGACCGCGCGGCGCCGGGACGACGGGAACGACTGGGTCACGGTGCGCCTCGCCGGGGTCGGCGTCGTCCGGTTCGCCGAACTGGACAACAGCAACCTCAAGGGCAACGCGCCGGGCTGGGCGTCGCTGAGTGGCCGGGACGGCGACGGCGAGTGGGTCGAGCTCCTGCCGAAGACGCGCTTGCAGCCCGACACCCGGCACCGGTTCGCCCTCGCCGAGGGGCCCGAGGTGACCGAGGTCCGTCTCGACATCCATCCCGACGGCGGGATGGCGCGCCTACGGCTCTTCGGGGCGCTTTCAGAGCGCGGCCGCGCGGAGCTCACTTCGCGTTTCGAGGCCGCTCAGCGCTGAGCGCCGGGCCGGTTCAGATACGCGGAGAGCAACGAGAGGACGGTGCCGATCGAGAAGATCGCGGTGAGCCACCAAGCGCCGCCGATGGACAGGTTCCACACCAGGGCACCCACCATGAGCACCGCCATGACGATGTTCCTGATCTGCAGCGGCGTCGGTTTGCCCATGCCACCACCCTCTCACGGGGCCGCGGTCGCGCTGGTCAGGGGGCTAACCGAGCGCGGCGCGCAGCCGTCGCTCCCGTTCCGCGGGGGTCTGCCGGGGGCAACTGGTGCACTTCGGGTTGCCCGCTTCGTAGATCAGGCAACAGGAGGCACGGCGCACCACGGTGTTCCGCCCGATCCTGGAGAACCGCGGCTCCGGCATCCCGAGCCCGATCGCGGCCACGAGCGGTGCCGCCAGCTCGATCGCCCGTGCGGTGTCGCCGGTCCACAGCAGGCGGTTGCCGATCGAATCCGTCGCGATCGCGCCCAGCGCGCGCGGATTCGCCCCGGTGACGGCCGAGATCGTGCCGATCGCCGTGCCCAGCGTTCCGGCGAACGCGTCACCGAGTTCGGCGAGGCCGCCGTCGAGGAGCCGTGACGACCGGGCACCGGTGAACCGGCCGTCCGGGACGAGGTCGATCGTGAGGGCGTCGAGCGACGGATCCAGTGGCTCACCCTGTACGAGCGACTCGACGGAGGGCGCGACGAGGACGGAAGACAGCGAGTACCACCAGATCGTGCCGAGCACTTCGGGCCGCGAACAGCCATAGAGTTTCGCGGCCCCGCCGATGCGGGCGCTGACCCAGGCGGTGTCGGCGAGCAGGGTCGCGGATGCCTCCATCAGGGCACCGGCCGGTACAGCGTGACGCTGAACGAGGTGGTGACGTCCACCGGCGCGGCGATCGCGTCGAGGCGTTCACGGCGGTCGTCGCGGTGGAGGTGGTGCGCGCTCGGCCCCATCTCGACGACCTGGCGGATCTGGGCGGGCGCCAACGTCACCTCCTGGGTGACCTCGTGCCGCTCGACCCGGGTGAAGCGTTCGCCGAGGGCGTCCTCCAGCCGCGCGTCCTTGCCGCCGTCGACCGAGATCACCAGGTCGCCCAGTTCCCGGAGGTGTCCCGGGTTCGGCGTCGCGACGACCAGCAGCCCGTCCGCGGTCAGGACGCGGTGGAACTGCGGAGCGTTGCGGGGCGCGAAGACGTTGAGGATCAGCGACGCGCTCGAAGCCGCCACCGGCCAGGGTTCCCACAGATTCCACACGGCCGCGCCCGCGCGCGCGTGTGCGCGAGCGGCCCGGCGCAGGGCGACGGCGGAGACGTCGAGCGCCAGTCCGTACGCGGCGGGGACGGCGTCGAGCACGTGCGCGAGGTAGTACCCCGTGCCCGCCCCGGCGTCGATGATCATCCCGTTCTCGATGTGGTCCGAAGCCACCTTCGCGAGGGCATCGGCGAGAGGCAGATAAGCACCCGACGAGAGGAGGTCGACGCGAGCCGCGACCATCGGCGCCGTGTCCGCGGTGCCGGCCGGGATGCGCGCGTGCAGAAGATTGACGTACCCCTGCTTCGCCACGTCGAACGAGTGGCCTCTCCCACAACGCACCGTGCGGTCGGTTACCCCGACCGGGTCACCGCAGACCGAACACCGCAGCGACCGGACGATCTCCGGTGGCAGACGGTCATGGCCGGATACACGTGCGTTCATGGATCTATTCGACCACGAGGTTTCGCAACCGGACAGAACGCACCGGCTCTCCGGAAACCTGGCCGTAACAACGCCACACCGACAGTTCACGCGGGTGAAACCTTAATCGCCGCCCGAGGAAACACCGCGGTCCAAAAATCCCTGCGCAGTACACCCCAGGCACGGGAGGAAGATTGTGCTGAACGCAGGAGACACCGCATGGGTGTTGATCAGCGCCGCGCTGGTCATGCTCATGACACCGGGATTGGCGTTCTTCTACGGCGGCATGGTCCGCGCGAAGAGCGTCCTGAACATGTTGATGATGAACTTCATCGCGCTCGCCGT
The DNA here is from genome assembly GCF_046548895.1 of Amycolatopsis sp. cmx-4-54. Lineage (NCBI taxonomy): Bacteria > Bacillati > Actinomycetota > Actinomycetes > Pseudonocardiales > Pseudonocardiaceae > Amycolatopsis > Amycolatopsis sp. cmx-4-54. The sequence goes on from NZ_JAEBEJ010000017.1 coordinate 50,866, forward strand.
AGTCGGTGTCCTCTGGACGCTGTACGGCTTCACGATGGCGTTCGGCAACGACATCGGCGGAGGATTGCTCGGTAACTTCGACTTCGCCGGTCTCTCGAACATCTCCGGCAAACTCGCCGGGTTCGCGACCGCCGCCACCGACACCGCGCCCGAGGTCGCCTGGCCCGGTGCGGACGCGCTGCCGCTGTTCGCCTTCGTGATGTTCCAGCTGATGTTCGCGATCATCACGCCCGCGCTGATCTCCGGTGCCATCGCCGACCGCGCCAAGTTCTGGGGCTGGACGCTGTTCGTGGCGGTGTGGGTGACCATCGTGTACTTCCCGGTGGCGCACTGGGTGTTCTCGTTCAACGGCTTCATCGGCGCGGATTCGGTCGGCGGCTGGATCGCCAACCAGCTCAAGGCGCTCGACTTCGCCGGCGGTACCGCCGTCCACATCAACGCCGGTGCGGCGGGCCTGGCGCTGGCGATCGCGCTCGGCAAGCGCAAGGGCTGGCCGAAGGGCACCGGACGTCCGCACAACGTCCCCTTCGTGCTGCTGGGCGCCGCGTTGCTGTGGTTCGGCTGGTACGGCTTCAACGCCGGTTCGTCGCTGGCCGCCAACGACCTCGCCGCCGTCGCGTTCACCAACACCACCGTCGCGACCGCCGCAGCCATCCTCGGCTGGCTGATCATCGAGCAGATCAAGGTCGGCAAGCCGACCACCCTCGGTGCCGCATCCGGTGCCGTCGCGGGTCTCGTCGCGATCACCCCCGCGGCCGGTTTCGTCAGCCCGCTGGGCGCCATCGCCATCGGCCTCATCGCCGGTGCCCTGTGCGCATTGGCGATCAGCCTCAAGTTCCGCTTCGGTTTCGACGACTCCCTCGACGTCGTCGGTGTCCACCTCGTGGGTGGTCTCGTCGGCACGCTGCTCATCGGTTTCTTCGGCACCACCAGCGTCAACTCGCTCGGCGTCGACGGCCTGTTCTACGGCGGCGGCCTCGGTCAGCTGGGCAAGCAGGCGCTCGCGGCGGCCGTCGTGCTCGGCTACTCGTTCGTGCTCACCTTCCTCATCGGCTGGGTGATCAAGAAGCTCGGCGGGTTCCGCGTCAGCGCGGAGGACGAGGTCAGTGGTATCGATGAGGCCCAGCACGCGGAGAGCGCGTACGACTTCACCGGATCGGGCGGTGGCCTCGGCCAGCCGAGTTCCATCCCGGTCAAGTCGTCCACCGGAACCGCGGCCACGAAACTCGAGGAGAGCAAGGCATGAAGCTGATCACCGCGATCGTGAAGCCGTTCACGCTCGACGACGTCCGCTCCGCGCTGGAGCAGCTGGGCGTGCTCGGCATGACGGTCAGCGAGGTGCAGGGCTACGGCAGGCAGAAGGGTCACACCGAGGTCTACCGGGGTGCGGAGTACTCCGTGGACTTCGTGGCGAAGCTGCGGGTCGAGGTCGTCACAGACGATTCTAACGTGGAGAAGGTGCTCGACGCGATCACCACGGCCGCCCACACCGGCAAGATCGGGGACGGCAAGATCTGGGTGACGCCCGTGGAGACGGTCATCCGGGTACGCACCGGCGAACGCGGCTCGGACGCGCTATAGGCGTCACGGATGGCCGACGGGGGTGAACTGGTCAAGGCCACCGAGCGGTTGCTCGAGGGCAGGCACGGGAGGCTGGGGGCGACCGCGTTGCGGGCGGCCCTGGTAGACCTCTACGAATTCTGGTTGGGCAAGGGCGCTTCGGCGGCCGGCGTCGACACCGCTGAACCCGGTGTCGCGCTGGCCGCCGTCGGCGGCCTGGGGCGCAGCGAGCTGGTGCCCTTCTCCGATCTCGACCTTTTGTTGCTGCACAACGGGAACTCGCGGGTCGGCGAGATCGCCGACGCGATCTGGTACCCGTTGTGGGACGCCAAGATCGGCCTCGACCACTCGGTGCGCACACCGGGTGAGGCGCTGAAGGTGGCGTCCGAGGATCTGCGGACCGCGATGGGGCTGCTCGACATCCGCCACATCTCCGGCGACGCCGAGATCACCGCGAGGCTGGCGGCCGCGGCACGGGACCAGTGGCGGCGGACGGCCAGGAAACGGATCGACGAACTGGCGGACGCGGTGCGCCGGCGCTGGGCCCGCAGTGGCGAGATCGCGCAGTCCGCCGAGCCGGATCTCAAGCACGGCCGGGGTGGGCTTCGCGACTTCGCCGTCCTGGAAGCGCTGGCGGCGGCACAGCTGACGGCGAGACCCGGCGAGGAACTGCTGGCGGCCAAGAGCCTGCTGCTCGACGTCCGGACGGAACTGCGCCGGGAACTCCGCCGGGAGCGGGACATCCTCAGCGCGCCGGAGGCCGAGACGGTCGCGGGTGAGCTCGGCTTCGGCGACCGGTTCACCTTGGCGCGCAAGCTTTCCGGTGTCGGGCGGACGATCGCGTACGCGGTGGACGTGGCGCTCCGGTCCACTGTGGAACCCCCCAAGGCGCGGTTCGGGCGGCGGCCGGTGCGGACGCCGCTCGACGAGGGTGTGGTCCTGCACGGGAACGAGGTCGCGCTGGCCCGGGACGCGGTGCCCGCCAAGGATCCCGCCCTCCTGCTGCGGGTCGCCGCGGCGTCGGCGCGGATCCGGAAGCCCATTGCGCACGGGACCCTGCGAGCCCTCGCCGAAACCGCGCCGGAACTACGCGCGCCCTGGCCCGCCGACGCCCTCAAGGCGCTGGTGGAGATGCTCGGCGCGGGTGAGGGACTCGTCGACGCCGTGGAGGCGCTGGACCGGACCGGCCTGTGGGCGCGCCTGTTCCCCGAATGGGGGGCGGTGCGGGATCTTCCGCCGAGGTCGCCGGTGCATTCCTGGACCGTCGACCGGCATCTCGTGCGTGCCGCGGTCGAGGCGTCGAAACTGACGACCACCGTTTCGCGGCCGGATCTGTTGTTGATCGGCGCTCTGCTGCACGACATCGGCAAGGGCCGCGACGCGGACCATTCCGAACTCGGCGCGAAGATCACCGCACAGGTGGCGGACCGGCTCGGCCTGACGGACGCCGATTCGGCACTGGTCGCGGCGATGGTCCGGCATCACCTGCTGCTGCCGCACACCGCGACGCGGCGGGACATCAGCGATCCCGCCACGATCCAGCGGGTGACGAAGACACTCGACGAGAACCTCGTCCTGCTGGAACTGCTGCACGCCCTGACGACGGCCGATTCGCTGGCCACCGGGCCAGGGGTGTGGACGGACTGGAAGGCGCGTCTGCTCGCCGAACTCGTGTCCGGTTGCGAAGAAGCGTTGCACGGCAAGGGCTTCGTGCCGCCGGAGCCGATGGGTGCCGAACAGCGGGAACTCGTCGCCGAAGCCGTCGCGTCCGGCCGTGGCGAGGTGCGCATCACCGCCGCCGGCAAGGTCGTGACCGTGGTGCTGGCGGTCCCGGCCCGGGCGGAACTGCTGGCTCCCGCAGCCGGGGTGCTCGCGCTGAACTCGCTCGAGGTCCACGCGGCGGTGCTGCGCGGGCACGACGGGGGACGGGCGGGCGTGTTCACGGCGTCGCCGAAGTTCGGCTCGCTGCCCGACGTCACCCTGCTGCGTGAGCAGTTCGCGCGGGCGGTGGCCGGGACGCTGCCGCTCACCCAGCGGCTCGCGGCGAAGGAACGGGACTACGGCGGAGGAGAGACGCCGTCGGCCGGAGCGAAGGTGATCTGGTTCGACGACGAGACCAGCGGGCACGACACGGTCGTGGTCGAACTGCGGGCCGCGAACCGGATCGGGCTGCTGTACCGGGTCGCGGGCGCGTTGCGCCGGTGCGAGGCCGAGGTGCGCTGGGCGAAGGTGGCCACACTCGGTGCCGCCGTCGTCGACTCGTTCGCCGTCGCGCCGCGGGCGGGCCGCGTCGACCAGGAGTGGCGGTCCAAGATCGAAGCCGCGCTGCTGGCGGCCGCTTCTTGATCGTTTGGTGACGCCGGGCGCCGGGTAAGCCAATCCATGCCCGATCCCACAATGCTCGCACTGGGATCCGCCCTCTGTTACGGATTCGTGGACTTCGCGGGCGGGCTCCTGGCCAGGCGAGCCGACTTCGCCGCCGTCGCGTTCGTCGGTCAGGCGGGCGGTTTCGTGTTCATGCTCGGTGCCGTGCTGCTGCTCACGCCGGCGGATCCGTCGATGCCGGACCTCGTCTGGGGCGCGGCCTCCGGCCTGGGCACGGCCGTCGGCATGGTCTTCCTCTATCGCGGCCTGATCGGCGGGGCGATGAGCATCGTGGTGCCGATCAGCGCGGTGGGCAGCGTGACGCTGCCCGTGCTCGTCGGCGTGACCCTGCTGGATGAGCGTCCCTCGGTGCCGGCGTTCGCCGGGATCGGGCTGGCGGTGCTCGCGCTGGGGGCTGTTTCGCGGTCCGGCGCGGGCGACGCGGAAGGCACGAAGCCCGCGGTCCGGGACGCGCTGATCGCCAGCGCCGGATTCGCCGTCCAGTATCTGGCGTTGGCACAGGCGGCACCGGAAGCCGGTCTCTGGCCGGTCGTGGCGAGCAGGCTGGCGGCGACCGCGGCGATCCTCCCGGTCGTCATCCGAAGGGGCAACGGTGTGCGGCTGCCGTGGCGCTTCGCCGTCGGCTCGGCGGCGAACGGCTGCTTCGCCGCGTTGTCACTGGTTCTGTATCTCCTCGCCACTCGTCAGGGACTGACCACGATCGCGGTGGTGCTGGCGTCGTTCTATCCGGTCGTGCCGGTCGTCCTCGGCATCGTGGCACTGCGTGAGCGGCCGGGACCTGTGCGATCCGCCGGGTTGGTCCTGGCGGCGGCCGCGGTGGTCCTGCTCGGCTACGGCTGACGCCGGGACCGGGGTGTCGCGCGAATCGCGGAGGGTAGCGGTGGCAGGATGTGCGCGGTCGAGACCCGAAGGAGCCGGAGGGGCGGTGAGCACGTGCTCGACCACGAGCAGGACTCGCCCGGACCACAGCGGATCACGCTTCCGCCGACCGTCGTGGCTTCCCACCTCCGTGCGTGCGCGGACGATCTCGCCGTCTCCCTCACCGCGTCCGGTACCGCCGCGACCGTGCCCGAACTGCTCAAAGTGGTCCGGCACCTCGTCGCCGGTCAGCAGGCCCTCGCCATCGCGCTCGAAGGCATGGCAGGCCGGGTCGAAGGCGGAGGGGACGGCGTGTTGGCGACGGCCCCGATGACCGACGTCGAGGTCGTCGCCGAAGTACTCCGTGCGGCGGCCACCGCTGTCGACTGTTCGGCCGAAGCACTCGCCGAATCCCGCCCATCATTCGAATGTGTGAGCGAATCTGTCGCCCCTGACACCCGTTTGTAGCTGTCCCGCCCCTTCGGCGCGTGGATACGCTGACCAGTCGGAGGTGGGCCATGCGAGCGGTGTGGAAAGGCACGATCGGATTCGGGACCTACGCCATTCCGGTGAAGGCGTACAGCGCGACCGAAGAGCACAACGTCCCCCTCCATCAGGTCCATGAGCCCGACGGGGGCCGGGTGCGGGTGAAGTGGGTTTGCGAGGTCGACGGCGCCGAAGTGCCCGCGGCCGAGATCGCCAAGGGATATCCCGTCCCCAACGGCGACGTCGTCCTGCTGACCTCCGGGGATTTCGCGTCGCTGCTCCCGCCGACCACCCAGTCGATGGACGTCGTCGGCTTCGTCCCCGCCGAGCAGGTCGACCCGATGCACTTCGCGCGCAGCTACTACCTCGAGCCGGAGCCTGCCGGCACCAAGCCGTACGTGCTGTTGAGCGAGGCGCTGCAGCAGTCCGGGCGGATCGCGATCGTGAAGGTGACCTTGCGGCAGCGCGAAACACTGGGGGCGCTGCGCGTGCGGGACCAGGTGATCCTGCTCGAGACGATGCTGTGGCCCGACGAGATCCGGCGGCCCGACTTCCCGTTCCTGCACGAGGACGTCGACCTGCGGCGCGGGGAACTGCGGAACGCGGTCTCGCTGATCGAGGACCTCACCCAGGATTTCGACCCCGGCCGGTACAACGATCACTACCGCGAGGCGCTCGAAGCGCTCATCCAGGCCAAGCTGGACGGCGACGACGTCCTCCAGCCGACCGCCGCCGAACAGGCGGAAGGCGTGACGCGGCTACTGGCGGCCTTGCAGCAGGGCCCGGTCGAGAAAGCCCAGGAAGCGGCCGACAAGGCGCGCCAGGCGCGGACGCGGGCGAAGCGGGCTGCGTCGTCGGCGTCGTCGGCCAAAACCAGTTGAGTAGATCTACTCAGGGGGAGTTGGGGGTCTTCACGCTGCCGTGACCCCAGGGTGACCAGGCATGGTTATGTCATCGCGCGGCGAGAAAGCGCGGGCAGCGAATCGCCTGGTACTGGGGGTCCGGCGATACCGAGTCCCGCGAAGCTCGCCAAGTGTGCTTACGGTCGGCTCGCGGGGAGGCGAGCCTTCCGTAGGGGCTCCGGTACCGGTCTGCGAGGGGCGATCGGTCCCGGAGCGCTGTTTTTGCGTTAGAACTGTGGACATGGACAAGCCGTGGCCCACGTGTGTCGTCAAATCGTGCATCGGCATCCGGCTCAACGAGCATGACCGCTGCCTGGTCCATAGCGAGCCCGCGGTCCAGGACAGATATTTCGACGGCATCGCGCCGAATTCGGAGGTGGACCTCCGGGGGACGGAACTTTCCGCATCGCTGATCGATCGGCTGCTGGACGCGGCGCGGAGCGACGGGCAGCGCGCGGTGCTCGGCGACGCGGATTTCGCGGAGGCCACGATGGAGACCGTCAGCTTTCGCCGGGTCGAATTCACCGGCCACGCGATGTTCGATTTCGCGAATTTGAACGACGCCTTGTTCGAAGATGTTCGTTTCGCCGGTGACGCAGCATTCAATCAGGCTGATTTCGCACGGGACTCGATGCTGGTGAACGTCGAGTTCGGTGGGATCGCCACGTTCCAGGAAGCTCTGTTCAGGAACGGCGTGACCTTCGATGAAGGAACCACTTTCATGGGCAAGGCCTGGTTCGAGAAGGCTGGCTTCCATGGATATTCGTATTTCGGAGGAGCGACTTTCCGTGGCACGGCGCAGTTCGCCGGTGCCAAGTTCGCCGACCTAGTGTCTTTTCGTGGAGCGAACTTCGGTGGAGCCGCTCGCTTCCATGGTGCTCGCTTCGGTGGGGTCGTCGAGTTCGGCGGGGTTTCTTCGGCGGGTGAGGTCGACTTCCAAGGGGCGGAATTCGAACGAGTCGACCTGCTCGGGCCGATATCGGCGAGAAAGCTGATTCTGGAGTCCGCAGTCTTCCGGCGAAATCTCATCGTGGAGACGGACGCGGTGGAAGTGGACTGTACGAGAGCGGTCTTCGAAGAAGGGGTGTCACTTCGGGTTTCGCGGGCGAGAGTCAAGTTCGATCAGGTGATCCCGAGGAAAACATCGGCGATCGTATCGGGCGCCACCGCGGCGGTGATTTCTCTGCGGGAAACCGACGTCGTGGACCTCATGCTTACCGACATCTCCCTGTCGGACTGTCGTTTCGCTGGCGCGCATCACCTCGACAAGCTCCGATTGGAGGGAATCTGCACGTTCGGCTCGTACCGCAGACGCCAGGTCCTCGCCGAGGAACTGGCGTGGCGTGCCGACCGGAACGTGCCCGTCGGGCCCCGCCGCGTCGCCGACCTGTACCGCCAGCTGCGCAAGGCACAGGAAGACAGCAAGAACGAGCCCGGTGCCGCCGACTTCTACTACGGCGAGATGGAGATGCGCCGCCACAGCCGGGCCACCCCGTGGTCCGAGCGCGTCATCCTCCATCTCTACTGGCTCGTTTCCGGCTATGGCCTCAGGGCCCTCGCGACCCTGGCGGTCCTCATAGCCGTCGTGAGCACGAGCATGTGGCTGGGCGGCTTCAAGACCACACCCGCCTTCGGTGACACCTTGATCTACGTCGCCCAAAGCACCGTTTCGCTGGAAACGAAATTGGCGTCACTGCCGAAGGACCTGACGCCGCTCGGAGAGGTCCTGCGGCTGGTCACGCGCGTCCTCGGGCCGCTGCTGCTCGGCCTGACCCTGCTGGCCGTGCGCAACCGCGTCAAACGCTGACCTCGAACACCGACTACCCTGGAAAGCCGCCGGTCCGTACCGGCACGCCACAACGACCCAGCTGGAGCGTGCACACCCGTGTTCGACACCCTCTCCGATCGGCTCACGTCCGCCCTGCAGACGCTGTCTCGCAAGGGCAGGCTCTCCGACGCCGACATCGACGCCACCGCGCGCGAGATCCGTATCGCGCTGCTCGAGGCGGATGTCGCGCTGTCCGTGGTCAAGGACTTCATCGCCCGGATCAAGGAGCGCGCCAAGGGCGCCGAGGTGCACGGCGCGCTCAACCCGGCGCAGCAGGTCATCAAGATCGTCAACGAGGAACTCGTCACCATCCTCGGCGGCGAGACCAGGCGGCTCACGTTCGCGAAGAACCCGCCGACGGTCGTCATGCTCGCGGGTCTGCAGGGTGCCGGTAAGACGACGCTCGCGGGCAAGCTCGCGATGTGGCTGAAGAAGCAGGGCCACGCGCCGATGCTGGTCGCGTGTGACCTCCAGCGCCCCAACGCGGTCACGCAGCTGCAGATCGTCGGCGAGCGGGCCGGGGTCGCGGTCTTCGCCCCCGAGCCGGGGAACGGCGTCGGCGACCCGGTCGACGTCGCCCGCCGCGCCATCGACGAGGCCAAGCGCGCCCAGCACGACATCGTCCTGGTCGACACCGCCGGCCGTCTCGGCGTCGACGAAGAGCTGATGAAGCAGGCGGCGGACATCCGCGACGCCGTTTCGCCGGACGAGACGCTGTTCGTCGTCGACGCGATGATCGGTCAGGACGCGGTCACCACGGCCGAGGCGTTCCGCGACGGCGTCGGCTTCACCGGTGTCGTGCTCACCAAGCTCGACGGTGACGCCCGCGGTGGTGCCGCGCTGTCGGTCCGCCAGGTCACCGGCCAGCCGATCCTGTTCGCTTCCAACGGTGAGAAGCTCGAGGACTTCGACCTCTTCCACCCGGACCGGATGGCCAGCCGGATCCTCGGCATGGGCGACGTGCTCAGCCTCATCGAGCAGGCCGAGGAGCACTTCGACCAGGAGAAGGCCGAGCAGACCGCCGCCAAGCTCGGCAGCGGCCAGCTCACCCTCGAAGACTTCCTCGAGCAGATGCTCGCGGTCCGCAAGATGGGCCCGATCGGCAACCTGCTCGGCATGCTGCCCGGCGCCGGGCAGATGAAGGACCAGCTCGCCCAGGTCGACGACAAGCAGCTCGACAAGCTGCAGGCGATCATCCGCGGCATGACCCCCGCCGAGCGGGCCGACCCGAAGATCATCAACGCCTCGCGCCGCATCCGGATCTCGAAGGGTTCCGGTGTCGCCGTCCGCGACGTCAACGACCTGGTCAACCGGTTCTTCGAAGCGCGCAAGATGATGGCGCAGATGGCGGGCCGGTTCGGCTTCGGCGGCGGGGGCGGCAGCAAGAACCGCAAGGGCAAGAAGGGGAAGAAGGGCAAGGGACGCGGCCCGACGCAGCCCAAGGTCCGCGGTGGCTTCCCCGGCGGCATGCCGATGCTGCCCCCGGGCGGGATGCCCGGCGCCGGCGGCGGGATGCCCGACCTCTCGCAGCTCGGCGGCATGAACGACGTACCCGGGTTCGACCCGAAGAAGTTCAAGCTGCCGAAGGACAAGTAGCCCGTGGAGGCGCTGCACCTGGCCGGCGTGGTCCTGCCGGACGGCGAGCACCGCGAGCTGTGGGTCACCGGCGGCCGTATCACCACCGAACCGGTCGCCGGAGCGGAAACCGTGGTCCGGGAAGGCTTTCTCGTTCCCGGTCTGGTCGACGCGCACTGTCACCCCGGCATCGGCGTCGGCGGCGCGACCACGCTGGAAGAGGCCACCGAACAGGCGATCACCGATCGCGACGCCGGCACGCTGCTGATCCGCGACTGCGGGCTGCCGATCGACGTCCGGCCGTTGCAGGAGCGGGCCGATCTGCCGCGGATCATCCGCGCCGGACGGCATCTCGCCCTGCGCAAGCGCTACATCCCCGGCCTCGGCATCGAGCTCGAAGACCCTGCCGAGCTGCCGAAGGCGGTCGCCGAGCAAGCGCGTGACGGCGACGGCTGGGTCAAACTCGTCGGCGACTGGATCGACCGCGGTGCCGGTGATCTCGCGCCGCTCTGGCCCGACGACGTCCTCGCCGAGGCGATCGCCGTCGCGCACGCCGAGGGCGCCAAGGTGACGGCACACGTATTCGGCCAGGCCGCGTTGCCCGGCCTGATCGACGCGGGGATCGACTGCCTCGAACACGGCACAGAACTCCTCCCGGACCAGCTGGACGTCCTCGCCGAACGCGGGATCGCGCTCGTGCCGACCCTGATCAACATCGAGAACTTCCCGGGTATCGCGGACAAGGCGGGCAAATACCCGGTGTACGCCGACCACATGCGGGCGCTGCACGCCGGTGTGGGGGAGATGGTCTCGACGGCGATCGAGGCGGGCGTCGCGGTGTATGCCGGAAGCGACGCGGGCGGCATGGTCGAACACGGCAGGCTCGTCGATGAGGTCGAGGCGCTGCACAAGGCGGGCATGTCCGCGGAGCAGGCGCTGGCTTCGGCTTCGTGGGCGGCCCGCGAATGGCTTGGCGTACCGGGAATCGTCGATGGCGCTTCGGCCGATCTGCTCGTCTACCCGACCGACCCGCGCGAGGATCTCGCGGTGCTGCGGCATCCGAGCCATATCGTCCTGCGTGGCAAGATCTACGCCTGACCCGACTCCACCGGTGACCGGAGCGGCACTTAGCGTGGAGGCGTGGTGGACGACGGGCAGGCTCGCGAGCGTCTGGTGCTCGGAGCGCACTGGGGCTTCGTAGCGTTCTTCGCGGGTATAGCCGGATACCACCTCGTCACGCTCGTCATGAGCTTCCTGATGTCGGGCCGCTTCGGCGGCTACGACCCGCTGGAACTGCGTGACGTCGGCCCGCTGCTGATCCTGGCGTTCCTGCCGACCCTCGTCCTCGGTCTCGGCCCCGCGGTCGGTTCACGCGTGTGGGGGCAGGGGCTCCGCACGGACTTCGGCCTCAAGCCCACCTGGCGCGACGTCCGGATCGGGCTCGCCTGCGGGGCCGCAGCGCTCGCCGCCGGCTACCTCCTCAACCTGCTCCTGCTCGCCGTCTACGGGACCGACAGCGACGACCGGACCTTCTCCGACGTCTCGCCCGGCCCGATCACCGAGCTGTCGGGCACCACCGGCGGCGACACGATCTGGCTGGTGCTGGCCGCGGTCATCGTCGTCCTCGCCGCTCCGGTCACCGAAGAACTGCTCTTCCGCGGCACGCTGTGGAACGCCATGGGCTTCCACCGTCTGCCCTCATGGGTGATCTTGCTGGTCACCGCGCTGGTGTTCGCCCAGTTGCACGGCGAGGCCGCGCGCACGATCGCGCTGTTCGGCCAGGGCATCGCCATCGGTCTCGCCCGATATCTCTCCGGCCGGGTGAGCGCGGCCGTCATCGCGCACGCGGCCAACAACCTCCCACCGGCTGTATTGCTCTTCGCGGCGAGGTGATCGCCGGTCCAGGCGGTTAGAGTCTTTGAGTAACCGAACGATCACCGGAGGATCGGCGTGACCGTATCTCAGCCAAGGGAGCCGATTCCCGAGGCCGCGCCGCCGGACGAACTCACGGCCGGAGGTGAGGTGGCCGCGTCCGACACGCCACCGCCGCATCGCTGGGGATTCGGGGCCTTCCTCCTGGTGGAAGCCGTCCTGCTGGCGTCGGCGGCGTTCATCAGCGTCCTGCTCGGCGACGTCCAGCCCGGTCAGCCCCTGCCGATGCGCATGGTGCTGCTGGGCACCATGGTGCCGACGATGTTCGCCGCCGGGGTCGCGCTGCTGATCACCCGCCTGCGCGGCAACGGCCCGTTCACCGATCTGCGGATTGGCTGGAGCTGGGCCGACGTCAAGGTCGGGCTCAAACTCGGCGTGCTCGGGCTCGGGCTCACCTCGCTCGCCGCCTACGTCTGGACGCAGGTCGTCGGCAACGAGAACGCGACCTCGGCGATCAGCGCGCTCGTGGAGGACCGGCGGATGTCGGTCTCGGCGGCCGTGGTCATGTTCATCTACCTGTGGCTGGTCGGGCCGATCTGCGAGGAGATCATCTACCGAGGCCTCCTGTGGGGCGCGGTGGAGCGGTTGACCTGGCGCACCGAACGCTGGGGGAGGATCGCGGCGTTCCTGGTCTCCACGGCCGTCTTCGCGGCGAGCCACCTCGAACCGCTGCGCACCACGTTGCTGCTGGTGATCGCGATCCCGATCGGGCTGGCCAGGGTGTTCACCGGACGGCTGCTCGGCAGCGTGGTCGCCCATCAGGTGAACAACTTCCTCCCTGCCGTGACCATCCTGCTCGCCTCGCTCGGGATAGCCGCGTTCTGACGGTCGGTCGGCGTCTGGCAGAATGTACGCTTGCCTGCTTTGGCCGGACCCTCTCACCGCGCCCGAGCTCACCCTTCGGGTGTGCGCAGCCGTATCCCCACTCGGCTGGCGTGCGCCTTCCACATGCATCAGAGAGAACTGAGGAGTACCCACACCCGTGGCCGTCAAGATCAAGCTGCAGCGTCTCGGCAAGATCCGTGCGCCGTACTACCGCATCATCGTCGCCGACGCGCGCACCCGCCGTGATGGCAAGGCCATCGAGACGATCGGCAAGTACCACCCCAAGGAAGAGCCGAGCTTCATCGAGGTCGACACCGAGCGGGCCCAGCACTGGCTGTCCGTCGGTGCCCAGCCGACCGAGCCGGTCCAGCGCATCCTCGAGATCACCGGTGACTGGCAGAAGTTCAAGGGCCTGCCCGGCGCCGAGGGCACCCTGAAGGTCGCCGAGCCGAAGCCGTCGAAGCAGGACCTGTTCAACGCCGCGCTCGCCGCCGCCGGTGACTCGTCCTCCGCCGAGGCCACCACGCCGAAGAAGAAGTCCGCCCCGAAGAAGGCCGAAGCCGACAAGGCCGAGGCCGCCGAGGGTGACAAGGCCGAGGCGTGAGCTTCCTCGCTGACTCCCTCGAGCACCTGGTGCGCGGGATCGTCGACAACCCGGACGAGGTCCGGGTCGAGCTGCTGACCACACGCCGTGGCCGCACGCTCGAGGTGCACGTGCACCCCGACGATCTCGGCAAGGTGATCGGCCGGGGCGGTCGTACCGCGACCGCCCTGCGCACCGTCATGGGCGGCATCGGTGGCCGCGGCGTCCGGGTGGACGTCGTCGACACCGATCGCTGACCAGGGACTGAACGGGATGGACGTCGTAGTCGGCCGGATCGCCAAGGCGCACGGAATCCGCGGGGAACTCGCGGTGGACGTGCGCACGGACTCGCCGGAACAGCGGTTCGCGGTCGGTTCGGCCGTCACGACGAAGCTGCGTGACGGCAGCAGCAGAGATCTCACCATCGCAGCCGCCCGCGAACACAGCGGGCGGCTGCTGGTGCGTTTCGAAGAGGTGTTGACCAGGGACGTCGCGGAAACCCTCCGCGGCGCGTTGCTGATCGCCGACACCTCGACGCTGCCGCCGACCGAAGACCCCGACGAGTTCTACGACCACGAACTCGAAGGCCTGCGGGCCGAACTCGCCGACGGCACGCTCGTCGGCAAGGTGCTCGAAATCGTGCACTCGCCCGCCGGTGAGCTGCTGTCGATCGAACACGACGGACGCGAGGTGCTGGTGCCGTTCGTGAAGGCGATCGTCCCGGCGGTCGACGTCCCGGGCGGCCGCGTCGTCCTCGACCCGCCGGAAGGCCTGCTGGACGCCTGATGCGCCTCGACGTGGTCACGATCTTCCCCGAATACCTCGACCCGCTCCGCGCCGCGCTGCTCGGGCGCGCGATCGACCGCGGCCTCATCGAGGTCGGCGTGCACGACCTGCGGGATTGGACGCACGACGTCCACCGCGCCGTCGACGACGCGCCGTACGGCGGCGGGCCCGGCATGGTGATGAAACCGCAGATCTGGGGCCCCGCCCTGGACGACGTCTGCGGCGAGAACACCCGGCTCGTGGTCCCGACCCCCGCCGGGCGGCCGTTCACCCAGGCCATGGCCCACCAGTACGCCGCCGAGGAGCACCTGGTGTTCGCGTGCGGCCGCTACGAGGGCATCGACCAGCGGGTGATCGACGACGCCGCGAGGCGGATGCCCGTCGACGAGGTCTCCATCGGCGACTATGTGCTGGTCGGCGGCGAGGCCGCGGTACTGGTGATGGTCGAGGCCGTCGTCCGGCTGCTGCCCGGAGTCCTCGGGAACGCGCGCTCCGCCGAAGAGGACTCGTTCTCCGACGGGCTCCTCGAAGGCCCCAGCTACACCCGGCCGGAAGTCTGGCGCGACCTGGCCGTACCGGACGTCCTGCGTTCGGGAAACCACGCGCTGATCGACCGCTGGCGCCGCGACCAGGCACTGGAGCGCACCGTGCGGCGCAGACCCGAACTGATCGGGCAGCTGCCGGAAGGTAGTCTCGACAAGCACGATCTCGGCGTCCTCGGGCGGTTGCACGAGGACACCGGCCAGGCCGGGTCAAACGCCTGAGGCCTGGTCTGCAATACTTGACAGGTTGGCGTGAGTGGACGCGCGGCTTCGCAGCCGGCGCCGTACACCGGAACGCCATCAGCCCCCGGGTAGGTCGCAGTGCCCGACACTGCGCGCCCAAGCTGCACGTAAGCCATACGAAGACGAGGACGGACCACCGATGAACACCCTGGACGCGCTGGACGCGCAGTCACTGCGTTCCGACATCCCGGACTTCCGACCGGGCGACACGCTCAAGGTTCACGTCCGCGTCATCGAGGGCAACCGCGAGCGCAACCAGATCTTCCAGGGCGTCGTGCTGCGTCGCCAGGGCGGCGGCATCCGCGAGACCTTCACGGTCCGCAAGGTGTCGTTCGGCATCGGCGTGGAGCGCACCTTCCCGGTGCACTCGCCGAACATCGCCGAGGTCGAGGTCTTCAAGCGCGGCGACGTCCGCCGGGCGAAGCTCTACTACCTCCGCGAGCTGCGCGGCAAGGCCGCCAAGATCAAGGAACGCCGCGAAAACCGCGAGACGACCTCCGCCAAGTAGGTAGCCACACGGTTACCGGTAGCCTGGCGTCGTGGTCGAACCCGTGTCCCAGAACACCTCCGAAGACGAGCCCGATCGCCCCGAAGAGGAGCGCCCCACCAGGGCCTCCCGCCGGGGCCGGTCCGGCGCCAAGAAATTCGGCAAGGTCAACAAGAAGCGGTCGTTCTGGAAGGAACTGCCGATCCTGATCGTCGTGGCACTCGTGCTGACGATCTTGATCCAGCAGTTCCTCGCCAAGGTCTACATGATCCCCTCGGGGTCGATGGAGACCACGTTGCACGGCTGCCCGGGTTGCACGGGCGACCGGATCCTGGTAGATCGGATCACGTACGACTTCACCGATCCCGGCCCGGGTGACGTGGTGGTCTTCAAGGGCCCGCCCGCCTGGGTCGGCGAGATCGACACGCCGGAGTCCAGCAACATCTTCGTCACCGGATTCCGCACGCTGGGTTCCCTGATCGGGTTCGCGCCGCCGGACGAGCGTGACTTCGTCAAGCGGATCATCGCGACCGCCGGGCAGACGGTGCAGTGCTGCGATCCGCAGAACCGGGTGATCGTGGACGGCAAGGCGCTCGACGAGCCGTACATCCACTGGGAACCGGGTTCCAACGTGGACGAGAGCGGCAAGCCCGTCCAGGACACGTTCGCTCCGGTCAAGGTGCCTGCCGGTTACGCCTGGGTGATGGGCGACAACCGCAACAACTCGAGCGACTCACGGCGTCAGGGCGGCGGCGGGGTCAACGGCGCGATCCCGGTCGAGAACATCATCGGGAAGGCGCGGATCATCGTGCTCCCGCCGGGTCGCTGGGGTGGCGTTTCGGACCACAACCCGCAGGCGAACGCCCAGCCGCTGGCGCTCGGTGCGCCCGCCTGGCAGCAGGGGCTTCCCCTCGGCGTCGGTATCGCCGCGGCGTGGCCCGTGCTCTTCCTCGGCAGGCGAATGACGGCCGGAGTGCGCAAGGCGGTCGACCGAAAGCGGTAAGGCCTTGAGAGTTCCTGTACCGCTCACACCGGCCGAACTGCTTCGGCCACCGCGGGCAGTGGTGCGTGGCGACCTCTTCTGGGGGTTGCAGGGTGCGCTGGACCGGCGGGGCCTCGGGCCCGTCGCCGGAGTCGACGAGGCAGGGCGCGGTGCTTGCGCCGGCCCCCTCGTCGTGGCCGCCTGTGTCCTGCGTCCGGGTGACGCCGCCCGCCTGCCCGAGCTCACCGACTCGAAGGTGCTCACGGCCAAGGCTCGCGACCGGGTGTACGACCGGGTCGTCCAGCGTGCCGTCGACTACTCGGTCATCGTCATCCCGGCGCCCGAGATCGACCTGTTCGGCATCCACGTGATGAACCTCGAAGGCATGCGGCGCGCCGTCTCGGCGCTGCGCACCGCGCCTGGCTACGTCCTGACCGACGGATTCCGCGTGTCCGGGCTTCCCGCCCCGAGCCTCCCGGTGCTGAAAGGCGACAAGGCCGTCGCCTGCGTGGCGGCGGCCTCCGTGCTGGCCAAGGTCACCCGGGACCGGATCATGGGCGACCTGCACGACGTCCACCCGCATTACGGTTTCGACGTGCACAAGGGCTACAGCACCACCGACCACAGCGTGGCGTTGAACACTCACGGACCGAGCCCGGTCCATCGCTGGTCGTACACGAACGTGGCCACCGCGGCCGCCGCGCACCGCGTGCCGCCGCCTCACCCGGTAGTGCTGACCGTAGCGGCGCTGGAAAACCCGAGCGTGCCGATACGTGCCCTCGGCCCGTACGTGGGTAACAATGAACGCTCCGCCGCTGGAACAGCAGCAAAATCGCGAGGAGGGGCGCGGATTTCATGAGCGCAGAGGATCTCGAGAAGTACGAGACCGAGATGGAGCTCTCGCTTTACCGCGAGTATCGCGACATAGTCGGCCAATTCTCGTACGTGGTGGAGACCGAGCGGCGGTTCTATCTGGCCAACGCCGTCGACGTGCAGGTGCGCGACGGCGGCGGTGAGGTGTACTTCGAGGTCCGCATGTCCGACGCGTGGGTCTGGGACATGTACCGGCCCGCGCGGTTCGTCAAGCACGTCCGGGTCATCACGTTCAAGGACGTCAACGTCGAAGAACTCGACAAACCGGACCTCCGGCTGCCGGAAGACGGGCCGTTCTCCGGCTGAACTTCGAAAAGTACGCGAAGGCCCCCTTCAGCACGTGGAGGGGGCCTTCGCGTATCTCCGGCGCGCTTAGCACAGCCCACCGACAATTCCGGCCGTCGAGCGTCCGCGACGGCCGAACCATCCACAACACCCCGGTTGTCCACAGGCGCCGAAATCAGGTCTGTCCACCGCCCCCTCACCCTGGCAGCGTTGATCGCACACACACCGTGACGATCGCTGAGGGGGATCGAGATGACCAGCACGGCCGAACAGCCGCCCGCCGGGGCACCACATATCGAACTGGGCAAATGGGGCGAGGAGCTCGCGGTCCGGCATCTGGAAAAGACGGGCTATGTCGTCCTGAGCCGCAATTGGCGTTGCCGTGACGGCGAACTGGACCTCATCGCGACCGACACCAAACGCCTCGTCTTCTGCGAGGTGAAGACGAGGAGCGGGGTGGGTTTCGGCACGCCCGCCGAGGCGGTGACCCCGGACAAGGCGGACCGCATCCGCCGTCTCGCGTACCAATGGCAGCGTCAGTTCATGCTCCGCTGGTGCCCCGTCCGCTACGACATCATCGCGATCGTCGCCCGGCCCGACGCCAAGCCCAAGGTGCGGCATATCAAGGCGGCGTTCTGAATGGCGCTGGCGAGGGCCTGGTCCGTCGCGTTGCTCGGGGTCGAAGGCAGGATGATCGAGATCGAGGCCGACATCGGCGGCGGCTCGCCGAAGGTGACGATGGTCGGACTGCCCGACACGGGGCTGAAAGAGGCCAAGGACAGGGTCCGCTCCGCCGTCCGCAATTCGGGGCGGACCTGGCCGGACGAGCGGGTGATCCTCGGCCTGTCGCCGGCGAATCTGCCGAAGGTGGGATCCGGTTACGACCTGGGGATCGCGGCGGCGGTCATGGCCGCGACCGGATCGGTTCCCGCCACGAAGCTGCTGAACACCGTGCTGCTCGGTGAGCTCGCCTTGGACGGCCGGGTGCGGGCGGTCCGCGGGGTCCTGCCGGGATTGCTGGCGGCGCGCAACGCCGGATACCGGAGGGCCGTCGTCCCCGCCGAGTCGATGTTCGAAGCCGCCCTCGTGGACGGCATGGAGGTCGGCGGGGTAGCTCGGCTGAGCGAGTTCGTGGACTGGCTCAAGGGCGAAGGGGAACTCACCCGTCCCGAGCCGTCCGTCGTCCAGGATCCGCCGCAGGTACCCGACCTCGCCGACGTCATGGGTCAGCCGGAAGCGCGGTGGGCGCTGGAGGTGGCCGCGGCGGGCGGGCATCACCTGCTGATGACCGGACCTCCCGGGGTCGGCAAGACGATGCTCGCCAAACGTCTGCCCGGCCTCCTTCCGCGGCTGACCGCCGAAGAGTCGTTGCAGGTGACAGCGGTTCATTCGATCGACGGTTCGCTTTCGCGGTCCGCACCGCTCGTCACCGTGCCGCCGTTCGTCGCGCCGCATCACTCGATCAGCGTCCCCGCGCTGATCGGCGGGGGAAGCGGCCTTGCCGTGCCCGGGGCGATCAGCCGGGCGCATCGGGGAATCCTGTTCCTCGACGAGGTGTGCGAATTCGGCCCGGAGCGGCTGGAGTCGCTGCGCACGGTGCTCGAAGAGGGCGAAGTGCGGATCGCGAGGGTCAAGGGCGCGGTGCGGTATCCGGCACGATTCCAACTGGTGCTGGCGACGAACCCCTGCCCTTGCGCGCCGGCGAAGGACGCCGACTGCACGTGCTCCGCGACCGTGCGGAGGCGCTATTTGAGCCGCCTGTCCGGGCCGCTACTCGATCGGGTGGATTTGCGGGTTCGGCTGCGCCCGCTTTCCGCTCTCAGCGCGCACTTGAGCGAGCCGCCCGAAGCGTCGGCGGCCGTCCGGGAGCGAGTGCTGGAGGCGAGAGAGCGAGCCGGAAAACGCTGGGCGGAGCAAGGCTGGCTCACGAACGCGGAGGTGCCCGGCCCGGCGCTGCGCCGTGAGTTCGCGCTGCCGTCGCAGGTCACGGCGTTGCTGGACCGCGCTTTGGAACGAGGCGCGATCACCGCGCGCGGCGCCGACCGCTGCCTTCGTATCGCTTGGACGCTCGCCGATCTGAAGAGCGCCGACAAGCCGGAGGCGGATGAGGTCGCGGCTGCCCTGAACTTCCGAGAGAGGTCATCCGGATGAGTGAACTCGATGCCGAACGCGTCGCGCGGTCGTACCTCCTCCGCGTGGCGGAGCCTCCGGCGCCCGCCTTGGCCGATTTCGTCGGCGAACTCGGCCCCGTCGCCGCAGCGGAACGAGTGCGAAACGCCGAGTGCCCGCCGAAGGTGCGCGACGAGACCGCCGCGCGGCGAGCGCACGACTACGCCGAGCGAGATCTGGAGCGGGCCGATTCAGGTGGCGCCCGCCTCGTCATCCCGGAAGACGACGAATGGCCGGCCTGGCCGTTGCTTTCGCTGGCCGTGGCCCAGGGCAGGGGCGTTTCCGGGGTGGCGCCTCCGCTGGCGCTGTGGGTACGCGGCCCCGCGCGGCTCGACGAGGCCGTGGACCAGGCGATCGCGATCGTCGGCGCCCGGGCGGCGACCGGGTACGGCGAGCACAACGCGGCCGAGGTGGGCTACCACCTCGCGAGCCGGGGAATCCCGGTGTTCTCGGGGGCGGCGTACGGCATCGACGGCGCGGCCCACCGGGGCGCGCTGAGCGCGGACGGTACGACGGTCGCCCTGCTCGGCTGCGGTGTCGACGTCGGTTATCCGGCTCAGCACGCGACCTTGTTGCGCTCCATCGGGAAGACCGGCGCGGTGGTCAGCGAGTACCCGCCGGGCACCACACCCGCGAGGCATCGCTTCCTCGTCCGGAACAGGCTCATCGCTGCGCTCACGGAAGGGACCGTCGTGGTCGAGGCGGGCAGGCGCAGCGGCGCGCGGAACACCGCGGCGACGGCCGGAGCGCTCGGCAAGGTCGTGATGGCCATGCCGGGGCCGGTGTCTTCGGGGATGTCCGCCGGTTGTCACGCGCTGATCCGTGAGGGTGAGGCCACGCTGGTGACCTCGGTCGACGAGATCCTCGAGACGGCGGGACGGTTCGGGGCGCAGGGAGCGGATCCATCGAAACCGCGCCGCCCCACCGATCGGCTCGACCCGGAGGCGCTGCGAGTGCACGACGCGCTGTCCGGTCGATCGGCGCGTCCCGTGGAACGGATCGCCGCCGAGTCCGGCATCCCGGTCGAACGTGTCCGTTCGCTGCTTCCGGCACTCGAACTCGACGGTTTCGCGGAACGGGGTGACACAGGGTGGCGAAGACGGGCCGCCAAGACCTGACTGGCCTACACCTGAGACGCCATCCCGGCACGATCCGACCACGGACACCGCAACAGGGTGCGGCGATACTTGACCATCCGCCGTACATCGCGCAGCGTGATCGGCATGCCGTCGACCGAAGGTCCCCACGGCACGGGGAGACGCGCCCGCAGACCCGATCTGCGTGCCGCCCGTGCCGCGCTGCCGGAGCCTGTCCGGAAGCTGATCGACGACTACGAGCGGCACCTTTCCCTCGAACGGGGGCTGTCCGCGCATACGGTGCGTGCCTACCTCGGCGACGTGGTGTCGCTGATGGGGTTCGTGGACGGGAACGGTGGCCGGTTCTCCGATCTCGACATCGGGACGCTGCGTGGCTGGCTGGCCCGGCAACGCGAGGAAGGGGCAAGCCGGACGACGTTGGCGAGGCGAGCGGCGGCGGCCCGCACCTTCACCGCGTGGGCCCACCGAGGCGGAGCACTGGCGGCTGATCCGGGCGGGCGGCTAGTGGCGCCGCGCGCGCACCGCAAGCTTCCCGGGGTCCTCCGCGCGGATCAGGCCAGTGATGTCATGCGCTTCTCAGCCGCCGGTGCCGAACAGCGCGACCCGGTGGCTTTGCGGGACAGTGCCATCGTGGAACTGCTCTACGCGACCGGTGTGCGGGTCTCGGAACTGTGCGGGCTGGACGTGGGTGACGTCGACTTCTCCCGCCGGGTCGTGCTCGTGCTGGGCAAGGGCGGCAAGGAACGTGTCGTGCCGTTCGGCGTCCCCGCCGAAGCGGCCTTGCGGGTGTGGCTGGACGAGGGCAGGGGAAAGCTCGCCGTCGAAACGAAGGGCCCGGGGGAAGCGGCGCTCTTCTTGGGGGCGCGAGGAGGCAGGCTCGATCCGCGGACGGCCCGCCGGGTCGTCCACGACGCCGTCGGTTCGGTGCCGGGCGCGAACGACATGGGGCCGCACGGTCTGAGGCATTCCGCGGCCACTCATCTGCTCGAAGGCGGCGCTGATCTTCGGAGCGTTCAGGAACTGCTTGGTCACGCTACGCTGGCCACAACGCAGCTCTACACTCATGTGACCGTCGATCGGCTGAAGGCGATCCACGACCGCGCACACCCCCGGGCCCGATGATGCCGGGGAGGACTCGGCAGGTGACCCGGCGGCCCGAACCGGCGGCGCACGCGCATCCGCACGAGCACGGAGACCACGCTGAGTCGCATGCTGAGAACGGCGGCCCGATGACCGCCGACCCACATGTCACCGAAGCCGCCGGGAAACACCGCCCCGGCGGGGTCGGTCCTGCCGTCGCGCCCGAAGCGCGGACCGGCTACGAAGTGGACGCCGGGATCCAGGCGCTGTGGCGTGAGTTCACCGAGTCTCCGGACCAGGTCGTGCGCGACCGGCTGGTGCTGCACTACGCCCCGCTCGTCAAATACGTCGCCGGCCGGGTCGGCACCGGGCTGCCGACCCACGTCGACGTCGGCGACCTGATCCAGTCCGGGATCTTCGGCCTGGTCGACGCGATCGAGAAGTTCGAACCCGCCAGGGGTCTGCGGTTCGAGACCTACGCCATGCAGCGCATCCGGGGCGCGATCCTCGACGACCTCCGCTCCCAGGACTGGGTCCCCCGAGCGGTGCGCAGCAAGGCCCGCGAAGCCGAACGCGCCCTGGAACGCCTCGGCGCCCGGCTGAACCGCACCCCGACCGACTCCGAACTCGCGGCCGAGCTGGAAATCAGCGTCGACGACCTGCGCGAGTTCTACGGCCAGATGCAGCTGACCAGCGTCATCGCCCTGGAAGACCTGGTCGCCGCGGGCAAGGACAGTGGCTCGCTGGTCGACACCCTGCCCGACGACGGCGCCGTCGACCCGGTGGCCGTCCTGGTCGACCAGGACAACCGCCGTCAGCTCGCGCAGGCGATCGCCCAGCTCACCGAACGCGACCGGATCGTGGTCGGGCTCTACTACTTCGAAAGCCTGACGCTCGCCGAGATCGGCAAGGTTCTCGGCGTCACCGAATCGCGGGTCAGCCAGCTGCACACCCGCGCCGTCATGCGGTTGCGCGCCAAACTGGTCGAGCAGGCCTGAGCCGTACCCCGGGCCCTTGGCCGGAGTGTCGTCCGTTCAAACACGCGTGTCGTCCGTCTGATCACGCGTGACCGCCGTTGGCGACCGGCGTGATTCGACAGCTCCGCGGCGTCATCCAGCAGGCTCGCTCACACAGGGAATCGGGTGGCCGGCGCGCGTGCTCGGATGGACGGCGTGTGCTCGGGTGGACGGCACGTGTGCTCGGGTGGACGCGCGTGATCGGGTGGACGGCGCGCGTGATTGGGCGGACGACGCGCGTGATCAGGCGGACGACGCACGTGATTGGGCGGACGGCGCACGTGATTGGGCGGACGACACGTGTGATGGGGCGGACGGCGCGCGTGATCGGGCGGACGACGCGCGTGATTGGGCGGACGGCGCGTGTGATCGGATGGACGGCGCACGTGATTGGGCGGACGGCGCGCGTGATGGGGCGGACGGCACGACCATCGGAACCTCGCAAGGCACGGCTCAGTCTCCCTCCCAGGGTTTGAGGCGGGTCTCGGACGGTTCACCGATCAACGTGAGCGGGTCGACGTACTCCTCGCCCCGCCGGACGCCGAAATGCAGGCACGCCGGCTCCGGGCAGCTCGGGTGGCCCGTCGCGAGTGTGCCGAGCACCTGGCCCCGGTAGACCTGATCACCCGCGGTGACCGTGGGGGCGAGCGGTTGGTAGGTGGTGCGCAGCCCTCCGTCGTGATCGATCGACACCACGCCGCGGCCCGCCACCTGCCCGGCGAACATCACCACTCCTTCGGCGGCCGCGAGCACGTTCGCACCCGGTGGCGCGGCGAGGTCGACGCCCCGATGGCCGGGGCCGTACGGCGTCGAGGGCGGTTCGAAATACCTGGTGACGCTCGGTGTCGGTGGGAGCGGCCAGGAGAGGCGTCCCAGCGGGGAGGGCGCCCCTCTCGCCGTCCCGGGCATCGTCGCGGAGGTGAGGATCGCGAGCACGGCCGCGAAGATCGCGAGGCGGGGAAGGCGCCGGGCGTGCCCTGGGCGGCGGTGCCTGCCGCCGGTGCGGTCGATCGCGAAGGAATGCCTGGTGACAGGGCGGGAAGCGGTTGTGGGTGTCATGGGTTCCAGGTTGGGGTACCGGCGTGGCGGGCGGGGCGCGCCGGTGGAATCTGTGGATAACCGAGGCGGTTGTGGACAACCCCTCTCATCAGGGGCTGCCGGTGCGGTACCCGGTGGCGACAGGGAGTAGACTCTTTTGCGCGGTCCGCGGCAGCGGACTGACTTCGCGTGCATGTGCGCGCTCCCGATGGCCGATCTCCTCACGGAGGGTCAGGACAGCCGGGGGCACACGGCCCGGCGGTCCCTGGGGTACTTCGCTCCCGGGTCCGGGCCCGAGCATCGGCACCAGGGCGATCGGCCACCCGGCCGAGAGCGACGAACCGAGCAAGCGCGTTCCGGCGGAGCCGGGCGCGCACGACACAGAAGAGGTTGATTCCGGCAATGGCCGTCGTCACCATGAAGCAGCTGCTCGACAGCGGCGTGCACTTCGGGCACCAGACCCGTCGGTGGAACCCGAAGATGAAGCGCTACATCTTCACCGAGCGCAACGGCATCTACATCATCGACCTGCAGCAGACGCTGACCTACATCGACCGTGCGTACGAGTTCATCAAGGAAACCGTCGCGCACGGCGGCACCATCATGTTCGTCGGTACGAAGAAGCAGGCTCAGGAAGCGATCGCCGCCGAGGCCTCGCGCGTGGGCATGCCCTACGTGAACCAGCGCTGGCTCGGTGGCATGCTGACCAACTTCCAGACGGTGCACAAGCGTCTTCTCCGCCTGAAGGAGCTCGAGTCGCAGGAGCAGACCGGCGGCTTCGCCGGCCTGACCAAGCGCGAAATCCTCACGCTCACCCGTGAGAAGGACAAGCTCGAGAAGACCCTCGGCGGTATCCGCGACATGGCCAAGGTGCCGAGCATCGTGTGGATCGTCGACACGAAGAAGGAGCACATCGCCGTCGGCGAGGCTCGCAAGCTGAACATCCCGGTCGTCGCGATCCTGGACACCAACTGCGACCCGGACGAGGTCGACTACCCGATCCCGGGTAACGACGACGCCATCCGTTCGGCCGCGCTGCTGACCAAGGTCGTGGCCGAGGCCGCCGCCGCCGGTCTGATGGCCCGCTCCAGCCGCAACGGTTCCTCCGCCGACGCCAAGCCCGAGGCGGGCGTCGCCACGGACGAGCCGCTGGCCGAGTGGGAGAAGGAGCTGCTCGCCGGCTCCGAGACCGCCGCCGCGGACGCCAAGGAAGCCGTCGCCGCGACCGAGGCCGCCACCGAGGCTCCGGCCGAGCAGGCCACCGCCTCCTCCTGATCGACCCGCCCGTGGGGCCGCCTCCCGGCGGCCCTACGGGTGACTTCCCCAAAAGACTTCTCGTACCTGAAAAAGGACGGACACACCCACGATGGCGAACTACACCGCCGCAGACGTGAAGCGTCTCCGGGAGCTCACCGGCTCCGGCATGATGAACTGCAAGAAGGCGCTGGAGGAGAACGACGGCGACTTCGACAAGGCCGTCGAGTTCCTGCGCATCAAGGGCGCCAAGGACGTCGGCAAGCGCGCCGAGCGCGCCACCGCCGAGGGCCTCGTCGCCGGTGACGGCGGCGTGCTGATCGAGCTCGACTCCGAGACCGACTTCGTCGCGAAGAACGAGGACTTCCAGGCCCTCGCCGCGAAGATCGTCGAGGTCGCGAAGGCCGAGAAGACCAGCGACGTCGAGAAGCTGAAGGCCGCCTCGCTCGACGGCAAGACCGTCGACGAGCAGGTCCAGGCGCTGGCCGCCCGTATCGGTGAGAAGCTCGAGCTGCGCCGTGTCGCCGCCTACGAGGGCACCACCACCACGTATCTGCACCGTCGCGGTGCGGACCTCCCGCCCGCCGTCGGCGTGCTCATCGAGTACACCGGTGAGGGCGAGGCCGCCGCGGAGGCCGCTCGTGGCGCCGCCATGCAGGTCGCCGCGCTCAAGGCCAAGTACCTCACCCGCGAAGAGGTCCCGGCCGAGATCGTCGAGAACGAGCGCCGCGTCGCCGAGGCGACCGCCCGCGAAGAGGGCAAGCCGGAGCAGGCCATGCCCAAGATCATCGAGGGCAAGGTCAACGCGTACTACAAGGACAACGTCCTGCTCGAGCAGCCGTCGGTCAAGGACAACAAGAAGACCGTCAAGGCCCTGCTCGACGAGGCCGGCGTGGCCGTGAGCCGGTTCGCCCGGTTCGAGGTCGGCCAGGCCTGATCCAGGCGCGGAACACAAGAATCACCACTGTGCCCCGTCTCCGTCCATCGGGGACGGGGCACAGTCGGGTTCGGAGCATTAGGGAGGGCGACATGGGTGTCCGGGTCGAAGGCGGATACCGGCGGGTGCTGCTGAAGCTGGGCGGCGAGATGTTCGGTGGCGGTTCCATCGGGGTTGATCCGGATGTGGTGCACTCGGTCGCCCAGCAGATCGCCGACGTCGCGCGGACGGGCGTGCAGATCGCCGTCGTGATCGGTGGTGGCAACTACTTCCGCGGCGCGGAACTGTCGCAGCGCGGCATGGACCGCGACCGCGCGGACTACATGGCGATGCTCGGCACCGTCATGAACTGCCTGGCGTTGCAGGACTTCCTGGAGAAGGAGGGCCTGCCGACCCGCGTGCAGACCGCCATCACCATGGGGCAGGTCGCCGAGCCGTACATCCCGCGCCGCGCCGAGCGTCACCTGGAGAAGGGCCGCGTCGTCATCTTCGGCGCCGGGGTCGGCATGCCGTACTTCTCGACCGACACCGCCGCCGCGCAGCGCGCGCTCGAACTCGGTTGTGAGGCCGTCTTGATGGCGAAGGCCGTCGACGGCGTCTACACCGCGGATCCGAAGAGCGACCCGACGGCCGAGATGTTCCACGAGATCAGCCACCGCGAGGTGCTGGAACGGGACCTCAAGGTCGCCGACGCCACCGCGTTCAGCCTGTGCATGGACAACAACATGCCGATCATCGTGTTCAATCTGCTCACCGAGGGGAACATCGCCCGCGCGGTCAGTGGTGAGAGGATCGGCACCCTGGTCGACACCCCCGCCGACGGGGTGCCCGCGTAGTCCTGCTCTGACCTTCGCAATCGGTACGAATACACAACTACGGGAGTTGCCGTGATCGACGAGACCCTCCTCGACGCCGAGGAGAAGATGGAAAAAGCGGTGTCCGTCGCCAAGGAGGACCTGTCGTCGGTACGCACCGGCCGGGCCCACCCTGGGATGTTCTCGCGCGTTGTCGTCGACTACTACGGCGCGCCGACCCCGCTGAACCAGCTGGCGGGCGTCAACATCCCCGAAGCCCGGATGGCGTTGATCAAGCCTTACGACCAGACCTCGCTCAACGCCATCGAGAAGGCGATCCGCGAGTCGGACCTCGGCGTCAACCCGAGCAACGACGGCAACGTGATCCGCATCGTCATCCCGCAGCTCACCGAAGAGCGCCGCAAGGAGATGGTGAAGGTCGCCAAGGCCAAGGGTGAGGACGCCCGCGTCTCGATCCGCAGCGTCCGCCGCAAGGCCAAGGAAGAACTCGACCGGATCAAGAAGGACGGCGAGGCCGGCGAGGACGAGGTCGTCCACGCCGAGAAGGAACTCCAGAACCTCACCGACACCTACAGTCACAAGGTCGACGAGCTGGTGAAACACAAGGAAGCAGAGCTACTCGAGGTCTGATGAGCCAGGTGAGCGAGGAACGCGAGGACCGGGTGGAGAACCCGGAACCGGTTCCGGCCACAGCGCCGGATTTTGAAACCGTGCCGGAACCGGCGAAGAAGGCTTCCCGCGCCGGCCGCAACCTGCCCGCCGCGATCGGGGTCGGGCTGCTGCTGGGCGCGGCGATCGTCACGTCCCTGCTCACCGTGCGCTATCTGTTCATCGGCATCATCGCGATCGCCATCGCGGTCGGCACGATCGAGCTGGCCGGGGCACTGAAGCGCGCGGCGGGTATCCGGATCGCGCTGGTCCCGGTGCTCGTCGGCGGTCAGGCGATGATCTGGCTGGCGTGGCCGTACGGCCGTGAAGGCGCGCTGACGGCGTTCGTGCTGACGGTGCTCGTCTGCCTGCTGTGGCGGTTGCCCGGCGGCGCGGACGGCTACCTGCGCGACATCAGCGCGTCGGTCTTCGCCGTCGCGTACATCCCGCTTTTCGGTGCCTTCGCCGCCATGCTGGTCCCGCCGGCGGACGGCGTCGGCCGGGTGCTGGCGTTCATGATCGGTGTGGTCGCTTCGGACACCGGCGGCTACATCGCCGGTGTACTGGGCGGCAAGCATCCGATGGCGCCCAGCATCAGCCCGAAGAAGACCTGGGAAGGCTTCGCCGGTTCGCTCGTGGCCGGGGTGGTCGCCGGCGCGCTGACCCTGAGCCTTCTCCTCGACGGTCACGCCTGGCAGGGCGTGCTGTTCGGCGCGGCGATCGTCTGCACGGCGACGCTGGGCGACCTCGTCGAGTCGCTGATCAAGCGCGACCTCGGCGTCAAGGACATGGGGAACATGCTGCCGGGGCACGGCGGGCTGATGGACCGGCTCGACTCGTTGCTCCCTTCGGCCGTCGTCTCCTGGTTGCTGCTCTCGGCGTTCATCCCCGTTTAGGCGAAACCTGTGTGACAAGCCCGGCGAGCTGGGCCAAGGTCGGAGTATGCGAACTCAACAGGTGAGTAAGCGACTTCTGGCCATGGCGCTGAGCGTGCTGACGTTCGGCGCACTGACGACGACCGTCGCGGAGGCGGGCGAAAGCCCGATCGTCCGCACGGACTCCGGTCCCGTTCGCGGTGTGAGCACCGGCGAATACCGGAGTTTCCAAGGTATCCCGTTCGCCGCGCCCCCGGTCGGCGACCTGCGCTGGGCCCCGCCACAGAGACCCGCGCCGTGGACCGCCGTGCGGGACGCGAGCGCACCGGGGCCTCGATGCGCGCAGGGGCCGGGGCTCGACGCGGCTCCGAGCGACGACGAGGATTGCCTGTATCTCAACGTGATCAGCCCGGCGAAGCCGGCGCACAAGCCGCGTCCGGTGATGGTCTGGGTGCACGGCGGCAGCTTCACTTCCGGTGCGGGCAGCGACTACGACTTCAAACGGATGGCCCTCGGCGGGGACGTCGTGGTGGTGACCGTGAACTACCGGCTGGGCGTGTTCGGCTTCTTCGGGCATCCGGAACTCGGACGCGACTCCGGCAGCTTCGGCTTTCATGACCAGCAGGCCGCGCTTCGCTGGGTGCAGCGCAACGCGCGCGCCTTCGGGGGAGATCCCCGGAACGTCACGCTCTTCGGCGAATCCGCCGGTGCGATGAGCACTTGCGTCCAGCTGACCTCCCCCTCGGCCGCGGGGTTGGTCCACCGCGCGATCATCCAGAGCGGTCCGTGCACGCTGACCTGGCCCGACGGCGGGTTCTTCCCCGGCGTGCCCGCCGGTTCGCCGTATCTCTCCCGTGCGGACGTCGAAGCGATGGGCGCCGAAGGTGCCAAGAAACTCGGCTGCGCCGACGTCGCCTGCATGCGGCGGCTTCCGGTCAAGGATCTGGTGGGCCAACCGATCGCGGCACCCGCGTTCGGCACCGGTCTGCTGCCCGAGCATCCGGCCGAGGCGCTGAAAGCGGGCCTCTTCGCCCGCGTCCCGGTGCTGACCGGGGTCACCAGGGACGAGGCGAGACTGTTCATCGCCCTCTTCCCGGGACATCCGTTCACCGAGGAGCGTTACCAAGAGCTGTTGCGGACGGCGTTCGGGGAGAAGGCGCCGCTCGTCGCCGCCCGGTACCCGTCGGCGAGGCACGGCGGCCCGGCGATGGCGTTCGCGGACGCGATGACCGACCGGATCTGGGGCTGCCCGCAGGTGGGGACCGAGCGGTTGCTGCGCGAGCACACCCGGACCTTCGGCTACGAGTTCGCCGATCGGGACGCTCCGCCGCTCGTGCCCGCTCCGCCGGGAATGCGTCTCGGCGCGGCCCATGGCGGAGAATTGGCTTATTTGTCTGATTTAACGGGGTTTCCCGGGAAATTGACGCCACCGCAGCAGGAACTCGCGGCGCGAATGATTCAGTACTGGACCGCGTTCGCGCGCACCGGTGATCCGAACGGCGAAGAACTGCCGAAGTGGCGTCCCTCGCCGCGGACGCAGTCGCTGGCGCCGGGCGAGATCCGCCCGGTCGACCTCGCGGCCGTGCACGACTGCGGATTCTGGGCGGGCCTCTGACGAAAGTGCCGGGGTGACGCGGTCACCCCGGCACTTCGGTTCAGTCGTCGTACGGATCGTCGACTTCGGCGGTGCCCCAGCCCTCGGCGGCCCGGGAGTGGTCGATCACGGCGAACACCGAACCGTCCGGGTCGGCGAGGATCGCCATCCGGCCGTACGGGGTGTCGTAGGGCTGGACCACGACGGCGCCGCCGAGCATCAAGGCCTGTCCCGCCGCGGCGTCCGCGCCGCGGGCCGGATCGAGTTCGAAGTAGACCATCCAGTGCGGGGGAGTGTCCGGCCGGTACTCCGAACCCATCACGTACCGGTACAGCACGGGTTCGTGCTCGATGAGCCATTCGGCGTAGTCGAGCGAGGCGCCGTCGCCGATCTGGTGGCTGGTGTAGTTGAAGAGGCGGCAGTAGAAGTGATCCGCCGCCGCGCCGTCGTGGGTGTTGAGATCCGCGCCACTGAAGGTGTTCGGCACTCCTGTCGCGAACTCCCAGGTGGCGGGCGGCTCCCAGAAGACGACGTGCGCGCCGCACGCGTCGACGGCGTGGATGATGTTGCCGCGATGGGGAATCGCCACCGGTCCGAGCGTGACCCGGCCACCGAGACTGTCCACCCATTCGGCGGCGGCGGCCGCCTGGGGTACCGAGATGTGGACGCTCCAGCCTGCCGGACCGCCCGTGCCCGCGCGGTACAGACCACCGGCCGGGACGTCGTTCAGCGTCGCGATCGAGTAGCGGCCGGTCGGCGTCGCCGGATCACGCTGGACGACGAATTCCCAGTCGAAAAGCCCGCTGTAGAAGGTCTGCGCGGCCGTTTCGTCTCTGCACGCGAGCTCGATCCAGCACGGGATTCCCGAAGGTATGACGGAAGTGTGGGCGGCCGAGCCGAGCGACATGCGGTTCTCCCTTACCGGTGGGAGTAAAGTCTAGTCGCTGACCGCATTGTTTCCGTCAAGGATTTCGATCCGGATGACCCGGAACCCCGCCCGGTGTCCCTTCGTTGGAGCTTCCGTGCGCTGGTTTCCCCGAGCCCTCTCCTCCTTCCGCCGCGGCGGTGAGGAGGTGCTGCCGAGCCCGAACATCTGGTACTACCAAGAGGCCTACGAGGTCGAGAACCGCGCGCAGGACGTCGACGACGAGATCTGGCGCGTGCTCGCCGGGTTCCGCGATTGGTCGGGCGCGGACGTACTCGACATCGGCTGCGGTGACGGTTTCCACCTGCCGCGGTTCGCCGCGACGGCGCGGTCGGTGGTCGGGATCGAACCCCATGAGCCGCTCGTGCACGACGCGCGGAAACGGGCGGGGCGACTGGAGAACGTCGAGGTGCGGCACGGGCGTGCGCAGCGGCTTCCTTTGCCGGACGCGGCTTTCGACGTCGTCCACGCGCGCACCGCGTATTTCTTCGGCCCCGGTTGTGAACCAGGGCTTCGCGAAGCGGAGCGGGTGCTGCGGCCGGGCGGGCTGATGATGATCGTGGATCTCGATGTGGCGAGTGAGCCCTACGGACGCTGGATGCGGCTGGATCTGCCGCACTACGACCCGCCCGGGGTGGAGAAGTTCTTCGCCCGTCAGGGATTCGGCTGCCGCAAGGTGATGACGCGGTGGCTGTTCGAGGACGCCGCCGCGATGGAAGCGGTGCTGAAGATCGAGTTCAGCGCTCCGGTCGCGGCGAAGGCGATCGCGGAGGTCCGGCGCCTGAACGAGTTTTCGTCAGGTTCCGGGGAGAAGCGGCTGACGCTGCCGGTGGGCTATCGCGTGCATACGCGCGCCAAGCCCACCGGCCTCGTCGTGCCAGGTCACTCCGCGTCCTCGTCCGGAGTGGTGTCCTCCGCCTCGCCGAGGATGCCGTAGATCGTCCGGCGTGCCTCGTTGAGCACGTCGACGGTGCGGGCCTGCTGGCTTTCGGTGCCGGCGTGCATCACCTGCGCGACCGCCGCGGCCAGGGTCGCGCCAGCTTTGCGCAGGTTGACCTCGGCCGGGTCGACGTCGTGGGCGATCTGCTCCCACGGTGGGACGGTGTCCTGCTGTTCGGCCGCGGCGCGGCCGGATTCGGTGAGCTCGAACAGCTTCTTGCCGTTCTCGTCCTTGCTGATCACCAGGCCTTCGTCGGCCAGCAACTGCAGGGTCGGGTAGACCGAGCCGGGGCTCGGCTTCCAGAAGCCGCCGCTGCGTTCGCCGATCTCGCGGATGATCTCGTAGCCGTGCCTCGGCTGCTCGGAAAGCAGCGCCAGGATCGCGGCGCGGACGTCACCGCGTTTGCCGCGCCGTCCGGGGCCACCACGGCGGCCGTGCCGGTGCCGATGGCCCGGTCCGCCGGGACCCGGCGGGAAGTCGCCGAAGCCGCCGAAGCCGCCGCCGCGGGCCCAAGGTCCGAAGGCCGGTCGGCCGTGTTCTGGAGGGAAAGGTCGTCGTCGCATGATGTGAATCCTCTCTACGTACTGTTCCGACATGTTCACGATATATCGGAAACAGTCGTACGACAACCCGTTTCAGGTGATCTGGGTCTCAGGAGAGGTCGAGCGCGAGCAGATCGATGCCGCCAAAGTCGAACTCGCCGACCTTCCGCCAGCCCCAACGGCGGTACAGCCGCCGGGCAGGCGCCTCGACGCGGGATGCCAGTACGCCGAACCGCTCGGGCCGCTCTTTCAGCAGGTCATCGAGCAGAGCGCGGCCGAATCCGCGACCGCGGAGCTCGGGGAGGAGTGCCAGCTCGTACACATAGAACAGCTCTTCGCCGTCGAGCCATGAAGGCGCCGGAGCCGTCGCGCGTTCGGGCCACCAGCCGGCTTCTTTCCGGACCCCGTAGGCGAAGCCGCCGAGTGCCCCGGCCTCGCGCACCGTCGTCATGGCGAACCCCGGGAGTTCGGCGTGCTCGGCGAACAGCACGCCGAACCGGGCGACGTCGTCCTCGCCTTCGAGGTACGGCGGTTCGCGGTAGACGCGGCGATAGACGTCGTCCAGTTCAGAGCGCACGGTTCAGTCTGCCCAGTACCAGGAGCGCCACGCCACAACAGCCGATCAGCACCAGCCACGGCAACGCCGCGCCGTGTGACAGCAGCCAGGTGAACGTCGCCGGGGCGATCACCCGCGCCGCGCTCCACACGAGTTCTTCGAGGCCGAGATAGCGGCCGCGCAGCCGCGCCGGGGCGATCGCGACGGTCAGCGCGCTGCTGGTCGGCGCCTGGAGCAGTTCGGCACCGGTGAAGACGATCATCGCGAGGGTGAGCACGAGGAACGCCATCGTGGGCCGCCCGGTGGGCACCAGTGCGAACAGGACGAACGACACCGCCCACACCGCGGCCGAGACCTGGAGCGTGCGCGGCATGCGACGCCGTTCGACCCGGCGCGAGACCACGGTCTGCGCGAGCACGACCAGCACCGTGTTGATCGCGAACAGGACTCCCGGCTGCCAAGCCGGCAGCTTCAGGCCGTCGAGGACGTACGCGCTCAGCAAGACGGTCAGCGCCAGGTCGCACAACGCGAAGACGAAGACGGTCACGAGTACGCCGCGAAAGATCCGGTCGGCGAGCACCTTCCGGTAGCCGCCTGGGTGAGCGGCCTCGGATGCGGTCTCGCGAGGCGTGCTCGCCGGGGCTCGCCACGACGCGACGAGAACCGCGGCGACGAGGAAACTCGCCGCGTTGACCAGCACGATCACCGTGTAGCCGCCGGTGCCGCCCCAGGCGACCATCGCGGCGCCGAGGAGCCCGCCGAGCCCGATGCCGACGTTGCGCAGCGCGCGTTCCATCGCGTACCAGCGGGCGCGCTGGCCGTCGTCGGCCACCTGCGCCACCAGCGCGCCGGTCGACGGCCAGAACATCCCCTCGCCCCAGAACGTCACCGCGGCCAGGACGACCAGATGCCATGTCTCGCCGGCGAAGAGGTAGCCGGTGAAGGTCACCGCGCGGATCAGGTTGGCGGTGATCACCATCCGGCCCGGCCCGAACCGGTCGATCAGCCGTCCCGCGAGCGGTCCCGACGGCAGCGCGATCATCGCCGCGATCGACAGCGCCACCCCGACGGCCGTCAGCGATAGTCCCTTCGCCGCGTGGAAGTACACGACGGCGAACGGCAGGAACAAGCCGGTTCCCAGCGCGTCGACGCTTTGCGCCGCGATGAGCGGGAACCGGCCGCGAGTGCTCGGGAGACCGAGCAGGTCGGCGGCGGCCATCACGCGTGGGGGAGCGGGAAGACGTTGAGTTCGTGCTCGGCGAGCGGTTCGTCCCGCCAGCCGAGTCCCACCGCCGCGTCGGCGATCCTCCCGTTGCCCCAGAACGGCGATCCGGCGGGGAAGTTCGAAACGAGCCCCGGGACCAGCGTATGCGCGGCGTGGAACCCGGCGGCCGCGACGTCGCAGGTCGTCAGGTCGACGCTGATCACCTCGAATCCCCGGGCTTCGACACGGGCTCGGTAGGCCTTGAGCCGCCGTTCCCCGAGGGCGGGAAGGTCGTCCCAACCGCGGCTCGGCAGGTCCATGACCCAGGGCGCCACGTGGTCCACGGCGCGGGGATCGAGGTAGATCTGTTGCTGGCAAAGGAGATCCGCGACATCGGCGAAGTCCTCACGGTATGAGTCCAGGTAGCGCCGATCGGCCCGGTACGGCTTGAGGTTGCCCAGATGCGGCAGGTCCCGTCGCATGCCGGACAGCTCACGTTCGTCATCGAGGGCGCGGCAGGTGTGCTGGAGCGTGAAGCCTTCGGCGAGCGCCTTCTTCGCGGCTTCCATCGCGTCCGGCCGCGTCGCGAAGCCGATCGACAGCCAGCGTTTCACGCGGTCGAGTACCACCGCGGCGACCACCGGGACATCGAACTCGTTGTCCAGATGGATGAGCGTGACCTCGTAGTCGTCGGTGGCGTCGGCGATGAGCGACCGGATCTCGTCCGGGATCGTGAGCCTGCCGAGGCGTGGCGTGTTCGCCCACCAGAGCATGGTCGTGTCGCGCTCGAGGACCTCTTCGAGGCCGGAGGTGACGGCGTGCTCCTCGGTGGTCCCGCTCGCGAGGCCGGCGATCAGTGGATCGGCGAAAGACGCTTCCCCCGGCTGGCGTTCGTTCGAGAGCAGGAACGCCGGAACCCAGACGGGTTCGTCGGTGGTGTGGGAGAAGCCTTCCACCCACGAGCATTCCGTGTCCTGGGTCAGTGGCGCGAAGGGGAACCCCGGGGACCGGTACTGCGTGGCCGAGTAGAGGTTCAGCCGCCGCGGGTCGAGTGCGGGGATCCCGTAGCGAGTGAATTGCTTGTAGTTGCCGAAGCACACTTCGCGCTCTGGAGCGAGCCAGCTTCCGCAGTAGCGTTCCACCGCTTCGCCGATGGCCGATTGACGCGCGAGGTCGAAGTCGTGCCACGACGTGCCGAAGGCCTGGCGGTCGTTGGGCCAGTTCGTCACCCGGCGCATGTCCGCGACATCGACCGCGCAGACCCGCAGCCGGGCGGGCATGCCCGGGGCGGGCGGGATTTCGCCGACACCGGTCACGATCCCGGTCTGGTCGTCCACCAGCAGTTCGGGGTCGGTCGTGGCGGGAACGGGCCGGGCCCGGTCGGGTACGGGGAGGATCGGGCGGCGGATCTCGGTGAGGTCCGCCGGGTTCAGTTCGATCTCGCCGGTGGTCATGCCGGATCGTCCGCCGGAGAGCCACCGTTCGAGGTGGACGGCGAGCGTCGTCAGCACCCAGCGGGCATCGCCTGGCCGAAGCGGGGTGGAGTCCGAGGGGGCCGAGAGGAACGCCTCGACGACACGCGGGTCCTGCGCGGCGGAGCGGCGCCGCGCGACGACGTCGGCGAAATCGATGCCGCCGGGCGCGATCGCGGGTCCGGCGATCACCCGGCCGCGTTCCCTGCGCAACGGCAGCCAGCGCACTCCGTTGCCGGCGCACAACGCGTCCAGCGCGATCAATTCGGTGTAGGCGGGGTGATCGAAGGCCGCGACCACGACCGCGTCCTCCGTGTCCCGTTCGGACAGATCGTGGAAGTAGGGGACCGTTTCGACGCTCGCGTACCCGCTGCCGCCGAGGATTTCCGCCAAGGGCTCGATGAGCGCGGGCGAGCCGGTGAGAAGGATCGAGGTGGCGGCGTGGTCCGGCCCGGTGTCCCGGCTGGGGCGGAGGCAGCCGTCCGCTTCGAGGATCTCCATCATTTCCTCGTAGTCCGGATCCATGCCGGCCAGCAGCTCGGCGCGGGTCCGGGTGCCGTCGCAGCGGCTCGCCCAAGCGCGGAACTCCTTGGCAGGCGCGGCGACGTAGAACTGTCCCCCGTTGGGCGTGACGAGAAAGCAGAGCTCCGGTTCGAGATCGGTGATCTCGATTCCGTCGAGCCGCGGTCTGATCTCTTCGGACCCCATGGCAAACCCCATCGTCTCCAGGACTCCCGCCTCGCCGCCGCGGTCCCGGGGCGGGACCGCGGCGGCGCGGGCGGCTTTTGTCGGCCGGTTACTTGGCGGCGGAACGGTTGTGGACCACCGCGCGGTTGTGCACGACGGCCCGGTTGTGGACGACCGCGCGGTTGTGGACCACGGCACGGTTGTGGACGACGACGGCGGCGGGGCGCTCGAAGGTCGAGATCATGGTTCCTCCTGTAGTTCACTCGGGGTCGTCACGCTCCGTGGCGCGACATGACCAAGTCTCGGGCCGGACGTGACCTTCCGACGTCTCCTGAAATGCGATCCGCACGACTCGGCGGGAAGAACACACGGTCCGGCCGGGTACGGGTTCACGTGACCTGGGAAACAGCGATCCGGGGCGGCCCAGGCGCGTCAGAGGTGGACATGGGACACTGAGTGAGCTATGACTGCCCTCCCTCTCGTCTTCGACGCGCCCAAGCGCGGCCTCCCGCCGCGCCACCTCGCCGACCTTTCCGCCGCCGAGCGGGCCGCTGCCGTCGCCGAGCTGGGGGAGAAGCCGTTCCGCGCGAAGCAGCTTTCGAACCATTACTTCTCGCGGCTCACGGTGAACCCCGAGGAGATGACCGACATCCCGGCGGCGTCGCGGGAGAAGCTCGTCGGCGATCTGATGCCGACGCTGCTCACCGAGATCAAGGCGCTCGCGTGCGACGACGGCACCACGCGCAAGACGTTGTGGCGCGCGCACGACGGGACGCTGCTGGAGAGCGTGCTGATGCGCTACCCGGACCGCGCGACGCTGTGCATCTCGAGCCAGGCCGGCTGCGGCATGGCCTGCCCGTTCTGCGCGACCGGTCAGGGCGGTCTCGACCGGAATCTGTCGACCGCGGAGATCGTCGACCAGGTCCGCGCCGCCGCCGCGGTGATGCGCGACGGATCGATGCCCGGCGGCCCCGGCCGCCTGTCGAACATCGTCTTCATGGGCATGGGCGAGCCGCTGGCGAACTACAAGCGAGTGGTGGCGGCGGTCCGGCGCATCACGGATCCCTCGCCGGACGGGCTCGGCATCGGCCAGCGATCGGTGACCGTGTCGACGGTGGGTCTCGCGCCGGCGATCCGCAAGCTGGCGGACGAGAAGATGCAGGTGCGGCTGGCGGTTTCGCTGCACACGCCGGACGACGAGCTGCGCGACACGCTGGTGCCGGTGAACGAGCGCTGGTCGGTGGACGAGGTCCTGTCCGCGGCCCGGTACTACGCGGACACCTCCGGCCGCCGGGTCTCGATCGAGTACGCGCTGATCCGGGACGTCAACGACCAGCCTTGGCGTGCCGAGCTGCTGGCGAAGCGGCTTCGGCAGCACCTCGGCCAGCTGGTGCACGTGAACGTGATCCCGCTGAACCCGACACCGGGCAGCAAATGGGACGCCTCGCCGAAGCCGGTGGAGCGGGAGTTCGTCCGGCTGGTGAACGCGGGTGGAGTGGCGTGCACGGTTCGTGACACGCGTGGTCAGGAGATCGCGGCGGCGTGCGGTCAGCTCGCCGCCGAGAACTGAGTTCTTCCTTTCAGTGATGGAGATTTTGTCGTGATGTATGCCCCCAGCCTGCTGGACCCGGCTGCGGACGAGCTGAAGCTCACGGACGTGATCGGCCACGGCGCGACCGGTGTCGCGCGCGAGGCCAGGTCGTTGCTCGGTGACCGGTTCAGCTCGGTGACCTTCATGTACGTCCTGATGCGGGCGTTCGAGGTGGAGTACATGGCGGCGCGCGACGCTTCGCGGTGGCACGAGTTCCACGGCGGGCCGTACGCGTTGTCGGACGCCGACCTCGAAGCCCTGCTCGCGCCCTGGCTCGGTGCTCACCGCCGTCCGGCGGCCGCGTCGAGCGCCGTCTAGACGGGTCGACGTGACCGTCCTTTGTGGATGGTCAGCTCGTTTCGTGCCGGATTGAGCCGCGTGACGACGTCGGCCGCGTCTCGTCCGGTCAGTCGAGCGGCTCCCGCAGCGTGGTCGACACGACCGTCGTCGGCAGGTCTCCGCGTCTCCATGTTCGCGCCGAAGACATCCGCTGCTCCTCGGAGTACAGGGCGAGGCGGTGCCGCCGCTGGGCCGGACGGACCAGTCACACGGCGGTCATGGCCGTCGGCGGTGACACTCGATGAAGACTCACGAGGAGGTGGACCGGATGTCCGCGACCAAGGCGAGACAGGTGCGGCACAACACGGCCGTCCAGGTGCTCGGACGGATCGGGATGGGGTGCTACGGCCTGGTGTATCTGCTCATCGGGTATCTGGCGGTGCGCGTCGCCGTCGGCAGTGGCGGCCAGGAGGCCGACGGCCGTGGCGCGATCACGGAGGTCGGCTCGACCGCGATCGGCGGTGTGCTGTTGTGGGTGCTGGCGGCGGGGCTGGTGGCCTACGGCCTGTGGCAGGGGTTGCTGGCGGCGGTCGGCTACACCTGGATCGACAAGCAGAGGAAACGCGCCGTCAAGCGGGTGACGTCTGGAGTGCGCTGCGTGGTGGGGATCTCCTTGGGGGTCTACGCGGCCAGGGTCGCCATGGGCTCGGGGGAGCAGGGCAGCGGCGACCAGAAACAGCAGGAGTTCACCGCGCGGCTGCTCGGGTTGCCCGCCGGGCCGTTCCTGGTGACCTTGGTGGCCGTCATCGTGTTCGGGGTCGCGGTGGGTTCGGTGGTGAAGGGCGTACGCCGGACCTTCGAGGAGGATCTCGACCTTTCGCGGCTCCCGTCGGGGACCCGGCGGTGGGTGGAGCGGCTCGGCAGGATCGGTTACGTGGCAAGGGGTGTCGTGTTCGGGATGGTCGCGGTACTCGTCGGCTACGCGGCCCTGACGCACGACGCGGCCCGCTCCGGCGGGCTCGACGCGGCCCTGCGGACCTTGGCCGCTCAGCCGTTCGGCGCGGTGCTGCTCATCGTGGTGGCCGCCGGCGTCGCGGCCTTCGGCGTGTACTGCGTCGGGGCGGCGCGGGCCCAGCGTGGCTGACGAAGCGGCCACGCCTTGGCGACCGCACCGTGGGAGGAGCGTCGTGTCTCACTTCGAGACACCGTCGGTCAGAGCGACGACGCGGCGCGATACTCCTTCGGCGAGCTGCCGAGAAGCCGGGTGAACATCGTGGAGAAAGCGGCAGGGCTCTCGTAGCCGAGTGAGGCGGCGATCCCGGCGACGGGAAGGCCGTCCGACAGCAGTGACAGGGAATGCAGGACGCAGGCCCGCTGCCGCCAGCGCGCGAAACTCAGTCCGGTTTCGGTGGTGAAGAGCCGGTTCAGCGTCCGCTCGCTCACGTGCAGCCGGGCGGCCCAGCCACCGACCGGATCGTGGATGTCCGGAGCGTCCAAAAAGGACTCGCAGAGGGCGCGCAGCCGGTCGTGTTTCGGCAGCGGTAGATCGAGCCGGACCGGGGCGGAGCGGCGGATTTCGTGCAGGGTCAGGCCGATGACCGCGGCGTCCCGCCCGCGCGGGGGGTACAGATCGGGCACGCCGACGGCCTCGTTCAGGAGTTCCCGGAGCAGCGCCGATACTTCGACGACCTGGCAGCGGTGCGGGAACCACGGCACCGCCTTCGGCTCGATGTACAGGCTCCGGGTGCTCACGGTCGTGGTGAAAACCTGATGAAGTGTCCCCGGCGGCACGAGCACCGCCCGCCGCGTCGGGATGGTCCACGTACCGTCGGCCGTTTCGACCCGCATCGATCCCGTCGCGCTGTAGAGGAACTGCGCCCGCCGGTGCCGATGCGGGAGGATCCGGTGCCCCGGCGGGTAATCGGTGCGGATGGCCACCACCGCGCGGTCGAGATGGTCGACCTCGTCGATGGGGATGTCACGCACCTCACCGACCCTACGCCGGGTGTCCGATCCGCGAAAGAAACTGACGTTCTTTCGAATGCCCGCCGCCCTGTGGACGCCTACCGTCGAAGGAGTGCTGATCGAGATTTCGGTGCTCCTCGGGTTCGGTTGCCTGAGCGGGGTCACCACCGTCCTTTTCGGATTCGGCGGCGGCTTCATCACCGTTCCCGTCGTCTACGCCTTCGCGCTCGCGGACCAGGACCACGCGATGCACGTGGCGGTGGCCACGTCGACCGCGGTGATGGTGGTCAACGCCGGGAGCGCGACGTTGGCGCAACTGAAGACAGGACGACTTCGCCGGGACTACCTGTGGCCGCTCATCGCGTTCATCGGCCTGGGTGCCGTGCTCGGGTCCTTCGCGGCCACCTTGGCCGACGAGAGTGTCCTGCGCTGGCTCTTCGTCGCCTATCTCGCGCTGACCATCGCCGACAGCTTGGCCCGGAAGGGTTTCGTGAGCAGGCGGGACGACGGCCTGCCGCGTGCGCTCGGCGGGGTCACCACCACCGCGGGCGGGACCGGGATCGGTGCCGTGGCGAGCTTCCTCGGGGTCGGGGGCAGTGTTCTCACCGTCCCGCTCATGCGGCGCAAGGGCCTGCCGATGGCCGACGCGGCCGCGCTGGCGAACCCGCTGAGCCTGCCGGTGGCGGTGATCGGAACGGGGGTCTACGCCTTCGCGGCGACAGGCACGGCTCCGGGCTCCGCCCACCTCGGCTACATCGATCTGGTGGCCGCGGGCGCGTTGCTGTGCGGATCGCTGCCGACCATCGCCGTGACCCGCCGGGTGGCCGGCCGGATCCCGGACCGGGCGCACGCCATCGCGTACCTCGTCCTGCTCGTCGCCGCGCTCATCGCGATCGTCGTCCGTTAGCGCGCATCGAGGCCGGAGTGGCCCGGCGCACGGCCGGGCCACTCCGGTTCACTCAGCAGACGTGGGAGTACCACGCGTTGTTGACGTCCCGCGCCCCGCCGATGTCGACGGTGCCCCGCTGGAGGATCTGCTTGTACTGGTTGGGGCCCGACTCGTAGTCGACGACGATCCAGATGCAACTGTCCGCGCAGTGTGCGTAGTAGGCGGTGACGTGGTTCTCGTAGAACCCGCACACCTCCATGGCGGCGGGTTCGGCCGAAGGCGCCGATTCCGCCGGTGCCGCGATCGCCGACGTCCCGGCGAGAATCAGTCCCGCCGCCGCCGAAGCGACTACCGCGGATGCTTTCAAAAAGCGCATGTCTACCCCTTTTTCGACAATGGCTGATTGATGAACGGCGCATTCTTGCTCGCCGTGAAAAAAGGCGGAGTCTGCCGCCGGAGCAGGCTGCCCTGATCCGGTATATGCGTTGGCATGCATGGAAAGTGAGCGAACCTCAGCTGAACGCGAAACAAAAATTCGAATTCAATGAAACCCCTCGAGTGACCCCGCCCCAGTGTGTCGCCCCACTTTGTTCTCGGCGACAGTTCACAGCTTTCCGGCAGACGTGGTTGTTGAATATCCCCCAAGGGGGTGATCTCCTTTGTTCTGCTTTTAACGAGCATTTCTCATGCTCGATTCGACGCGGAGGGCGAGCTGTCAGTGGTCAGTGATCCGATGAGTTGAGCTCGGGGTCGAACGCCATCGGGTCTTGACAAGCAGGTATGCGAGGTGGCAGGCAAGGTATGCACCGGGTTGGTGGGTAAAGATCCGACCAATCCTCTATCCCTTTGCCGGATCTTGCGCCAAGATCTCGTGTATGAAACTGAGATCGATCACCAAACGCATGTTCGTTCTCGGGCTGCTGACGGTTCTCGGGACCACCGGGGCGACGTCGGTGGCCACCGCCGAACCCCAGCTGCCGCCCACCGAGGTCAACGCGACCGGGCTGCCGCACGGCGGCTGGGACCCGGTCGGCCCGAACAGCGTCGGCGGGCTGCTGGCGGTTTCACCCGCCGGGCTCGCGATGATGGTGCCCAGTCCGCCCGCCCTGTGGCTCTCCGGCGATCGCGGCGCCTCGTGGACCGCGCGCCGCGGACTGCCGGAAGACACCGCCATCCAGGGCTTCTTCGCCGATCCGGTGAACCCGGACCGGATGCTCGCGGTGGGCAACTCGCCCGGCCGGATGCCCGGCGAGTGGCACGGGATGCTGCTGCGGACCACCGACCGTGGGCAGAGCTGGGAGACCCTGCGCGAGTGGTACCCCGACGGCGCGTTCGGGATGGCCACGGACCCGGCAGGCCGGGTCGTCGTGGTGCAGAACCTCGACTCGCTGAGCGTCAGCATCGACGGCGGCGAGCACTGGAACGACGTGCCGCGGACCTGGCCGCGCGAGGGGATCGCCGCGCCGGTCGGCGCGCTCAAGCTCACGATGGTCGGCGACGACGCCTACTTCACGACGGTCTACCCCGAATACGCGCTCTGGGTGGTCCGCGGGGTCAGCGGCAAGGAACGGCGGGCGGAACTCGTCCACCGGACCAACGGCGAGGTCAATCAGGTCGCCGCGGAGGGCGAGCGGCTCGTGGTCACGGTCGGGCCCGAACTGCACGGTTCCGCCGACGGCGGCAAGACCTGGACGGTCCTGCGCCGCGAGCCCGCTGGGCAGACCCTGCGCGAACCGCATTTCGTCGGCGGGCGTCTGTACGTCGCGACGTATAACGACATAGACGTCAGCTCGGATTTCGGCCGCACCTGGACCCGCAAACCGGTGCCCGCCCCGGGCGAAAGCGTCGGCGACATGATCGACCTCCCCGCCGCGCCGGGCAAACCCGCCACCACGCTCATCTCCTCGTTCTACCGCGGCGTGTACGCGGACGGCGGCAAGAGCGGGTACCAGCAGATCGGTGTGCCCGCCGAATCCATCCGCGACCTCGTGACCACCGGGAACCTCCTGCGCGAGAGCGTCGTCGCGGCGGGTGTGCAGGAGATCTACAACACCCCGCTCCCGCGCGGCAAGGTCTCCGCGGCGGACCGGGTCTGGCAGTCGCATCCCACCGACCGGCTGCACGAGGACGCGCGCCTGTCCGTG
This sequence comes from Amycolatopsis sp. cmx-4-54, assembly GCF_046548895.1. NCBI lineage: Bacteria > Bacillati > Actinomycetota > Actinomycetes > Pseudonocardiales > Pseudonocardiaceae > Amycolatopsis > Amycolatopsis sp. cmx-4-54. Next base: position 93,715 of record NZ_JAEBEJ010000017.1, read on the forward strand.
TCGCCGGGCAGGCCGGACGTCGTCTGGCAGGTGACCCGGAACGGGTTCGCGCTCGACGTGCTCCGCAGTGGTGACGGCGGGCGGACCTGGCAGTTCGCGGCGAAGGCGAAGGAAGGGCTCCCCAGGGCGATCTTCGCTCACCCGGCCGACCCGGATCGGCTGCTCGTGTCGGCCTTCGCGCCCAGCGGCTACGTGCTTTACCGCAGTAACGATGCCGGGAAGACCTGGGAAAAGCTCGCGACCGACAGCGGTTTCATCGCGTTCGCCGGTGATCCGTGGAACCCGAACCGAGTCTGGGGTGGGGACTCCGGCGGCCTTTCCCGGTCGGACGACGGCGGCAAGACCTGGACTCACGTCACGAGCGAACCGGTCAGTTCGATCTCGGTCAGCCGGTGGGGTGGCGGCCGCGTGCTCGTCGGCGGCGCGGGCATCCACCTGAGCGAGGACGGCGGCCGGACGTTCCGCCGGGTTCGTGACGGCGAAGACCCCCGTGAGATCAGCCGGATCCTGCCGCATCCGTTCGACTTCCGGGTGTGGTTCGCGGGCAACGCGACCGGGGGAGGTGTGCTGCGCAGCACGGACTTCGGCCGCACCTGGGCGCCCGTGCCCGGCGCGCTGCCCGATCCCCGGGTGCTCTCCCTGGCGATCAGCGCGGATGGCCGGTATCTGTTCGCCGGCACCGCGCAGTCCGGCGCGTACCGGTTGAAGCTGTACTGAGTCCGAGCGCTTCGTGGCCGGAGAAAGTTCCGGCCACGAAGCGTTTACTCGGTCCCTCGTCGAATGTCAGAGTCGAGTGCATGGCCATCGACGTCGCCGCACTCCGGCTCCACTTCCCTGCCCTCGCCGACGGAACCGCCTTCTTCGACGGGCCGGCGGGTACCCAGACGCCCCGGCCCGTCGCCGACGCCATCGCCCGGACACTCACCGGGCCACTGTCGAACCGGGGCACGGTCAGCCCGTCCGAACTCAACGCGGAGAACGCCGTCGCGGCCTTCCGCGCCGCCTACGCCGACTTCCTCGGCGTGCCCGCCGAAGGTGTCGTCCACGGGCGCAGCGCCACCCAGCTGACGTACGATTTTTCCCGGCACCTGGCCAAAAGCTGGCGTGAGGGTGACGAGATCGTCGTCAGCCGCCTCGATCACGACGCCAACGTCCGGCCGTGGGTCCAGGCCGCGGAGCGAGCCGGGATGACCGTCCGCCGGCTCGACATCGACCCTCGGACCACCGAACTCGACCTCGATTCCCTGGTTCTCACCGAAAGGACGAAACTGGTCGCGGTCACGGCGGCTTCGAACGTCCTCGGCACGAAGCCGCCGATCCGCCGGATCGCCGAACTCGCCCACGACGCCGGGGCGCTGGTGTTCGTGGACGGAGTCCACTACGCCGCTCACGACCTGGTGGACATTCCCGCGCTGGGAGCGGATTTCTTCGTCTGCTCGCCGTACAAGTTCCTCGGCCCGCACTGCGGGGTGCTCGGCGCGTCGCCGGCGCTCCTGGAAACCGTCGAGCCGGACAAGCTCACGCCGTCACCCGACACCGTGCCCGAACGGTTCGAATTCGGGACGCTGCCCTACGAAATCCTCGCGGGCGCGACGGCGGCCGTGGACTTCCTCGCCGCACTCGACCCGGGATCGGCCGGAGCACGGCGGGATCGGCTGGCGAACTCGATGAACTCGTTGCACGAGCACGAAAGCCTGCTGCGCACCAGGCTGGAGAAGGGACTCGGCGACGCCGTCACCGTCCACGGCAAGGCCGTCGACCGGACACCGACCGTCCTGATGAGCCTCGGCGGCCGCGAGCGCGAGGCGCAGAAGTATCTCGCCGAAAGGAATGTCGTCGCACCGGCAGGATCCTTCTACGCCTACGAAGTCTTCGCGGCCCTGAAGCTGGAGGACCCCGCGCTGCGCGTCGGACTGGCGCCGTACACCAGCACGGACGACGTCGACAGGCTGCTGGACGGGCTTTCGGCGTTCGGGTGAAGACCACAGTGGACAGTGCTGCAGCCGCCCTTCACGGACCGCGGCCAGAAGTTCCGACGCGCCCCAGCTCATCGGCCGACCCGCCTTTGGGGCCGATCACAAGACTCGTTCGCCTGATCTTGTGATCGGTCCCATGGACGTACGGTGACCCTGCCGACACGCTGGGAGGAGCGTCGCGGGCAACGGGGCCCGGACGGGAACGGGACGGTGGCCACGATGGGGAGACTTCGCGCACGGATACTGATCGCCGGGATGGTCGCGCTCGCGACCGTGGGCATAACGCCCGCCGCGACGGCAGAGTCGGGCATCGACAGCCGTTGGAGTGAACCGGGGCCCTACGCGGTGACCGTCGAAGCCCTCGACAGTGCCCACACCGTGTACCGGCCTTCGAGGCTGGAGAAGCATCCGGTGATCCTGTGGGGCAACGGGACCGGTGCGAACCCGAAGATCTACGACGGCCTGTTGCGGCATCTGGCTTCCCACGGTTTCGTGGTCGCGGCGGCCGACACGCCGAACGCGGGTTCCGGTCAGGAGATGCTGGCCGGGGCCACGACCTTGATCGCCAAGAACTCCCGGCCCGGCAGTCCGTACCAAGGGAAGATCGACACGGCGCACATCGGCGCCACCGGCCACTCCCAGGGCGGCGGCGGGGCGATCGCCGCCGGCGCGGACTCCCGCGTCACCACCACGATCCCGATCGAACCGGGACCGCAGGGCTCGGCCGCGGCGCTGAAGGGGCCTTCCTTCTTCCTGGGCGGGCAACTCGACACCATCGTCGTGCCCGGGCTGCTGGTCATCCCGCGCTACCGCCTCGCGGACCAGGTCCCCGCGATCTACGGCGAACTTCGCGGAGCGACCCATTTCACACCCGTCGGCGACGGAGGCGGGTTCCGCGGCGCGATCACGGCGTGGTTCCGGTTCTGGCTTTCCGGTGACGAGCGGGCACGCGCGGAATTCTTCGGCCCTTCCTGCGGGTTGTGCGATGACGGGGCGTGGTCCGACGTCCGGCGCAACGCGAAGGCGCTGGCCGTTCCGGGAGCTTGATCACCGGATCTTGTCGGTGCCCGGGGTTAAGGTCTGCCACAGCAGCCTGACCTGGAGGGACACCGCAATGACCACACTCGTCAACCGGCCGAACACCGCGCTCCTCGTCGTCGACGTCCAGAACGGCGTCGTCGACGAGGCCCACGAGCGTGACGCCGTGGTCGCGAACATCGGCGCTCTCGTCGGCAAGGCGCGAAGGGAAGGCGTGCCGGTCGTGTGGGTGCAGCATTCCGACGACGGGCTCGTGCGAGGCAGCGAAGAATGGCGCATCGTCGGCGAACTGACCCGCGAAGACTCCGAGCCTCTCGTCGAAAAGTCCTACGGGGACTCGTTCGAGGACACCGATCTGGAGAAGGTGCTGGCCGAGCGCGGTGTCGGGCGGCTGGTGGTCGCCGGGGCGGAGACCGACGCCTGCATCCGTTCGACACTGCACGGCGCGATGGTCCGGGGGTACGACGCGACGCTGGTCGGTGACGCGCATACGACCTTCGACAAGTCGGAGTGGGGTGCGCCCACGCCGGAGCAGGTCATCGCGCACACCAATCTGTACTGGCGCCACCAGGCCGCGCCGGGCCGGAAGGGAGGGACGGTCACGACCGAAGACGTCGATTTCCGCGGCTGAACCCGCTTCACCGCGTGCCCGGCCAGCGGGCGATCAGCAGACCGGCGTCACCCGTGAAACCGCTGCGGCAGTGGGACTTCGCCGCAGCCAGCACGCGGCGGACGATTTCCGGCGGCGCGTGCCCGGTGGCGGCGTCCAGAAAGCGGGGGAGCGCGAATCGTGCGCCGTCGGCGGAGCGTGCTCCCGCGACGCCTTCGGTGTGCAGGACAAGGAGATCTCCGGTGTCGAGGCGGGCGGTCTCAATGTGCCCGGTGCCTCCGTCGCCGAACGGTGGTCGCCGTGCACTGTCCACTGTGGCCGGCCAGCGCCCCGTGCCGAGCACGAGCGGTGGTTCCCCGCCTGCTTCGAGATGGCGCAGCGTGCCATGGTCGAGATCCACCTCGGCCAGCGTGCCGCGGACCGTGGTGCCGTCACCGAACTGTGCCGAAAGCGCTTTGTCGACAGCGCTCTCCTGGCCACGCAGATCCTGGCCCTCGCGACGGGCGGATCGGTAGGCCGCGAGCGCCGCCGAGACCACCAGTCCCGAGGACACGGTGTCCCGGCCCGCGTCGAAGATCGCCAGCCACGCCGTCGTTTCGGAAAGGGCGTAGTCGAAGGTCACTCCGCGAATGTCGTAGGCCGGTTCGACGCCGCCCGCCACCACGAAGTCGCCCGTCGCCGCGGTCAACGGGGGCAGGTTCCGCCAGAGCAGCTCGGCGGTGGGTCCGCGCCCTTTTCGGCGCCGGGTCATGTCGAGGCCGTCGCCGTAACGCATCGCGGCGGCGATGAGGTGGCCGGAGAGCGACGCGAGCCACTGGCATTGGGTGTGCAGGGTGAGGTCATTGAGGTCGGCGTCCGCGGCGGCTTCGATCTCGAGCACGCCCATCCGCTCGTCACCGTCCAGCAGGACGGCCCACAACCGCGGCCCGCTCGGCTCCTCGGTCAGCACGGTGCCGGCGTTCCGGTAGGCCCGGCCGGCCGTACTGGTTTCGATGGGCAGCGCCACGCGGCCGGGCGCGGACTCGCCGGGTAAGGGGAAGAGCTGCCGCTGTTCGTAGTCGGCGAGATAGACCGTCAGCTCCAGGTCCAGCGCCCGGCCCGCGGCGGCGACGATCGCGGGCAGGCGCTCGGGTGAGACCCGCTGGGCGCCGTCGAGGAGCCCCACCAGTGCGGCCAGGAGACCGCGCGGGCGGCTGTCGTCTCCCGCGTCACTGCTGTACGGTGCCCGTCGCGCGCCCGAGAGCTCGTCGAGCCGTTCGTTGACGGCGTGGGCCACCATGTCCCGCTGGATCCTTGGCAGGGGGAACGCTCCCCGCAGATAGGCCTCCAAGTCGACTTCGCTGACGTCACCGCCCAGCGCGAAGTACCTCAGCCACAGTTGTTCCACGGTGAGCCCTGTGCGCGCGAAGCAGTCGGCGATAATCCGTCGCTGCTCCGCGGCCTGGAGCGAGGACACGGTGATCACCCCCGGGGTCTCGGTGACAACGTCTGGGGTACCACCGCGACGCGAGACGAAACATGAGCCGGGAGCCGACGGGTCGATGCGGAGTTACGCCAGGTGGACGAACCGTTCATCGCCGGTACGGCCGGTGGGGGTGATTCGTGACGGCCGAACGTGGGTCGCGGTAGGCCGGGTGATCGCATTCGGCTAAGGTCGGCTTCCGAAAGCGGTTCTGAGCGTTGAGAAGTTAGCGCCGATCCGCCGGTAACCGGGTTGGTTGCGGCGGTTGATGGTGCGCGCTCGGCGCCGGTTCGCCGGTGACTCCCGTGGTGCATCACGCCGATGTGCAGAAGTGGGAGAGGCGGGCTTTGGCCGATGAATTCGTCTGGCAGCAGGAGAAGAACCGATTCGTCGAGGATGTCGGCGACGGCGACCTGCCGGTGACCTCCGAAAGCGGCGCCCGGCCCATCGCCGGGCCACTTGTCAACCAGTTCGTCGCCCTGACCAGGGCGTTGCTGGATTCCGGTTCGATCGCGGCGGTGCTCGAACGGGTGGTCTTCGCGACTCGTGATCTGGTACCGGGCGCGGATCTGGTCAGCGTCACCCTCCTCGATCCCGACGGAGGGTTCCACACGCCGGTGCGGACCGACGAGATCGCCGGTGATCTGGATCAGTTGCAGTATCAGTACGGCGAGGGTGCTTGCGTCGAGGCGGCGCGGGTTTCGGGGCCGGCGGCGGCGTTCAGCGACAATCTCGCGGAAGACGCCCGATGGCCGCGTTTCGGTCCCGCCGCCGCGGCGCTCGGGTTCCACTCGCTGGTCTCGACCGCCCTCCTGCCGGAAGCGTCGAGTTCTCAGCTTTCCGGCGCGCTGAACGTCTACTCGCGAAGCCCGCACGGCATCGCGAGGGCGGACCGTGACGTGTTGCTGCTTCTGGCGACGCACGCGTCACTGGCCTTGGCGACGACACACGCGGTCACGCGCGGTCAGCTCCAGGAGGAGCAGCTTCAGCAGGCACTGGACAGCCGTGACGCGATCGGGCAGGCGAAGGGCATCCTGATGGCGCGGCGCGGGATCGACGCCGCGGAGGCGTTCGAAGTGCTGCGGCACACGTCGCAGAACATGAACGTCAAACTCCGTGAGCTGGCGGAGATGCTGTCCAAACGGCATACGGAGCTGCAACTGCCGGACTGAGCGGGGGTGGCCGCCACTACGATCGCGATCATGGGTTTCGGCGAGCTGGAGTTGTCGCGGACGTTCGAGTGGCGTGGCCGTTCGGTGGCGTGGGAACGCCTCGGCGAAGGCGCCCCGGTGGTGCTGTGCCATGGGACACCGTGGTCGGCGCAACTGTGGGCGCCTTTCGCGCGAGCGCTCAGCGCGGAGTTCGCCGTCCACGTCTGGGACATGCCGGGGTACGGCCGTTCGTCGAAGGACCCCGGCCACGCCGTCGATCTCGGGACGCAGGGTGAGCTGTTCGCCGACCTGCTCGAGTACTGGGGCCTGACTGCCCCGCACGTGATCGCCCACGACTACGGCGGCGCCGTTTCTCTCCGCGCGAAGCTGCTGCACGGCGCCGAGTACGCGTCACTCGCCCTGGTGGACGTCGTCGCGCTGCGGCCATGGGGTTCGGAGTTCTTCCGGCTCGTCGCGGAGAACGCCGGGGTCTTCCAGGCGCAGCCCCCGGTCGTGCACCGAGGTGCGCTGGAGTCCTACATCGGGACGGCCTCCCATCGTGGGCTCACCGGCGCGCAGCTGGCCACGCTGACCGGGCCCTGGCTGGACGCGGACGGACAACGCGCCTTCTACCGGCAGATCGCCGAGGCGGACGTCCGGTACACCGACGAGATCCAGGACCGCTTTCCGGAGCTGGCGTTGCCGGTGAAGGTGATCTGGGGCGCGGACGACACATGGATCCCGGTGGACCGGGCGAAGCGGCTCGCCGACGCGATTCCCGGTGCCCTCCTGGACGTCATTCCCGAGGCCGGGCATCTGATCCAGTACGACGCGCCGGTCGAACTCGCCTTTTCCCTGCATCGGTGGCTCACCGCGGAAGTGGGCCGGTGGGGACCTGCCGGGAGCGGACGCTGAACCGCGCCGTCAAGATCGATATCGTGTCACTCGGATATCAGAAGTCGTCTACTTGATATCCGGCCACATTGGCGCTCGAAAGCAGTGCGCCGTGACATTCCGCCCTCGACGGACCGAAACCGACCGGAACCCACTGGCCGACGGTGTACCAATAGGAGGATCCGGACGCGCAGTGGGCGACCACCCGGTAGGTCTCCGAGTGTCCGCGCAGGGCGAAACAGGCCAGGGAAATACCTTCGCCGAAGAGGATTCCATAGCGATCGGCGTCGCATCCGTAAGGTGGGAACTCGCCTTCGGCCGCCGCGGAGGCCGGTGAAGCGGCCAGGATTCCGGCCGCCGAAAAGGCGGCCAAGACCAGAGCGGCGTTTTTCTTCCTCACTGCTTTCTCCTGCGGCTCGTTCCCAGTGGGAAGCCCAGATTAGCCGCACGGAAGAATTGTCGTGAATTCATCGGGCAGGTGAAACGAGAACGCGGGCAGTGAACCCGCGCTGCTCCGAAAGGGCGTCGTCGCCCCTCTTCTGAGCTCCCGGCTCCCCTTTTGGCCTAGTGCCGCCGGTACTGCGCCGGAGACGTGCTGGTGGACCGGTCCTCGTACGATCCTGGCCTGCCGCGGTCGACGTGGAACGTCGTCAGGGTGCTCACCGGGGAACGCGGGTCGCGCCGGTCGCCGATCACCCGCATATGCGTGCTCCAGCGGCGCGGGGTGACCTCGTAGACGTCGTAGCCGTACCGGTTGCCCTCGAAGTACTTGAGGTGCGGGTTCGCCGCGCCCATCTTCGGTCCGTTCGTGGCGTTCCACTCGGGGGAGTAGGCGCCGGAGGAGACCGAATGCGCGGTGAACTCCGTGCCGATCACCGGGGTGGCCGGATCCGCGAAGTCCGGGCGGATGTCATCGACGAACGCGGAATGCCAGTCGCCGGTGATCACCACGAAGTCTTCCAGGCCGCTCTGGGCCACATGGGTCAGCACTTCCTTGCGTTCGGCGAGGAAGCCGTCCCACTGGTCCGTGAACATGTAGCCGCCGCCGGGCTTCGCGAGCTGGCTCAGCATGATCGAGTTCACCCAGCAGTGCCACGCCTCGCCCGCGCCGGTCACCTGGTCCTTGAGCCATGCCTTCTGGTCCGCGCCGAGGATCGTGCCGTCGGGCAGGTTCTGCGCCGACCGGTACTGCCTGAGGTCCAAAATGGACAGATCGAGGAGGTCGCCCCAGCGGCGCTGCCGGTGGATCCTCGGCGTCGAGGGGTGGTCGGGGCGCACCGGCATGTGCTCGAACCAGGCCTGGTACGCCGCCGAGCGCCGCGCCCGCAAGGACGGGGTCGTGCCGCTGTAGTCGTTGACGACCTCGTGATCGTCCCAGGTGATGAACCAGGGGTGGGCGGCGTGGGCGTCCCGCAGGGAGGAGTCGGATTTGTAGAGCGCGTGCCGCCGCCGGTACGCCGGCAGGGTGAGTACCTCGGGTCCCTCGTGATCACGCAGCGGATTCCCGCCGACCTGACCGTGCTCGTAGACGTAGTCACCGAGGTGGACGACGAAATCCAGGTACTCCCGCGCGATCCCGGCGTGCGCCGCGTAGAACCCGTCGTGAAACGCCTGGCAGTTCGCCGAGGCGAACCGGATCCGCCGGACCGGCCCGACCGGCGCGGTACGGGTGCGGCCGACCCGGCTGACCTTGCCGAGCGCGTGGAACCGGTAGTAGTACTGCGAGCCCGGCTCCAGCCCGGACACCGGGACGTGGACGCTGTGCCCCAGCCCGGCGGTGGCGGCCGTCGTCCCGCGCGCCACGCGGCGGCGGAACCCGCGGTCGGTGGCGACCTCCCAGGCGACCTCGACGGTGTCGTCCAGCGGCTGCTCGAACTCCATCGGTTTCGGAGCGAGCCTGGTCCAGAGCGCGACGCCGTACGGGACCGGGTCGCCGGACGCGACGCCGAGGGTGAACGGAGCTTCGTCCCAGGTCGCGCCCAGCGCCGCCGCGGCCTCCTCGGCCTGCGCGACCGTCATCCGCGAACTCAACGGCCAGGCCAGCCCCAGCGCGCCGGCGGTGGCGGCGCCTCGCAACAGATCCCGGCGGTTGACGGACATCGGTGTTCTCCCTCGGCCTTCGGCGGATCGCTCCCCGAGAGCGAACACTCCCAAGATGGCCGGAGGCCGACGTGAGGGAGAACATCAGATGGTGATGACGACCTTGCCGCGAGCGTGCCCTTCGCGCACGTGACGGATGGCTTCGGGCACCTCGGCCAGCGAATAGGTCCGGTCGATGACCGGCGTCAGTTTCCCGGCTTCGATGAGCGCCCGCAGCGTCTGGAGATCGTCCTGGTCCTCCGTGGAGAACAGACCGCGGAGCTTCTGCTTCACGAACGGCCCGAGGAGCAACGCCCGCACATTACGCCCGACCGCGCCGATCCATTTCCCCTCGCTCTCTCCGCCGACGAGGACGAGAGTGCCTTGCGGGGTAAGGGCCTTCCGCAGCGAGGACAGTGGCCGGTTGCCCGCGGTGTCGAGGATGAGGTCGTAGCCGCCGCCGAAGTCGTCACGGGTGTAGTCGAAAACGCGGTCCGCGCCGAGTGAGCGGACGAGGTCGACCTTGCCCGTGCCGCACACGCCGTCCACCTCGGCGCCGAACGCCTTGGCGATCTGCACCGCGAAGGTGCCCACGCCACCGCCGGCGCCGATGACCAGGACCTTCTGCCGGGGCGCGACCCGGCCTTTGTCCCGAAGCGCTTGGAGCGCGGTGAAAGCGGAGATGGGAACGGCCGCCGCTTCGTCGAAGCCGAGCCGTTCGGGTTTCCGGGCGATCTTGTCCACTGTGGTCAGTGCGTACTCGGCGAAGGAACCCTGGCAGGTGCCGAAAACCTCGTCGCCCGGCCGGAATCGCGTCACGCCGTCGCCGACGGCGTGCACCACGCCGGCGAAGTCCAGCCCGCGGACCCGGGCCTTCGGTCTCCGTATCCCGAACCCCATGAGCCGCACCAGATACGGCGTGCCCTCCATGAGGTGCCAGACTCCGGGATCGACCGCCGCCGCGCGGATCCGCACGACCACGCCGCCCGGTCCGGCTTCGGGTTCGGGAAGATCGGTCAAGGTCAGGACGTCGGTGGTGCCGTACTCGTTCTGGGCGATCGCCTTCACGGCGGCCTCATTCCTGGTCTGGGTACTGGAAAACGTCGTCGAGCGCGACGCCGAACACCCTGGCGATCCGGAAGGCCGTCTCCAGGGACGGCGAGTAGCGACCCTGTTCGATGGCGATCACCGTCTGGCGGGTGGCGCCGATCCGGTCCGCGAGTTCCGCTTGGGTCATCTCACCCTTCGCGAACCGCAGGGCGCGGATGGAGTTCGTGACCTTGGTCGGTTTCACCATGCCTGGAATCCCCAGCGGTAGGCGGCGATCTTCGCGATCGAGCCGAGCAGGGAGGACAGGACGAAGGCGAGGTACACGGTGTTGGCGATCCAGAAGTGGTCCAGCTCCGCCATCGCCATGACGAGTGCCGCGACACCGCCGATCACGACGAACGACTGTCCGATGTGCTCACCGAACCGGCCGATCTCGCGGTCGCGCTGATCCTTGCGGCCCGCGTCACGCGGTGAGGCGACCGCCGCGGCGATGTTCAGCACGATCGAAGCCACGATGGCCGCACCGATCGTCCACAGCAACGCCGCCACGTAAGGGACATCGACGAGCGGGCCGGAGCCTGCCCGGCGGAGCACGACGATCAGGTACGCGGAGTAGCCGAAGACCGTGACCACCAGCATGATCCACGCACGTTTCTCTTCCATTGCCACGAGACCCAAGGTAAAGAGTTCTAGACATCATGTCAAATATTCTTTACTCAGTCACTTGAGGAGTGGTGATGACACTGTTCGGATTCGGGCTCGAAACCGGTGTCGGCGAGGTGGAAGACCTCCTGCGGCACGCCGAACAGGCCGACCGCGCGGGACTCGACCTGGTCAGCCTGTCCGATCACCCGTACTTCGCCGACCGGCTCGACGCCTACGCGGCGCTGGGCGTCATCCTCGGCCGCACGTCACGGGTCACGGCCGCGGTCAACGTCATCAACCTGCCGAGCCGTCCCGCGCCGATGCTGGCGAGGATGATCACTTCGCTCTCGGGTGGCCGAGTCGCGCTCGGCATCGGTGCGGGCGGGCTCTGGCGGGAGATCGCCAAACTCGGCGTCGAGCACCGCGCGCCCGCCGAAGCGGTCCGGGCGATGGGTGAGGCGATCACCCTGATCAAGGCGCTTCCCGGCAGTGGGACGCCGGTGACGTTCGAGGAGAGTTCTACTCCGTTGACAGATTGGTACCGGCGGCCGCGCCCGCGCCCCCGGTCTGGACGGGCGCTGTCGGGCCCAAATCCCTGGCGGTGACCGGAAAACTCGCCGACGGCTGGATCCCCGGGTGCGTCGCGGACTGGCTCAGCCCGCGGTTCGCCGAATCCGCCCGGTGATCGACCAGGCCGCCGCCGACACCGGCCGCGACCCTGGCGAGATCGCCACCATCTACAACTTCCGGGCCGCATAACGGAAAAGCCCATGCCGTCGCCGCGTGACGGCGAGGGACGATGGGTCGGTGGTTCGCCGGAGCAGTGGGTCGAGGAGCTGGTGCCGGCGGTGCGCGAACACGGCGCCGCGGGGTTCATCTACTTCCCGGTCGAAGACGGGACCACGACCGACAGCACGCTCGGCCGCTGGGGGAACGAGGTCGTCCCGGCGATCCGCGAAGAACTTGCCCGGGGCTGACCAGGTAAGGACTGTGGACGGCTTGGTCGCAGGTCCGTGAAGGCTTCCTTCATATACTGCGGTGGGAGTCTGGCTCGTGTCCGTGAAGGCCTCCTTGAGGGACCCAGAGTCCCTCAAGGAGGCCTTCACGGACACGGCAAACGAAGAAGTGCGCGTGAAGGGGTCAGGCGTCGATGGTGAGGGTCTCTTCGAGCGTCGCCCGGTGCGTCGGCTTCGCCGCTTCGTAGCGACGGCGGCCCTCGTCGGTCACGACGACGAAGATCCCGCGCCGGTCCGACTCGCAGAGCGCGCGCTGGACGAGCCCTTCGCGCTCGAGGCGGGCGACGAGTCGTGAGGTGGCGCTCTGGCTCAGGTGGACGACCTCGGTCAGATCGGCCGCGCGGCATTTGCCGACACCGCAGGTCACCAGCCGTTCGAGAGCTTCGAACTCGGTGACGCCGAGGCCGTGGCTTTCTTGGAGGCGGCATTCGAGCCGGCCGAAGACCGCCGCGTGCCGGGCGGACAGTTCGCGCCACTCCTGCAGCAGGTCTTGTTCGGCGACGTCGCTCACGCGGCCCAAGATAGCATGCACGTGAATTTTATGCAAAGTCATTAAATGCACTTGCATTAGATGCGTGTGCATGTACTGTACGGATCATGAGTTCTTCCGTGCAGCTGTCCACCAGCTCGACAAGGTGGGACGCGCGCCTCTGGGGTGTCCTGCTCACTGTGTCCGTCGTCGTGGGCCTCGACGCGCTCGACGTGTCGATGGTCGCCGTCGCCCTCCCGTCCATCCAGGCCGAACTCGGCCTCTCCACCGGTGCGCTGCAATGGATCATCAGCGCCTACGTGCTCGGCTACGGCGGCCTGCTGCTCCTCGGCGGCCGCACCGCCGACCTGCTCGGCAGGCGCCGGGTCTTCCTCATCGCCGTCGCGGTCTTCGCGCTCGCTTCCCTGCTCGGCGGCCTCGTCGACGACGGCGCGCTGCTGATCGCCACCCGCTTCATCAAGGGACTCGCCGCCGCGTTCACCGCGCCTGCCGCGTTGTCCATCATCACCACGACGTTCCACGAAGGCCCCGCCCGCAACCGGGCGATCAGCATCTTCGCCGTCTTCGGTGCCAGTGGTTACTCCGCGGGCCTCGTCTTCTCCGGTCTGCTCACCGAGGTGGGCTGGCGCTGGACGTTCCTGCTGCCGGTGCCGATCGCGCTCGCCGCGCTGGTCGCCGCGATCAAGCTGATCCCGTCCTACTCGCCGCAGGTCGGTGGCGGCTACGACTTCCCGGGCGCGATCACCGGTGCCGCCGGTTCGCTCCTGCTGGTCTTCGCCGTGGTCGAGGCGCCGGAGATCGGCTGGGCCGCGCCGCGGACGTTGATCTCGTTCACCCTCGCGCTCGCGCTGCTCGTCACCTTCGTGTTCATCGAGAAGCGCAGCAAACACCCGCTGCTCCGCCTCGGCATCCTGCGCTCCGGCCCGCTGGCCCGCGCCAACCTCGGTGGAGCGACGTTCTTCGGCGCCTACATCGGTTTCCAGTTCGTCGTCATGCTGTACCTGCAGAACGTGCTGGGCTGGTCCGCGTTGCAGACCGCGCTCGGGTTCCTGCCCGCCGCGCTGATCGTGGCCTTCGGTTCGCCCAGGATCGAGCCGCTGATCGACCGGCTCGGCACCCCGCGCACGATCCTCGCCGGTGTCGTCGCCCACGTCATCGGATACGCGCTGTTCCTGCGGATCGACGAGAGCTCCAGCTACGCCGGTTCGGTGCTGCCGAGCATGATCCTGCTGGGCATCGGCTTCATGCTGGCGTTCTCTTCGCTGAACATCCAGGCGACCAACGGCATCTCCGACGACGAGCAGGGGCTCGCCGGCGGGCTGCTGAACACCTCGATCCAGGTCGGCGGCGCGATCGGGCTCGCCATCGTGACCGCGGTCCTGACCGGGAACTCCGGCGGAGCCACCGGCTCGGCCGCGCTGCTGAACGGTCTGGCGCCCGCGCTCACCGTGGTCACCGGTATCGCCGTGATCAGTGTCCTGGTGGCGTTGTCCGGAATCGTCGGCCTGCGCAAGGCCGAAGCCCGCTCCGCCGTCGCCGAACCGGAGTACGCAACGGCCGAATGACCAGGGGGTGATGGGCCCCTTCCCGCGCTCGGGGGCGGGAAGGGGCTCGTCGCTACCAGCGGATCGGCAGCGATTTCAGCCCGTTCTGGAAATTCGACCGCAACCGCACCGGTTCCCCGGCGGGTTCCACCTCGCCGAGCAGATCCAGGACCGCTTCGAACATCGCGCGCAGCTGCACCCTGGCGAGCTGGGCGCCGAGGCAGAAATGCGGGCCGTGCCCGAAGGTCAGATGATCGTTGGGAGCGCGGCCGATGTCGAAGCGGTCCGGATCCTCGAAAACGGTCTCGTCGCGGTTCGCGGCGGAGAACCAGACGACCACCTTTTCCCCGGCGCGGATGTCCACATCGGACAGAACGACGTCCTCGGTCGCGGTCCGGCGGAAGTGCATGACCGGACACCACCAGCGCAACATCTCTTCCACCGCACCGGGAAGCAGGGAACGGTCGGCGAGCAGCCGCCGGTACTGATCCGGATGCGACAGCAGCGCCTGCATCCCGCCGGGGATGCCGTTGCGCAACGTTTCGTTGCCCGCCACGGAAAACAGCCAGAACAGGTTCTCGAACTCCGCGATGGACACCCGCCCGCCGTCTTCGACGTGACTCATCAGGTTGCTCATCACATCGTCGCCGGGGTTCCGGCGTTTGTACTCGCCGAGCGCGGTGGCGTACGCGTACAGATCCGGCATTCCGGCGCGGGTGCGCGGATCGGGCATCGACCCGTCCGGCCCCGGGACCGGCCGGACGGCCAGCGCCGTCCGCGCGAGATCGGTGACCTCGTCGGCCTCGACGGTCGCGCTCACCGCGTAGTCGGCGTCCTGATAGCCGATCACGCGATTGCTCCAGTCGTACATCAGCCGCCGGTCCTGTTCGGGGATCCCGAAGACCTCGGCGAGCGTCAGCAGCGGGAGATCGGCGGCGATCGCGGCGAAGTCACCCTCGCCGTCCGCGCGGACCCCGGCGATCAGATCCCGCGCCCAGCCCTGGATCCGCTCGGTCAGCTTGGCGACCGCACGCGGCGTGAACGCCTTGGTGAGCAGGCCTCGCAGCCGGGCGTGCTCGGGCGGGTCCATGTTGAGCATCATCCGGCGGACGTAACCGAGGTCCTGCTCGGTGGCCGGGTCCCGGATCTGCGTCCCGCCCAGCCGCGACGAAAAGAGCTTCGGGTTCTTCAGCACGTGCTTAACGTCCGAATGCCCCAGCACGGCCCAGAAATCGTCGACGCGTACGACCGGTGACCCCCGGCGCAGTGACGCGAGGTGCTCGTACGGCACGCCCCGGGTGTATACCTCCGGATCGGTGATCACGGCGTCGAGACTAGCCCGCGGAAGGGGGACTGCGGAAAGATCCGTCCGGTGGAAACGCTGAAGATGCGCACCGCCGGAACCGAAGGCCCCGCCGTGCTCCTGCTGCACGGCCTCGGCGCGACTGGAGCGGTCTGGGACGGCCTCATGGCGCAGCCGGGATATCGCTGGCTGGCGCCCGACCTGCCTGGTCACGGGGGATCGCCCCGATTGCCCCACTATTCGTTCGGCGGACTGGCCGCGGCGGTCGCCGACGCGCTCCCGGAACGCGGTCCGGTACTGGTGGTCGGCCATTCGCTGGGCGGTGTGGTCGGGCTCGCGCTGGCCTCCGGCTGGTTCGGGGTGAAGGTCGCCGGGTTGCTCGCGGTCGGCGTCAAGGTCGAATGGAGCGAGGCCGACCTCTCGCGGGCGGCCGCCATGGCGGCGAAACCGCCGCGAGTGTTCCCGGCCAGGGAAGACGCCGAACGCGGCTTTCTCAAGATCGCCGGTCTGGCGGGCCTCACCGGCGCGGATCCCGACGGAGTGGTCGAAACCGAAGGTGGCTGGCGGTTGGCGCTGGACCCCCGCGCGTTCGCCGTCGGCGCTCCCGACATGCGCGGACTGCTCGGCGCGGCGCGCTGCCCGGTCGTCCTCGCGGCAGGCGAGCACGATCCCATGAGCCGTCCCGAGCAGCTTCGCGCGCTCAGCCCGTTCGCCGTCGAGTTCCCCGGACTGGGCCACAACGCCCACGTCGAAGACCCGTCCGCGCTCCTGCCCTTCCCCCGGCAGTTCGTCCTCTGAATGCGGTAGTTCGCCATCGAACCACCGCATTCAGAGGACGAACTGCGCCTAGCGCCGGAGCCTGCCGAGGACGGCGATTCCCTCGGCGATGTCGCTCGCCGGGCTCGCCCCGTAACCGAGGACGAGCCCCGGGTTCATCGGCCGCTGGCAGTGCCACGACAGCGGCTGCACCTTCACGCCCTGCTCCAGCGCGGCGGCGGCGAAGTGGAGATCGGAGAACTCCGCGTCGAAGGTGATCGTCAGGTGCAGCCCGGCGGCGGCGCCGTGCACCACGGCGTCCGGGAGATGCGTCCGGAGCGCGTCGATCATCGCGTCCCGGCGGCGGCGATGCCGCTTGCGCACGAACCGCAGCTGCCGCTCCATCTCGCCGGACTCCATCAGATGCGCGAGCACCAGCTGCGGGAGGACGGCGTTGCCCAGGTCGGCGAACCGCTTGGCCGCCACCACCTCGTCCCGGTACCGCGTCGGCACCAGCATCCAGCCCACCCGGAGCGCGGGCGCGAGCCACTTCGACACACTGCCCGCGTAACAGACCTGTTCGGCGAGCATCGAGCGCAGCGCGGGGACCGGTGGGCGGTCGTAGCGATGCTCGGCGTCGTAGTCGTCCTCGATGATCAGCCCGCCGTCCGCGGCCCAGCGCATGAGCTCGCGACGGCGTTCCCCGCCGAGCACGACACCCGTCGGAAACTGGTGCGCGGGAGTGAGCAGTACGGCTGGCGCGCCACTGCGCACGAGCTCGTCGACGTCGACCCCGTCGTCGTCGACGCGGATCGGCGGCGTCGCCAGCCGCCGGTCATGCAGATGCTGCCGCGCGCCCAGCGAACTCGGATCCTCGACCGCGATCTCGGAGATCCCGTTGTCGCACAGCACCTGCGCCAGCAGGCCGAGGCCCTGCGCGACACCGGCGACGATCAGCACGTCGTCGGCGTCGGCGGTGATACCCCGGGTGCGGGCGATCCAGTGCGCGATCGCGAGCCGCAAGGCGGGCGCGCCCCGCGGGTCGCCGTAGCCGAAGTCCGCCGCCGAGAGGTTGTTGAGCACGGTGCGTTCGGCGCGCAGCCAGGCCGTTCGCGGGAACGCCGTCAGATCCGGCACGCCGGGGGACAGGTCGATCCTCGCCGGGGTCGACCGGAGCGAGTCGAAGACGCCGATCCCGGGCGCGGGCTGGAAGATCGTACCCGCGGACGGGGGACCGGGTGTCGTCTGCTCCTTCGTCCGGGCCGGTGCCGCGACGACCACCGTGCCCGCGCGGCCGCGTCCGGCGACATGACCGTCCTCGACCAGCCGCTGGTAGGCCTCGGTGACCACACCGCGGGAGACCCGCAGGTCCGCGGCCAGCGCCCTGGTCGCGGGCAGCCTGCTGCCGACCGGCAGGCGCCCGTCGGAGATGGCGTGCCGCAACCGCGACGCCAGCCAGTCCGACCGGCGCCCCGGCGGGGCGTCCCCGATGTCCAGCTGCAGGAAGTCCGAGCCTTCGGCAGTCACCTGATCATTGTGTCATTCGGGCTCGTAGGCGAGGTTCGGCCGCAGCCACTGCTCCATAGTGGACAGTTCGAGGCCGCGGCGGACGGCGTAGTCCTCGACCTGGTCCTTGCCAAGCCGTCCGACGGTGAAGTACCGCGAATCGGGGTGGGCGAAGATCAGCCCGCTGACGCTCGCCGCCGGCGTCATCGCGAACGACTCGGTCAGCCCCATCCCGAGCCGGTCGGAATCGAGCAGCTCGAACAGTTCCTGCTTCTCGCTGTGATCCGGGCTGGCCGGGTAGCCCAGCGCCGGGCGGATGCCGCGGAACCTTTCGGCGTGCAGGTCCTCCAGCTTCGGATCGGCGTCCGGCTCGAACCAGTCGCGCCGCGCCTTGAGGTGGAGGTACTCGGCGAACGCCTCGGCGAGCCGGTCCGCGAGCGCCTTCACCATGATGGCGCGGTAGTCGTCCTGGTTCGCCTCGAATTCGGCCGCGAAGTCCTCGGCGCCGAGGATGGTGACCGCGAAGCCGCCGAGGTGGTCGCCCGCGCCGGCCGGGGCGATGTAGTCCGCCAGGCAGCGGTTGGGCCGCGACAGCGGTTTCTTGGTCTGCTGGCGCAGCATCGGGAACTTGACGCCCGCCTCCAGGATGATGTCGTCACCCTCGGAGTGCGCCGGCCAGAACGCGTACGCGCCCTTCGCCTGGAACCGCTCTTCGGCGATGATCTGGTCCATCAGCGTGTTCGCGTCGTCGAACAGCTCCCTGGCCACCGGGTTGTTCAGGATCGCCGGGTACTTGCCCTTCAGCTCCCAGGCCAGGAACAGGAAGGTCCAGTCGATCATCTCGCGCAGCTCGGTGAGCGACGGCGAGACGTACCGGACGCCGGTGAACGCGGGCGTCGGGATGTCGTCGAAGGAGACCTTCTCCGGGTTGGCCCTCGCCTGCTCGACCGTCAGCAACGGCGTCCGCTGCTTGTTCGCGTGCTGGACGCGCAGCTCTTCCTGGTCCACGCGGTTCTTCTTGTCGAGGATCTCGGCGCGGTCGGCGTCGAGCAGGTCACCGACGACGCCGACGACGCGGGAGGCGTCGAGGACGTGCACGGTCGTGTGCTCGTACGCGGGCGCGATGCGGACCGCGGTGTGCTGGCGCGAAGTGGTCGCGCCGCCGATCAGCAGCGGGAGTTTCAGCCCGCGCCGCTCCATCTCGGCGGCGACGTTGACCATCTCGTCCAGTGACGGCGTGATCAGGCCCGAAAGCCCGATCGCGTCGGCGCCTTCGGAGACCGCGGTGTCCAGGATGACCGAAGCCGGGACCATCACGCCGAGGTCGATCACCTCGTAGTTGTTGCAGCCCAGGACGACGCCGACGATGTTCTTGCCGATGTCGTGCACGTCGCCCTTGACCGTCGCCAGGACGACCTTCCCGTTGCCCTGGCGGGTTTCGACCCGGCCTTCGAGGCGCGCCTTCTCCTTCTCGGCCTCCATGAACGGCTCGAGGTAGGCCACCGACCGCTTCATCACGCGCGCGCTCTTGACCACCTGCGGCAGGAACATCTTTCCGGCCCCGAACAGGTCGCCGACGATCTTCATGCCGTCCATCAGAGGGCCTTCGATCACCTCCAGCGGCTTCGGCAGCTTCTGGCGCGCTTCCTCGGTGTCCTCTTCGATGTAGTCGACGATGCCGTGCACCAGCGCGTGGCTGAGCCGTGCCTCGACCGTGTTGTCGCGCCAGGACAGGTCGACCGTGCGCTGGGTTCCCTTGCCGTTGACCGTTTCCGCGAACGTGACCAGCCTGTCGGTGGCGTCCGCGCGGCGGTCGAAGAGCACGTCCTCGACCAGCTCCAGCAGATCCTTGGGGATGTCCTCGTAGACCGCGAGCTGCCCGGCGTTGACGATGCCCATGTCCAGCCCGGCGCGTACCGCGTGCAGCAGGAAGGCCGAGTGCATCGCCTCGCGCACGACGTTGTTGCCGCGGAAGGAGAAGGAGAGGTTCGAGATACCGCCGCTGATGTGCACGCCGGGGCAGCGTTCCTTGATCCGCGGCAGCGCGTCGATGAACGCCTTGGCGTAGCCGTTGTGCTCGGAGATACCGGTCGCGACCGCGAGCACGTTCGGGTCGAAGATGATGTCCTCGGCGACGAAACCGGCTTGCCGCGTCAGGAGGTCGTAGGCGCGGCCGCAGATTTCGACCTTCCGGTCGGCGGTGTCGGCCTGGCCCTGTTCGTCGAAGGCCATCACGACCACGCCCGCGCCGTAGTCGCGGATGCGCCGGGCCTGCTGGAGGAACTGCTCCTCGCCTTCCTTGAGGCTGATGGAGTTGACGACTCCCTTGCCCTGCACGCACTTCAGTCCGGCCTCGAGCACCGTCCAGCGCGAGCTGTCGATCATGATCGGCAGCCGGGCGACCTCGGGTTCGGTGGCGATGAGGTTCAGGAACGTGGTCATCGCCTTTTCGCTGTCGAGCAGATCGGCGTCCATGTTGACGTCCAGCAGGTTCGCCCCGCCGCGGACCTGCTCCAGCGCGACGTCGACGGCGGCCTGGTGGTCGTCGGCCTCGATCAGCTTGCGGAACTTGGCGGATCCGGTGACGTTGGTCCGCTCACCGATCATGACGAACCCGGTGTCCTTGCCGATCTCGAACGGCTCGAGCCCGCTGAACCTGGTGTGCGGCTTCGGGGCCGGGACGTTCCGCGGGGTCATCCCGCGGACGGCGTCGGCGATCTCCTTGATATGCGCGGGGGTCGTGCCGCAGCAGCCGCCGACGACGTTGACCATCCCGGCCGTGGCGAAGTCGCCGAGCAGCCCGCCGGTCTCCTCGGGCGTCTGGTCGTACCCGCCGAACGCGTTCGGCAGGCCGGCGTTGGGGTGACAGGCGGTGTACGTGCCCGCGAGGTGCGACAGTTCGGCGATGTGCGGGCGCATTTCCTCCGCGCCCAGCGAACAGTTGACGCCGACGAGCAGTGGTTCCGCGTGCTCGATGGAGCTCCAGAACGCCTCGACCGTCTGCCCGGACAGCGTCCGGCCACTGAGGTCGACGATCGTCACCGAGATCCACAGCGGCAGATGCGGTGCGACGTCGCGGGCGGCGGCGATCGCGGCCTTGCAGTTGAGCGTGTCGAAGATCGTCTCGATGAGCAGCAGGTCCACGCCGCCCTCGGCGAGTGCCTTGATCTGGTCGGCGTACGCGGCGTACACCTCGTCGAAGGTGACCGCGCGGAACGCCGGATCCTCGACCTTGGGCGACAACGACAACGTGACGTTCAGCGGCCCGACCGACCCGGCGACGAACTTCCCGCCCGCCGCGTCCGCCGCCTCGCGGGCGATCTGGGCGCCGCGAAGGTTCATCTCGTACGCGAGGTGCTCGAGCCCGTAGTCCGCCTGGCCGATGGTGGTGGCGGTGAACGTGTTCGTGGTCGTGATGTCCGCGCCGGCGTCCAGATACTGGCGGTGGATGTCGAGTACGACGTCCGGCCTCGTGATGTTCAGCAGGTCGGGGTCGCCGGTGATGTCACGGGGATGGTCCTGGAACCGCTCGGTGCGATAATCCTCCGGCTCGAGGCCGGCGTTCTGGAGCATCGACCCCCAGGCTCCGTCGAGCACGACGATGCGCTCATCCAGCAGCTTTCGCAGGGCGGTCGTTTCCATCCAGCGCTCCTCCCATGTCGTGGGAGGCGCCCTTGCGGTGATGTCCGGGGCCGAGCGTGGCGGACCCGGCGGTCCGTTGCAGCGCCTCTCGACCTTGGCGTCCAGACTACCGGATCAGGACAAGCGCACTTCGCCTGAATTGCTCACCCGCTGGCCAACGCGGGTTCGGCTTCCCGCACTGTGAGACGCGGCGATGACTGGGGCACAGCGTGGCCGTGACCACTATCGCCGGCGGTCGGACGTAGGCCAGACAGCCGAATCGTAAGAAAATCGGTAACGGGCGCCGGAGCGTGCCGATGTGATCATCGGACGGCTCGCGGGAGGGTGAGCCCCGCCGAAATCGGAGGCCGGCGCTGGGGAGGGGACTGCGTCCGATCGTTCGGGAGCAGGCACGTTCGCTGGTCCGGTCGGCGTTTCGTTGACGCCACGTCTTCACGCTGCATCCAAGATCTCGCAGCTCCACCACGTCTTCGTGGTGGAGCGCGGTGACGCTGTCCGAATTACCTTCACCATTACGAAAAGGATTTCCATGCGCCAGAGACGGTCCATCCGGAGAGCTGCGGTTCTTTGCTCCGCCTTCACCATCGTGCTCAGTGGTGTGGCCGCGGCGGCTGGAACGCAGGTCGCGGCCGCCGAGACGATCACCTGCCGGGCGAACGCGGGTGTCTTCTACACGAAACCCGACACGGTGCTGCAGCTCGACCGGCACAACGAGCCCGAGACCGGCGCCAGGTCGTGGACCGGCAACACGACGATCGGCAATACCTGGGCGGGAAAGACCCTGGCCGGCCCGGACGGCCGTATGTACTTGATCAATGACAACGGTGACGTCCTGCGGCAGCGGCGGCTGGCGACCGGCTGGGAGAACGGCGGGGCGGGGCAGATCATCGCCACCAACTGGCGAGGCGTGACTCACCCCGCTCAGCGCAACAGGATCACCGTCGATTCGCTGGGCGACTTCTACTGGTCGCACGACGGCATCCTGGCCTGGCTCCGCTACGACGAGACCACCAAAGTGTGGACCGACCGGCTGATCGACACCGGTTGGGCGACCTCCCGGTACGACATGATCGTCGGGGCCGGTGCTGGTGTCTTCTACGCGCGCACACCCGGTGGGGACCTTCATCGCTTCCATTACGACGCGAACAGCCAGCGCTGGCTCGAGTACGCGAAGCTCATCGGCGCCGGTGGCTGGCAGAACTTCGCCCAGATGGCGTCCGCGGGCGGCGACGTCCTCTACACGCTCGACAAGAACAACGGCCAGATCAAGTGGTATCGCTACCTCGGAGATGGCACCTGGGCTCCTGGCCCGACGGTCATCGGCACCATCGGCGCGGACTGGCAGCTCTCCGTCACGACCGACGAGTGCAAGCTCGTCAACACGGGGGTGCCCACCCGCCCGGCTGTACCACTGCGGACGAACGCGCCCAGCACCGTGCTGGAAGGAGCGGGTGGCAGGCTTCAGCACTTCTACGTGGACGGATTCGGCAGACTGATCCATGGCCGCCAGCGTTCCGACGACGTCACCGTGGTCGAGTTCACCGTCGTGCCCGGACATCAGGCGTATACCGGGACACCTTCCGCGGTCCGGCTTGCCGACGACAGCCTGCGCGTCGTCGCACTCGGGCAGGACAGTGAAAGCCGCACCAGCACTCTGGCCACGGGCACCACGACCTGGCCTGCCGTTTCCGGGTTCGGCGGCTGGACGCCGGATGCCGCTTCGCTCGTTCAGCGGGCGGGTCTCGGCGCCGCGTTCATGATCGACGGCCTTGGCCGGCTCTGGGTACGGCCCCAGGATGGGGGAAGCAAGCAATACTTGCCGTGGCGGATGCTCCCGTCATCCGGGCTCGCCGGCGATCTCACCGCCGTGGTGCAGGGCGACGGTATCGACCTCGTCGCGAGGACGACTGCCGGCGCTTACACCAAGGCCACTTACGCGAACGGCGCGCTCAGCGCTTGGACCGCTGTGACGGGCAGCGGGGGGACTGGAAAGCTCGCCGGGGCCCCGAACCCGGACAACTCGCTCGAAGCCTTCGTGACCCGGGCCGACGGAGCGGTGGTCACCCAGCGCGAGAAGGCCGACGGATTCTCGGGTGCCTGGGTCCCTCTGACAGGCCTCGTCGCCGCTGGACCGCCCGCTGTGACGGTGGATTCGGGTGGCATCGTGCACGTCGCTGTTCGGGCCAACGACGGCTACGTCTATACGACCGAGCAGAGTGCGCCTGGCAGCACGAGCTACAAGGCCTGGCGTCAGCTGATCGACTCCCGGACCGGTGCGGCTTATCAGTCGGCCACCGACCCGGCCGTCACGAGTGTTTCAGGGGGCGGGGTGGTCGTGACGTTCCGGGACATCGACGGCGTCACCTACGCCTATTCGCCCACTCCGGCGCCGGCTGCGGCGATGCGGTCGGCGCCGGCTTCGGACGGCACGACCTACCGTGGCGGACCGCTGCCGAAACCGTCGTTCTGACGCCCCGGCGATGAGGCCCGGATGCGGCCGGAGAAATTTCCGGCCGCCTCCGGGCGAATTCGCCTCCTTTCCATGCCTGCAGTGACTTCACTTCACGAGGACGGGTCTACCCATGTCTTATGCGCACCGGCACAGCTCACGGGGAACCGGTTTGTTGAGCAGGATCGGCTTGCTGGGCCTCGCCGTCGCGCTCATGGCCGGATTGCTCGGGCCCGCCACGCGGTACGGGGCGTCCGGCCTTTCCGACGTCGAGTTGCTCCAGCAGGCGATGGCGATGTCGCCACGGCAAGCCCAGGGGGACGCGACGTCCGGTGAGCCGGAGACCGGTGGTCCGGCCAATGTCGCGGGAGCGGAGTCGTTGCAGGCGAAGTACCCGCCGATCTCAGCCGGTACGGAGAACGTCCGGGAAAACGCGGTCAAGGTCGAACCGGTCACCGCGGAGGTCCGGGGTTTCGACGAGAAGACCAGCAGGGAGCTGCCGGACCGCCGGACGGCGACGGATCGTACGTTCGCCAACGCCGACGGCACGCTGACCACGGAGTTCGGTGACGAGGCGATCAACTACCGTGCGCCGGACGGCACCTACCGAACGATCGACACGGCGCTCGTCCCGCGCGAGCGGAACGAAGGCTGGCGCAACGGTGGAGACAGCGTGGCGCTGAACTTCGCTTCGGCGGCATCGGCGGAGGGTTTGGTCGATGTTCGCATCGACGATGAACACCACTTCGGCTTCGGCCTCTCCGACGCCGCGCGCCAGGGTGGCGCCGTGTCAGGCAGCCGGGTCACCTACCCATCGGTGCGACCCGAATCGGACGTCAGATTCGACGTCGTTTTCGGTGGTGTCAAGGAAACCCTGGTCCTCAAATCGGTCAACGCGCCGACGAGCTGGGAATTTCCCTTGCGTCTCAAGGGTCTTCGAGCGTCGATGGCGGGTGGGGACGTCGTGTTGCTCGACGCGGAGGGTCGGGAACGGGCGCGGATTCCGGCCGGCTTCATGGTCGATGCCCGGACCGACCCCGAGACCGGCGAACAGACACGATCCGAAGGTGTCACCTATCGGCTGCTGGAACGCGATGGCGCGACAGTGCTGCGAGTGGAGCTCGACACCGCCTGGCTCCGGGATCCGGCGCGCAAGTTCCCGGTCGAGGTCGACCCCAGCGTCGACACGACGGTATCGGACGGTGGCGCGGTCTTCCAGAGCGGTTCGAGGATCGATGGCGGGACAGAGCTCAGGGTCGGCACCAACGGCTCCTCCAAGGCCGCCAGCTACCTGTCGTTCGGCGGGGTGGAGAACCGTCTGCGCAACCACAAGATCCTCGGCGCGCAGCTGACGCTCAAGAGCAGCTGGTCGTGGTCTTGCCAGCCGAGGCCGGTCACTGTGCACGACGTCATCGCACCCTGGAACACATCGAGCGCGTTCCCGGGCCCCGCATATGGCGCTGCTCTCGCGCAGGAGTCTTTCGCGCATGGGTATATCGGTCTTTATCAGCACGCTTCGAGCTGTCCGTCCGCGACCGAGCTGATCCCACTCGGCGTGGCGGGACGCGATCTGGTGCAGCGATGGGTCACGGGTGCGCAGCCCAACTACGGCCTGACAGTGCGCGCGTCGGAGACGGATCGCTTCGGATGGAAGAAGTTCACGGGTAACCGCACCGCCAATCCGCCCCGCCTGTTCGTCACCCACTCCGCCTACGACGCCGAATACCGGGTCGATCGCGGAGTGCCCGAACCGCCGGTCACGCGTCTGCAGAGCGGCAAGGTCAAGATCACCGTCACCAACCGGGGCGCCGACACCTGGACCGCCGCGAACTTCGCGCTCGGCTATCGCGTGTTCACCAAGGCAGGCGCTCCGGTCGGCGCCATCGAAGCGGCTTCGCTACCCCGCGATGTCCCCCGTGGCGATTCGGTGACTCTCGACGCGACGATCAAGGCGATCGACGTCGGTGACTACTTCTTCGACTTCAGCATGCTGCGTCGTGGTGGTTCCTGGTTCACGGACGAACAGATCCCGCCGACCCGCCTGGCGATGACCGTCTTCGACGTACCGCCGATTGTGAAGGCGCAATACCCGCCCAACGGGTTCTCGGCGCAGACTTTGACTCCGCAGCTGTGGGTCGACGCCGTCGATGTCGACGCTCCGGTCTCGTCGACGTTGAAGTATCGCTTCGAGGTATGCGAAAAGTACGTGCCGAAACCCGACGGCACGCTCACCGGTGTGTCCTGTGTGGACTCGGGCTACGTGACGAAGCGGACCTGGACGGTCCCGGTCGGTGGGCTGCGGTGGAGCATGGACTATCAGTGGCGGGCCTTCGCCTTCGACGGGAACTCCGAGAGTCAGAAGCTTCCGCCGAGCCACCTGCTGACGGCGGTGCCGCAGCCGGAGATCACCTCGCATTTGTCCAACGCGCCCTACAGCGGTGCTCAGCGTGACTTCGATCCACAGACCGGGAACTACTTCACCAGTGCCATCGACGCGTCCCTGCAGGTGAAGGGACCGGAGCTGACCGTCGGACGGACCCACAACAGCCTCGATCCCCGCAAGGATCTGCTCTTCGGCGCAGGCTGGTCGACGCGGTACGACATGAAGGTCGTCCCTGACGGCGACGGCTCCGGAAACGTGGTCGTAACCTATCCGGACGGCCAGCAGGTCAGGTTCGGACGGAACCACGACGGTACGTTCGCGCCGCCGCCCGGACGGCAGGCGAACTTCCGTATCGAGGTCGAAGCCGCTGGTGGCGGCTGGGTGTTGACCGACAAGTCGGCGACGTTGTACCGGTTCAGGCCGGACGGCAGGCTCATCGAGATCTACGACCACGCCGGCAACCACATCGAGCTCGATTACGGGACACCCGAACAACTTCGGCGGGCGATCAGCCGCACGAGCGACCGGATCCTGTACTTCAAGTGGACCGGAAACCATGTCACGTCGGTCAGCACCGATCCGGTCGACGGCAAGCAGCTCACCTGGAACTACACTTACGACGGCGATCGGCTCACCAAGGTCTGTGACCCCGACGGCGGCTGTACCGGTTACGACTACACGGCGGGTTCCCACTACCGCAGTTCGGTCGTGGACTCGCGGCCGTCGTCGTACTGGCGGCTGGGAGAGTCCGCGGGTACCACCGCGGCCAGCGAGAACGGGCTCAAGCTCGGCAAGGACAACGGAACCTACAAGGACGTCGTCCTCGGTCAGCCGGGTCCGCTGACCGACGGGGCGAACACGGCGGCTTCGTTCAACGGAACGTCCTCCGTCGTCACGCTGCCGGACGGGATGGTCCGCAAGAACCGTGATCTCGCGGTCGAACTGTGGTTCAAGACCACGACGGGTGGCCCGCTCTTCGGGTACCAGAAGGCGCCGATCAGCGGCACGCCGTCCGGTGCCGTGCCGGTGCTTTACGTCGGCACCGACGGGAAGCTGCGCGGTCAGTTCTGGAACGGCGCGACCGCGCCGATCACCTCGGCCGCGGTGGTGAACGACGATCGTTGGCACCACGTCGTGCTCTCCGGCTCACTCGCCACCCAGACCCTGTACCTCGACGGGCAGAAGGCCGGATCGGTCCAAGGCGAGATCTCGCACGACGACGTCGTCTACAACCAGATCGGCGCGGCGTACACGGTTCCGCCGTCCGCCTGGCCGGCCTGGGGCGCCGACGCACGCCGCTTTTTCTCCGGCCAGATCGACGAAGTCGCCTTCTACGAGTACCCGGTCGGGCCGACGACCGCCGCGGCCCACTACCAAGCGCGTACGAGTGCGAGCTACCTCTCCAAGATCACTTTGCCCACGGGCCGGGTGGCCGCCCAGCTGAGCTACGACGCCGCGGCGGACCGGCTCTCCGAGGTCGTCGACCGGGACGGCGGACGCTGGCGCCTCGGCCGTCCCATCGTCACCGGGACGGAGACCAACCTGATCCGCACCACTCAGGTGGCGGATCCGGCGAACCGGCTGCACTTCTACGACTACGACCCGGTTCGTGGCCGCATCCTGCGGTACGTCGCCCCCCTTGGCCAAGGGCTCCGGCAGGAGGACAAGCGGGATTCCGGCGGAAAGCCGGTGCCGCCGGACCTGGTTCCCTGTGATCCGAGCGCGCCGCCGACACCGGGTGACCCCTCGTATTGCGGTGGACCGGTAGGCGGTGACGGAACCTGGGTCGGTGGGCCTGTCAACGGTCAAGGGGTTCGCACCTACGACTACGACGAAAAGGGATTCCAGACCACCATCGGTGACGAGCTCGGCAACGTCCTGGTGCTCACCAATGACGAGCGTGGCAACGTCGTCTCGAGAAAGACCTGCCGGGTGGCGCCTGGGGACTGCCAGACCGCCTACTACAGCTACTACTTGAACTCGGCGGACGTCACGGACCCGCGCAACGACAAGATCCTGACCTCCAGGGACGCGCGTTCCGCGAATGGTTCGGATGCGACCTTCGCGACGAACTACGCGTACACGGATCTGGGTGTGCGTGGCTTGCTGACAACCGAAACCAACGCCGCCGGGCAGGTCACGCGGCACGAATACGCGAACGGGTCCGAGGCGGCGGTGGGCGGCGGCAACGTTCCCGCCGGTTCGCTGCTCAAGACCACGGATCCGCGTGGTGGAGTGACGGCCTACTCGTATTTCCGCAACGGTGATCTCGCGAAGATCGTCGATCCCGCCGGGCTGAGCACGTCCTACACCTACGACGTCCTCGGTCGCAAGAAGACCGAAACCGTGGTCAGCGACGCGAATCCGAGTGGATCGACGACCACGTACGCCTACGACGCACGTTCGAAGCCGATCTCCGCGACCGGTCCGGGGGTGACGAATCCGATCACCGGTGTGACGCACACTGCGCAGACGCTGACCGCCTATGACGCCGACGGCAGTGTCATCCGCACGGAGACCAAGGACCTGACCGGCGGGGATCCCAGCCGCGTCACGACCTTCGGCTACGACGCCTTCGGCCGGCAGAACCAGGTGACCGACGCTGAGGGTGAGACGACCCACTTCGGTTACGACCACTTCGGCAACAAGATGTGGACGGTCGACCCCGCAGGAAACAAGTACGAATACGGGTACACGGCGCGTAACGCCCTCGCGGAGGTCCGGTTGCGGTCCTGGCACGGGCAGGCGACCGATCCCGCCGGCGAAGGCGGCGACACCGACGGGGACGGTGACACGTCCTCGTCGCCCACTCTGGTCCTCGCCTCTTACGGCTACGACCTGGCCGGGCGGAGAGTCCGCGAGACCGACTCGATGGGCCGCACGACCCGTTACCAGTACTTCGGCGACGGGAAGCCCTGGAAGGTGATCGCGCACAACGTGAGCGATCCGTTCAACCCCAGCGCGCCCAAGCGTGACGTCACCCTGCGGGAGTTCACTTACGACGCCGCGGGACAGAAGACCAAGCTCGTGGAACCCGGCGGCCGGGTCACCACGTACGAATACGACGCCGCGGGAAGAGGCGTCGCCGAGACGGCCGACCCGAACGGCCTCGCCAACCGGACCGCCTGGACCTACGGATCGGGTGGCGACGTCGAAAAGGTCGTCCACACCGGACAGAGTTCGAACAGCACGCGACTGGACCTGGGGAACCAGGAGACGGCCGAGTTCCGTTACGACGTGGCGGGCCGCCAGACCAGCACATCGGTGACGAAGAGCCTGACGGAGAAGCTCACCACCACCGTCGCCTACGACCAGCGAGGATCGGCCACCTCGATCACGGCGCCGCGAGGGAACGTCTCTGGCGCGAACGCGGCCGGGTTCACCACCAATCTCGCCTACGACAAGCTGGGGCGGTTGTCCGTCACCACACTCGCACCCGTTTCCGCGGAGACCGCAGGTTCCACGGCCGCCGCGACGCGTCCGCAGAGTACGTCGGGCTACAACACCTTCGGCGAGGTGACCGAGACCCGGGATCCAAACGGCACTGTCGAGACGAAGTCGTACGACCGGCTCGGGCGTTTGATCCAGGCGACGTCTGCGGAGTACCGCAAACCGGGAGACTCCGTCGCGGCGAAGGCGGTCTCGAAACGGCAGTACGACGCCTTGGGCAATCTTTTGGCGCAGACCGATCCTCTCGGCGCCGTCACCCGATACCGCTATGACCAGCTGAACCGGCCGGTGGAGCGGATCGACCCGGACCCCGAGGCGGGCGATCGCCCCGGCGGTGTCTGGAAGTACGGCTACACGACCGAAGGGGAAATGCTCTCGACGACCGACCCCACGCTGTCGCGAGTCGAGGCGACCTACGACGATCTCGGCCGTCAGGTCACGGCGACGCGCTTGGAACGCCGTCCCGACCCCGCCGCTTTCGTCACGAAGCTGCGTTACGACGACTCCGGCAACCTCCGGTCGAAAACCGCTCCGACCGGCGAGCTCACCGCCTACGAGTACGACGTGCTCGGTCAGCGGGTCAAGGCGACCGACCCGGCAGGAGTGGTCTCGCGATACGGTTACGACCTCGCTGGGCGACAGGTCCGGGAGTCCGACGGGCACGGCCGTACCGAGTACGTCAGCTACGACCAGGCAGGCCGGGCGACCGGTGTCTACAGCCTTTCGCCGGAAGAGCGGATCCTGCGCAAGACGGCGGCGGCTTACGACGCTGACGGCAACAAGGTGTCCGCGTCCGACGCTCTCGGCCGCACGACCCGTTTCGAGTACGACAGCCGTGGGCTGCTCGTCAAGCAGCAGGAGCCGGTCTCCGAATCGGCGGCCATTACGACGAGCTTCGGGTACGACGCGGCCGGGAACAGGACGCGGGTCACGGACGGCCGGGGCAACGCGACCTACCAGACGTACAACTCGCTGAAATTACCGGAATCGGTCATCGAGCCCGCGACACAGGCGCATCCCGCGGCGACGGATCGTACGTGGACGACGGCGTACGACCTCGGCGGCAGGCCAGCCTCGGTCCGGGCACCAGGCGATGTCGTCCGGCGGCCCGTGTTCGACACCCTCGGCCGCTTGAGGTCCGAGACCGCGACAGGTGCCGAACAAGCGACGACGGAACGCAAGCAGCGGTTCGACCTGGCAGGAAGGTTGCTGGGCGTCGACACGCCCGGCGGAGAGAAGACGTTCACCTACAACGATCGTGGTGGCCTGCTCACCAGCACCGGTCCGACGACCGGCACCTCGAAGTATGGCTTCGACGACAGCGGACGGCTGACTAATCGGGTCGATGGCGCCGGAACTGCGGCCTTCACCTACTCGAAGGGGCGGCTCGACACCCAGCAGGACGGTCTGACCGGCGTCAAACAGACGATCGGCTACGACGACGCGGGGAAGGTGGCGAGCCTCGACTACGGCTCGGGACGCGTGCGGACGTACGGTTATGACGATTTCGGCCGTCAGTCCAAGGATGAGCTGAAGGGCGCGGACGGTAAATCCGTGGCGTCGCTGACCTATGGCTACGACCTCAACGACCGGCTGACCGCCAAGAAGACGGTCGGTTTCGCGGGCGCCGCGGACAACGCCTACGCCTACGACCACGCCGGCCGGCTGAAGTCGTGGACCGCCGGCGGCCAGACCGTCGGCTACGGCTGGGACGACTCGGGCAACAGGATCAAGGCCGGAGAGCAGACGTCGACTTTCGACGAGCGGAACCGGCAGCTGGCCCAGGGCGCCGAAGGCTTCTCGTGGAGCCCCCGGGGAACTCTGGTCTCACGAACCGGCCCGGCCGGAACCGTCCAATCCGGATTCGACGGCTTCGATCGTGCGGTCAAGCAGGGTGGTGTCAGTTACGAATACGACGGCCTCGACCGCACCTCGTCGCGAAACGGTGTGCCGTTCTCCTACGACGGACTGAGCCTCGACCTGGTTTCGGACGGCTCGTCGGCTTTCGCCGTCGGGCCCGGTGACGGCGTGCTGGCCCAGCGCTCTCCGGACGGTGCTGCGCAGCTCACGCTGACCGACCAGCACTCGGACGTCGTCGGCATGCTCGACGCGTCCGCGGGAGTCCTGACCGGCTCGGCGACCTTCGACCCGTTCGGCGGGAAGACCGCGTCCAACGGTGTCTCGAGCGCGCTGGGTTTCCAGTCGGACTACACGGATCCGAGCACCGGTTCGGTCGACATGGGGGCGCGGTGGTACTCACCGGGTTCGGGGACCTTCAACGCACGGGACAGTATTTCCCTGCCGGTCAGTCCCTCGGTGGGAGCGAACCGCTATACGTACGGGAACGCCAGTTCGCTCAATGGAATCGACCCGGACGGACACCGTGTGGTCGCCCCCGCGCCCCCGGCTCCGGCTCCGGTAGCAGCGCCGCCGGCATACAACCCCTGGAAGGGAGCGGCCCGGTTCGGCTCCCGGTTCGGCGGATGGATCGGCAATGCCTACAACTTCCTCTGGGATGTCCCGGCCGCCGGACCGTCTTGTGAGTTCCGAGATGCGGCAGGCAATCGTTGTGCTACGACCACTCGAGAGGCGTGGCGAGCGGGGTGCGGCTTCGGTTTCCGGGACTGCTATGCCGGTAGCGGCCGCCTTGGCTACTGGGTGGACACCAGGAGTGACAGGGCTTGGAATCCTTCCTGGAGGAGCGGAAGCAACCCCGGCCCCGGCCCTGGTCTTGGCCCTGGTCCTGGTCCCCGGCCCCCGAAGAGGATCGCTCCTCCGCCTCCGCCTCCGCCTCCGCCTCCGCCGCCGCCGCCGGGCATCCAGGCGCGGATCGACCAAAAGAAGAGGGCGGAGCGGGTCGCCGACCGGATCCCGGACGCTGCAAAGAACCCCCTGGTGAGCGGGCCGCAGATCTCGTCGTCGCCGAACCTGCCGGCCAACGTGGTCGCCGGAGTCCTCGACAACGTCCAGGACCTGGTGTCGATCTACGACATCTTCCTCAAGCAGGTCCTGGACGCGAAGAACCCGGTGGTCCAGAACGTCGACGCGCCGATCCCTTCGCCGCTTCTGCCTTCGCAGGTGTCGGCTTGGGACAACTGCGGTGGTGGGGTCGTCCGGGACGACTTCAACGGTGGTACCTCACGGACGGCGTTCGCCTGCGAAGGACCGGACGCGACTCAGCCTGATGAAGCCAGTGGGCCGGCAGTCTTCCGCGGGACTACGCAAGGTTACGGTGGCAGCGACGGCACACAACGTGTCGGAATCACTCCGACTTCGACGGATCCGGGTGTCGCGGCAACTTTTGCGACGCACTCGGAGAACTATGGAGAAGCCGTGGTACAGATCGCTTTGCCAGGTGATTTGGCCGGAGTGGCCACGTATGAGGGTTACATACCGTCTGAACTTGAAGTGGGTGTGGAACTGAGTCCAGGTGAATTCGCCAGGCGGGCAAGTATTGAGATACCTTCGTCTGTAGCTCGTTCGATATTGGGTGAAATGGGATTCGGAATACCCGGCCGTATTGGGATTGGGGACCTGTCGCAGATACTCGCAACTACGCAGAAGCTCAGCCCTGCCCAGATCCGACGGTTCATTGAGGAGGCCCGCGGCTATGGGAAGTGAAATTCGAGTAAGTGTCGAGAGTGTCGAGTCAGCCCTTGGCGGGACAGTGGCATGCGTTGTTCGGTGTCTGAACGGGACAATTTCTGCGGGAGATGTTTTCGACGTGGCTACATTGAGCGACGATGCGGAGGCGTCGGTCGAGCTTCGAGTCGTCAGTGTCTGGCGCTACGGTCGATCTGTCGATCTACTCGACCCGCCGCATGTCGCGAAACTCGAACTGGCTGGTGGGGACTTTTCCTCGCTCTCCCAGGCCCGGGAGCTCCGTGGGCCTGGGAGGCCTGCCGATGTCGATCGCTGCCCGAAATCCGCGCGGAGAAACGTCGTGAGTGGCGATTCGGATTCTTAAAGTAGGGCGAAGGTGGTGTGGGGAGGCTGCCCTGTAAACGCTAGCGTGGCCGTGATCGCCGTTTTGCGTCACGGTCATCGGGTAGGCGCGGTGAGCGGCCCGCTTGTCATGACACGGCACGTATGTCTTACCCCTCAAATAGCGCCCGAATTTCCGTGCGCGAACGCCGCCGCTCAAGGCATGCAGACCGCTTTCCGAACCGGCTTCAGAAACGGACGGTCGCCTTCTGGATCTTCACCGGCTTTGCGGGCAACCCGTCCTGCGGGCCGTTCGGATCCGTCGGGATGATGCCGTTCGCCACGATCCGGTCCAGTACCTCCATGCCCCGCACGACTTTGCCCATCACCGAGTAGTTCTTCGGGATGTTCGCGAACGAGTGCACGATGAAGAACTCGCTGCCGTTGGTGCCGGGGCCCTGGTTGCCCATGGCGATGGTGCCGCGTTCGTAGATCTCGGTGCCGTCGACCTCGTCCGGGAATTTGTAGCCCGGTCCGCCCTTCTCGGCTTCGTAGATGTCGCCGCACTGGAGGACGCCGAGGCGCGACGAGTTCGTCAGGCGCCAGCACTGGCTGCGGTCGTAGAAGCGCTGCAGGGCCAGGCTTGCCAGGTTGTGGACGGCGCACGGAGCGGCGCCGGCGCGGTTCAGGCGCACGGTCACCGGGCCGTAGTTGAAGCGGAAGGTGACGTCGACGGTGCCGCGCGTGAACGCGAAGGGGAGCGGGCGCAGGACCGGCCGGGCCGCGGGGTTTTCCGGCGTCGGGGTGAACTCGCAGCGCACGATCGGCAGGGACGCCGGGGCGGGCGCGGCGGTGGCGACACCGGGCAGCAGGACGGCGGCGAGAGCGGAAACGACAGCGGTGACACCCCAGCGCAGCTTCATGAGGGGGAACCTAACCCAAAAGGATGGTCGTCGGGTAGCGGTTCACGCGGGTGCTGCCCTTGCTCGGGTCCGTGAAGGCCTCCTTGCCTACGCTGAAGGTAGTGAAGGAGGCCTTCACTACCTTGGTGCTCGCCA
Source organism: Amycolatopsis sp. cmx-4-54 (assembly GCF_046548895.1). Taxonomy (NCBI): domain Bacteria; kingdom Bacillati; phylum Actinomycetota; class Actinomycetes; order Pseudonocardiales; family Pseudonocardiaceae; genus Amycolatopsis; species Amycolatopsis sp. cmx-4-54. The sequence continues at coordinate 128,141 of NZ_JAEBEJ010000017.1, forward strand.
CGACCGCTTCAGGTGGTCGTGAGTGGCGATTCGGGTTAGAAACACGAATCGCCACCCACGACCCACCGGGAGCCGCATGTTCACCGCCACGTACCTCGCCCTCGCCCTCTCCCTCGTCCTGCTCCCGCCCACCGAGATCCGGCCGGACCAGGTCGAACACGTCGCCTTACCGTGCGTCCAAGCCGGCGCGACGGCCGACGACGCGGACGCCGCCAAAAGCCTCAACCAGCAACTCGCCACCAAGATGCGCGGCTACATGAACCCGTACAACACGTCGTGCGCCAGAGTGATCGTCGAGACCGTCCAGAGAGCGGGGTTCAACGATCGCGCGGCGGCCATCGCGATCGCCACGGTGATCGTCGAGTCCAGCGTCGCGAACCTCGACGGCGGCCTGGGTGACTCGGTCGGGCTCTTCCAGCAGCGCGCGAGCTGGGGGAGTTTCGAGCAGCGGACCGACCCGGTCTGGGCGACCGGCAGGTTCCTCGCCGTGATGCGGCAGTTCTACCCGAACGACACCTGGAACAACGTCGCCATCGGAGAGGTCGCCGCGGTCGTCCAGCGGCCGGCGGCGAAGTACCGGCATCGCTACGGGGTCGAGGCGGGCGACGCGGTCAAGATCGTCGGCGAGCTGTGGACCCACAACGGCCAATAGCCCCTGCCCACGAAGGTGGACAGGGGCCATTGAGCCGTGAAAAAGCTACTTGCGCCAGGCCGTGCGCTGCTTGCGGATGTCCAGCACCAGGCCGAACACGAGCAGCAGGGACAGGCCGATCAGCCACAGGTTTTCGGTCCAGCCGTGGTGGTTGCCGTACAGCATCACCAGCAGGATGATCGCGGTCAGCCAGCCCGCGATCCGCGTCGCCTTCGGGAAGGAACCGTGCCAGCCCCACTCGGCCGACGGCTCGTCGCGGGGGTCAACGGTGTCGACGCCCACCCGGCCGCGCTTTTCGACCGCCTTGCTCGCCACGATCAACTCCTCAAAACCCGATGGTTCGCTTGCCCGCGAATGATCCCACACCTGGCTGCACGCGCCCGACGGGCCCCAAGCGACAATGAGACCCGATGACTACCTCGCGAAGTGTGCTCGTGCTCGGTTCGACCGGATCGGTCGGCGCCCAGGCCCTCGACGTCGCGGCCCGTAACCCGGAGCTGTTCCGGGTCGCCGGGATCGCCGCGGGCGGCTCCGACCCCGCCGCGCTGGCCGCGCAGGCCCTGGCGCACCAGGTCGACGCCGTGGCGATCAGCAGGCCGACGGCCGTGGAAGATCTGCAGCTCGCGCTGTACGCCGAGGCGCAGAAGCGCGGCTACAACCGTGGCGACTTCAAACTCCCGCGCATTTTCGCCGGGGCCGACGCGGTCGTCGAGATGATCGACGCCACCCCGGTCGACGTCGTGCTCAACGCGCTCCCCGGCTCACAGGGGCTCCCGCCGACCCTGCGCGCGCTCGCCACCGGCGCCACGCTCGCGCTGGCCAACAAGGAGTCGCTGATCGCGGGCGGGCCGCTCGTGCTGGCCGCGGCCAAACCCGGCCAGCTGGTCCCGGTCGACTCCGAGCACTCCGCGATCGCGCAGGCCCTGCGCGCCGGCCGCGAGTCCGAGGTCGCCCGGCTGGTGCTCACCGCGTCGGGCGGACCGTTCCGCGGCCGCGGGCGCGAGGAACTCGCCGACGTCACCGTCGAGCAGGCGATGGCGCATCCGACCTGGTCGATGGGTCCGCTCATCACGATCAACTCGTCCACTTTGGTCAACAAGGGACTGGAGCTGATCGAGGCGAAACTCCTGTTCGACATCGAGACCGACCGCATCGACGTGGTCGTCCACCCGCAGTCGATCATCCATTCGATGGTGACCTTCGTGGACGGCTCGACGATCGCCCAGGCCAGCCCGCCCGACATGCGGCTGCCGATCGCGCTGGCCCTGCACTGGCCGGATCGTGTGCCCGGCGCCGCGGCCGCGTGTGTCTGGGACAAGCCCGCGAGCTGGACCTTCGAGCCGCTGGACAACGACGCGTTCCCCGCCGTCGAGCTGGCGAGGCACGCCGGAACCGTCGGCGGCTGCGTCCCGGCCGTCTACAACGCGGCGAACGAGGAACTGGTGGCCGCCTTCCTGGCACAGAACACCGGCTTCACCTCGATTGTGGACACTATTGCCCAGGTGGTGGAAGCCGCCGACGAATGGCGTCGTGAACCTCGCGACGTTGATGACGTACTAGCTGCCGAGCGCTGGGCTCGCGCGCGTGCCGGTGCGCTGATCGGTAAGGGGAAGTAGCGCGTGCTCTGGTTCATTCTCGGGATCGTGCTGTTCGCGCTGGGTATCTGCCTGTCCGTAGCGCTGCACGAGGCCGGCCACATGTGGGCGGCGAAAGCATTCGGCATGAAGGTCCGGCGCTACTTCATCGGCTTCGGGCCGACGATCTTCTCCTTCCGCCGCGGTGAGACCGAGTACGGCGTGAAGTGGATCCCGCTCGGCGGGTTCTGCGACATTGCGGGCATGACCGCGCTCGACGAGGTGACTCCGGAAGAGTCGAAGCGCGCGATGTGGCGCTTCAAGACCTGGAAGCGCACCGTCGTCATGTCGGCGGGTTCGGCGATGCACTTCATCCTCGGGTTCATCATCCTCTACCTGATGGCCATCACCATGGGCCTGCCGAACCCCGAGGCGCAGGCCGCTCCCACCCAGCCGGTGATCAACGCCACCTCCTGTGCCCGTACGGCCACCACGATGGAGCAGCTCAACGACACGAGCTGCCCGGCGGACGCGCCGACCCCGGCGAAGACCGCCGGTATCCAGGCCGGTGACAGGATCGTGTCGGTCGCCGGCAAGCCGACGCCGAACTGGACCGACGTGCTCGCGGCCGTCCAGGTCGCCGGCGGTCCGACTCCGTTCGTGGTCGAGCGCGGCGGGCAGCGGCTCAACCTGACCGTCGACGTGCCGCGCGTGCAGCGCCTGGTCGCCGACGGCGAGAACAAGACCACCGTCAAGGACGTCGGCATGATCGGCGCCTCACCGGTCCCGAAGACACTGGTGGCGACCTATGGCCCGGTCGACGCGGTCGGCGCGACGGTCAGCTTCACCGGCACGATGTTCTCCGAGACCGCCAAGCGGCTGATCGAGTTCCCGTCGCGGATCCCCGCGGTGGTGGAGTCCATCTTCGGCGGCGAGCGCGACCCGAACACGCCGGTCAGCGTGGTCGGTGCCAGCCGTATCGGTGGCGAGGCCGCCGAACGCGGTCTGTGGGAGATCTTCGTGCTCCTGCTGGCGAGCCTGAACTTCTTCATCGGCGTGTTCAACCTGCTGCCGTTGCTCCCGCTCGACGGCGGGCATATCGCGGTCGTCTGGTACGAGCGGGTGCGGGACTGGTTCCGCAAACTGCGCGGCAAGGCGGCGGGTGGTCCGGTCGACTACACGAAGCTGTCCGCGGTCACGATGGTGCTCGTGTTCATCGGCGGCGCGGTGACTCTGCTCACCGTCACCGCCGACATCGTGAACCCGGTCAAGCTGTTTCAGTGACGCGGGAGGCCGGTGCCGGAGCGCGCTGTCAGCACCGTTGGGCTGCCCAGGTAATGCTGCTCACCGTGACGGCTGACGTCGTGGATGTCCGCCGATCGGGGTAGGTACGCTTGAAGGCGTGACTGTCGCTCTAGGTATGCCAGCGCTTCCTCCTCCCGTCCTCTCCGAGCGTCGCAAGACCCGACAGCTGCAGGTCGGGCCGGTCGGCGTCGGCAGCGAGCACCCGATCTCGGTGCAGTCGATGACCACCACGCTCACCTCCGACGTCAACGCGACGCTGCAGCAGATCGCCGAGCTGACCGCTGCGGGCTGTGACATCGTGCGCGTCGCGTGCCCGTCCGCGGACGACGCCGAGGCGCTGCCCGCCATCGCGAGGAAGTCGCAGATCCCGGTGATCGCCGACATCCACTTCCAGCCGAAGTACGTCTTCGCCGCGATCGAGGCGGGCTGCGCGGCGGTCCGGGTGAACCCGGGCAACATCCGCAAGTTCGACGACCAGGTCAAGGAGATCGCGCGGGCCGCGAAGGACCACGGCACCCCGATCCGGATCGGCGTCAACGCGGGTTCGCTCGACAAGCGGATCATGGACAAGTACGGCAAGGCGACCCCGGAGGCGCTGGCCGAGTCGGCGCTGTGGGAGGCGTCGCTGTTCGCCGAGCACGACTTTTACGACGTGAAGATCTCCGTCAAGCACAACGACCCGGTGGTCATGGTGCGTGCGTACGAGATCCTCGCCGAGCAGTGCGACTACCCGCTGCACCTCGGCGTCACCGAGGCGGGCCCGGCGTTCCAGGGCACCATCAAATCGGCCGTGGCCTTCGGCGCGCTGCTGCGGCAGGGCATCGGCGACACCATCCGCGTTTCGCTGTCCGCGCCGCCGGTGGAAGAGGTCAAGGTCGGGATCCAGATCCTGCAGTCGCTGAACCTCAAGGAGCGCAAGCTCGAGATCGTCTCCTGCCCCTCGTGCGGCCGCGCGCAGGTGGACGTCTACACCCTCGCCGAGCAGGTCACCGCCGGGCTGGAGGGCATGGAGGTCCCGCTGCGCGTCGCGGTCATGGGCTGCGTCGTCAACGGGCCCGGCGAAGCCCGCGAAGCCGACCTCGGCGTCGCTTCGGGCAACGGCAAGGGCCAGATCTTCGTCAAGGGCGAGGTCATCAAGACCGTGCCCGAACACGCGATCGTCGAGACGCTGATCGAAGAGGCCATGCGCATCGCCGAGGAGTCGGGTCAGACGATCGGTGAGGGAGAGCCGACCGTCACCGTCGGCTGAGTCCGCCCGAGTGGTCGAGACCACGCTAGGAAAGGTCCTTTCCTCGCAAATTTTGCCAGGAAAGGACCTTTCCTGGCGCTTGTGGGGCCCGACCTGCCGAAGTTCTCTCAGCGTGTCTTAAAGCTTGCGTTCCGTTTAAGCCGCCGATCTGGCACCCTGGAGTGGTGTTGCGGCTTGCAGGTGCACGGCTGCTCGATGATCGGGACTATCCCGCGGTCCGTGCCGCGCTCGCCACAGACCCGGTCGGCAGCTGCATGGTGAGTGCCAGGGTGGAGACGGCGGGTCTCGACCCCTGGCGGCTCGGTGGTGAGCTCTGGGCCGCGGATTCCCGTCCCGTTCGCGCGGGCAGGCTCCAGGGGCTGTGCTTCTCCGGGCCGAACTTGATCCCCTTGCGCGGCAACGCCTCCGCTCTGCGTTCCTTCGCCGATCGCGCCCTGCGGCGCCAGCGGACCTGTTCGTCACTGGTCGGCCCGTCCGAGCAGGTGCTGGGGCTCTGGGACGAACTCGAGCCGGAATGGGGCCCCGCCCGCGAAGTCCGGCACGACCAGCCGCTGCTGGCGCTCGACGGGGTCCCGGCCGTGGCCGCCGATCCGCTGGTCCGCGCGGTACGCCCGGAGGAACTCGACCGATATCTCCCGGCCGCGATCGCCATGTTCGTCGAGGAGGTCGGCGTCGACCCCCGCAACGGTGACGGTGGCGCCGGGTATCGCGCCCGCGTCGCGGAGCTGATCGCCGGCGGCCGGGCGTTCGCGCGGTTCGAGGACGGCGAGGTCGTCTTCAAGGCCGAGATCGGTGCGATGTCCTCGACGGTCGGCCAGATCCAGGGCGTCTGGGTGCATCCGGAACGCCGAGGCGGCGGGCTCGGCACGGCCGGGACGGCGTCCGTGGTGACCAGGCTCGTCCGCGGGATGGGCCGCACGGCGAGCCTGTACGTCAACGCCTACAACAGCCCGGCGCTCGCCGCCTACCGCAGGATCGGCTTCCAGCAGGTCGGCCGGTACGCGACCGTTCTCTTCTAGACCGTGTCGCGTCCGGCCGGAACGGGCCGGGGCTGGCAGGATTCGAAGCATGCCTGCAGGTCGTCGTTTTGCCGTCGTCGTGCTCGCGGGGGTTGTGGGCCTCTCGGCCGCCGGGTGCGGCCTCTTCGCCGATTCGGGTCCCGAGGACGCCGTCTCGGGTTTCCTCGGCGGGCTCTCTTCCGGGGACGCCGCCGCCGCGGCCGCCTTCACCGATTCGCCGGAGGCCGCGCGCTCGTCGCTGGAGATGGTTCGGAAAGCGCTTTCGCCCGAGTCGATCACCATCGTAGACAAGCAGGTCCGGCATTCGTCCGGGGCGGACAACGGGACGGCGACCTATCAGCTCACCTGGAAGCTGCCGCGCGGCCGGAACTGGACGTACCGGGCCGACGCGCAGGTCCATTCCACGCAGGACGGCTGGAAGGTGCGCTGGTTGCCGACGGCGCTCCATCCGCAGCTGGCCGCGCAGCAGAGCATCGCGCTGAAGGCCGATCCGCCGGCTCTCGCGCCGGTGCTCGACCGCGACGGGACGCCGTTGCTGCGCCCGCAGACGGTCGTCAGCGTGGTGCTCGACCCGGCCAAGGCGGGCGACCTGGTGGCCGTCACCGACAAACTCGGCGCGGCGCTCAACCGGTTCGAGGCGTCGGTGACCGGCCAGTCGATCCGCGACGGGGTGAAGACGCTCAAACCCGGCTCCGGCTATCCGGTGGTGAGCCTGCGGGCGAACAGCTACCAAGAGGTGAAACCCGAGATCTACGACCTGCCCGGCGTCCGGTTCAGCCAGCAGGAAAGGCTGCTGCCCGACGACAAGAACTTCGGCAAGCAGGTGCTGCCCGCGGTCCGGTCGCTCGTGGAGGACCAGGTGGAGGGCTCGGCGGGCTGGCGCGTCGTCACGCTCGACACGGGTGGCGGCGAGATCATCGACCTGCACTCCGAGAACCCCAAGCCCGCGCCCGCGGTCGTCAGCACGCTCAGCGTGAAGGCGCAGGGTTCGGCGGAGCGGGCGCTCGCCTCGGTCCCGACCGCCTCCGCGCTGGTCGCGATCCAGCCGTCGACCGGCGAACTGCTGGCGGTGGCGCAGAACGCCCCGGCCGACCCGCAGGGCGCGATCTCGCTCACCGGCCGGTTCCCGCCGGGCTCCACGTTCAAGATGGCCACCGCCGTCGCTGGGCTGACCGCGGGTTCGGTCCGGGCGGACAGCCCCGTCGACTGTCCCGGCACGGCCACGTTCGAAAACCGGACGGTGCCGAACGAGGGCAAGTTCGCGCTCGGTGTCGTCCCGCTGTCCACGGCGTTCGCCAAATCCTGCAACACGACGTTCGCGAAACTCGCGACCGATCTGCCGCCGGCCGCGCTGACCGACGCCGCGCGCGACCTCGGCGTCGGTGCCGACTTCGTGATCCCCGGCTTGACCACGATCACCGGTTCGGTCCCGCCGGCGAACACCGTCGCGCAGCGGGCGGAGAACGGGTTCGGGCAGGGGACCGTCGTGACGAGCCCGTTCGGGCTGGCGGTCGCCACCGCGACGGTCCAGTCCGGGAAGGTCCCGGTGCCGACGCTGGTGCGGGGAATGGCCACGACGTCGTCCGGGCTCGGCAAGCCGATCAAGCCCGAGGTGCTCGACGCGCTGCGCGGGATGATGCGCGAGGTCGTCACCGACGGCACGGCGACGCTGCTCAAGCCCCTGGCGGACGTCCGGGGCAAGACCGGGACGGCGCAGTTCGGCGACGGCACGCGTGCACACGGCTGGTTCGTCGGCTACACCGGCGACCTGGCCTTCGCGGTGCTGACGACCGACGCGGGAACGTCCAAGCCCGCGGTCGAGGCCGCCCAGCGCTTCCTGGCGGGGCTCGGTTAGCCGCCAGGTCGTAGGCTGGGCTCATGTCCGTTCGATCCCCCTTGAAGCCCGGCGTCCAGACGCCGAGGCGAGTCGTCCCCGCCGGCATCGCCCGTCCCGAGTACGTCGACCGGCCGGCGCCGAAACGCGACACGGGCAACGGAGTTCGCACGCCCGAGGTCATCGAGGCGATGCGGGTCGCGAGCAGGATCGCGGCGCAGGCGCTCGAGGAGGGCGGCAAGGCCGTCAAGCCCGGTGCGACCACCGACGACATCGACAAGGTGATCCACGAGTTCCTCCTGGACAACCACGCGTACCCCTCGACCCTTGGCTACCGCGCGTTCCCGAAGTCGTGCTGCACCTCGCTCAACGAGGTGATCTGCCACGGCATCCCGGACTCGACGGTGATCGAGGACGGCGACATCTGCAACATCGACGTCACCGCGTTCATCGGCGGCGTCCACGGCGACACCAACGCGACGTTCCTGGCGGGTGACGTCTCCGAGGAGGCGCGGCTGCTGGTCGAGCGCACGCGCGAGGCGACCATGCGCGCCATCAAGGCCGTCCGCCCCGGCAGGCAGCTCAACGTGATCGGCCGCGTCATCGAGGCGTACGCGAAGCGGTTCGGCTACGGCGTCGTGCGTGACTTCACCGGTCACGGCGTCGGCCCGGCCTTCCACACCGCGCCGACCGTCCTGCACTACGAGGAGCCGTCGGTCGACACGATCATCGAGCAGGGCATGACGTTCACGATCGAGCCGATGATCACCCTCGGCACCATCGACTACGACATCTGGGCCGACGACTGGACCGTCACCACCAAGGACAAGAAGTGGACGGCCCAGTTCGAGCACACCCTCGTGGTGACCGAGGACGGCGCCGAAATCCTCACGCTGCCGTAAGTACATGAAGGCCCCCTTCCTTGCGCCAGGCGCAAGGAAGGGGGCCTTCATGTACTTCAAGGTCAGCTCTCGTCCTGCTCCACCCTGGCCAGGAGTTCGTCCAGGAAACCGCACGCCTCGGTGGCGGCCCGGTCGGCGTCGCGATCGGCGATGGCCTCGGCGAGGCCTTCGTGCCCTATCTCCGGCAGGTACTCGCGCCCCGGCGTCACGTTCGACGTGGCGGCCACGCTGGCCGTGATCACCTCGGTGAGCCCGCGGTACATCTCGGTCAGCAGGGTGTTGTGTCCACTTTGGACGACGGCGAAGTGGAATTCCGCGTCGAGGCGGGCGAAATCCTCCCAATGGCCCTCGCGCAGCTCGGCGTTGCGGCGTTCGAGCAGCGTCTTGAGTTCGGCGGCCTCCTCGTCGGTCCGCGACGCGGCCGCGAGCCGGGCGCCTTCGACCTCGAGGATGCGCCGCACCTGCAGCACCTCGCGCAGTTCCGAACCGCACAACCGCCGGATGGCGCCCGAGACCTCGCTCGTCGCCCGCACGTAGGTCCCGTCGCCCTGCCGGACCTCGAGCAGCCCCGTGTGCGCGAGTGCGCGAACGGCCTCGCGGACGGTGTTGCGCCCGACGCCGAGCTGTCCTGCCAGCTCCGGTTCGGTCGGAATCCGCTGACCGATAGGCCATTCTCCCTGCGTGACGGCGTCACGCAGCTGCTCGATGACCTGATCGACCAGGCCGGCACGGCGCGTGGTGGCCAATGGCACAGCGTTGTCCCTTCATCCAATCATCCTATGTATGTGATACTAGCCGACGTGCGTGTCGACTCCCGAAAACCCGCTTCCCCGTTCGATGAAAGCCTCGAACTCGAAGGCTCGATCGAAACGGCGTGGCGGCCGGGTGTGATCACCGGCGGCGTGCTGCTCGGTGTCGCGGTGATCCTGGTGGCGCTCAACCTGCGCCCGGCCATCACCAGTGTCGGCCCGATCCTCGGCGAAATGCGCGACGACCTCGGCGCCACGGCGACCTGGGCCGGTGTGCTCACCACGCTCCCCGGCCTCTGCTTCGCCGCCGCCGGTCTCGCCGCGCCTCTGCTGGCCCGCCGGTTCGGCATCGGCGCGGCCATCGTTTCCGCGCTTTCGGTGCTGGCCGTCGGCCTGGTGCTGCGCGTGCTCGACGGACCGTACGTCGTGCTCGGGGGAACCCTCGTGGCCACGGCGGGAATCGCCCTGGCGAACGTACTGATCCCGGTCGTCATCAAGGACTCCTTCCCGGCACGTGTCGGCATGATGACCGGCGTGTACACCGCCGCTCTGCAGGGCGGGGGCGCCCTGGGGTCCGCGCTCACCCCTCCCTTGGAGAACGCGTTCGGCGGCTGGCGCCAAGGTCTCGGCGCCTGGTCCGTATTGGCGGTGCTCGCACTCCTCGTCTGGATTCTCGCAGCCCGCGGTGCGGGGCGTGCGCCCGTTGCGGAGGCAGGCAAGCAGGGTAGCGGGCGATCGCTCCTGCGTAGCCCCCTTGCGTGGATGGTCACGCTTTTCTTCGGAACTCAGGCCTTTTTGGCCTACGTCGTGATGGGCTGGCTGCCGGAAGTGATGATCGACGCGGGGGTGAGCAAGGGTGACTCCGGTCTGCTGCTCGGGCTGATTTCGCTCATCGCCGTCCCGATCAGTCTCGTGGTGGCCCCGATGGCCGCGCGGCACAAGAGCCAGAGCCCGTGGATCGTCGGGCTGGGCGTCTTCGGCTTCGTCGGCATGGTCGGCATGATGGTCGCGCCGTCCGTCTCGCCGCTGCTCTGGTGCATCCTCATCGGGCTCGGGATGAGCGTCTTCTCGCTCGCGCTGACGGTGATCGCGCTGCGGGCGCGCACGGGCGAGGACACCGCGCGGTTGTCGGGGATGGCGCAGGGCATCGGCTACCTGATGGCGGCCGTCGGGCCATTCCTCTTCGGGCTGCTTCACGACCTCACCCACGCCTGGACCGTGCCCTGGATCATGATGCTCGTCGTCTTCGCCGCGCAGATGACCTTCGGCGCCTTGGCCGGTCGCCGCCGCTTCGTCTGAACGCGTTCAAAAAATGTCTTGACCCAGCCATGGGCGGAGCCATAGCCTGACCGAGTTGAACCTGTTCAAAACTCGGGCCTGGGGGTCGGCGTGGTGGAGGGACTGGCGTACGGGGCGGCGCTGGCGTGTTTCGCCGCGGTATGCGTATCGGCGCCGTCGCGGCCCGCGGCCGCGGTCTCGCCGCATGAGTTCTACCGCGCCGTGGACCGGGTGTGCGTACAGGTGGGGGCGGAGAGCAGGGCGATTCAGCGCTACTGGCCGGACCCGGAGGGGGACGTCGCGACGGAGCAGCGCAAGTGGCGGCACTTCATCGCGACGAGGGTGGACGAGGCCAAGGAGATCCTCAAGGGGGCGACGGGGGTCCGCACGGTGCCGGGAGGGGCGGCATCGGCGCGGGAGGAGTTCTTGGCGGCCGTCCGCCGGTACGTCGAGGCGGGCGAGCGGTTCTCGGCGGACGGGGCCCGCTCGGCCACCTTGATGGGGATCTCGGACACCCGGATGAACGCGGCGAGCGAGCTCGCTGTGCGGAACGGGGCCCGCAACTGCGGACGCGTCGTGTGAGGCCGCCCAGCGTGCAATGAAGGGGCCTTTCATAGCAAATTTTGCTATGAAAGGCCCCTTCATTGCACGGGCAGGCCCAAGGAAGCCGCAACTAGAGGACTGGTTGCGGCGGACCTCAGTCCAGCGGAAGGTTCAGCAGCGCGTTCTCGACCAGTTCCGGCATCGCCGGGTGGATCCAGTACTGCCCGCGCGCCATGCTCTTCGCGTCGAGACCGAAGCTCATCGCCTGGATCAGTGGCTGGATCACCGAAGACGCCTGCGGGCCGATGATGTGCGCGCCCAGCAGCTGCCCGGTGGCCGGGTCGGCGAGCAGCTTCGCGAAGCCGGTCGTGTCCTCCATCGCCCAGCCGTAGGCGATACCCGCGTAGTCCTGGTGCGACGTCACGTACGACACGCCACGCTCGCGCGCCTCGCGTTCGGTCAGCCCGACCGAAGCGACCTGCGGCGAGGTGAACACCGCGTGCGGGACGAACCGGTGATCGGCCTCGATCCGCTCGTCCGGGTGAAGCAGGTTGTGCTGCACGACGCGCTGCTCGTGGTTCGCGACGTGCTTCAGCTCGAAGACCGACGAGAGGTCGCCGAGCGCGTAGATCCCGTCGACCACGGTCTGCTGGTACTCGTCGACCACGACGTGCCCGCGCTCACCCGTGGTCACGCCGGTGGCGGCGACGTCGAGGAGGTCGGAGTTCGGCTTGCGGCCGGTGGCGACCAGCAGCACGTCGGCCTCGACCGTTTCGGCGCCTTCCGGGCCCTCCAGGTCCAAAGCGACGCCCGACGCCGTCTTGCGCGCGCGGACGGTCTTCCGGTCGAGCCGGACGTCGAACCGCTGCGCGGCCAGTTCGGTGAAGCGGGCGCTGACGTCGTCGTCCTCCGAGCGCAGCAGCGCGCCGGATCGGTTGACCACGGTAACGTTCACCCCGAACGAGGCGAAGACGTGCGCGAACTCGGCCGCGATGTATCCGCCGCCCAGGATCACGATGCTCGACGGCAGCTCGTCGAGCCGCATCACCGTGTCGGAGGTGTGGTAGCCGGTTTCGGCGAGGCCGGGGACGTCCGGGATCACCGGACGCCCGCCCGCGGCCAGCACGAACCTGTCGGCGGTGATCGTCTCGGCGGGGCGGCCGTCGGAGTAGCCGACCCGCAGCTCCTTGTGCCCGGTGAAGCGGCCTTCACCCTCGTAGACGGTGACGTTCTTGTTGTCCTCGTGCTGGACGCGGTACTCGCGACCGCCGGCGGCGATCGGGTCGATCCGCCCGAAGATCCGGTCGCGCACGTCGCGCCAGCGGACCCCGGTCAGCTCCACGTCGACGCCGAATTTCGACGACGTGGCGGGCGTGGCCGCGACGTTGGCGGCGTGCACGAACATCTTCGTCGGGATGCAGCCCACGTTCAGGCAGGTCCCACCGAACGTGCCCTTCTCCACGATCGCCGTGTTCCAGTCCGCGAAACGCGGGTCGAGGATCGAGTTACCCGATCCGGTACCGACGATCACCAGGTCGTAGTGGGGCACGCTGTCTTCCTTTGCGGCGGGGGAGCGGGTGGTTCCGACTCTAGCCAACTTGTCACGGCGGCCGGTTGTTCCCGGTCAGCGCCCGTTGGCGCTGAAGTGCATCAGGTCCTTCGGCGTCGTCCAGGTGCCGCCCCAGGTCCAGCCGATCGCGGAGAAGGCGGCCACGGTCCGGTCGCCGGCGGTGACCATCCCCGGCCGCCGGTTCCCCCGGTCGAGGTACGCCGACGCGAGCTCGGGCAGCACGAGGTCGCCCTTGGTGTACGGGTTGCAGAAGGGGTTGACGTCGATCGCGAGCCCGTAGGCGTGCGCGGACCAGTTCTTCTGGCCGCGCGCCGGACGGCAGACGAAGGCGTTGGTGTTGTTCCCGTCACCCGTCGGGGGAGCGGTGAGTTCGGCGGGAGCGGTCACGCGCATTTCCTCGAGCGGGAATTTCACGGCGAACAATTGCCTGAATACGGTGACGACGGCGTTCGCCACCGACGCGTTCACCAGCATTTCCCCGGTATGCGCGCGGCCGTCGAAACCCCAGAACGAGAGCGTGAGATAACGCAGTTCGCCTGCGGAGACGGGGCAGCCCGCCTGCCAGGTGCTGCGCGCGAGCACGTCGGCGGGAACGGGATTCACCGTGCCCGAGAACCGGTTCCCGGCGGGGGGCGGAAGCAGGTCGGTGGTCGGCAGGGAACGGTTCGCCAGCACGGGAGGAGTCGGGAGGATCTGCCCGAAACCGTCGCCGCGCAAGGGAAGCGGCTTCGCGCCGACCTGCCAGACGGGTGCGGGCGGCGGGGCCGAGGTCGTCGGAGACGTTGCCGCCGAAGAGGTTTCGGCGGGCGCGCTGGTCACAGCGGGGGTGGACGGCGTGGGCGGGGCCGGGCTCGAACACGAGGAGAGCAGAAGGGCCGTAGCCGCCAGAATCGTCGCCGTAGCCCGCACGAGGTCCAGGGTGACAGATGCGTTCGGTGAGCACAGATCCACCCGTTTCAGTGACACCGCATCGAGCATTCTGCGATTAGGGTATTTGCGATCGCTCGTGTACGCGCTGGAGTCGAATGACTTCCCAGGGTTTGACCGTACGTACGCCCCGGTGAAGGGACAGAACATGCCCAAGAAGTCACGTCGCACCCTGCTGTTCGCGGTCGGCGCGGTGCTCGCGACGGCCGTGATGGTGCCGGTCGCGGTCACCAGCGCGTCGGCGGACGACAGTTCGGTGACCGGCCCGGATCAGGCGGCCCAGCCGAGGATCGTGGGCGGTGGCAAAGCTTCGGTTTCGCAGCACCCGTACGCGGTCTACCTGGCCGATCGCGCCGGCAACCAGTTCTGCGGCGCGGTGATCGTCAGCTCCACGACGGTCGCGACGGCGGCGCACTGCGCGGTCGCGGTCAAACGCGCCGATGTCCGCGTGGTGGCGGGGCGGGACGACAAGCGCTCACGGGAGGGCGTGGAACTGCGGGTTTCGCGGATCTGGGTCAGCCCCGACTACAGCGGTGAGCCCAGTAAGGGAGACGACATCGCGGTGATGACGGTCAGCGGCCAGTTGCCGTACCGGCCCGCGAAGGTTGCGGACAACGGTGCCGCCGACCTGTACAGCGAAGGCACGAAGGCGACCGTCCTCGGCTGGGGCCGGGTCGCCGACGGAGGCGCGCGGTCGGACTACCTGCGCAGCGCGGTCGTCCCGGTGGTCAGCGACCAGACCTGCCGCACCGCGTACTCGGGCTATGACCCGAGCGACATGGTGTGCGCCGGTTACCCCGAAGGCGGCATCGACGCCTGCCAGGGCGATTCGGGCGGACCGCTCATGGTGGGCGACACGCTGATCGGGATCGTGTCGTTCGGCGAAGGCTGCGCGAAGGCGGGCAAACCCGGCGTCTACACCCGTGTCTCCCACTTCTCCAACGAGATCTCCGAGCAGAAGAACCGGAGCCTGATCGGCTGATCGGTGCCTTCTTCACGTCCGATGTGCTAACAAGTGGGACGTGAGCACCGACACCCCGATCATCGAGACCTCGTCGTTCCCGCTGTCCGTTGCCGGTGACGAGATCACCGCCGCGCAGTTGCACGGCATCCTCCGCCTGCGCGTGGATGTGTTCGTCGTCGAGCAGGACTGCGCCTATCACGAGATCGACGGACGCGACCTGCTGCCCGGCACCCGGCATCTCTGGATCGGGGGTTCGGTCGCCGTCGATTCGTACCTGCGGGTGCTGCAGGACGCCGGCGGCACCTTCCGCATCGGCAGGGTGTGCACGGCCGTCCGCTCGCGCGGCAAGGGACTGGCGGGACGGCTGATGGAGACCGCGCTCGCGGGGATCGGGGACGCGCCGTGCGTCCTCGACGCACAGACGTACGCGACGGATTTCTACGCCAAGTACGGCTTCGTGGTCGAAGGCGAAGAGTTCATGGAAGACGGGATCCCGCACATCACGATGTGGCGCCGGGAGGCGCCGCGGCCGTGATCACCCCGACCGCGCGGTCCACGTCGGCCTCGGTGAGGTCGGCCCGCGCGGTCAGGCGCAGGCGGGAGATGCCGTCGGGTACCGACGGCGGGCGGAAGCAGCCGACCCGCACGCCCTGATCGGCGCACGCGGCCGCCCACGCGACGGCCGATTCCGGGGATGGTGCCTGTACCGAAATCACCGCGGCGTCCGGAAGACCGACCCGGAAACCCGCGGATTTCAGCTGCATCGCGAGATTTCCGGCGGCTTCGGTCACCTTGGTGGCCAGCTCGGGCTCGGCCTTCAACGCGCTGAGGGCGGCCAGCGCGGCGGCGGCACTGGCGGGCGCGAGACCGGTGTCGAAAATGAAGCTGCGTGCGGTGTCCACGAGATGCTTGATCACCCGACGCGGTCCGAGTACCGCTCCGCCTTGTGCCCCAAGGGATTTCGATAGCGTGATCGTGGTGACGACATCCGGCGCGGCGGAGAGTCCCGCCGCGTGGACGGCGCCGCGGCCGCCCTCTCCGAGGACACCGAAGCCGTGCGCGTCGTCGACGAGCAGTGAGGCGCCGTGCTCCCGGCAGACACCGGCGAGCTGCTCCAGCGGGGCGATGTCGCCGTCGACGGAGAACACCGAATCGGTGACGACGAGCGCGCGCGGCTTACGGCGGGTCGCGAGCGCGTGTTTGAAGGCGCTCGGGTCGCTGTGCGCGACGGCGGCGATGTCCGAGCGGGACAGGCGGCAGCCCTCGATCAGCGAGGCGTGGATGTACTTGTCCGTGACGATCGCGGAATCCGCGCCGGACAGCGCCGTGACCGCGCCGAGGTTCGCGGTGAAGCCGGACGAGAAGACCAGCGCGGCCTGTGTGCCGCAGAAGCGGGCGAGTTCGTGCTCGAGTTCGGCGTGGACCTCGGTGGTGCCGGAGACGAGCCGGGAGCCGGTGGCCCCGGCGCCCCAGCGCAACGCGGCCGCGGCGGCGGCACCGGCGACGCGCTTGTCCCTGGCGAGCCCGAGGTAGTCGTTACCCGCGAGATCCAGCTCCGGTTCCTGCGCCTGCCGGATGCGCAGCTTGCGCACCAGCCCGGCCTCGGCCCGCTTCTCCGCCTCCACGTCGAGCCAGTCGAAGACCTGGTCGGGCGGGAGGTTCTGGGAAGCGGGGCCGGAAGAAGTCACGTCCCGCAGTCTCCCATCCGCGCCTCGCGGTGTGCTGTGGTGGTCCCCACTGCGAACGCAATGAAAGGTCCTTTCCTTGCAAATTTTGCAAGGAAAGGACCTTTCATGGCACTAGCCGCCGGGGGAAACCGGCTTCAGTTACTTCAGCTGTCGTAGCTGCGACGCGGGCGGCCGTTGCCCGGACGCTGCGGGCGGCCGTTGCCGCCGCCGGACTCGCCGCGACGCGGGCGGCCGCGGAAACCGCCGGGACGGCCGCCTTCGCGGTGACCGTGACCCTCGCGCGAACCCTGGTAACCGCCGCGGTCGCCGCCACCGTAGCCGCGGCCACCGCCGCGACGCGGGGATTCACGACGACGCTCGACGACCGGCTCGCCGCTGGGCTGCTGCGCACCGGTGATACGAGCGAGCTCGGCGTCGCCCGGGCGGACCGTGGTCTGCTCGGCGCGGACACCGGCGCGGTCGGTCATCCGGCGCACCATGCGGCGCTGGTCGTGGGTGACCAGCGTGACCACGACACCGGACGCCCCGGCGCGCGCGGTGCGGCCGGCGCGGTGCAGGTAGTCCTTGTGGTCGGCGGCCGGGTCGACGTGCAGCACCAGCGAGATGTCGTCGACGTGGATACCGCGCGCGGCGACGTCCGTGGCGACGAGGACGGGCGCGAAGCCCTCCTTGAAGTCCGCGAGGACGCGGTTGCGCTGGCCCTGGGTCTTGCCGCCGTGCAGCGCGGCCGCGTGGACGCCCTTCTCGCGCAGGCGCTCGGTGAGGCGGTCCACGTGGTGCTTGGTGCGGACGAACATGATCGTGCGGCCCTCACGGGCGCCGATCTCGGTGATGATGTCCTGCTTGTCCTGGTGCGACACCTGGAACACGTGGTGGTCCATGGTGGTGACGCTCGCGGTCGACGGGGCGACCGAATGCGTGACCGGGTCGGTCAGGTACGCGCGGACCAGCCTGTCGACGTCACCGTCGAGGGTGGCCGAGAACAGCAGGCGCTGGCCGCGGGCCGGGGTCAGGTCGAGGATCTCGCGGACCTGCGGCATGAAGCCCATGTCGGCCATCTGGTCGGCCTCGTCGAGCGCGACGAAGTTGATGTCGGACAGCGACGCGGTGCCCTGGCGGACGTGGTCCGACAGCCGGCCGGGGGTGGCGATCAGCAGGTCGACGCCGCGGGAAAGCGCGTCGGCCTGGCGGGTGAAGGCCATCCCGCCGACGGCGGTGCGGCACCACAGGCCGAGCGACTTGGCCAGCGGGGTCAGCGAGTCGGCGACCTGCATGGCCAGCTCGCGGGTCGGGACCAGGATCAGCGCGCGCGGGTGCTTCGGACGGGCGCGGCCGCCGTTGAGCCGGGTCAGCATCGCGAGGCCGAAGGCCAGGGTCTTGCCGGAACCGGTCTGGGCGCGGCCGAGCACGTCGCGACCGGCGAGCGCGTCGGGGATGGTCGCCGACTGGATCGGGAAGGGGGTGGTGATTCCGGCGTCGGCCAGTGCCCGCAGCAGCGGCTCGGGAAGCCCGAGCTCCGCCCAGGTCGTGGCCTTGACACTCTCGACGGCGTCGTTGTGCAGCATCGCGTCACCCGCGGGGCGGGTGCGCGGCTTGCGGTGCTGACGCGCCGACGGTGAGGTGGGGCCGGAGTTGAACGTGACTGTCACAAATGCCTCTCGGACGTGGCACGTCGCAAGGAGGCCCGGGCTGCCCGCACGCAGGCAAGGCAAGATGGTGTGCACAGATGGGCGTTCACAGGGACGAACCCGGCACACCGCGTCTGCGTGACACCGCGCGCCAATTGGTTGATACGGATACCGCGAGCCATTCGGTTGGCTTTGGAGGCGACGGACACCACTCATCCACGCCGCCGGTTGCGGTCTGTCACTACTGTACCGGACCGTTATCCGGCCTCCCAACCCGAGGGACCGATTGTGGGCAGGGTCTCCACGAAGGGCCGTTCCCGGCACCGCGCGCCGGGAACGACCCTTTCATGACACTGTGGACGGTCACCGGAGACCGGCGATCTCCTTCAGCTCCTCGATCAGCTCCGGAACGGCCGTGAGCCGCTCCGACAGCCCCCGCGAGTGGAACCACGTCGCGATGTTCCGCACGTCCCGCGCGAGGAACTCCAGCCCACCCGGATTGGCCACGATGTCGACCACCTGCGGCAAATCGATCACCATGATCCGCTCACGGTGGACGAGCAGGTTGTACGCCGAGAGGTCGCCGTGCGCGAGCCCCTGCGACGCCAGCAGTTCCAGCATCGCCGCGGTCTGGAACCACAGTTCCCGCAACTGCTCGGGCTCCGGCCGGACCTGCGCCAGGCGCGGCGCGGCCGTCTCACCGTCGCCGAGGAATTCCAGCAACAGCTCCGTGCCGTCACGCTGCACCGGGTACGGCACCGGCGCGCCGACCGCCCAAAGCCTGCTCAGCGCGCCGAATTCGGCCACGGCCCACTGTTCGGCGATGAGGTTGCGGCCGAAGCTGCTGCGCGACTCCATGGCCCGCATCTCCCGCGACCGCCGCATCCGCCTGCCTTCGAGGTAGCCGGCGTCGCGATGGAACAGCCGGTGCTCGCCGCTGCGATACCGCTTGGCGGCGAGCACGACGCCGTCGGTACCGGGCAGATTGCGCCGGACGAGGTGGACGTCCGCCTCCTTGCCGGTCTTGAGGATGCCGAGTTCGGTGTCCACCGCCGCCAGTTCGGTGATCACCCAGTCCGGGCGTGGCAGCGGACCGTGCTCCGCTTCTCCCCACGTGCTCCAGCGGTCGGCGCCGTCGGGGATGGCGGTTTCGGTGTAGGCGTCATCACGCAGCCGGGCGAGCCGGACGCGTTCGGCTTCGGTGAGCCGTCCGCCGCGCGTGGGTTCGGGCTCGTCGTCGAAACGGGCACGACGGGTGCGGCGAGGACGTTGTTCGTAGGACTCTTCGAGATCGTGCTTGCGCACTGGTGGGTTCTCCTAGATCAGGGATGCCCCACCGGGCGAGCGTCGTGGCTCAGCCTCGAGGGGCGAGTGGATGGGGGCGGGCAACGCCCCGGACAGTCATCAGCACGAGGCACCTCCCTGTCGCATCCACCGGCTCCCTGCCGGATCGCGCACGATCATCCCCGACCCCTCCGGACGACCGCAACCGATTTAATTTCGTGTGTGTTCTGGGTCGTCTCTTAGGTACCTACGTGGATCCCGGCCGCGGTTGACTCTCGGGCCTGGTGGTCCGTGAAGGCCTCCTTGAGGGACCCAGAGTCCCTCAAGGAGGCCTTCACGGACTCGGTAACCGCGCGCCTACGCCGACCGCAGCCGTGCCAGCTCGCTCCGCGACCGCACCTTCAGCTTCCGCAGGACGCTCGCGACGTGCTGTTCCACCGTGCGCCGGGACAGGAACAGCACCTCGGCGATCTCCCGGTTGGTGTGCCCGGCGGCCAGCAGGCGGGCGACGTCGCGCTCGCGGGGGGACAGTTCGTCGCCGTAACCACGGCGGCCACGTCGCGACGGGGCGACCGCGCCGGTGGACCGGAAGGCGTGGCGGCAGCGCGCGGCGTCGCGGGTGGCGCCGAGGTGGTCGAAGGTCTCCGCGAGCGCCGCGAAGGTCTCGGCGACGTCCTCGTTGCGGGCCAGACGGCAGCGCGTGGCGCGTTCGGCGATCAGCGCCGCGTGATACGGCGCGGGAAGACCGTCGAACCGGGCCCTTGCCCGCTCGAAGGCCTCGATCGCCTCCGTGTGCTCACCCCGTGACGCCGCGACGAGCCCGCGGTTCGCGGCCAGCGCCGCCAGGGTCGACGGCGCGTCGAGGTCGCCGATCTCGCGTTCGAACTCGTCGGTCAGCGCCTGTGCCTCGGCGTCCCGCCCGGTGGCGCAGTAGGCGTCGGCGGCGGCCATCAGCAGATCGGCGCCCCAGGCCCAAACGCCCTTGGCGCGCAAGAGTTCCAGTCCCTTTTCGGCCTGCGCGACGGCGGCCTCGCCGAGGTCCTGCGCGAGCAGCATGCCCGCCATCCCGGCGTGCGCGGCGATCGCGACCGGGGTGAACGCGTTCTCCGGCTGGTCCGCCGCGGTGCCGGCGAACCGGGCCGCGGCCTCGTCCCATTCGCCGCGGGCGGCGGCGAGCAGACCGAGGACCAGGCACAGTTCGCTGGTCACGGGCAGGAGGTCGCGGTACTCGTCGATCAGCGCGCAGGCCCGTTCGGCGAGGCCGTCCCAGTTCCCGGTGAGCCAGTCGGTGTGGACGGCCGTCGCGCGGGCGGTGCTGACGACGTACGGCGCCCCGCAGTCGGCGGCCAGCTGCATCCCACTGTGCAACAGGCTTCTGGCTCGCCGATGATGGCCGGTCCAGGCGCAGGCGTCGGCGCTGTTGCAGTGCAGCCGCGCCAGATGCCGCTGTTCGTCGGCGGAACCGACGCTGGTGGGCGCCCGGTCCAGCATGTCCCAGCCGCGCGCGTCCCCGATGTGCAGCCGCGACGCCGTGTTGTTGGCCAGCAGGATGATCTTCAGCCGCCGGTCGGTCGCCCGCTCGATGAGCTCGTCCACCCGGTCCATCCAGCGCCGGTGCTCCCGCAGCGGGGTCGCGCCGACCCACGGCTGCGCGAGGACGCCCATCCCACGGCCCGCCAGGTCGGGCCGGTCGGCGAGGTCGTTGACGGCGATCTCGATCTCGGTCCTCGCCGCCTCCAGCCCGCCTGCCTGGCGCACCAGCAGGAGCCCGAGCCCCAGCCGGACCTCACCGCTCAGGCGTCCGGAGAGCCTGCCGTCGGTGAGCAGCCGCTCCAGCGCCGGGACGACCTCGGTCTGCGCGAGACCGTTGCAGGCCACCGAACTGAACTTGACCGCCAGTCTGTCCACATCGGACGGTTGCAGGCCCGGTTCGTCGAGCAGGGTGCGGAGCAGATCCGTCGCGGTCGCGAGATCACCGACCGCCGACGCCTGGTCCGCGGCCGCTTCGCCGTACTTCAGGGCACCGGCCCGGTCACCCGCCTTGCGGCAGTGCTCGGCCAGCCGTACCAGCGATTGGGGCAGGCGATCGCGCAGCAGCCGCGCGGCCCGCCGGTGCAGTTCCTGGCGGTCGGGGCCCGGGATGGTGCGGTACGCGGCCTGCTGGGCGAACGCGTGCCGGAAGCCGTATGTGCCTTCCCCGGTCTCCACCAGGACGTTGCGTTCGAGCGCGATGACGAGCCCGCGGCGGGCGCGCTCGGGGGTGAGCGCCGCCGCGGCGGCCAGCAGGTCCGAAGTGGACGGTGTGGCGAGGACCGCGGCGGCTTCGGCGATCCGCCGGGCGGCGGGCGGCAGCGCGACGAGGTGTTCGACCGTCGCTTCCCGCAGCAGCGCCGGGACTTCGACCGTGTCGAGCAGATGCCGCGCGGTCGCGCCGTCGGCGTGCACCGCGCCCTCGACGCCTCCGATCGCGTGCACGATCTCCTCGACCACGAACGGGATCCCCCCGGTCCGCTCGTGCAGCCGCGCGGCGAACTCGGCGGACACATTCGCTTCGCCGAGCAGCGTCGATACCAGCGCTTGGACGCCGTCGCGGTCCAAGGGCCGGAGGGTGACGAGCGCGTGCGCGGTGCCGGGCGCCGGACGGTAGGCGCTGCCGAGCGGGATGCCGCCGGGCGTCTCTTCCCGCCGGTACGTGAGCAGGAGGGTCAGGCCCGCGGGCGGGTCGGTCATCAGGAACCGCAGCAGGCGGCGGGATCCGTCGTCCGCCCAATGGAGGTCTTCGATGCGCAGGACGTGCGGGCCCAGCGAACCGAGCAGTTCCCGGACGGCGCGGAAGAGCCGGTGCCGTTCGGCCCTCGGATCACCGAGCCGGGGCGGCGGCTCAGGCAGGAAGGCCGCGAGTTCCGGCAGATAGGGCGCGAGGACACCGGTCACGGGGTTGAGGTCGCGCGCCGGGCGGATGTCTTTCAGCGCGTCGAAGACCACGCCGTACGGGAAGGGCTCGCGCAGCGGCTGGCAGGTTCCGGTGAGGACCGGCCGTCCGCCCAGTTCGGGGCAGGCCAGCAGTTCGGCGGCGAGCCGGGTCTTGCCCACCCCCGCTTCCCCTTCGAGCATGAGCACCGACGGCGAGCGCATCGCGCTGTCGAGGAGTTCGCGTAGTTCCGCCTCACGGCCGACGAGCACGGGCGCGCTCGTCCTGCGTCGGCAGCCACCGATCACCATTGCCGGGTCACCCCCGCTTCACGAACCACACCGTTCGAGTGAACGCAGCTTAAGCGCCTGCTTAGTGATCACGGAACCCACTCGGACCGGCACAGAACTTTCGTAGGGACGGGGCGTTCACCTATTAGATACGTAGTCCTACGGAGTGTTGCCTCGCTTGTTCGCGCAGGTACCGCCACCCGAAAGTGATTCATGCGTGACTGCACGTCACGGCGTCGGCCCGGATCCTCGCCGGCGTGAACCACCTGTTCGAGTGAACGGAGCTCAGGAAATGCGTGGAGAACTTCGACGTCACCGGATCGCGGGTGCGGTGCTCGCCGGGGCCTGTGCGGCGGCCACCGTGGCCTTCGCCGGACCGGCCGCGGCCGCCGAGGGGCAGATCCGCGGCGCCGGTGTGCCGGGAGCCGTCACGGACGGGTACATCGTGTCGCTCAAGAGCGGCGACGCCGGCCTCGCGGCCAAGTACGGCGGCCAGGTGAAGGCGACCTATACCGCCGCGCTGAACGGTTTCTCGGCGAAGATGACCGAGGCACAGGCGAAACGCCTCGCCGCCGACCCGAACGTCGACTTCGTCCAGCAGGACGCGGTCGCGCATATGACCGGCACCCAGACCAACCCCACCTGGGGCCTGGACCGGATCGACCAGAAGAACCTGCCGCTGGACAAGAAGTACACCTACCCGAACACCGGATCCGGGGCGACGGTCTACGTCCTCGACACCGGTGTGGACTACCGCCAGTCCGAATTCGGCGGCCGGGCGACCAGCGGGTACGACTTCATCGACAACGACAGCGACGCCCGCGACTGCCAGGGCCACGGCACGCACGTCGCCGGTACCGTCGGCAGTGCCACCTACGGCGTCGCGAAGGGCGCCAAGATCGTCTCGGTCCGCGTGCTGAACTGCCAGGGCAGCGGCCAGTACTCGCAGATCATCAGCGGGATCGACTGGGTCGTGAAGAACGCGAAGGGCCCGTCGGTGCTCACCATGAGCCTCGGTGGCCCGGCCGACTCCGGTGTCGACGCCGCCGTGCGCCGCGCCGTGTCCGCGGGTATCACCAACACGGTGGCCTCCGGCAATTCCAACACGGACGCCTGCTCCACCAGCCCGGCCCGCGTCCGTGAGGCCATCACCGTCAACGCCACCCAGAGCGACGACCGCCGGTCCTCGTTCTCGAACTACGGCAGCTGCACCGACATCTTCGCGCCGGGCACCAGCATCACCTCCCTGCGCAACGGTGGCGGCACCCAGCAGATGAGCGGTACCTCGATGGCGACGCCGCACGTCGCCGGCGCGGCCGCGATCTACCTGACCTCGAACCCGTCGGCCACCCCGGCCGCCGTCGCCTCCGGTCTCGCCAACGCCGCCACCAGTGGTGTCGTCAAGAGCCCGGGCACCGGTTCGACGAACAAGCTGCTGAACGTGGCGGGTCTCTGATGCGGCGCGGCGTGCGGGCCGGTGTGGTGGCCGTCGCGGCCACCGCGCTGGCCGCGCTCGCCGCGGGCAACGCCCTCGCCGCGGAGGCGGAAGGCGTTGTCGTGCAGGCGAAGCAGCACTACGGCGATCAGTACATCGTGGAGCTCCACGAGGTAGGCGCCATGGCGGTCGAGCAGTCCTCGGCCGCGCTGACAGGCCGTTACGGCGGCGAGGTCCGGTCGGCGTACAAGAACGTGCTCCGCGGGTTCTCGGTCAAGGGCATGTCCGAGCGTCAGGCGCGACGGCTAGCGGCCGACCCGGCGGTCAAGACGGTGTACCAGGACGGCACCGCGCGTGCCGTGGGCACGCAGACCAACCCCACCTGGGGCATCGACCGGGTCGACCAGAAGAACCTGCCGCTCGACAAGAGCTACACCTACCCGAACACGGGTGAGGGCGTCACCGCGTACGACCTCGACACCGGGATCAACCCGGAGAACCCTGAGTACGAGGGACGCGCGTCGGTCGGCAAAGACTTCTTCGGCGGCAACGGGAAGGACTGCAACGGGCACGGCAGTCACACCGCGGGCACCATCGGCAGCAAGACCTACGGCGTGGCGAAGAAGGTCAAGCTCGTCGGGCTGAAGGTGCTGGGCAACGACTGTTCGGGCAACGGTCCCGACTCGGGCATCATCGACGCGGCCGAATGGATCACCGCGAACGGCACCAAACCGGCGGTGGCGAACCTGAGCCTCCGGATGGATCAGGCCGGGGTCGGCGACGACGTCATCAAGAAGTCCATCGCGGCGGGCTTCGTCTACGTGGTGGCCGCGGGCAACGAGAACCAGAACGCCTGCAACGTCAGCCCCGCGCGGGTCCCCGAGGCGATCACGGTCGGCGCCTCGGACATCAACGACAACAAGTCGTCGTTCTCCAACCACAGTTCGTGCGTGGACATCTTCGCCCCTGGCAGCAACATCACGTCGCTGTCCACTTCGAACGGTGGTACGGCGGTCAACAACGGCACGTCGATGGCCACGCCCCACGTGGTGGGCGCGGCGGCGATGTACCTGGCGGCGAACCCCGGCGCCACCGCGCAGCAGACGCGGGACGCGCTGGTGAACAACGCCTCGGACGGCGTGCTCAAGGGCCTGCCGAGTGGTACGGCCAACAAGCTGGTGAACGTGTCGTTCATCGGCGGCGGTGGCCCCACGCCCACGTGCGGGGCCAAATCCAACACGACACCGGTGTCCATTCCGGACGCGGGTGACGCGGTGACCAGTTCGGTGACGCAGGAAGGCTGCGACGGCAAGGCGTCGGCGACGCTGCCCGTCAAGGTCGACATCGCGCACACCTACACCGGTGACCTGGCGATAGACCTGATCGGGCCGAGCGGTGCGGTATTCGGCCTCAAGCAGGCGGGAGGGATCGGCGAGGCGGGCGGCGTGCACACGTCGTACACGGTGAACGCCTCGTCCGAACCGGCGAACGGGACCTGGAAACTACGGGTCCGTGACGTCTACCGGTTCGACAGCGGGACGATCGAAGGCTTCTCCATCACCTTCTGAGTCCTTGCGAACGGCGGTGCGCCGCGGTCACGATGACCGCGGCGCATCGTCGTTTTCGCTGGGAGGCTCGCATGGAATCGTTCGACGCCGTGATCGTCGGTGGCGGGCACAACGGGCTGGTGGCGGCGGCCTACCTGGCCAGGGCAGGCCGCTCGGTGCTGGTGCTGGAACGGCGCGACGAGGTCGGCGGGGCGGCGGTCTCCTTCCGTGCCTTCCCCGGCGTCGACGTCCGGCTGTCGCGGTACTCGTACCTGGTGAGCCTGCTACCGCGCGAGATCATCGCGGATCTCGGGCTGAGCCTCGCTCTGCGGCGGCGGCGGATGTCGTCGTACACACCCGTCGGCGACGGCGGTCTCCTTGTCGACACGGGTGACGACGGCCGGACCTCGGCGTCGTTCTCCGCGCTCACCGGGTCCACCGAGGATTTCGAGGCGTGGCGGCGGTTCTACGCGATGACGGCTCAGGTCGCGGAACGGACGTTCCCCACCCTGACCGAACCGCTGGTGTCCAGGGAGGAACTAAGTTCGGGCATCGAGCCGGCGGCGTGGGACGCGCTGTTCGAACGGCCGATCTCGGAGACGCTCACCGGGATGTTCGGCGACGACACCGTCCGCGGCGTCGTCCTGACCGACGCGCTGATCGGGACGTTCGCCGGAGCCGGGGATTTCCGGCAGAACCTGTGCCTGCTCTACCACGTGATCGGCAACGGGACCGGCGATTGGGACGTGCCGGTGGGCGGGATGGGCGCGGTGACCGGGGCGCTCGCGTCGGCCGCGTCTTCCGCCGGGGCACGGCTGGTGACCGGCGCCGAAGTGCTGTCGGTCGACCCCGGTGGCTCAGTGCGCTACCGGCTCGGCGACGACGAATTCACCGTGCGCGGCGGACACGTGCTGTCGAACGTCGCGCCTCGGACGCTCGCGCGGTTGCTGGGGGAGGAGCCGCCGGAGGCACCGGAAGGCGCTCAGCTCAAGGTGAACATGGTGCTCTCACGGCTGCCGAGGCTGCGCGATGCGAGCGTCGATCCGCGGGAGGCGTTCGGCGGGACGTTCCATGTCAACGAAGGATACGGGCAGCTGGCGACGGCCTACGCCGAGGCGGCGGCGGGCCGGATCCCGTCGCTGCCGCCGTGCGAGATCTACTGTCATTCGCTGACCGACCCGTCGATCCTCGGCCCGGCCGAACGGGCCGCCGGGGTGCAGACGCTGACGTTGTTCGGCCTGCACATGCCCGCGCGGCTGTTCGAGGGGCGCAACGACGCCGCGCGCGACGAGGCGTTGCGGGCGACGTTGTCCTCTTTGGACAGTGTGCTGGCCGAGCCGATCGAGGACTGCGTGCTGCGTTCGCCGGACGGCGGGTTGTGCGTCGAGGCGAAGACGCCGCTGGACCTCGAAGCCGAGCTGGGACTGCCCGCGGGACACATCTTCCATCGCGATCTGTCGTGGCCGTATGCCGCGGATGCCGCTCAGGTGGGCCGCTGGGGTGTCGAGACCGCACACGAGCGGGTCCTGCTCTGCGGCGCGGGCGCCGTCCGGGGCGGCGGTGTCTCGGGCATCCCCGGACACAATGCCGCGATGGCGGTGCTCGCCCCGTCCTGAAGTCCGTGAAGGCCTCCTTGAGGGACCCAGAGTCCCTCAAGGAGGCCTTCACGGACTTGTCTCGCTACTGGACGGTGAGGGTGTAGGTCGCGGTGGAGGTCTTGCCCGCCGAGTCCGTCGCGGTGACGGTCACCGGGTACGTACCGCGCTGGAACGGCGCGACCACCTGCATGGTCGAACTGCCGCCGCTCGAGATCGTCTTCGGGTTGAAGAACGGTGCGAACGGCAGTCCCTGCCCGGACGCCGACAACGTGATCGAGCCCGTGCCGCCGGTGGCGGAAACCGTGACATTGCTGAAGAAGCCGGGCTGCGACGTTCCGCTGGTGGGGCTCAGGCCCACCTTGAGTTCGCCGGGCTGCGGCCCGCCGTCGCCGACGGTCAGCGTCAGGTTCGTGGTCGCGGTGTCGGTGGTGCCCTTGCCCGAAATCGTGACGGCGTAGTCCTTTTGGGCCGTCCCGGCGGGCACCTCGATGCTCACCTTCGCCGACTCACCCGAGTTGATGGACGTGGGCTGGAACGTGGCCGTCGCGCCCTCGGGAAGACCTGAAGCGCTGAGATCGACCTTCTCCGCACCGTTCTTGCCGGGCTTGCTGGTCACCGTGGCCGAAACGTACTTGCCCGGCTCGACTTTGAGAGCCGACGGAGTCACCCCGAGCGAGAACTTCTCCGGGTTCTGCGGCTCGCCGATCTGCTGCTTGACCCAGTCGCCCATCTCGTTGTTGAGCCTGCCGTAAACGCTGTACCACTTGAAGTCGCTGCGGCTCCACGACGCGACACCGACGACCTTGCCGTCCACGATCAGCGGCCCGCCGCTGTCGCCGGGCAGGATGGTGACGCGGCCGTCGCTGTAGCCGCTGCAGATCATCGTGGCGTCTTTGAAGCCCGCGCCGACCCCGCTGCAGTTGCTGCCCTGGACGATCGGCAGCGTGAACTTGTGCAGTTCGACGTTCGCGGGGCTGTCGTTGTGGTTCTTCTTGCCGTAGCCGAGCCCGAGCCCGGACTGGCCCGGCTTGTGGAGCTCCGTGTCGGCCGACGTCGCGACCTTCGCGTACTGGCCACCCGGCACCGGGATGTCGGCGTCGGTGGTGACGACGGCGACGTCGTAACCCTGGTCGAAGTTGACGTACTTCGGGTGCTTTTCGTAGCTGACGACGCCGATCCGCGTTCCGCCACCGGCGTTGAGATCGTCCAGCCCGTACAGGAAGGACTTCTCGCCGGCCGCGTCCTTGCAGTGCGCGGCGATCAGGATCTTGCGCGGCGCGACGACCGACCCGGTGCACGTCTGACCCTGCGGCCGCGTCCCGCCTTCGCGCAGGCCCGCGATGATGAACGGGTGGTCCTTGACCGAGGCGGGAGTGCCGCCGATGGAGTTCGTGTGCAGTCCACCGGGGACGACCGCTTGATCCGTCGGGGTGACGGCCGGCAGGTTCGCGGCGGCCGCCGGAGCGGGCAGGAGGACCGAAAGGCAGCCGAGGGTGGCGGTGGCGATCCCCAGTAGCCGTTGTCTTCTGTTCACGGTGATTCCTTTCCAGGTGGCTGGAAATCACTTTCCGCATGTGCACCTGGCGGAACAATCGAGGAAGGAGCCCGTAGGGGTACGGAACTAATGCGCTCCGTCGCCGGTGAGCAGCTCGATACTGTGGTCCCCGGTGCGCTCGACGTCGAGACCCGCCTTCGCCAGGACCCGCATCAGCTGCTCCACAGTGGACGGTTCGCTGCGTGACTTCACCAGCTCCGCGGCCAGCCGCCCCTTGTACGCCTTGTTGAAGTGGCTCACCGTGGTCCGGTCGCCCTTCGCGTCCTCGGTCACGACGCGCACGGTCACCGCGTCCGGGCGGAGCTTCGCCAGCGCCGAGTAGGTCCCGGACCGCAGGTCGACGACGAGCCCCTCGACACCCTGGAGCGCCGGTTCGAGGACCGGCTTCCACACGCTGCGGACGGTGCCGAGCGACGGCAGCGCGTTGCCACCCGAAAGCCGGTACGCGGGGATCGGGTCGGTCGCCGCGACCACCCCGAACAGCGCCGAAGCGACGGCGAGGCGCTTCTCGGCCTTCGCCAGTGTCGCCTTGGTGAAGGACTTCACGTCGAGCGCGTCGTAGAGGACGCCGGTGTAGCGGCGCAGCGCGGGCATCGTGGGGGACGTCCACAGCTCGGCGTTGCGGGCGACCTCGTCGGCCTGCCGCGGCGTGATGCCGAGCGCGGCGACACTGGCCGGGACGTCGACGGCCAGTTCGGTCAGCGCGTCGGCCAGCTTCGCCCGGGTCGGGTTCAGTTCCGGGAACGACAGCGCGTCGAGGTCCAGCGGTGCGCCGGTGCCGCCGGCGGCCTTGGTCTCGGAAGGGGGGAGGAGCACGAGCACCACGGAAGCGTAACTAAATGGAGTGCGTCACCCCGAGGCGCGGGCTTAACCTCGTCCGCATGAGCCTGACCTGGCGCCCGCTGACCATGGACGACATGCCGCGACTGGCCGAGACCTTCGCCGAGGCGGAGCGTGCCGAGCCGATCGAGGAGCACTACAGCGCGGAGGACCTCGCCGAAGAGATCGGTACGCCGACCGTCGACCTGCCGACGGCGTCCACCAGCGCGTGGGATGGCGACACCCTGGTCGCCTACGGTCTGCTCCGGAAGCGTGACGCGGCGGATCCGGTGCACATGATGCGGGTCGAGGCGCTCGTCCACCCCGCGTACCGTGATGACGCGATCGCCGCGCGCCTCACCGGCTGGTTCGAAGAGGCGGGCAAGGCTCTCCACGCGACGTCCCATCCGGACGTACCGCTGGAACTGCACGCCGGGGTCAACACCAAACAGCGCTGGCTCTCCGAGGTACTCGTGGGCGCCGGGTACGAGCACGCCCGGTGGTTCGTCGACATGCGGGCGGACCTCGGCATGATCCCGCCGGTCAAACCGCTGCCCGAAGAGTTCCCGCTCGTCGCGTACGAGCAGAAGTACGAGGCCTTCACGCTGCGGTCCCGCAACGAGACCTTCGCCGACCACTGGGGGAGCACGGAGCAGTCCCCGGAGGCTTGGCGGCATCTCGTGGTCGGCGCGAAGGACTTCCAGCCGGACCTGTCATTCCTGCTGCTGAGCCCGGAGAGGGATCGGGCGGTCGCGATGGTGCTGAGCGCCCACTTCGCCTCCGACACGGCCGCCACCGGCGTGAAGGATCTGTACGTCAGTCACGTCGCGACCGACGCGGGTCTTCGCGGACGCGGGATCGCGGGCGCGCTGCTCGGGCACGCGCTCACCCAGGCGAAGGCCAAGGGTTTCCAGCGGGCTTCGCTCAACGTCGACCAGGACAACACCCACCGTGCCCTCGGTGTCTACGAGCGTGTCGGGTTCAGCGAGTTCCAGCGCTGGGCCGGGTACGTGAAACCCGTTCCGACCTGACCGGTTGTCACCCGAAAGGGTGGATTTCGGTACAGTCGATCTTCTCGGAGAGATCGCTGGGGGTGGTTGGGCGTTGCCGGTTTCCGCACGCCTCGGCTGGCACGATCTGCCGTCGGAGACGCGTGACGCCGTGGAGCGTGAGCTCGGGTCGGCGGTCCGTCGTTCGTTGTGGCAGACCCCGGAATTCGACGGCGGTGTCGCCGCGCGGCTCGAACTCGAACGCGGTCATCGCTGGGTCTTCCTGAAGGCGATCCCGGCGGGCAGCCCGCGCGCGGGTGGCTACCGGACGGAGGCCGCCATCGCGCGACGCCTCCCCCCGGAGGCGCCGACACCGAAGCTGCTGTCCTTTGTGGACGGCGAGTGGCTGGTGCTCGCGTTCGCCGACTTCGACGGCACCAGGCCGAACCTTCGCCCGGGGTCGCCGGACCTCTCCGCGGTACTGGCCACCTTCGGCGCGCTCGGGCGCACTCTCACGCCGTGCCCGCTGCCCGACGTCCCGGACGCCCTCGACGATCTCGGCCCGCTCCTGCGCGGCTGGCACGAACTGGCGAAGGAGCCACCGGACGACCTCGACGGCTGGGCCGTCCGCAACCTCGACCGGCTCGTCCAGCTGGAGACGTCCTGGTATCCCTGGTCGGCTGGGGACACGTTGCTGCACAACGACATCCAGCCTGAATACCTGGTGCGGACCGGGCCGGGCAGGGTGCTGGTCACCAACTGGCGCTACCCGGCGCGGGGTGCGGGCTGGCTCGATCTGGTCGCGCTCGTCCCGTACCTGCTCGACGCCGGGCACGAGCCCGCCGACGTCGACCGCCTGCTCCGGCGGCGGCCCGTGCTGGCCGGTGTCCCGGTCTGGGCGGTCACCGCGTTCGGCGTCGCGCTGGCCGGGCACGCCGAACGAGCGTCCCGGCTACCGGAACCGCCCGCGACGACGGGCGTCCGCGCGGCGCAGCGCCGTCTCGCTGCGGCCATGCGGGGCTGGCTCGCCTACCGGACGCACTGGCAGTAGGGCCTCGTGCCCGCCTGTGAGCGGCGATCGCAACGCCTACGACAGGACGCGACAGGGCAGGGGCACGCCAGGCGGCTCTCGTGAGTGGCCAGATTTAAGGGGTAAGGCAAACGTGTCGTGTCGGGGGTAGGCCCGTGAAGGCCTCCTTCCCTACCGTCAGGGTCAGGGTCCCGGCAAAGTCGCATAACCGCTGGTCGGTTCGGGGTCGTGAGTTACTCGAGGCAACCGTCAAGCCTCTGAAGGTCCACGAGGACCTTGTCGAGCGGTGAAATGTCTGATTGATGGCTTGATGTTCGTTTCTCGGTGGGGGTCGTGAGTGGTAATGATCGTTAGAACGACCATTGCCACTCACGACCCCTTCGAAAAGCGCCCGAATCAAGCGCTGTTACCTGGAAAGAGTCCCCTGTGGACAGTCGAGAAGGTGTCAGGCCACTGTGGCGAGCCCCGGGACCAGAACCCGAATCGTCCCTCGCCACTCACTTCACCAGCGGTTATGCGACCTTGTCGGGACCCTGACCCTGAAGGTAGGGAAGGAGGGCCTTCACAGCCGTGACAAGAGACACCACGCCATATTGACTTACCCCTCAAAACCGTCCTTACCGTTCACGAGGTTCAGCGGCTCCTCACCGGCGGCGTACCGGCGCAACTGCTCGGCGACCAGCCGCTTCGCGCGCGGGTAGAACGATGCCGATCCGCCCGCGATATGCGGCGTGATGATCACTCCCGGCGCGGTCCACAGTGGATGCCCGGCGGGCAGCGGTTCCGGATCGACGACGTCCAGCGCGGCCCGCAGCCGCCCGGAGCCGGCCTCGGCCGTGAGCGCCGCGGTGTCGACCGCCGAACCCCGCCCGACGTTCACCACCAGTGCGCCGTCCGGCAGCGCGGCGAGTTCCGCGGCACCGAACAGGCCCGTGGTCGCGGGTGTTTCGGGCAGGATCAGGACCACGATGTCGGCGGACGGCAGCAGTTCCGCCAGTTCGCCGACTCCGTGCACACGCTCCGCGGGCCTGGCCGTGCTCGCCACCCTGGTCACGATCGCTTCGGCCGCGACCAGCTGCCGCTCGATGGCCCGGCCGATCGACCCGTGGCCCACCAGCAGCACCCGGCTGTCGGCGAGCGAGCGCGTGTGCTCGCGTACCCACGACGCCGCTGCCTGTTGCGCGAACCAGCGCGGCAGATTCCGCTGCGACGCGTGGATCAGCGCCAGCGCGTGCTCGGCCACGCTGAGGTCGTGCAGGCCGCGGCCGTTGGCCAGCCGCACCCCCGCCGGCACCAGCGGGATCAGCTTCTCCACTCCGGCTGACAGCGACTGCACGAGCTTCAGTGACGGAAGCCGGGAGAGCAGCTTCATCGGCTCGGCACCGGTGTCGTACGGCAGCACGTAGACCTCGACGTCATCGAGGCCCTCTTCCGGCAGCGGACCCCGACCGTCGTAGAGCCGCGCGCTCAGGCCCTCGGGCAGCTCGATATCGGACCAGGGCAGGATGGCTCGCTCCGTCATGCCGCCATTCTGACCATCGCGGCCTGCCTCAGCCCTCGTGGGCGGCCACGCAGAATTCATTGCCGACGGGATCGGCCAGCACCGTCCAGGCGAAGCCCGGCATCTCGTGCCTGTCCAGTTTCTTCGCACCCAGCCCGACCAGACGTTCCACCTCCTTCTCCATGTCGTCGGTACCGAAGTCCACGTGGACCCGGTTCTTGCCCGCCCGCTCCTCCGGCACGCGCTGGAAGGCGAACACCGGCCCGTTCTCCTTCTTGGCGCGCAGGATCAGGAACTCGCCACCGTGGTCCTGATCCACCTCGACCACGAGGGCCTTCGTCCAGAACTCCGCGAGGCCGCGCGGATCCGCGCAGTCGATCGTGATCATGCCCAGCTCGATACCCATGGCGGCACGCTAGCGGCACCCACCGACAAAACCGGGCGCCCGTGATAACCGGTTGAACCGGCCCGGGGCGGGGTGACTACGCTGCGCAGAACGTCTCAGCACGTAATTCCAGCGAGGAGCCCAGAAGTGATCACCAGGATGTCGTCGTTGTTCCTTCGCACCCTGCGTGAGGATCCGGCGGACGCCGAGGTACCGAGCCACCGGCTCCTGGTACGCGCCGGCTACGTCCGCCGGGTCGCCCCGGGCGGCTACTCCTGGCTGCCGCTGGGCCTGCGGGTGCTGCGCCGTATCGAGAACGTCGTCCGCGAAGAGATGAACGCCATCGGCGCGCAGGAGATCCAGTTCCCCGCGCTGCTGCCGAGGGAGCCTTACGAGGCCACCGGCCGGTGGACCGAGTACGGCGACGCGTTGTTCCGCCTCAAGGACCGCAAGGGCGCCGATTATCTTCTCGGCCCGACGCACGAAGAGCTCTTCGCGCTCACCGTGAAGGGTGAATACAGCTCGTACAAGGACTACCCGGTCGTCCTGTACCAAATCCAGACCAAGTACCGCGACGAAGCGCGCCCCCGCGCCGGCATCCTGCGCGGCCGCGAGTTCGTCATGAAGGACTCCTACTCCTTCGACCTCGACGACGAGGGCTTGACCAAGTCGTACGAGCTGCACCGCCAGGCCTACACGAAGCTGTTCGACCGCCTCGGCATCGAGTACGTCGTCGTGAAGGCGACCTCCGGCGCGATGGGCGGTTCGGCCTCCGAAGAGTTCCTCGCCGTCGCCGAGACGGGTGAGGACACCTACGTCCGCAGCACCGAATCGGGGTACGCGGCCAACGTCGAAGCGGTCACCACCCCCGCTTCCGAGGCGAAGCCGGTCGAGGGCCTGCCCGAGGCGAAGGTCCACCACACGCCGGACACCCCGACCATCGAGTCCCTGGTCGCGTTTTTGAATGACGCCGATCTCGGCCGTACCTTCACCGCCGCGGACACGCTCAAGAACGTCCTGGTGAAGACCCGCCAGCCGGGCGCGAAGGAGTGGGAGCTGCTCGCGATCGGCCTCCCCGGCGACCGCGAGGTCGACACGAAGCGCCTCGAAGCGTCGCTCGAACCCGCCGAGTTCGAACTGCTCGAAGAGGCCGACTTCGCCAAGAACCCCTTCCTCGTCAAGGGTTACATCGGCCCGAAGGCGCTGAAGGACAACGGCGTCCGCTACCTGCTCGACCCGCGCGTCGTCGACGGCACCGCCTGGGTCACCGGCGCCGACGAGCGCGACCACCACGTGGTCGACCTGGTCGCGGGCCGCGACTTCACCGGTGACGGCACGATCGAGGCCGCCGAGGTCCGCGAGGGCGACGCGTCGCCCGACGGCAAGGGCACCCTGGTCGCCGCGCGCGGTATCGAGATCGGGCACATCTTCCAGCTGGGCCGCAAGTACGCGGACGCGTTCGAACTCGACGCGCTGGGCCCGGACTCCAAGCCCATCCGCATCACCATGGGTTCGTACGGCGTCGGCGTCTCGCGGCTGGTCGGCGTGCTCGCCGAGCAGAACCACGACGACCTCGGCATCGTCTGGCCGCGCGAGGTTTCGCCGTTCGACGTGCACGTCGTCATCGCGGGCAAGGACGAGACGGTCGCCGCGGGCGCGGAGAAGCTCGCCGCCGAACTGGACGCCGCCGGCGTCGAGGTCGTCCTCGACGACCGCAAGGCCACCCCGGGCGTGAAGTTCGCGGACGCGGAACTCGTCGGGGTGCCGACGATCCTCGTCGTCGGGCGCGGCCTGGCCAACGGTGTCGTCGAGGTCAAGGACCGTCGCACCGGCGACCGCGAGGAGATCGCCGTCGACGCGGTCGTGGAGCACCTGGTCAAACTCGTCCGTTCGTAATGGGCCTTTTCGGCAAGAAGCGCGGGGATTCCCCGGGCTACGAGGACAACGCGGCGCTGGACGGGTTCGGGGGCTATCAGCCTTCGGACTCGTCCGGCTACACGCCTGCTCCCGAGACACCGGCCCCAGCCGAACCGGAGCCGCAGAAGCCTGCGAAGCAGCCGATGTCGCGGAGCGGGCGCAGGGCCATGTACGGCTTCTTCGCGACGATCGGTGTCATCGCGGTCGCCGCACTCTCGAACACCGGCGACCGGTCTTCCGACAGCGGCGCGCCGACCACCCGGGCCCCGGTCGTCTACACGCCTTCGCCGCGGGTCGTCGCGCCGCCGGTGACCGAAGGCTGGCAGTCGGTGGCCGGGAAGGACGGCGTCTACGCCTACGACGTCCCGCCGAACTGGACGCCGAAACCCGGCACGATCCACGGCTGGGAAAAGGGCACCCAGGTCCCGGGCATCACCATGGTCGCCAGCGCCTTCGTCGGCGAGGGTTACTGCCCCCAGGAGAAGGGGAGCAGGATCGGCGGCAGCGGTGTGGCCAACGTGAAGGTCTCCGACCCCGCTGATGTCACCGCCGCCGCGAAGAAGGCGGTCGACGATCTCGCGGTCAGCGCCTACAACCCGGAGAACGGCCCGCTGACCGCCAAGATCACTCCGGAAGCGCCTCAGACGACCGAGTTCACCCTCGGTACCGGCAAGAAGGTCCCCGCGAGCATCCTGCTGGCGGAGGTCGTCACCCCGCCGGGGCAGTGTGGCGCCCAGCGCGCCCTGGTCGGAGTGATCGCGCCGCAACTGGGCGACGCCTCGGCGGCCCTGGCCGTCTATTCGGGCCAGGACGCGCCGGGCGGTGCGGACCGCGAGCTGATCCTGAAGATCCTCAAGACCTACCGGGGTGTCCCGGAGGCCGACCGCAAGACCATCACGCCGCCGCCTTCGACGTTGCGCTGAGGTTTCTTGCCCGACCGCGCGAGCTTCGCCAGCCGCAGCAGCCCGGTGTTCGGCAGGTACGCGCGGCCGAGCGCGATCCCGATCCGCGGCAGGTCCGCCTCGTCGCGGAACGCGAGGTACAGCGGCACGTGGCGCGGCTGGAACTTCGCCTTGAACGCGTGCAGCGAACGGAAGCCGTAGAACGGCTCCATCATCGTGCCGAGCGCGTCCAGCACCCGCTCGACGGCGTGCGCGGGTTCGCCGGAGCTCGCCAGCGGGGCGCCGGACAGCGAGACGAACTTCGCGCCTTCCTCGCGGAAGGCCAGGCACGACGACGCGATCAGGAACTCCATCGACGGGCGGAACCCGTCGGCGCGTTTGCGCATGACGTCGAGGGTCCAGCCGCCGATCGCGCCCGCGCCGGTGTGGACCGGCAGCCACGACGTCACGCCGTGGACCACGCCGTCGGCGTCCACCGCGAGACCCACGCGGGTCTCGGGATCCATCGCCTCGTCGACGCCGCCGAGGGTGAAGCCCATTTCCGGCATGCCCTTGTCGCTGATCCACTCCTCGGAGATCGCGCGGACCTGCGAGATCACCGCGCGCGGCTGGTCGGCGAGCCGGACGAGCCGGAACTCGATGCCGTCCTTCTTGGCCCGGTTGAGCGCCGTTCGCACGTCCTGCCAGCGCTTGCCGCGGAACTCCAGCGTTTCCAGCTCGATCAGGGTGTCCTCGGCGACCTGGACCTGCTTCCAGCCGAGCTCTTCGGTTTTGGCGGTGGTTTCGCCGGTGGCGGAGAACAGGCACGGCACGAGACCGGTGTTCTCGCACATCGTGATGAACTCGGCGATCGTCCGGTCGGCGGCGCCGTCCGGGGCGATCGGGTCGCCGAGGGCGATGGCGACCCCGGCGTGCCGCCGGTAGGCGAGGTAGGACTTGCCGTCCGCGGCCACGAAGTACGAGTTCTGCGGCCAGGTCGTCATCCACGAAAGCGTGCTCCCGCCGTGGCGGCTGAGCAGCGTGCGGGCGAGCGCGGGATTGCCCATCCGGCCGAGGCGGCGGCGCTTCCGCCGCGACGGCACGCGGAAGGCGCCGCGCGAAGAGACCAGCAGGGCGAATTCGACCGTCCAGAGCAGGTTGTCCACGAAGAACAGCGGCGGATCCACCACGCCGGCGTCCTCGCCGAAGATCTCCGCCAGGGTGAGCACCCCGCCGTAGACCATCACCTGCAGGATGACGAACGAGGTCAGGATCATCGCGCACCACCAGGCCACCTGGCTGCCCTTGCGCAGGCCGTTCATGATCGGCACCACGATCAGGCACAGGACGACGACCTCCCAGGTGGACAGCGAAAGCTCTTCGGACGAACCGAAGGGGCCGTTGCCTGGCACGAAGGACATCACCAGTTCGGCGACCGTCAGCACCAGCAGACCGGCCATGACGTAGAACCGCCACTCGCGCAGGCTCGGCCTCCGTTCGCGCGAGGAGTCCTTGGCGCCGAGGAACTTTCGGCCGAACGGCAGGGCGAGGATGAGAGCGAAGAAGTGCACGAGGTCGGCGAGCGTGCCGACGAAGATGATCGCGATCCCGGCGTAGACGCACAGCCCGGCTCGCAGCCGCAGGCGCCACGGCGGACGCAGGGTGGCGCTGGCG
The DNA here is from genome assembly GCF_046548895.1 of Amycolatopsis sp. cmx-4-54. NCBI lineage: Bacteria > Bacillati > Actinomycetota > Actinomycetes > Pseudonocardiales > Pseudonocardiaceae > Amycolatopsis > Amycolatopsis sp. cmx-4-54. The sequence goes on from NZ_JAEBEJ010000017.1 coordinate 165,839, forward strand.
ACCGCGACCGCGGCGAGCGCGCCGCCGGAGAACCCGACGTCGAGGCTGCCCGCGACCCGTTCCGCCCATTCCCAGCCGGAGTTGCGGCTCAGTGCCAGGAACTGGACCGCCACCAGCACGCTGACGAACTGGCCGCCGATGGTGACGGCCATCGCCCGGCGGGTGCCGAGCCGCCATTCCGCGAAGCCGGAGAACAACGCGAAGCTGAGCACCATCGGCAGGTAGTACAGCGGGACGACCGCGAACAGCGGTCCGGTGAACAAGGTCCACCACCGGCCTGATTCGAGCGACGGCAGCCCATACGCGATGTACGGGTACACCGCGCGATCCTCGGCGGCCGACCAGAGCGCGCCCGTGGCCAAGGCGAGCGCGAGCATGGTCAGCGTGACGAGGCTCGTGAAAGGCAGCCGGTGCCTCAGCACCGTGGCGATCTTGTGCGTCCGGCCCGGCGCGGCCGTCCCGCTTCCCCCTTTTGGCATGGAACTCAAACTAGGTCCGGGAGGTGCTCGGACACATCCGGCACGGGACCCATTTATCCCTTAGGGGAGTGCTACTCGCGACGGATGCTCTCACCCATCTTGAGGACGACACCGCTGGCTATCGCGCCGGGGATCTCCTGGTCCGCCAGTACCAGGAGGACGTGGTAGCGGCCCGATCCGGGCAGCGCGCGCAGCGGGAGGGCGATCGCGGTGATCGCGACCGACGGGGCGGGACACGGTCCGCCCGGGGCGGGGACGACGGTGGTGGTCACGGCGGTGGCGGTGGTCCCGCCGTCCAGGACCGGCACCGGCCCGGTTTCGCCGACCTCCGTCTTCGGGGAGCGTCCGTACGCGGCTTCGGCCCAGCGCAGCGTCGTTTCCTCGGCGGCCTGGGCGAGGCCGCCGACTTCGCCCTCGTCGATGGTGGTGAATCCCGCCGTCGCGCGTGCCGAGAGATCGGTGCCGGGGCAGAAGGCGCGGCGGAACCGGGCGACCCCTTGCAGCGTGACGAGGTCCCCGGCCGGGGTCTCGTAGCCGATGGCGACGTCGGGCTCTTCGAGTCTCCAGTCGGGCGGGACGTCGTAGACGAACGGGTGATCGTCGGACACCACCGGTTGCCAGCCCGCGATCACCGGCTGGATCCGCGTGACGGGCACCGGGTCGGGCAGGACGAGCTGGTGGGCGGACGGCGGCGGAGGCGCGGTCTTGGCCTGGTAGGTGGCCGCCGTGCCGACGGCGAGGACGACGGCCAGCCCGAGGACACCCAGTGTCGGCCTGAGGCGGAGGCGGCGGCGCGGCGGGACGGCGTCCCGGACGACCGGAAGCGGCCTCGTCTGCTCGGCTTCGGTTTCGAGCGGCTGCCCGGTGAGTGGATCGACGAACCACGGCCGAGGTTCGTCGATCCACCCACCGGGGCCGGTCATTGCTGCGGCCTCAAACTCGCGAGGATCATCTGCGCGTCTGCTTCGGACAGGGCGTCCGGGGTGCCTTGGTCGAGGACCATCACGAAGCAGATGGTCTGCTCACCGAGCTTGAACGCCGCGGACGTGACCTTCACGCTCGGCGCCCGGCAGCCTTCGCCTTCGCTCGGGGTGAAGGAGGCGGTGGAACTGAGAGCCTGGATCGTGCCGTCCGCGATGGGGATCTGCTTGACCTCGGGCAACGGCACGTCGGGCTTGCCGGTCGCGGACTGGATCCAGAGCCGGACAGCGCCTCTGGCGGCGTTGTCGACGGGGATCTGATCCGCGGTGGCGAAGCCGACCAGTCCCCGGTGCGAGCCGCTGATGTCGGGGCAGGCGCCGAGTTTGTACCGCATCGCCTCGCGGATGACCATCTTGAAGTCGCGCTCGGTGTTCCCGGTGGTGTAGCCCGGCTTGGTCTCCCAGCCCATGGGGGGAAGGTCGTACGCCGTCTTGTCCTGCCGGGAGACGATTCCTTGCCAGCCCAGCGTCTTCGCCGGCACCTTGTTGTCCTCCGGGGCGTCGCCGCGCTGGGAAGTCGACGGCGGTTTCGACGCGGACGCGGCCGCGGGCGGCGGGGCGGGCGCGGGCCGCGGATCGTCGCCGTCACGCAGCACGAAGAAGAGCGTGGCCCCGACGGCGATGACCACGACGAGCGCGCCGAGGCCGAGCAGGAGGCCTTTCTTGCCCTTCTTCGGCGGTTCCGGCGAGAAACCCTGGTAGGTCTGCTGTGGGAACTGCTGGTAACCCTGGTACTGCTGCTGGGGACCCTGGGCGTACTGGGGCGGATACCCGTGCGGTGGGGGTTGCCGCTGATCGGGCTGCTGTGGTCGCTCCGGCCAGCCGTTGCCGCCTGGGTATGCCATGGAACGAGTTTAGTCGGCCCTGCCGAGCACGGCGGCACGAACTGCTGCCAGATCGGACAGGTCGCCGAGCACGGTGTGCGCGCCCGCGTCGGTCAGTTCCTCCGCGCTGAACTGCCCGGTCGCCACGGCCACCGCGACGGCGCCGTTGTCGAGCGCGGCCCGCACGTCGTCCGGGGTGTCGCCGATGACGACGACCGACGCCGGCGCGAACTCCGTGCCGTGTTTCGCCGAAGCGTGGCCGACGGCGGCGGGCACCAGATCGGGGCGGTGCGCCGAGAGCGAGCCGTAGCCGCCGATCTCGAAGTCCACGTGCTCGTGCAGCTCGAACGCGGTCAGCTTGTGCACGGAGATCTCCGGCAGATTCCCGGTGACCAGTGTCTGGACGATGCCGCCTTGCGTCGCGAAGGCGTTCAGCGCGTCCTTCGCGCCCGGGAGCGCCCGGCCGCTCGAAGCCAGCGTCGGGGCGTGACTCTCGGAGACCGCGATCAGCGCGAGCCAGAGCTTGCGCACGTTCTCTTCGGTGGGCTCGACACCGTGCGCGGTCAGGATGTCCGCGCTGATGGCGCGTTCGGTGCGGCCGCCGAAATTCGGCAACGCCCGCAGCTCGACGCCGGCGACCTCGGCGAGCGCGGTCGTGTACCAGGCGGCGCCGACGCCGCGCAGGTCCACGAGGGTCTGGTCGATGTCCCACAGCACGAGCCGATGCGGAGTAGTCACGCCGCCGACGGTACCGGTGAGCTAATTCAACGTCTGTTGACTTCCGTGTCCGGGAGGCTTACCTTGGGCTCTAATTCAACAGATGACGAATAAATGGAGAACGGTCATGTCGAACCGTCGCCCCACCGGGGCCTTCGCCTTGCTCGCCGCGGTCGCCGGCGCGCTGGTCGCCGTCGTCCTCGGCTTTCTCACCTTCGGCGCGCAGGCCACCGTCGCGCCCGAGAGGCTGCCCATCGCCGTGGCCGCACCTCCTGGACCGCTCGAGGCGGTCGCGAAGGGGATCGCGTCCCATGGCGGAGGCCAGGTCTCGTGGCGGGTGACCTCACCCGAGCAGGGGCGGAAACTGCTGGAGGACAAGGAGGTGTACGGCGTTCTCGAACTGCCGTCGACGGTCGTGGTCTCCGGCGCGGTGAACCCGTCCGGAACGCAGATCGCGCAACAGGCGCTGACCGGTGCCGCGCAAGCGATGGGCGGGACGCCGAAGGTCGAAACGCTGCATCCCGCGAGCGCGGCGGGACGGGTCGCGCCGCTCGCGCTCAGCGCGCTGGCGTGGGTCGGCTGCCTCGCCGCGGGCGCCGTGCTGATCCTGGCCGGACGGCGGGTCGGCCGGGACGCGGGAGCCGCCGCGCGTTTCACGCAGATCGTTTCGGCGGGCGTGCTGGTCACCGGCGTGCTGGCCGGCTTCCTGAAACTGTGGGACTCCGCGCTTCCGCTCGGCTGGGACGTCCTCGGCTTCCTTTTCCTGACCTCGACCGGGTTCGCCGCCCTGCAGACCGGGCTGCTGCGGCTGCTCGGTGTCCGGGCGATGGCGATCCTCGGCCCGCTGTACCTGGTCGCGCCCGCCGTCGCGGGTCAGGTGCCGGAGCTGCTGAACCCCGTGTACCGCGCGGTGTTGTGGTCCTGGACGCCGTTCCGCTTCGCCGCGGAAGGGCTCCGGAGCCTGCTGCAGGGTGTGCCCGGCGCGCCGGACGTCACGACCGGCGTGTGGGTGCTCGCCGGACTGCTCGCGGCGGGGCTGGTACTCGCGCTGTGGCCGGGCCGCTCAGCCCTCCAGAAGGCTGAAGCGGACACGCCGGACCGGGTTGTCCAGGTTGGTGTCCACTAGGCAGACCGACTGCCAGGTGCCCAGCGTCATCACCCCGCCGAGCACCGGGATCGTCGCGAACGGCGGGAGCAGCGCGGGCAGGACGTGGTCACGGCCGTGACCCGGACTGCCGTGCTGGTGCCGCCAGCGGCCGTCGCGGGGAAGCAGTTCGTCGATGGCGGTGAGCAGGTCTTCGTCGCTGCCGGCGCCGGTCTCGAGGATCGCCAGCCCGGACGTCGCGTGCGGGACGAAGACGTGCAGGATCCCGTCCTCGGCGTCCGCGTCGCGCAGGAAGGCCTCGGCGTCCTTGGTCAGGTCGTGCACCACGGCCACGCTGCCGGTGCGCACCTCGATCTCCGTGGAATACATGCTTGTCACGGTAGTGCCCCGAAGCGTGCGACGTAGTGCCAGACGCGTTTGAGGGCTTGCTGGTCGACGCCGCGGGCTTCACCGAGGACACGCGGGTCGAGGTAGCCGTCTCGGGCCAGCGTCAGGCCGAGTTCGACGAATCCGGGACCGCGGTACTCGGGATGTCGTGCGAGTTCCTCGGTGGACAGGCGGAAACCGGGATGCCATTCAACCGGGCAGCCGACTCTCGACGCGGCCCTTTCGACGTCGGTGCCGCGGTGGCTCGGATCGAGAACGAGGGCTTCGACGTCCTTCGTGAGATCGACCGGGCCGTGGACGTGTGCCTCGATGTAGTCGTCGAGGAGATCGGCGTCGTCCTGGCCCGCCAGCGCGATCAGCGCGGAAACCCTGGTGCCGTGGCCGAAATCCGCCGGGTTCAGCACGCTGTCCGGATAGCAGAACGTCGTCCTGTCGAGGGTGTGCGCGGCCATCCGGAAATGGGCGGAGCCGAATCTCAGCGCGCCGCCGACCGCGCGGCGGCGGAAGTTCAAGGCGCCGTACTTGGGCCGTTCGGCGGCGGGCGCGTCGTCGTAGGCGCCGCCGAACATCCGGCTCTCCCAGAGCCAGCGGTCTCCGCCGGGACGCGCGGTCAGTCCTCCGTTGCTCGTCCCGGTCTCGAACTGGTTGCGGTAGAACCCGTCTTCGGCCATCGCCGCCAAGAGCGGGCGTCCGTCCACAGTGGACCTGTCCGGCTGGAAGTGCAGTGTCACCGGCAGCCTGGCCTCGTGCCCGCCACGCGCTTTCGCCGCGACGTACGCGAGTGCCCGCCGATTCATCACCCGAGTATCAGGCGTGCCGCCGGGCGAGGGCGACCAGATATCGGACCGGCTCGCCGGTCGGGTTGACGTAGGCACACGGTTTCGGGGTGTCGAGCTGGAGGCAGTCGCCGGTGTCGAGTTCGTGCTCGACGTCGCCCTCGCGGAAGCGCAGATGCCCGTCGAGTACCCAGATCTGGTGGTGGGTCAGTGCGTAGGTGTGCGCGGGGAAGGCGACCTCGGCGCCCGCGGGCAGCACGACCTCGACCAGTTCCAGCGGTCCGCCGAGCGTGGGCGAGACCGCGCGGCGCACGTACCCGGTGTCAGGGTCGGTCCACGTCGGCTGATCGGCGGCGCGCACGAGCCGTCGGTCACCGTGTTCGGCGCGCGCGATCAGCTCGGACAGCGTCATCCCGAGCGCGGCGGAAAGCCTGCTGAGCAGCACCGCCGTCGGCTGCGCCTCGCCCCGTTCGATCTTGCCGATCATCGCCCTGGACACGCCCGAGGACTCGGCGAGGGCGTTGGCCGAGAGGTTCTGGTCGAGTCTCGCGGACTGGAGCGTCGCGGCGAGCGACGCGGACAAGGGATCCGACATGCTGCTCACTATAGTGGCAGCCTCGGTTACTATCGTTGCCATGGTGATCAGGGAAGCGACGGAAGCCGACGCGGCGGCGTGCGCGGAGATCTACGCGCCGTATGTCACCGACACGGTGATCTCGTTCGAGACCGAGCCGCCCAAGCCGGACGAGATGGCCGAGCGCATCGCCAAGGCGCAGCGATCGCACGCCTGGCTCGTACTCGAAGACGACGAAGGCCGCGTCGCCGGCTACGCCTATGGAGGCCCCTTCAGCGGTCGGCCTTCCTATCGCTGGTCGTGCGAGGTCAGTATCTATCTGGAGCTCGGCCGCCGGAGGACGGGCGGCGGGCGCGCGCTCTATCAGGCGCTGCTGGACACGCTGGCGTCGCGCGGCTTCCGGAACTTCTGCGCGGGAATGGTGCTGCCGAACGACGCGAGCGCCGGGCTGCACCGCGCACTCGGCTTCGAGCCGGTGGGGACGTATCGGCGAATCGGGTACAAGCACGGGGCCTGGCGGGATGTCGCGTGGGTGCAGCTGTGCCTGCCGGAGATGGACGGAGTTCCGGTGGAACCGTCCTAAGACTCCAGATACCGCAGCACGGCGAGAACCCGTCGGTTGTCTCCTTCGGACTGGGGCAGCGCCAGCTTCCCGAAGATGCTCGACACGTACTTCTCCACGGAGCCCGCCGAAAGGAACAGCGCCGCCGCGATGGCCGAGTTCGACCGTCCCTCGGCCATCAAGCCCAGCACTTCACGCTCCCGCGGCGTCAGTCCGGCGAGCGCGTCCGTCTTCCGGGTGGCGGTGAACAGCTGGCTGACCACTTCCGGGTCGAGCACGGTCTCGCCGTCGGCCACCCGCCGGAGCGCGTCGAGGAAGTCCGACACCTCCGCGACGCGGTCCTTCAGCAGATAGCCGACACCGCCCGCGCGGTCGGCGAGGAGCTCCGTCGCGTACTGCGTCTCGACGTACTGCGAGAACAACAGGATCGCGCATCCCGGCAGTTCCGCGCGCAAGGCGATGGACGCGCGCAGCCCTTCGTCGGTGTGCGAGGGCGGCATCCGGATATCCACAATGGACACATCGGGGCGGTGTTCGCGCACCGCCGCGCACAGGCTGTCCCCGTCGGCCACGGCCGCGACGACCTCGTGCCCCCGAAGGTTCAGCAGTTCGACGAGCCCCGCCCGGAGGATTGCCGAATCCTCCGCGATCACGACGCGCACGCCGCCCCCTATTTCCGTATCGGTATTTCCGCGCTGATCACCGTAGGCCCTCCCGGCGGGCTGTCGATGTCGAGCCCGCCGTCCACCGTCGCGAGTCGCTCGGCGATCCCGGCGAGCCCTCCGCCGCGTACGGGCCGGGCCCCGCCTTCGCCGGCGTCGCGCACCACGAGCCGCAGGTCTTCGCCGACGATACCCACGTCGACCTCGATCGCGGCGGAAGTGTGCTTGGCGGCATTCGTCAGCAGCTCGGAGACGGTGAAGTAGGCGATGGTCTCGATCGACGGCGAAGGCCGGTCCGGCAGGTCCACGGTGATCCGCGCGTCGATACCCGAGCCCGCGGCCAAAGTGGACAGAGCGACGTCGAGGCCCGCGTCGAGTGCGGCGGGATGGATGCCGCGGGCGAGGTCGCGCAGCTCGATCAGAGCCTGTTTCGCGTTGGAGTGCGCGGCCGTGACCAGGGCGGTGACCTGTTCGATGTCGCCGCCGCCGTCGAGCTCGTCCTTCGCGATTCCGAGCTTCATCGCCAGCGCGACCAGCTGGGCCTGCGCGCCGTCGTGCAGGTCGCGTTCGATCCGCCGCAACCGCCGCGTCGCGTCGTCGACCGCGGTCGCGCGGCTGCGTTCGAGGTCGCGCACGCGTTTGGAGAGGTCCTCGGCGCCCAGGACTCCGCGCACCAGCAGGCGGTCGAATTCGGCGAGGCCGTGGACCACCCACGGCATCGCCAGCAGCACGGCCAGCCCGGTGAGGGCGAGCGGAAGGGTGAGGGGCCAGGTGTCGACGCGGAGGTCGAACGCCGGCATGGCCGCGCCGTTCAGGGTGAACCAGAACAGCGGATAGGTCAGCGTGCTCACGGCGTACACGAACAGGCTCGCGACCAGGAAGAACGCGATCAACGAAAGCGGCAGCCGGATCAGCAGGTAGGCGACCGACCGCCAGCCGAGCGGATCCCCGAGCCGCCCTTTGACGCCGTTCCAGAGCCCCGGCCGTGGTTCGCGCCGGGCGGGCGGGACGACCGTCGTCCCGAGCAGGACACGAGCCAGGCCGACGTGGGCGACGCCGATCAGCCGCGCTCCCGCCAGGACGCCGATCAGCACGGGCAGCCCGATCGTGAGCAGGCTCAGGCCGACGCCGAGGAGCAGCCCGGCGACGACGAGCACCACGAACGCCAGCGTCAGCGGCGCGCCGATGATCACCCACGCCAGCTCGGCCCAGTACGCGCGGCTCAGCTGTGCGCCGAGGACACGTCGAAGCAGGGCGAGGCGGGTGATCACGGCTTCAGCGTGCCGTGGCCACCCGCCTCGTGCCCATCCAGGTTTCCCTAGTCTTCGTCTCGAAGTGCGTGATCCCGACTGTGTGGATTTCGGGTCATCCAGCGGCGGCCCTAGTCTTCGCGGCTCTCGTCCGCCTGCGCCCGCTGGGACGCCTCACGCATCTCGATGACGTCCGTCAGCCAGTCGCCGGTCTCGCGGGCGATGTCCCGGATCGCGCCGGTGATGATCGTCGCGATGTTGCCGATATGGGTGGCCGCGGACTCGGTGACCTCTTGGACCACGTCCTTGGTGCTTTCGAACTGACCGACCATGTCAGACACCTTAAGCCGCTCGGAGGGTCTTGTCGCTCTCCACGGTAGCCGGTGTCCGGGGCTCACCGTTCCACGGAAGGGCCAGTTTCACGATCTTCTTGGCCACCGAGAACAGCTGCTTGTGCAGGGGGCCGGTGTTGTACGGCAGGCCGTACTTCTCGCAGATCGCCCGCACCTCGCCCGCGATCTCCGGGTAGCGGCGCGCCGGGATGTCCGGGAACAGGTGGTGCTCGATCTGGTGCGAAAGGTTCCCGGTCATGAGGTGGAAGAGCTTGCCGCCGGTGATGTTCGCCGAGCCGAGGATCTGCCGCAGGTACCACTGGCCCCGCGACTCGTTCTCGGTCTCCTCCTCGGTGAAGCTCTCGACGTCGGCGGGGAAGTGACCGCAGAAGATGATCGAGAACGCCCACAGGTTGCGGGTCAGGTTCGCGGTGGCGTTGCCGAGGAAGGTCAGCGGCGCGAGCGGCCCGGTCAGCAACGGGAACAGCACGTAGTCCTTGCCGACCTGGCGACCGGCCTTCTGGAGCATCTTCAGGCCGACCTCCTTGTTGTCCGACCACTTGCGCTCGCCCTTGACGACGCGGTCGAACTCGAGGTCGTGCAGCATGACGCCCCACTGGAAGAACAGCGCGAGCAGCGTCGCGTACACCGGGTTGCCCAGGTAGTACGGGTGCCATTTCTGCGCGGTGTCCATCCGCAGGACGCCGTAACCGATGTCGCGGTCCTTGTCGAGGATGTTCGTGTACGTGTGGTGGATGTAGTTGTGGGAGTGGCGCCAGTTCTCCGACGGCGCGACGGTGTCCCATTCGAACTTCTGCGAGCTCAGCGCCGGGTCGCGCGTCCAGTCGTACTGGCCGTGCATGACGTTGTGGCCGATCTCCATGTTGTCGAGGATCTTCGCCACCGAGAGCGCGGTCACCCCGGCGACCCACGCGGGCGGGAAGAACCCGGCGAACAGCAGCCCGCGGCCGGCGACCTCGAGCGCGCGCTGGGTCTTGATGACGTTGTGGATGTAGTCGACGTCGACCTGGCCGAGATCGGCGACGATCCGCTGCCGGATCTCGTCCAGTTCGCGGCCGAACTCCTCGACCTGGGTGGGGGTGAGCTTGTCCTGCAAGCCGGTCATCACGGGCTCCTTTCTAAGCGTTGATCTCGACGTCCCCGACCGGGACGGAGATGCAGAGCTGGATCTCTTCGTTCTCTTCGCCGGAGGTCTCGCCGGTCTTGGCGTTGCGCACACAGCCGGAGGTCTTGATCTGCGTGCAGGAGAAGCAGATGCCCATCCGGCAGCCGTGTTCCGGGCTGAGCCCCGCCTCTTCGGCCTGCTCCAGCAACGGTTTCCCGGAGTTGGCGAACTCGCGGCCGCTGCGCGCGAACCGCACCTGCCCTTCGGCGTTCTCGGTGTCGAAGGTGAGCGCCGGCGGGGTGAACTCCTCGGTGTGCAGATATGCGCCGAGACCATCGGCTTCGAACACCTCGCGGACCGAATCCATCAGCGGCTTCGGCCCGCACAGGAAGGTTTCGGCGTCGGGGTACCACGGCGCGGCCTCGGCGAGGTGCTCCTTCGAGAAGAACCCGTGCAGGTCGCCGCCGGTCTTGGCGTGAGTGAACGCGTGTACCACCCGCAACCCGGGCAGGCGCCGGGCGAGGTCGGCGAGTTCGGCGCGGTAGAGCGCGTCGTCGGCGCCGTTGGAGTAGTGCAGGAAGGCGAGATCGCCCTCGTACTTCTCGTCCGCCAGCGTGCGCAGCATCGACAGGACGGGGGTGATCCCGCTTCCGCCGCTCAGCAGCAGGATCCGCCGAGGCCTCGGTGATGGCAGGGTGAATTCACCGTCCGGAGTGGACAGTCCGAGCACCGAACCGACGGTGACCGTGCGGTTCAGATGCCGCGAGACCAGTCCCTGCGGGTCGGCCTTGATGGTCAGTTCCAGTGATCCGTCGTGCTCCGAACCGCTGGGTGAGTAGCAGCGGGTCCGGCGGACGCCGTCGATCTCGACGGTCACCCGCACGTACTGGCCCGCGACGTGTCCCCGCCAGGCCCGGCTCGGCCGGATGGTCAGCGTGACCGTGTCGGGTGTCTGCCGCCGGACGTCGGTGACCAGGCCGCGGATCTCCCGGCGGACCAGCATCGGATCGACGAGTTCGAGGTAGCGGTCCATGCCATGGGGCGTGAGCAGGGCCTCGGCCAGCGAGGCCAGCCGCCTGGCCCTGCGCGGTACCAGTGCCGTCATCACTTCTCCCAAATTCAGTGAACGCTTGTACACTGAATAGTGAAGTGGCGATACTCGCGCTTGTCAACGCGAGAGGAGGGTGATGTGACGTGGGTGATACTGCGGAGGCGATTACGCTGTCCGTCGTGACAACGGAGCCCGTTTCCCGGCAGGAGCGCAAGCAGCGCACACGGCAGGCGCTGCTGGGCGCCGCCCTGGACCTGGTGGCGGAACGAGGGTTCTCCGGGCTGAGTCTGCGCGAGGTGGCGAAGCAGGCCGGGATCGTGCCGACGGCGTTCTACCGGCATTTCGCGTCGATGGACGAGCTGGGCGTGGCGCTCGTCGAGGAGTCGATGCGCACGCTGCGCACGATGATCCGGTCGGCACGCACCAAACCGGCCGCGTACAACGACATGATCAGGATGTCCGTGCGCATCCTGCGTGAGCACGTACGCGCGCACGAGGACCACTTCCATTTCCTGACCAGGGAGCGGTACGGCGGCACGGGACCGGTCCGGCAGGCGATCGCGTTCGAGCTCAAACTCTTCGTCAGCGAACTCGCCGTCGACCTCGCGCGCTTCGACAACCTCCGCGAATGGAGCACCGAAGATCTCCACCTGCTCGCCGACCTGATCGTGACGACCATGCTCACGACGGTGCTGGAGCTGCTCGAAGCGCCTTCGCGTGACGACGGGATCGGGCGCACGGCCGAACGGCGGCTGCGGCTGATCTTTCTGGGCGTGCCGAACTGGCGCAGCGTTCCGTGATGTGGAAAGCGCTGCCATGCCTGAGTGCATCCGCGCCGGTGGCGTAGGGGTCAAGTGGGTCGTGAGTGGCGTTTCCGGTCAGGCCACGGGTGTTGGTGCCAGGTCTGGTCCGTGAAGGCCTCCTTGAGGGACCCAGAGTCCCTCAAGGAGGCCTTCACGGACTCGGTGACCGCCACGTTCGCCCCACAAACACCAGTAGTCAGGCGCTCACGATCCAAGGGCTCGACGGCGGCCCCATCGGAAGCACTGAAGCAGCCGCCCGCTCATCCACGACCACCGGGCAAACCACGTTCGGCATTCCGCTTACCGGCGGCCATGAACCCCTTATGACGTCGCGCACCTGGATCGATGGCTGGATCGATCGTGATGAGCGATGTCACGGAAAGATGCCGTCCGGATACGTTCAGCCAGGAAAGTTGTCGGCCGGGCGTGGTAAGAAGTGCGGGTTCGTGTGGTCCTCTCCAGCGAGGAGGTCGCCTGTGGCGGCAGAGAACGAGCAGCTCACGGTCGGTGTGGTCCGGGAAACCGGACAAGGCGAACGCCGTATCGCGCTGGTACCGAAACTCATCGAGCGCGTTTCCGGACGCGGACTGCGGGTGGTGGTCGAGCCCGGCGCGGGCGCCGGCGCGCTGCTCGCCGACGAGACCTTCGAGCAGGCGGGAGCGGTGATCGGCGATCCGTGGGATGCCGACATCGTGGTGAAGGTGGCGCCTCCGAGCGCCGCCGAAGTCGCGAAGCTCAAACAGGGCACCATTCTCATCGGCTTCCTGAATCCGAGGGGTGATCCCGACGGGATAGCGGCGCTCGAATCGGCGGGCGTCCGCGCCTTCGCCGTCGAGGCGATCCCGCGGATCTCCCGCGCGCAGGCGATGGACGCGTTGTCGTCGCAGAGCAGCGTCGCGGGCTATCGCGCGGTCTTGCTGGCCGCGGAGAAGCTCACCCGCTTCTTCCCGATGCTCACCACCGCCGCCGGGACGGTGCCACCGGCGAAGGTGCTCGTGCTCGGCGCCGGTGTCGCCGGGTTGCAGGCCTTGGCGACGGCGAAACGGCTCGGCGCGCAGACCACCGGATACGACGTCCGGCCGGAGGTCGGCGAGCAGGTGAAGTCGCTCGGCGCGAAATTCCTCGACCTCGGCATCGAGGCGGTCGGTGAAGGCGGGTACGCCCGCGAGCTGACCGACGAGGAAAAGGCCGAGCAGCAACGCAGGCTCACCGAGGCGATCACGAGGTTCGACGTCGTGATCACCACCGCGCTCGTCCCGGGCCGCCGGGCACCGGTCCTCGTCACCGCCGACGCGGTGAAGGGAATGCCCGCCGGCGGTGTCGTGGTCGACCTCGCCGGGGAGACCGGTGGCAACTGCGAACTGACGAAACCGGGCGAGGAGATCGTCGAGCACGACGTCACCATCTGCTCGCCGCTCAACCTCGCCGCGGAGATGCCCGCGCATTCCAGCGAGCTCTACGCGCGCAACGTCACCGAGTTGCTCGAACTGCTCGTCGACTCCGAAGGCAAGCTCGCGCTCGACTTCTCCGACGAGATCGTCGCCGGGGCCTGCGTCGCCGGAAAAGAAGAAGGGGGCGAGTGATGCTCGTAGGCAGTTTGGCGATCCTCGTACTCGCCGGATTCGTGGGTTTCACGGTCATCTCCAAGGTGCCCAACACGTTGCACACCCCGCTCATGTCGGGCACCAACGCCATCCACGGCATCGTCCTGCTCGGCGGGTTGATCGTGCTCGGCCTCGGGGTCGACGGCGTACTGAACAAGATCCTGCTGGTGATCGCGATCGCCTTCGGCACGATCAACGTGGTCGGCGGCTTCCTCGTCACCGACCGGATGCTCTCGATGTTCAAGGCGAAGAAGCCGGAAGACGGTGGTGACAAGTGACGACCTTCATCGCCGTCCTCTACATCATTTCCTTCGCGCTGTTCATCTACGGCCTCATGGGCCTGACCGGTCCGCGCACCGCGGTACGCGGCAACTGGATCGCCGCGGTCGGCATGGCCATCGCGGTGATCGCGACGTTGCTGACGCCGGGCATGAGCAACTGGCTGCTCATCGCGCTCGGCGTCGCGATCGGTGTCGTCGTCGGCGTGCCGTCCGCGCGCAAGGTGAAGATGACCGCGATGCCGCAGATGGTGGCGCTGTTCAACGGCGTCGGCGGCGGAGCGGTCGCGCTCATCGCGTGGGTCGAGTTCCGCACCACCGACGGCTACGCGCACGAGCCCGCGTATGTCGCGATCGCGTCGTTGTTCGCCGCGATCGTCGGTTCGGTGTCCTTCTGGGGATCGAACATCGCGTTCGGGAAACTGCAGGAACTCATCTCCGGCCGCCCGATCACCCTGGGCAAACTGCAGCAGCCGGTGAACGCCCTGGTGCTGATCGCCGCGATCGTCCTCGCGGTCGTCATCGCCGCCGGCGGTGACGCCGAGCTGCTGATGATCGGCCTGCTGGTCGCGGCGGGCGTGCTCGGCGTGGTGGTCGTGCTGCCGATCGGCGGCGCGGACATGCCGGTCGTCATCTCGTTGCTGAACGCGCTCACCGGATTGTCGGCCGCGGCCATGGGGCTCGCGCTCGACAACACCGCGCTGATCGTGGCGGGCATGATCGTCGGCGCCTCGGGTTCGATCCTGACGAACCTGATGGCGAAGGCGATGAACCGGTCGATCCCGGCCATCGTCGCCGGCGGGTTCGGCGGCGGCACGGCGGTCGCCGGCGGCGGATCCGGCGAGGTCCGGCCGGTCCGCAGTACCAGCGCGTCCGACACCGCGATCCAGATGGCGTACGCCAACAAGGTCGTGGTCGTGCCCGGTTACGGCATGGCCGTCGCACAGGCGCAACACGTGGTCCGTGAGATGGCGAAACTGCTGGAGGCCAAGGGGATCACGGTCGCGTACGCCATCCACCCGGTGGCGGGCCGGATGCCGGGGCACATGAACGTCCTCCTCGCCGAGGCCGACGTCCCGTACGAGCAACTCAAGGAGATGGACGAGATCAACTCCGAGTTCGCCCAGACCGACGTCGCGCTGGTGATCGGCGCGAACGACGTCACGAACCCGGCCGCGGAGACCGATCCGGGCTCGCCAATCTACGGGATGCCGATCCTCAAGGTGAACCACAGCCGGTCGGTGATCGTGCTCAAACGCGGGATGAGCTCGGGCTTCGCCGGCATCGACAACGAGCTCTTCTACGATGCGAAGACCAGCATGCTCTTCGGCGACGCCAAATCGTCGGTGGGCGAGATCGTGGAGGAACTCAAAGCACTGTGACCGGTCCCTCGGAAGTCGTCGCCTCGTTCGACGACCCGGCCGACAACCTCGCGTTCGACGAAGCCCTCCTGCGTGCCGCACCGGAGGCGCCAATCCTGTGGATCTGGCGCAACACCGACTGTGTGGTCGTGGGGCGGGGGCAGAAGATCGAACGCGAGGTCAAGGCCGACGTCTGCGCGAGCGACGGCGTCCCGGTGCTGCGCCGGGCCAGCGGTGGCGGCACCGTGTTCCACGATCCCGGCAATCTCAACATCACGCTCGTCCTGCCGGGACTCGGTTTGTCGGGGAAGTCCGTCAGACCCCTGGAAGCACTCGGGGAACTGATGACCGCGACGGTGGCCGAACTCGGGCTGCCGTCGCGGCTCGGTGATCGAGGGCTGTTCGTCGGCGACGCGAAGCTGTGCGGTTTCGCCGTGTTCCGGACGAGAACGGGCTTGCTCGCGCATTCCACGCTGCTCGTCTCGACCGCGGCGGAACGGGTCGGCCGGTACCTCACTTCGGCGCCCTCGGACCCCCGTCCGCTCGACTCCCACCGGAGCCGGGTCGCGTCGCTCGCCGAGCATGGCCTGCGCAAAGGTGTCGCCGAAGTCACGGCCGCGGTCCGCGTGGCGGCGGCCACGCAACTGGGTGAACTCACCACCCGGAAGCCCTCGGCCGAGGAGCTGGAGCGGCACCGCTCGCTCCAGCACACGCGATACCACTACCAGGAATGGCATGCCAAAGGCTCTCAGCGACCGGGCGGCTCGTGAGTGATTCGGGTCGTCAGAACGACCCGAATCACTCACGACAATAAAAGGGGCCCCCTTTGCTCGATTACGCGAAGGGGGCCCCTTTTGTATTTCGCGGAACTATTTCTCCGTGGCCGAGAAAGTGACGACGGGCACCTTGCGAGCGGCGCGCGTGGTCTTCTTCGGCTCGGTGGCCTTCTTCGCCGGAGCCTTGGCCGCGGCCTTCGGAGCGGCCTTCGGAGCGGCCTTGGCGGCCGTCGTCTTCGCGGCGGCGGCCTTCGGAGCCGCCTTCGCGGACGTCGTCTTGGTCGTGGCCTTCGGCGTCGCCTTGGCCGTGGTCTTGGCCGCGGCGGCGGTCTTCGCGCGACCGGCCGGAGCTTTGGCCGAGGTGGTTTTCGCCGCCGTGCCGCGGGCCGACTTCGCCTTGGCGGCAGTGGCTTTCGCCGTGGTCTTCGCCGGAGCCTTGGCCTCCGCCTTGGCGGCGGTGGTCTTCGCGGCGGCGGTCTTGGGAGCGGCCTTGGCGGCGGCGGGCTTGCGGCCGGCGACACCCTTCGCGGCGGGCTTGCGGCCCGGCTTCGCGGCCGTCTTCGACTCGGCCTTCGCGGCGGTGGCCGCGGTCTTCGGGGTCGACTTGGCCACGCGCGCGCCCTTGGGCCGCTGCACCACCCGCGGCCGCAGTTTGCGTCCGCCGATCCGTCGGCCATTCGCCACATAGGCACGCAGGATATCCCGGAGTGCGGTGGCGTTGTCGGCCGAAAGGTCGATGTCGTAAGCGATTCCGTCCAAACCGAAAGCGACCGTTTCTTCGGCCGCCTCGCCGGTCAGATCATCCAGCAAATGCACAGCAGTGTTCCTGGCCATGAAAAACCTCCCGCGCTCGATCGTTCTACTGCGTAACCGGCACGGCGAAACCTGACCCGCGGCTATGACTCACGCAGCGACACGAGGATAGCGGCAGGTTGCGCGAAGCTGCGCGGTGGTGTGCGCTGAATGCATGTCAGCACAGGATTTTGACGTGATCGTGATCGGAGGCGGCCCGGTCGGCGAGGTCGCCGCCGAACGGGCAGCGCGGGGCGGCCTCCGGGTCGCGCTCGTCGAACACGAACGCTTCGGCGGCGAATGTTCTTACTGGGCCTGCATTCCGAGCAAGGCGCTGCTGCGGCCGGGGAACCTCCTCGCCGCCGCCAAGCGGGTTCCCGGCGTCCCGGTTGGCGACGCGGTCGACCCGGCCGAGGTGTTCGCGCGCCGGGACTGGTTCACCGGCAAGGGAGACGACACCGGACAGGTCAAGTGGGCGGAAGGCGTCGGGATCGTCCCGATCCGCGGCCACGGAAGGATCACCGGTGAGCGGGAGATCACGGTCGACGGCGGTGACGTGCTGACCGCGCGGCACGCCGTGATCGTCGCCACGGGCAGCGTCCCGCGGACGCCGCCGATCCCCGGGCTGGACACCGTTTCGCCGTGGGGTTCGCGTGAGGCGACTTCGGCGGAGAAGGTTCCGGGCCGCCTCGGCGTACTGGGCGGCGGTGTCGTCGGAGTCGAAATGGCGCAGGCCTTCGCCACGCTCGGCGCCGAAGTCCACCTGATCATCTCGGGCGAACGTCCGTTGCCTCGGCTGCTGGAGTTCGCCGGCGACGCCGTCATCGCGGGTCTCCGCGAAGCCGGGGTCACCGTGCACACGGGCTCCGGCCTCGACTCCGTGTCCGCTGTGGACGGTGGTAAGGAATTGGCCCTGAAAGGTGGTGAGCGGTTGGTCGTCGACGAATTGCTCGTCGCCACCGGCCGCCGCCCGGCGACCGACGGACTCGGCGTCGAGACACTGGGGCTCGAGGCGGGCGCGCCGCTCACGACGGACGACAACGGCCGGGTGTCCGCTGTGGACGGTGACTGGCTGTTCGCCGTCGGCGACGTCACCGGCCGGGCGCCCCTGACCCATCAGGGCAAATACGCGGCAAGGGCCGCGGGCGACGTGGTGGCCGCGCAGGCCGCGGGCAAGCCCGTCGATTCCGCCGCGTGGAGCGCGCACAGCGCCACGGCCGATCACCACGCCATCCCGCAGGTCGTGTTCACCGACCCGGAGGTCGCTTCGGTCGGGCTCGCCGGGCCGGAGGAGGGCAAGCCGCACCGCGTCGTCGACATCGACATCGCGGTGGCCGGTTCGTCACTGCACGCGGACGGTTACGCGGGCAAGGCGCGGATCGTCGTCGACACCGAACGCGGGGTCCTTCTCGGCGCGACCTTCGTCGGGCAGGACGTGGCGGAACTGCTGCACGCGGCGACGATCGCGATCGTCGGCGAAGTCCCGCTGTCGAGGCTGTGGCACGCGGTGCCTTCGTTCCCGACGATCAGCGAGGTGTGGCTCCGCCTGCTGGAGGCATACGGCCTCTAGCCCTGCACAGGCAGTTCGAGCGCGGCCTTCGCGCCGCGAACGAGGCCGGGGTCGTCCGGGGTGGACGGTCCCGGCACCCACACCACCTGGACCAGCCGGACCGACTTCCCGTCCAGGCCGCTCTGGTAGGCGGCGCTCTCGAACACCGGGACTTCGCTCTGCCACTGGTTGGTCTCGGTGGCGAGGTCGAGGATGCCGCCCCCGCCGGGGGTGTCGGCGGTGGCCTTGAACGCGGTCGCCTGCTCGGTGTCCGGGAATTCCACGACGGCGATCGTCACCGCGGCGGCCCGGCCGTCGATGGAGCCGGCGAAGCTGGCCCGTTTCACTCCCGCGCAACTCGTCTGCTGAAGGCTCGCCTGGACGTCGCCGTACGCGTGCGACGCGCACTTCTGATCCGCGGCGGACGCCCGCGACGTGAACTGGATGCTCTCCACCTGGCTGCTGCTCGGCGGTGGCGGACTGGTCGCCGGGGTCGGCGGCGGCGGTGGGGTCTGCGTGGAGGCGGTGTCGTCGCCGCCGGAAGCGACGCTGATGGCCGCGACCAGCAGCACGATGAGCAGGCCGATCGCGGCGACCGGGAGCCATTTCACCGTCTTTGACTGGTGCGACTTCTCCGGGCCGGGCTCGGCGGGAGCGGCCGGTGGCGGGGGAACCGGCTTCACGGCGACGGCCTGCTGAACAGGCGGAGAGGCGGCCGACTTCGCGGGCTTCTTCCCCGGATGCTGCACCGGAACCGTCGGCGCGATCGCGACGAGCGGGTTCTCGCGGATCACCGTCGGCTCGTCGTCGGAGTAGGCGCTGAACCCCTCCCCGAGCAACACCTCCTCGGGC
Source organism: Amycolatopsis sp. cmx-4-54 (assembly GCF_046548895.1). Lineage (NCBI taxonomy): Bacteria > Bacillati > Actinomycetota > Actinomycetes > Pseudonocardiales > Pseudonocardiaceae > Amycolatopsis > Amycolatopsis sp. cmx-4-54. The sequence continues at coordinate 184,679 of NZ_JAEBEJ010000017.1, forward strand.
ATCGGCGGCGCGTCCGGGGCGAGCGCGGCGATCAGCTCCCGCGCCTGCTGGACCGAGCGGGGACGGGGCGCGGTGGCCAGAGAGGTCGTCGCGGCGAGCATCGTCGTCGCCGTCGGGTAGAGGACGCGGACCGGGCCGGCGAGATCCGCGGCGGGCTGGTCGACCGTCTCCACATACGGCCCGACGGCGAGGATCGTGCCGATCGGCCCGGCGCCGGGGGCGACGTCCGCGATCTTGTGGGTGCACGCGGCGGACAGGGAGAGCGCGTCCGTGGCCGGGTTGATCGAGGTGTCACCGTGGACCAGCGGCCAGCCGTCGGCCTTCCACGGTCCGCCGAGCGGGGCTTCGAGTTTCAGCGCCGGATCCGGCAGGTCGACGCCGATGACGATGAGGACACCCTTCGGCATGACCACGACGGCTTCGACGGGCCTGCCGTCGACCGGGCTGGCGCCGACCAGGGCGACCCCGCCGACGACGTTGCTGCCCCGGCCGAGTGAAGCCAGCGCGGCGCGGACGTCCTCGGCCACCCGGGACGGCTGCTGAGCGAGGCGAACGAGTCGCACGAACCCTCCCCATCTCGTCGGTCTCGGTGCACAAACTAGCGCCTCCATCCGGAGCAACGGGAAGACACGTCGCAGGTAGACGAGGTGATGTTGCTCCGAAAAGTTGTTATGCACGTGAGCGCCGTCACCCTTCCGGGTGCTACTCGTTGGTAGGTGACAGTTCCCTGCCCCCTGTCACCAGGAGAAACACCATGGCCGCATTTCGCCACTGGCGTCGACGTGCAGCGCTCGTTGTCGCCCTGCTAGCCGTCCCGGCCGCGGGGACGGTTCCCGCGCAGGCCGCAGGACCACTCGCACCCGTCGCTCCCGGACTCTCCCGCCTGCTCTCGACCGTGACCGGCGCCACCGGGGTGACCGCGCTCGTGCACGCCGACGACATCGCCAGCGCCGAACGCGCCGCCCGCGCGGCCGGCCTCGAGAAGATCACCTCGTTCGGGAAAATCGGCGTCGTCGCCGTCCGGGGCACGGTGGACCAGGTGCGCGCGGTCCGCGGGGCCGCCGGGGTCACCTACGTCGAAGGCAACGAGAAGCTCAAGGCGCACGGCAGCGCCGGCACCACGGCGACGCGAAGCCTCCAGACGCAGGCACAGCTCAAGGACGCGGGCGGCGCTCCCGTGGACGGCAGGGGCGTCTCGGTCGCGATCATCGACACCGGCGTCGACCCGACGCATCCGGCCTTCAAGGGCGCCGACGGCAGGACACGGGTGGTGCGCAACCTCAAGAGCCTCTGCCTGGACGGCACCGCCACGAACTGCATCGTCGACGTCCCGACCTCTGTCGACACCGACACACTGTCGCTGGGCGGCCACGGCACGCACGTCACCGGCATCGCCGCCGGGAACCAGCTGACCTTGACCGACGGCACCAAGGTCGGCGGCTCGGCGCCGGGCTCGAAGATCGTTTCGGTCTCGACCGGGGCCGCGCTGCTCGTGCTCGGCACGGACGCGGCGCTGAACTGGGTGCTGGAAAACCACAAGGCGCCCTGTGGCGCGGGCGTCGCGGCGTCGGTGTGCCCGCCGATCAAGGTGACCAACAACTCCTACGGCCCCAGCGGCGGCGGCACCTTCGACCCGAACTCGGCGACGGTGAAACTGCAGCGCGCTCTCGCCGCGGAAGGCGTCGTCACGGTGTGGGCGAACGGGAACGACGGCGGCGACGGTTCGGCGAACCTCTCCAACCCGCCGGGACAGGACCAGACGCCGGGCGTGCTTTCCGCGGCGTCGTTCAACGACCAGGGCACCGGCACCCGCGACGGCACGGTCTCCGACTTCTCCTCGCGTGGTCTCAAGACCGACCAGGCGAGCTGGCCCGACGTTTCCGCGCCGGGGGAGAACATCCTTTCGGCGTGCCGTCCGACGCAGCCGATCTGCACGCAGGGACTGCAGCCCAAGAACGGTCCTGGACTCCTGGACCTCGGCACCTACAACGTGATCAGCGGGACTTCGATGGCGGCGCCGCAGATCGCCGGCATCGTCGCGCAGCTGTTCCAGGTCGCGCCGAACGCGAGCCCGGGTGACATCGAGGCCGCGATCAAGGGCACGGCGTACAAGTTCGCCAATGGCTCGCCGTACGTGGCGGCGGGCCCGTACACGTCGAGCTTCGACAAGGGCGCCGGCCTGGTGGACACCTTCGCCGCGGCGAAGTCCCTCGGCGCTCAGGGTTAACCCGAGCCGCTTACCGGTGACGGCCGAAGGGATCCCTCAAGCGGGTGGTCGAGTCGGCAGTAGTACATGAAGGACCCCTTCCTTGCGCCTGGCGCAAGGAAGGGGTCCTTCATGTACTGGGGAAGGTGTGAAGGTCCTGTATGTAGTGAAGGCCTTCACGGACTTACCGGCACGTGCCCGCGTCGAGGTGGCGGCGTCCCGAACGCGAGTCGTGCGTCCCAATCAGGTGCGACTTGTGGTGTTCATGTGGCCAAACAGCACAGTTGGGGTGCACAATGTGCTCACGCGTACCGGGAGGCGGCACGAGCCACCTGACCAGCGCAGCTCGCGAGGTCGTAGGGGAAGACGCCCCTCGTCGAGTAGCGGAGGTCAGCAGTGAGCACCCGTGGCAACACCCGTGGCGTGGTGTACGTCCACTCGTCGCCGTCTGCGGTGTGTCCGCACGTCGAGTGGGCCATTTCGGGCACCCTGGGTGCCCGAGTCGAGCTGAAGTGGACGGCGCAGCCCGCCAGTCCAGGACAGCTCCGCGCCGAATGTGGTTGGCGTGCGCCTTCGGGCACCGGCGGAAAGCTGGCGTCCGCGCTCAAGGCGTGGCCGATGATCCGGTTCGAAGTCACCGAAGAGCCCAGTGCGGGGGTCGACGGGGAGAGGTTCTGTTTCGCTCCGGGCCTCGGCCTGTGGCACGGCAGGACCAGTGCCAACGGCGACATCGTCGTGGGCGAAGACCAGTTGCGTGCCCTGGTGAGCAAGGTTCGCACCGGCGAATCGCTGGCGCACAAGCTCGACGAGCTCCTCGCCGCCAATTGGGACGAAGCGCTCGAACCGTACCGGCACGCCGGTGACGGCGCCCCGGTCACCTGGCTGCACCAAGTCGGGTAGACGCCGGTGAAGACGGAGGAGGCGGGCGGCTAACCTTTCAGGGTGACCGCCCAGCCTCGCCCCCTCTCTCGCCAGCGGTGGCTGATCCCCGTTCTCGTGGTCGTGATCTCCTTGACCGTCGCCGTGGGGTTGCTGGCACGTGATCTCTACACGCGCCCGGAGGCCGTGCCCACCGAGCCGGTCGTGAGCGAGTCGCCGACGTCCGTCGCCCCGGAGCAGCAGCCCGGTTCACCCGTCGTCGAGGTGACGCCGGACGTCTTCGCGCATCCGCAGTACCAAAGCGTCCGGCAGGTGCTGCAGGGGTATTTCGACTCCATCAACTACCGCGACTATCCGAAGTGGACATCGGTGGTCAGCCGTGAGCGGGCCAAGACCAAGACCGCGGCGGAGTGGAAAAAGGACTATCAGTCCACTCGGGACGGCAGCATCCTCGTCTACCGCGTCGAGCCGAGCACGCCGATCACGCTCCGGGTGCTCGTCGCCTTCACCAGTACGCAGGACGTCGAAGACGCGCCGCTGTACCTGCCGGAGGGGTGCATCCGCTGGCGGCTGGTGCTGCCACTGCGGCTGGAGAGCGGATCGTGGCGCGTCGACACGACCGACGGCGGGACCAACCCCGAACACGAAAGATGCTGAAGTAAGGGGCGACATCGTCCCCGAGGCTGACGCGGGTGGGAGCCGGGCGGAATAGAGTCGCGGGCATGGCAATTGATCAGCCGGCCCTGCTGACCGACGCCTCGAGGGGGCTCACCAGCGAAGAGGTCGCCCAGCGGGTGGCCGCGGGCCAGACCAACACGGTCTCGACGAAGACCAGCCGGACGACCGGCGAAATCATCCGCGCGAACGTCTTCACCCGGATCAACGCGATCTACGGCGTGCTGTTCGTGCTCATCCTGTCGACGGGGTATTTCATCGACGGGTTGTTCGGCGGGCTGATCATCGTCAACAGCGCGGTCGGCATCATCCAGGAACTCCGGGCGAAACGGACACTGGAACGGCTCGCGATCGTCGGGCAGGCGAAGCCGACGGTCCGCCGTGACGGTCAGAGCACCGAAATCGCCCCGGAAGACGTCGTACTCGGGGACATCGTCGAGCTGGGGCCGGGCGACAAGATCGTCGTCGACGGCCCGGCGCTGACGGCCGACGCGCTGGAGGTCGACGAATCACTGCTGACCGGTGAATCCGATCCGGTGGTCAAGCAGCCCGGTGACAAGGTGCTGTCCGGCAGCTTCGTCGTCGCGGGCAGCGGCACCTATCGCGCGGACATCATCGGTGACGAGTCCTATGCGGCGAAACTGGCCGCGGAGGCCAGCAAGTTCACCCTGGTGAAGTCGGAACTGCGCCAGGGCATCGACAAGATCCTCAAGTTCATCACGTACCTCCTCATCCCGGCGGGCGCGCTGACGATCTACAACCAGCTCGCGGGCGACCAGGCGTGGCCGGACGCGCTGCGCGGCATGGTCGCGGCGCTCGTGCCGATGGTGCCCGAGGGCCTGGTGCTGATGACCAGTGTCGCGCTGGCGGTCGGCGTCATCCGGCTGGGCAAACGCCAGTGCCTGGTGCAGGAACTCCCGGCGATCGAGGGCCTCGCCAGGGTCGACGTGGTGTGCGCGGACAAGACCGGCACGCTCACCGAGAACGCGATGCGGCTTTCCGAGGTCCGGGAGATCACGCCGGGCCATCCGGTGGACGCCGTGCTCGCCGCCCTGGCCGCCGCCGATCCGCGCCCGAACGCGAGCCTTCAGGCGATCGCGGAGGCGCACCGGACCGATCCGGGCTGGCGGGTCTCCACGACCATGCCGTTCTCCTCGGCGCGCAAATGGAGTGGTGCTTCGTTCGGCCCCGACGGCGACTGGGTGCTCGGCGCGGCCGACGTCCTGCTGCCCGAGGGTGAGCACCGGGCGGAGGCCGAGAAGATCGGTTCGCGCGGTTTGCGGGTCCTGCTGCTGGGCCGTGCCGAGCGGGCCGTCGACGCGGCCGAAGGGCCCGGCGAGATCGAACCGGTCGCGCTGGTGGTGCTGGAACAGAAGGTCCGCCCGGACGCGAAGGACACGCTGGACTTCTTCGCGCACCAGGACGTCGCGGTCAAGGTCATCTCCGGCGACAACGCCATTTCGGTGGGCGCCGTCGCGAGCACCCTGGACCTGCCGGGCGCGGACAAGCCCGTCGACGCGCGGAAGCTGCCGGACGACGCGGAGAAGCTGGCCGACACCGTCGAGGATGGCGCCGTCTTCGGCCGCGTGACCCCGTTGCAGAAACGCGCGATGGTCGGTGCCCTGCAGTCGAAGGGGCACACCGTCGCGATGACCGGCGACGGCGTGAACGACGTCCTAGCGCTGAAGGACGCGGACATCGGCGTCGCCATGGGCGCCGGCAGCCCGGCCACCCGCGCGGTGGCGCAGATCGTGCTGCTGGACGACAAGTTCGCCACCCTGCCGCACGTCGTCGCCGAGGGGCGGCGGGTGATCGGCAACATCGAACGCGTCTCGAACCTGTTCCTCACCAAGACGGTCTACTCGGTGCTGCTGGCCTTGATGGTCGGCATCGCGCAGGTGCCGTTCCCGTTCCTGCCGCGGCACATCACGATCACCGCGTGGTTCACGATCGGCCTGCCCGCCTTCGTGCTCTCGCTGGCGCCGAACAACGAACGCGCCCGCACCGGTTTCGTCGGGCGGGTGATGCGGATGGCCGTGCCGGCCGGGCTGGTCATCGCCACCGCGACATTCGTGAGCTACCTGCTGGTGTACAAGGGATCCGGACAGTCCGAAGTGGACAAGATCCAGGCGGGGACGACCGCGCTCATCACGCTCATCACGATCGCGCTCTGGGTGCTCGGGATCGTCGCGCGGCCGTACCGGTGGTGGAAGATCCTGCTGATCGGCGGGATGGTCGTGCTGACGCTCGCGTTGTTCCTGATCCCGTTCACACAGAAGTTCTTCGCGCTGGACCCGAGCGTGAGCGCGTACACGCTGTCGGCGTTCGTCTGTGCCGGAGTGGGGATCGTGCTGGTGGAGGCCGCCTGGTGGATCGGGCGCCATCTGGTCAAGCGACAGGAAGCCTGACCCTTGCCCTTTCACGCTGGGCAAAGAGCGTGATGCGAAAGCCACTTTCGCAACCTTCAACGTTGCGAAAGTGGCTTTCGCAACACCGCGTTCGCCCGGCGACCGATCTGTGAAGCCGCCCCCCAGGAGTACATGAAGGCCCCTTCCTTGCGCCTAGTGCAAGGAAGGGGGCCTTCATGTACTTACAGCGTCAGGCCGCCGGGGTGAACAGCAGCGCCGTGTTGTGCCCGCCGAAGCCGAACGAGTTGCTGATCGCCGCGCCCAGCTCGACCTTGCGCGCCTCGCCGGAGACGACGTCGAGCTGCACCTTCGGGTCCAGGTCCTCGAGGTTCAGCGTCGCCGGGACGAGCCCGTGGTAGATCGCCAGGATCGTGGCGATGCCCTCGACCGCGCCCGCACCGCCGACCAGGTGGCCGAGCGCGCCCTTGGGAGCGGTCACCACGACGTGCTCGCCGACGGCCTTGCGGATCGCCGCGGCCTCGCCGACGTCGCCGACGACCGTCGAGGTCGCGTGCGCGTTGACGTGGCCGACGTCGGCAGGGGAGACCCCGGCCATCGTCATCGCCTGCCGCATGGCGGCGATCTGGCCGACGCCCTCCGGGTGGTTGCCCGTGATGTGGTACGCGTCCGAAGTGATCCCGTACCCGCTCAGCTGCGCGTAGATCCGCGCGTTGCGGGCCTTGGCGCGATCCGCCCGCTCGAGGATCACGACACCGGAGCCCTCGCCGAGGACGAAACCGTCACGGTTCACGTCGAACGGCCTGGACGCCTTCGTCGGGTCGTCGTTCCGGGTGGACACCGTCCGCGCCTGGGCGAAACCGGCGAGGGTGATCGGGTGGATGCACGATTCGGCACCACCGGCGACCACGACGTCGGCACGGCCCGAGCGGATCATCTCGTAACCGGCGGCGATGCCTTCCGCGCCCGACGCGCAGGCCGACGCGGGCGAATGCACACCGGCACGCGCCTTCAGGTCGATCCCGACGTGAGCGGCAGGGCCGTTCGGCATCAGCATCGGCACGGTCAGCGGAGAAACCTTGCGGAGTCCCTGCTTGTGCAGAAGGTCGTTCTGGGAGATGAGGGTGACCGGACCGCCGACACCGGTACCGATGGTCACCCCGAGGCGCTCGGGTTCCACATCCTGATGCTCGTCGGTCGGCTGCTCGAAGCCCGCGTCCGCCCAAGCCTGCCGGGCGGCGATGAGCGCCACCTGCTCACAGCGGTCCAGCCGCCGGGCCTGGACCCGCGGCAGGACTTCGGACGGGTCGACGGCGAGCATGGCGCCGATCTTCACCGGCAGTTCGAGTTCGTCGACCCAGTCGGCTTCGATGCGGCGGATCCCGCTCGCCCCGGCGAGCAGGCCGTCCCACGTGGACGCGACGTCCCCGCCGAGCGGCGTGGTCGCGCCCATCCCGGTGATCACGACGTCGATGTTGCTCATTGGAGTCTCCCCAAGGTCGGCGCCAATCAAGAAGTCGGACTTACTTGGAATTGGCCGACACGTAGTTCACCGCGTCGCCAACGGTCTTCAGGTTCGCCAGCTCGTCGTCCGGGATCTTGACGCCGAACTTGTCCTCGGCCTGGACAGCGATCTCCACCATGGACAGCGAGTCGATGTCGAGGTCGTCCACGAAGGACTTCTCGGCGGTCACGTCGTCCTGCGCCACACCGGCGACCTCTTCGACGATCTCGGCGAGGCCGGCGAGGATCTCTGCGTTGTCTGCCACTGGTTGTTCCCTTCTCGGTGATGCTTTCGGCTGCCCTGCGGACACGGTGTCCACAGGGGAAGTATTCATCACGGGCAGATGAAGGCCTGGCCCGCGTAGGAGAGTCCGGCACCGAAGCCCACGGCGAGCACGACGTCGCCCGGTTTGGCGGTCCCGGCCTTGCGCATATGGTCCAGCGCCAGCGGAATCGACGCGGACGAGGTGTTGCCCGAGTACTTGATGTCGTCGGCGACGACCAGGTCCTCGCGGGCGCCCTTGGCGCGCAGCTTCTTGGCGATGGCCTCGACGATGCGCAGATTGGCCTGGTGCGGGATGAGCACGTCCACATCGGACGGTTCGAGCCCGGCGAGTTCCAGCGCCTGCATGGCGATCGGCGCGATCTGCGTGGTCGCCCAGCGGAAGACCGACTGGCCCTCCTGGTAGATCCACTTGTCGTCGCGCATGTAGATCAGGTCGACGTGCTCGCCCGCGCTGCCCCAGGCGACCGGGCCGATCTGCGCGGTGTCGGCCGCGCCGACCACCGCCGCGCCCGCACCGTCGGCGAAGATGATCGCGTTCGCGCGGTCGACCGGGTCGACGTGGTCGGTGAGTTTCTCGGCGCCGATGACGAGCGCCTTCTTCGCGCTGCCCGCGCGGATCAGGTCCGAGGCGACGCCGATGCCGTAGCAGAACCCGGCGCAGGCGGCGTTGAGGTCGAACGCGGCCGGATGCGTGATGCCGATCCGGTCGGCCACCTGCGCGGCGGCGTTCGGGATCTGGGTGGGCATCGTGCAGTTCGGCAGGATGACCGTGTCCACTTCGGACGGATCGACGCCGGCGTCCGCCAGTGCGGCGGTGCCCGCCTTGACCGCCATGTCGACCAGCGACTCGTCCTTCTCGGCGAACCGGCGCTCGACGATGCCGACCCGCTCGCGGATCCACTGGTCGTTGGTGTCCATGATCTTCGAGAGATCGTCGTTGGTCACGATCTTCTCGGGCTGGAAGCTCCCGACACCGAGGATGCGGGTCCCGGCGGCGCCCGGCGCCTGCCGCAAGGTGGATCGGTCGGTCACGAAGCGTCCTCCTGCCCCTGAAGCTTCGCCAGCTCGGCGGGCGTCTTCAGCGCGATGGTGGTGGTCACGGTTCCCTTGAGCTGCCGCTTGACCAGCCCGGTCAGCGTGCCCGCCGGCGGAAGTTCGAGCGTCGAGGTGACACCCGCGGAGACCAGGCCGTCCATGGTCAGGTCCCAGCGCACCGGGCTCGTGACCTGCTTGACCAGCCGGTCGAGGTACTCGGCCCCGCTGGTGACGACCTGGCCGTCGGCGTTCGACAGCAGCGGACGCGTCGGGTCCGCCGGGGTGATCTTCGCAGCGTGGGCCGCCAGCGCTTCACGCGCGGGTGCCATGTAGGAGGTGTGGAACGCGCCCGCGACCTTGAGGGCGCGGACCTTCGTGCCCTCAAGCGGCTCCGCCACGATCTTCTCGATCGCGTCGGCGGCACCGGAGGCGACGATCTGGCCTGCGCCGTTGCGGTTCGCCGCGGCGAGGCCGTGGCCCTCGAGCCACGCGACGACCTGCTCCGGGTCGCCGAGCATGACCGCGGCCATGCTGGTGGGCTCCAGCGCGCACGCCTTCGCCATTTCCGTGCCGCGGACGGCGGCCAGCGCGACGGCGTCTTCGGGGCTCAGCACCCCGGCGACGGCGGCGGCCGCCAGTTCGCCGACGGAGTGACCGGCGACCGGCGCGTCCGCGGAGACCGGGGCCTCACGCTGAAGGTGCTCGAACGCCAGCAGTGACAGCGCCACGATCAGCGGCTGCGTGATCGCGGTGTCCTGGATCTCTTCGGCGTCCGCTTCGGTGCCGAGGCGGACGAGGTCGAGACCGGCCCGCTCGGACCAGGCATCGACGCGCGCGCGGGCGCCGTCGAGCTCGAGCCAAGGGGAGAGCATGCCTGGGGCTTGGGAACCCTGACCGGGGGCGAGGACTGCAACTGTCACCCCACTAGAGAACACTCTCGGCCACCATGGTCGTGATGCCGACGCTCACCAAGTCCGGCCGACGTAATTGTCGGAACCCTCCAAAAGTGCCTTCCTGATCACCGCGCTTAACCCAAAAGCCTTGTCGGGTTCAACCAGCTTTCCCTATGAGGTCCATCACTGAACAGTCTATGTCGCCATCGCGAACACGTCGCCGGGCCGTGACTTTGCGGGGTCGGTCGAAGCGGGTGCTGAGCGGCCCGCCGCCCTGTTCGCGAGCCCTTCGGGCAAAACGCGGCACTCCAAGGGATCAAAGGACCTCGGTCGCCTTGGCCTGGGTCGAGTTCCCCTTCGCCTTGGTCTTGGTCGAGGGACGGCGTCACCAGAGGCCGCGGGCACGGGCCAGCCGCCCGACCGTCAGCGCCACCTTCAGCACCCAGGCGTCCCGCGATTCGGCGGCGTGGCGGCCGGTGAGTTCGGCCGCCTTCCGCAGCCGGTACCGGACGGTGTTCGGGTGCACGAACAGCGTTCGCGCGCAGGTCTCCAGGACGCCGCCGCTGTCGAGGTAGGTCTCCACCGTCCGCAGCAGTGCCGGGCCCGCCTCCTCCAGCGGCCGCGCGATCTGCTCGACGAGCAGGCGCTCGGCCTCGGGGTCGCCGGACAACGCGCGTTCCGGCAGTAGGTCGATCGACCTCGCGGGCCGCGGCGCGCCGGGCCAGCCGACGACGGCGCGTAATCCGGAAAGCGCCTCTGTCGCGCTGTGGTGCGCTTCGGCGAGGGTGGGCACCGTCGGGCCGGCGACGACGGGGCCCTCGGCGAAGGCGACCGAAAGCTTGGTGAGGATCTCGCGATCCTTGACGCTGCCGTCGGTGGGCCCGGCGATGACCACGACCAGCCGGGACCCCTGCACCGAAAGCAGCACCGGGCGCCCCACCCGCGCGGCGCGGCTGCGTACTTCGAACACGACGGCGGGCGGGTCGTCCGACGTCGGGGTGCCGACCAGCGCGGTGGCCGGCGCGGCCGGATCCCAGCCGAGCGCGGCGGCGCGGGAGAGCACCGCCTCCTCGGCGTCGCCGCGGACGATGCCGTCGACGACCAGCGCCTCCAGCCGCGCGTCCCAGGCGCCTCGCGCCTCGGCGGCGGCGGCGTAGGAGTTCGCGGCGGCGAACGCGATCTCCCTGCCGTAACGCAGGATCCCCTCGATCAGCGCGGCGCGTTCCGCCTCGTTCGCGGCGAACTCCGGCAACTGCTCCTCGAACACCTCGATCGCCAGCCGGACCATGCCGACCGCCTGCCGCAGGCTCACCCAGCGGGAGAGTTCGGCCGGTGCTTCGCGGAACGCTTCCGTGGTGAGGGAGAGGGCCTCCTTCGCGTCGCGCAGCCAGTCGACGAAACCGGCGGCACCCGCCTGGGTGATCAGCAGGACGCTCGCGCGCTGGTCGGCGGGAAGCCTGGCGAACCAGCTCAGCCGCTCCTCCATCACCGCCACACTCGCGCTCGCGAGCCGGCCGGAGGCGTGCTCGAGCCGCCGGAGGGTCTTGGCGGACAGCCCGTGGTGCTTGGGCACACGCCGTCCGGAGGTCACATCAGCCATGGTCAGCCGATCCTAGGCCGTGTCCGGCAAGCCGTGTTCGCGAAGCCCGTCGAACGGAATTGCCGGACACGGCCTGGTCCGCCGGGCGAAGGGCGCCGTCATCCTGCGGGCTTTCGCCTCCCATGTCCGAAGTGGACAGTAATCGGCGAGGAATGATGAAAGGTGTTCGCATAAAACTCGAGGCCGCCCGGCGCCTGCGTTTTTCGCTGCGCCGGACGGCCTCGTCTCCCCGGTCCCCACCGGTGGAACAAGTATGGGACTTGTCGATCTTTTCCCGCTAGCTCACTCACTCGATCGTGGGGTGCCGAGTTGCCGGTGCGGTACTCGTGATCAACGATCCCTCGCAAGCCGCACCGGGCAGGTCGCGGATGCGCAGAGGAGGGAGTTCGCCGTGGGCGAGCAGCTGAAAGACGGTCTGGGACAAGCATGGAACCTTGTCGCCACCTTCGTGCCGAAATTGGTCGGTTTCCTGATCATCCTGCTGATCGGCTGGCTGATCGCGAAAGCCGTGTCGAAGGCATTGGGACTGGTTCTGTCGAAGATCGGTTTCGGCAAGCTCGTCGAGAAGACCGGACTCACCGGAACGCTCAAACGGGCGAATGTCGACGCGAGCGGGATCCTCGTCAAACTCGTGTACTACTTCATTCTCCTGATCGCGTTGCAGCTCGCGTTCGGCGTATTCGGTGAGAGCAATCCGGTCAGCGCGCTGCTCAACGACATCATCGCGTTCCTGCCGCGGATCCTGGTGGCGCTGGTGCTGGTGGTCGTCGCGGCCGCCGTCGCGAAGGTCGTCCGCGACCTGGTGACCGGAGCGCTGTCCACCCGGCCCGCGGGACGGCTGCTCGGCACGATCGCCTACTGGATGATCATGGCGTTCGGCATCATCGCGGCACTCGGCCAGGTGAACATCGCGACGGCCGTGACGGGGCCGGTCCTGGTGGCCGTGCTCGCCACCGTCGGCGGCGTGATCGTCGTCGGCTTCGGCGGCGGCCTGATCAAGCCGGCGCAGGACCGCTGGCAGGGCTGGTTGGCCAACCTTCAGGGCCAGCTGGAGGCTCCGAACGGCAAGCAGGAGGTCCGTTCGGAGCCGCCGACTTCGCCCGTGGGCATCGGTCGCGTAGATTCCTGAGCATCCGCGCGGGCCCGGTGATCGAGGAAGGCACCGGGCCCGCGTGGAGTCGAAAGGGCCCGTCGCCGCGGAACACGCGGTGGAGGGCCCTTTTCGCGTCCTGTGAGCGTCTCTCGAGCCATCCGCCTGTTCCGCACCTCACACTCCCTAGGGAATGGCATCGGTACGGAGCATGTTGGAGCGGGAGACGGAGAGGGGTGCGGACGTGGACTTCCTGCTGCACAACGGTGTCACGGTGCTCGGACAGTGGATTTCCTTCGCCGAACTGGCGGGGCAGATCTTCGCGCTGGCCGTGGTCTTCCTGGCGCAACGCCGCACGTTGTGGACGTGGCCGGTGCAGGTCGGCGCCACCGTGCTGTTGTTCTCGGTCTACCTCTCCGCGCATCTCGGCGGGCTCGCGACCAGGCAGATCGCGATCCTCGCCATCTCGATCTACGGCTGGTGGGCCTGGTCCCGCCGCAGCGACCCGGTCTACGGCGTCGTCGTCCGCAAGGGCAGGCTCGGCGAACGCCTGGCGATGATCGGCGCGTTCGCGATCGGCACCACCGCGATGGCGCTGGTCCTCGACGCGTTGAACGCCTCGTGGGCGCCGTGGCCGGACGCCGCGATCTTCGTCGGCACGCTGGTCGCCTTCGCCGCGCAGGGCGCGGGTCTCGTCGAGTTCTGGCTGGTGTGGCTGGTCGTCGACGCGATCGGCGTGCCGCTTCAGCTCTCTTCGGGCCTGTACTTCTCCGCCGCGGTCTACATCGTGTTCGCCGGGTTGGTCGTGCACGGCTGGTGGAGCTGGAACCGCACCGCGAAGCAGGTGCGCACCGCTCCCTCCGGCGCCACCTTCGCGGCCCGCTGACCCCCGCGTTTCGTCCTCTGAATGCGGTAGTTGGCGACGCGAACCACCGCATCCAGAGGACGAAACGCGAGGGGGTCAGCGCATGATGGCGTGGGAGGGCTTGAGGTCGGCGAGGGTGCGGACACCCAGCAGCTGCATCGTCCGGACCATCTCGGCGCGCAGGATGTCCACGCACCGCTGAACGCCGCGCTCGCCCCCGGCCATCAGGCCGTAGAGGAACGCGCGCCCGATGAGCACCGCGTCCGCACCGCGCGCGAGCGCGGCCACGATGTCGCCGCCGGAGAGGATGCCGGTGTCGATCCACACCTCGGCGTCGCCCTGGATCTCGTCGAGCACCGCCGGGAGCAGTTCGATCGGCGTCGGCGCGCGGTCGAGCTGACGGCCGCCGTGGTTGGACAGCAGCACCGCGTCGGCGCCGTGCTTGACCACGTCACGCGCGTCGTCGACGTTCTGGATGCCCTTGACCACGAGCTTGCCCGGCCAGGTCCGGCGGACCCGGTCGAGGTCGTCGAAGTTCAGGGTCGGGTCGAAGAGCTTGTCGAGAAGTTGGGCGACCGTGCCGTCGAAGTGGCTCAGCGACGCGAAGGTCAGCGGCTCGGTGGTCAGCAGGTTGAACCACCACGCCGGGTGCATCGCGCCGTCGACGAAGGTCTTGAGGGTGAGCGCGGGCGGGATGGTCAGCCCGTTGCGGACGTCACGCAGCCGCGCGCCCGCGACCGGGGTGTCCACCGTCAGCATGAGCGTGTCGAAACCGGCTGCCCAGGCGCGATTCATCAGATCTTCGCCCGCCTTGTGGTCGCGCCAGACGTAGAGCTGGAACCACTTGCGGGCCTCCGGAGCGGCCTGGGCGAGGTCTTCGATCGACGTCGTCGCCATCGTCGACAGGCCCATCGGGATGCCGTTGCGCTGCGCGACGCGGGCCACCGCGGACTCGCCCTCGTGGTTCATCATGCGGGTGAACCCGGTCGGCGCGAACGCGAACGGCAGCTCCGAACGCTTGCCGAGGATCTCCTTGCCGGTGTCCACATCGGACACTCCACGCAGGACGTTCGGGTGGAATTCCACGCTGCGGAAGGCTTGCCGGGCGCGACGGAGACTGTCTTCCAGCTCCGCGGCGCCGTCGGTGTAGTCGAACGCCGCCCGCGGCGTGCGCTTGCGGGCGAGCATCCGCAGGTCGGCGATCGTGTGCGCGCCCGCCAGCCGCCGGTCGGTCGGGTTGAGCACGATCGGCTTCGGCCGCAGGATCCGCTTCAGCTCACTCGGCTTCGGCAGTCGACGCTTCGTCACACTCGCTCACCCTTCCCGCTACCCACAAACATCCGATGTCTCACCCTAGCTCGCCCGGTCCCAAACGCAATGAAGGGGCCTTTCATCGCAAAATTTGCGATGAAAGGCCCCTTCATCTCAGCGTCAGGCGCTGCCGGAGTCCGACAACTGCGGACCCGCGGCGGCGACGTCGTCGAGGCGGTACTTCTGCGCCGCCTCGGCCACCTTCGCCCGGTCGAACTCGCCGCGCTTGGCGAGCGCGCTCAGCGTGCCGACCACGATCGACTGGGCGTCGACCAGGAACTTCCGCCGGGCGGCCGGGCGGGTGTCGGAGAACCCGAACCCGTCGGTGCCGAGCGTCAGCATGTCGTTCGGCACCCAGGGGCGGATGAGGTCCGGCACGGCGCGCATCCAGTCCGAAACCGCGACGACCGGCCCGTTCGCGCCGGACAGCTTCTGCGTGATGTACGGCACACGCGGGGAGTCGCCAGGGTGGAGCAGGTTGTCGTGATCGGCCTCGACGGCCTCGCGCCGCAGCTCGGTCCACGACGTCGCCGACCACACGGCCGCGCGTACGCCCCACTCCTCGGCCAGCATCTGCTGGGCGCGAAGAGCGTCCGGCATGGTGACGCCGGAGACCAGGATCTGCGCCTCCGGGCCCTCGCCCGACGGCGCGTCGGCGTACTTGTAGAGACCCCTGAGCAGGCCGTCGACGTCGAGGTTCTCGGGCTCGGCGGGCTGCTGGTAGGGCTCGTTGTAGATCGTCATGTAGTAGAAGATGTTCTCGCCGTTGCCGTCCGGCCCGGTCTCGCCGTACATCCGGCGAAGGCCGTCCCGCACGATGTGGGCGATCTCGAACGACCACGCCGCGTCGTAGGCCACGACGGCCGGGTTGGTCGCCGCCAGCAGCAGCGAGTGCCCGTCGGCGTGCTGCAGGCCCTCACCGGTCAGCGTGGTGCGGCCGGCGGTGGCGCCGAGCACGAACCCGCGGGCCATCTGGTCCGCCGCCGCGTAGAGGCCGTCACCGGTCCGCTGGAACCCGAACATCGAGTAGAAGATGTAGATCGGGATCATCGGCTCGCCGTGCGTGGCGTACGAGGTGCCGACGGCGGTGAACGACGCGGTTGACCCCGCCTCGTTGATGCCCTCGTGCAGGATGACGCCCTTTTCGGACTCCTTGTAGGCCAGCATCAGGCTCGCGTCGACCGACGTGTACGTCTGGCCGTGCGGGTTGTAGATCTTGGCCGTCGGGAACATCGAGTCGAGACCGAAGGTGCGCGCCTCGTCCGGGATGATCGGGACGATCCGCTTGCCGATCTCGGAGTCCTTCGCCAGCTCGCGGACGAGCCGGACGAACGCCATCGTGGTGGCGACCTCCTGCTTGCCCGAGCCCTTGCGGATGCCTTCGTAGACCTTGTCGCCGGGCAGCACGAGGGCCTTCGACGCCTTCGGGCGGCGCTCCGGCAGGAAACCGCCGAGCGCCTTCCGGCGGCCGATCAGGTACTCGATCTCCGGCGATTCCTTGCCCGGGTGGTAGTACGGCGGCAGCTTC
This sequence comes from Amycolatopsis sp. cmx-4-54, assembly GCF_046548895.1. Lineage (NCBI taxonomy): Bacteria > Bacillati > Actinomycetota > Actinomycetes > Pseudonocardiales > Pseudonocardiaceae > Amycolatopsis > Amycolatopsis sp. cmx-4-54. The sequence continues at coordinate 200,916 of NZ_JAEBEJ010000017.1, forward strand.
GGGTCGCGCTCGAGCTCCTCGTCGCTGATCGGGATGCGCTGGGCGTCCCGGAACAGCTTGAGGTCGTCGAGGGTGAGCTTCTTCATCTGGTGCGTGGCGTTGCGGCCCTCGAAGGACGGCCCGAGGCCGTAACCCTTGATGGTGTGGGCCAGGATCACCGTCGGCTGGCCGTGGTGCTCCAGCGACGACTTGTAGGCCGCGTAGACCTTGCGGTAGTCGTGCCCGCCACGCTTGAGGTTCCAGACGTCGGCGTCGGTGAGGTCCTTGACCAGCTCCTTGGTCCGCGGGTCGCGGCCGAAGAAGTGCTCGCGGACGAAGGCGCCGTCGTTGGCCTTGTAGGTCTGGAAGTCGCCGTCCGGTGTGGTGTTCATCAGGTTGACCAGCGCGCCGTCACGGTCGGCGTGCAGCAGCGAGTCCCACTCGCGGCCCCAGATGACCTTGATGACGTTCCAGCCCGCGCCGCGGAAGTACGACTCCAGCTCCTGGATGATCTTGCCGTTGCCGCGCACCGGGCCGTCGAGCCGCTGCAGGTTGCAGTTGATCACGAAGGTCAGGTTGTCGAGGCCCTCGCCGGCGGCCACGTGGATGAGGCCGCGCGATTCCGGCTCGTCCATCTCGCCGTCGCCGAGGAACGCCCAGACGTGCTGGTCGCTGGTGTCCTTGATGCCGCGATCGCGCAGGTAGCGGTTGAATCGCGCCTGGTAGATCGCGTTCATCGGGCCGAGGCCCATGGACACGGTCGGGTTCTCCCAGAACTCCGGCATCAGCCGCGGGTGCGGGTACGACGGCAGGCCGCCGCCCTCGCCGGCGTGCGAGAACTCCTGGCGGAAGCCGTCCAGCTGGTTCTCGGTCAGCCTGCCTTCGAGGAACGCGCGGGCGTAGATGCCGGGGGAGGCGTGCCCCTGGATGAAGATCTGGTCGCCGCCGCCCGAGTGGTCCTTGCCGCGGAAGAAGTGGTTGAAGCCCACTTCGTACAGCGCCGCGGACGAGCCGTAGGTCGAGATGTGCCCGCCGACGCCGACGCCGGGACGCTGCGCGCGGTGCACCATGATCGCGGCGTTCCACCGGATGTAGGCGCGGTAGCGGCGCTCGATCTCCTCGTCACCGGGGAACCAGGGTTCGTTCTCGGTGGGGATGGTGTTGACGTAGTCCGTCGACGTCAGCGCCGGAACGCCGACGTGGCGTTCCCTGGCCCGCTCGAGGATGCGCAGCATCAGGTACCGGGCGCGCTGCTGACCACCCCTGGCCAGCGCCTCGTCGAAGGAGTCCAGCCATTCGGCGGTCTCCTCCGGGTCGATGTCGGGCAGGTGCGCCGCCAATCCGTCACGGATGACGCGGACGCGTGCCGGGGTCTCCTTGCCGGAGGCGCCGTCGTTCTGCGGGGCCAAGGGGTCTCCTTGCGAAAGGTGGTAGCTGGTTGTGCTCGTACGCGGGCGTGTTCGCCTTCCATCGTCGTCCTCCGGTTCCGTTCTCGTCACCGCTACTGATCGGTAACGTTCGCGGACCCGATTGCGACACGCCTCGCACGCGCCTGTACTCGCGCGCGCGTTTTCTCTCTCACCCTAAAGCAGGCCGTTCGGAGGTGCCCAGGCGCGCCCGGATTGACCCCGCGAGAGTGGGCTGAATGTCCGTACGCCGCGACACGAGTTGTTCAAGATCCGGTGTGGACGGTTGCGCGGAACGCTTCACCAGTGTTCGCTAACGGGCATCGTGTACCCGAGTGTGGTGCCCGCCCGGCCGATCAGGCCGACGCGACACCACGCTCCGTCGTAGTTGGAGGAGTGACAGCAGTGGTCGCCGCGGGAGACGCTGATCAGAGCAGCGTCGCCGAAAGGCTCGGGATCAAGCCGGACATGGTGGTCCAGGAGATCGGCTGGGACGAGGACGTCGACGACGACCTTCGTGCGGCGATCGAGGAACAGATCGGCGGCGACATCCTCGACGAGGACGCCGACGAGGTCATCGACGTGGTGCTGCTTTGGTGGCGCGAGGACGACGGTGATCTCGGTGACACGCTGATCGAGGTCCGGACCCCCCTGAACGAGAACGGCGTGATCTGGGTGCTGACCCCCAAGACGGGCCAGCCCGGGCATGTCGAGCCGAGTGAGATCGCCGAAGCGGTGCCGCAGGTCGGGCTGGCGCAGACGGCCAACATCAGCGCCGGTCCCAAGTGGGCGGGCACGCGGCTGGTTTCGCCGAAGTCGTCCAAGACCAAGCGGTGACCTCTCCGGGCGTGCGATCGACACGATAGGGTTGTCGTCGCAGGCCCCTGTTCGCTCTTGAGAGGAAACCGCCGGTATGGCCGTCGAGGTCGGATCGCAAGCCCCGGACTTCACGCTCAACGACTACAACAAGCAGTCCGTGACGCTGTCGTCCTTCAAGGGCGAGAAGCCGGTCCTGCTCGTGTTCTACCCGTTCGCGTTCAGCGGCATCTGCACCGGCGAGCTGTGCCAGCTCCGCGACGAGTTCGCGGACTACGACGGCCAGGGCGTCCAGGTCATCGGTGTGTCCGTGGACACCCCGTTCTCGCTCAAGGCGTGGGCCGAGCAGGAGGGCTACCAGTTCCCGCTGCTTTCGGACTTCTGGCCGCACGGTGAGGTCGCGAAGGCCTACGGCGTCTTCAACGAGGCGGCCGGTCTGGCCACCCGCGGCACCTTCCTGATCGACAAGGACGGCGTCGTGCGGTTCGCCGAGGTCAACCAGCCCGGCGAGGCGCGCGACCAGCAGGCGTGGAAGAAGGCCGTGGCCTCGCTGGCCTGAGTCTTCACCGGTGGCACCCGTGCGCGGGTGCCACCTCCCGGGCGCATAGCTCAGCGGGAGAGCACTCGGTTTACACCCGAGCGGTCGTAGGTTCGATCCCTACTGCGCCCACCGAAAACCCGGCGACAGCCCTGCCCGCGCGGGCTACCTTCGGCCGCATGCACGACCTCACGTGGCGGCCGCTCACCCCGCGGGACGCCCAGGCGTCGGCCGACCTCCTCAACGCCATGGAGACCGCCGACGGGATCGGCGAGAACTACACGGCGGAGGATACCCTCCAGGAGCTGATCGACCCGTACGCGGATCTGGAACGGGCGAGTCTCGCCGCCTTCGACGGCGACGTGATGGCCGGCTACCTGAAGATCCGGTTCAAGCCGTCCGCGGAAGAGGTCCACCGGGTCTTCCTCGACGGCGGCGTCCATCCCGCGTATCGCCGCCGGGGGATCGGCGCCACGCTCGTCGACGCGGGCGTGGCGGCGGCCAAGGTGGTGCACGAGCTGCATCACCCGTCGGCGAAGCTCGTGGTGGACGTCAACCGGCCCGAGCGCATCGCGGGTTTGGCCGAGCTAGTCCGCTCCCGGGGATTCGTACCGGTGCGCTACTTCCAGCGCATGGAGCACTCGCTCTCCGCGTTGGATGTTCCGGTGCTCCCCGACGGGTTCGCGGTCGAGCCGTGGTCGAAGCGGAACAACGAGGATTTCCGGAATGTCCGGAACGAGGCGTACCGGGACCACTGGGGTGCCGTGCCGATGCCCGCCGATCTTTGGCGGAACAAGATCACCAACCAGACTTTCCGGCCCGACGTCAGCTTCCTGCTTCGTGAGGCGGGCCACGCGGTCGGTGTCCTGGTGACGATGAGCTGGGATGCCGACACGGAGGCCACCGGTGTCCGCGATGCGCACTTCATGGTGATCGGAACGCTTCGGGAGTATCGACGCCGGGGAGTCGCCGGCGCGCTGATGGGGCACGCGCTGCGGGCCGCCGCCGGGCAGGGCTACGACCGCGCGAGCCTGAACGTGGACTCGGCGGATCCTTTGGGCGCGTTCGGGGTCTTCGAGAAGGCGGGCTTCGTTTCGACGATGCGCTACGTGCGCTGGGCGCTCGAGGTCTGACACGCCACGCAATCAGTCGACTAACTGCGGCGAGACACGTGAAGGCCCCCTTCCCTCGGCTCAGCCGAGGGAAGGGGGCCTTCACGCACCCCCAACACCTGTGGAACGTTTTCGGTTTCGGCGGTCTGGTCTGCCCCCTCGGCAGGCCAGACCGCCGGTGTGCGCCGCGCCGCGGGTGGCGAACTTTCGGCTACACAAGAGAAGAGGCGGTCGGGACTGCCCAGATACATCAAGATCGGCGGCCATTGGAGTGATCCGGGCCGCGAGGGGCGATCACGCAGAGCGACTAGGCGCGCGTGAGCCTGTTCGCCAAGGTCGACATCGTGTAGGCCCCGATGCCCATGACGACTTCGAGGGCGTTCCGTTCGGTGTATCCGTGCCCGAGGAAGGTCCGCAGCGTCTCGTCGTCGACACCACCGGCGGTTTCGAGCACCGCCAGCGTGAACTGCCGGATGGCCTCCAAACGCTCGTCGGGCACGGGCTGCTGGGAGCGGAGCGCCTCGATGACGCCACCGTCCGCGCGCAGCCTCTTCAGTTTCGCGGTGTGCAGTTCGATGCAGACGTCGCAGCCGTTGCGCGTCGCCACGGTCATCACGACCGTCTCCCGCGCGAACGGATCGAGCGTCGTCTGCTCGAAACTCGCGCTCAGCTTCAGAAACCCATCGAGCAGTTCCGGAGACGTGGCCAGCCGGGCCACGGCGGTGGGGAGGTGGCCGAACTTCTTGATGGTCGCTTCCATCGAGCGGCGCGAGGCTTCGGGTGCGGTCTCGAGGGTGTGATCGGGAAACAAGGGTGCCCCTTAAGATGGTCAATGTGGTTGACGAAAAGGTAAACCAGGTTGTCGAACAACGCAAGCGGGTTTCCGACCCGCCCGGGTTCGAGCTACCGCTTCTGCTGTTCGCGGGCTTCCGCTCGATCATCGACCGGATGCACGACGAGCTGGCCGAACAGGGGCATCCCGAGGTCCGCCCGGCGTTCGGCTTCGCCATGCAGGCGATCGGCCGCGAGGGCGCGACGGCGAGCGAGATCGGGCGGCGGCTCGGCGTCAGCAAGCAGGCGGCGGGCAAGACCGTCGACAAGCTGGAGCAGCTCGGCTACGTCGCGCGTGTCGACGACCCGGCCGACGCGCGGCGCAAGGTCGTGCGGCTCACCGGCCGCGGGTTCGACTCACTCGGCCGGACGGCGGCGATCTTCGAGGAACTGCGCGAGGAGTGGGCCGCCACGCTGGGCGCCGAAAGAGTCCGCGCGCTCGAAACGGACCTCCGCACGATGGCGCCCGCGGACGGCTTCCGCCTCGACGTGGCGGGCTGGTTCGGGGCCTAGGGCGGCACGGGCGGACACGGCTTAGAAAGGACAACCCGGGTTGGGCGCGTCCTGTGACAGCGGACTTCCGTGCGGCAGTACGTAGAGCACTTCCAGCACCACCGGCGTCGTCCCGAGGTTCCGTCCGATGTGGACGGTGTCGCTCGGCTCGGTGAAGACGGCGCCCTTCCGGTACAGGCCGTCGAGCCCGCAGTCGGCCGAGTTGTGCGTCAGCGTGCCGGCCTTGACGTACGCGCGCAGCGTGCCGTCGTGGTAGTGCCAGCCGGTGTAGCCGCCGGGCTGGATGACGACCTCGCGCAGCACGTAGTCGGTGTCCCCGACCGTCTTCTGGTGGAAGATCGCCCCGGTCACGCCGGATCCGGGCGTCGCGTCGGCCGTCGCGGGGACGGCCAGTGCGAGAACGAGGGTGGCGAGCAGTGTGGTCACGGACCGCAGGCGCATGAGCGAACCGTACCGCGACCGGCGCTGCCCGAAAGGGCCGTTCACTCCGCCCGAAGTCAGCTGATTCGCGCGCGCCGATAGCTCGCCGAAGGTGCTCATTCCGTCTCCGATTCGGGAGGCCGCAGGCTTTTCAGGTGCCGCCGGAGCACTGTGCGCATCAGCTCCGGCGAAGTCCGGCCCGTCGACAGCGCGAGCCCGTCCAGCAAGGCCGCCAGCCGTTCGGTCTCCACGGCCAGGTCGAGGCCGTCGAGGAGGCCACCTGCTTGGTTCGCGCCGTCGAGCACCCGCCGGACGAGGGCGCGGACTCCGTCGTACATGCGGCCGGCCTCCTCGGCGAGGTCCGGGCGGTTCTTCGCGGCGGCCGAAAACGCCAGCCAGACGTCGGTTTCCGCCCGGGTCTGTTCGGTGAGCGGGAGCACTTCGCCGAGCAGCTCCTCGGTGATCTCGTGCCGCCGCGAGCGCGGTGTCGCGGGGTCGAGCAGCGCGGGGAGGTGTCCCAGCAGTCTCGCTTCGAGCCGGTCGCCGAGCGATCGCATGGCGAACACGATCAACTCGTCGTGCCCGCGGAAATAGTGCCGCACCGAACCGATCGCGAGACCGGCCTCCTCGGCCACGCTCCGGAGCGACGCTTGCGGGAGACCGTCGCGCTGGATCACCCGGAAGACGGCTTCGGCTATCTCCAGGCGCCGGGCATCGGGGTCGACGATCTTGGGCATGTTGCCTTTATAGCACGACCTTGCTATTTTATTTGGCATAGTCATGCTACAAAGGGGGAATCCATGAGGACCTGGTTGCTGATCGCACTGGTGGTCGCCGCGGTGATCGTGATCGTCGTGCGCAGGCTGCGTGGGGAGCCGTTGGTCGCCCGCGAGGTGTTCGGGGCGCCGGTCGTCCTGCTCGCGATCGGGGTCTACGGCCTGGTGAAGCTCGAAAGCTTCACCTTCACGGACGGCGTCTGGCTCGTGCTGGGTGCCGTCGTCGGGTGCGGCCTCGGCGCGGTGCGCGCCACTACCACGAAACTGTTCGAGCGCGACGGCGTCCTGTGGCTGCGCTACACCGGATGGACGTTCGGCGTCTGGGTACTGTCGCTCGTGGTGAACTTCGGCATCGGTTTCCTGGCCACGATGGCCGGCGCGCATCCCGACGCGCGGCCGGTGACGTTGTCGATCGGGGTCAGCCTGCTGGGGGAGGCGTTGGTGCTCGGAATGCGCGCGAAGACGACGGGGCTGCCGTACGCCCCGCCGTCCGAGTCGGTGCTTTCTCGTCGCTAAGCCATTTTCTCGACTTCACCGACGAGGAGCGCCATGTCGTCTTCGGTGTTGAAGTAGTGCACCGAAGACCGGACCAGCGGCGGCAATCCACGTTCGGCGAAATCGAATTGGGCGGACGTCGCTTCCGTGACGCTCACGTTGATCTTCGCCGCGGCCAGCTGCTGTTTCACTTCCTGCGCCGGTGTTTTCGCCACGCTGAACGTGACGATGCCGCACTGTCGCGTGCCTTGGTCGTGGACTTGGACGCCGGGGATCTCGCGCAGCGCGTCGCGCAGTTTCGACGCGAGCGAGGCGACACGGGCTTCAATGGCGGGCATGCCCCATTCGAGGGCGTAGTCGATCGCCGCGCCGAGGCCGTGCAGGGCAGCGTGATCGCGTTCCCAGACCTCGAACATCTTCGCCGTCGGATCGACTTCGTAGGTTTCGGGCGCGGTCCACGCCGCCGAGTGAAGGTCGAGCATCGCGGGCTCGACGCGCTCGCGCAGCCGCGGGTGCGCGTAGAGGAACCCGGTGCCCCGCGGACCGCGCAGGTACTTGCGGCCGGTGACGCTGAGGGCGTCGCAGTTGAGGCGTGCGACGTCGAGGTCGATCTGGCCGGCGCTCTGGCACGCGTCCAGCAAAAACGGGATCCCGGCCTCGCGCGCGACCGCGCCGATCTCTTCGGCGGGGTTCACCAGCCCGCCCTGGGTCGGCACGTGGGAGACGGCGATCAGTTTGACGTCACCGTCGACGCGGCGCTTGAGGTCTTCGACGTCCAGTTGCCCGGACTCGTCGTTGTCGACCACCTCGACGACGGCACCGGTGCGCTTCGCGATCTGCAGGAAGGAGATGACGTTGCTCGCGTACTCGGATTTCGCCGTCAGGATCCGGTCTCCCGCCGAGAACGGGAGCGCGTAGAAGATCGCCTGCCATGACCGGGTCGCGTTGTCGGTCAGGGCGATGTCTTCGGGCTCGGCGCCGACGAGGCGCGCGGCCGAGGCGTAGACGCCGTTCAGCCGCTCCACGGTCGCCGCGGCCTGCTCATATCCGCCGATCAGGGCCTCTTCGCGCAGGTAACCGACGACGGTGTCGGTCACCCGTGCGGGCGGCAGCGACGATCCGGCGTTGTTGAGGTGGACCACCTCCGCGCAGCCTGGTGTATCGGCGCGGGCGCGGTGCACATCGAAGTCGGTCATGCCTCACTGAATACAGTACGGCTGAAGTGCATGCAATACTGCACCGATGACGAGGAACCTGCTCCGGCGCGACCTCGCGGAGGAGATCACCGCCCGCGTGCTCGACGGCCGCATCGCCGCGGACAGCCGCATCAACGAGGTGCACCTCGCCCGCGAACTGGGTGTCAGCCGGACCCCGTTGCGCGAGGCGTTGATCGGGCTGGCCGACCGCGGGCTGCTCGTCTCGGCGCCGGGCCGCGGCTTCCTCGTGCCGCCGTTCGATCCGGACGAGGCCCGGCAGCTGTACCCGCTCGTCGCCGAGCTCGAATCGCTCGCGTTGCGCTGGAGTTCGCCGCAGGACCTCGCCGGGCTCACCGGCGGACTGGACCGGATCACCGCCGAGATGGCCGCCGAGATGGCCAGGCAGGGCGACCTGTCCACTTTGGACGACCGATGGCACGCGCTGCTCGTCTCACGGTGCACGAATCCGCATCTGCTGCGCCTGCTCGAGCAGACGAAGCCGCTGCTGAAACGCTATGACGCGCGCTATTTCGGTGGCGTCGAACGCGCCAGGGAGAGTATCGACGAGCACCACCGGATCGCCGAAGCGATCCGCGTCTCCGACCTCGCGACGGCGGTGGAGCTGCTCGTGCGGAACTGGGTGAAAACGTTGGCTTATCTGGAAGACATGGGGTGACACGATGTTCGTGACGGCACATCTGAGCGACAATCATCTCGACGGCGGGGAGCGCGCCGACGAACGCACCGCACGGGTCATGCGCTATCTGGCGAACCTGGCGACGCCGGTCGACGCGATCCTGGTGACCGGCGACATCACCGACCACGGCACACTTGAGGAATACCGGCGCGCGGCCGAGCTCTTCAAGACCGACGTCCCGCTCTTCGTCGCCCCCGGCAACCACGACGAACGCGGCCCGTTCCGCGAAGGGCTGCTCTGCCAGGCGCCGGACGACTCCCCGGTCAACACGGCGCACACCGTCGGCGACGTCACCTTCGTCATGGCCGATTCGACCATTCCCGGCAAACCCGACGGGCAGTTCGACGACGAGACCATGGCTTGGCTGGACGGCGTGCTCGGCGACGGCGACGGGCCGGCCTTCATCGCCTTCCACCACCCGCCGGTCGCGCTCGGGCTGCCGCTGGTGGACGCGATGCGCCAGTACGGTGAGGAAAGGCTGGCCGAGGTGCTCGCGCGCCATCCGCGCGTGGTCGCCCTGCTGTGCGGGCACGTCCACGCCGCGGCGTCGACGATGTTCGCGGGAGTGCCGCTGCGGTCGGCGCCGTCGGTCGGGTCGAGCATCCTGTTCCCGTGGGAGCGCAACGGGCTGCGGTCCTGGGGTGAAGGGGGACCGGTCGACTACGACCTGCCGCCGTCGCTGCTGTTCCACGTGCTGCACGACGACGGCAGGCTGACCACGCACCAGCGGGTCGTCCCGGCCTGAGCCTCCCCCGCCTGACGTGTTGCGAAAGCCACTTTCGCAACCTTCAACGTTGCGAAAGTGGCTTTCGCAACGTGCCGGTGCGCGGGCGGCGGTTTCGCGCGTCTGGATGGACGGCTCGCGGGTGGAGCTCGCGAGCAGCCTC
>NZ_JAEBEJ010000018.1:0-178504 GCF_046548895.1 Amycolatopsis sp. cmx-4-54
ACCATGGAGGAGCAGCTCATTAATTTGACAATCGCCGCATGTCTGCCACATTGCCACGTGCGCATCATCCCGACAGCTTTCGCAACGTCGGCCGCACCCGGTCTCCCGACCCGCCCGACGATCCCGTCGCGCGTGAAGGTTGAGTTCGTCGGCCGAGCGTGGTGTCCCCACAGTCCGCGGCCGAAGTCCGTGAAGGCCTCCTTGAGGGACCCAGAGTCCCTCAAGGAGGCCTTCACGGACTTCCAAAAGCCTCAAGAGGGGGCGGCCCGCAGGGCCAGGATCATCTCGAACCGCCGCTCCGGATCCCGCAGCCCGTCCGCGAACAGCGCCTCCAGTTCCTGGGCACGTGACCGCACCGTCTGCGGGTGCACCGCCAGCCGTTCCGCCACCTCCCGGACGTTCCCGCAGGTCTCCAGCCACGCCAGCAGCGTCCCCGCCAGCCGCGAATGCTGCTTCCCGGTCAACGCGGCCAGCGGCCCGAGGCGTTCCCGGACGAGCTCGGCGGCCAGAAACGGTTCCTTGAACAGCCACAGGCGCGAAAGGTGGTCGGCGCACCACGTCACGGGCTCGTCGGCGAGCGCGCCGGAGTCGACGAGCCGGAGGGCTTCGCGTGCGGCCCGCAGCGAGCGTGCCGCGAAAACGGGTGGGACGGCGGGGCCGATCGCGGCCCGCCAGCCGGTCAGTTCCTCGGCGAATCGATCCCGTTCGTCCGGTTCGGGGGCGGGGAGCAGAAGACAAGGGGAGGCGCTTTCGAAGTCGGCCAGCGCGCTCGACGCGGCCGCCGGTGCTTCGTCCGACGGCCGGTCGAGGGCGATGGCGACAAGCCGGTCCGGTAGTTGCCAGCGGGCAAGGTCGGCAGCGTGTTTGACGACCTCGGGCGGTGATGGCGGCTCGGCGAGCAGGAGTTCCATCAACCGGTGCCGCCGGCGCTCCAGTGCGCCGGCGGCCTTTTCCCGTGCCTCCGCGTGACCCTCGACCGACAGCGCCGACAGTTCGTCGATGTAGGCGAAGATGGCTTCCGCCAGCAGGCACAGCGTCGCCGAAGGAACTCCCGCGCGGCGGCCCGCTTCGGCCACCCGGCGCCAGGTCACCCTGGCGCCGACGCGGTACGCCGCCTGGAGGACGTCGACGTTGCGGCCCTGCTGGAACTCCTGGACGCCCAGGCTCAGGAACACGCTCCGGCGGTCCTCCGACGGCGCCTCCGGGTTGCCGATCCGTTCCACGAACTGCAGGAACGCCATCTGGACGCCGGTCTTGAGCGCCTTCCCGAACGCCCCGTCCAGCGGCCGGGCGTAGTCGGGGATGGTCCGCTGGATTTCGCGGACCACCTCCCCGGCCACGTCGGCCAGCACCGGCCTGAACACCGTCGCCAGTTCTCTCGGCAGCAGCGCCCAGAGCTGGACCGGGCGCCCGCTCGGCCCACCCGGCCGGGCAGGCGTGAGCAGCGGACCGTACGTCGCCTCGACCCCGCTGCGGGCGTCCTGCGGTCGGGTCACCTCGTCACCTCGTTGTGAGTGGGAAACGCTGATCTGTCAGTCCTCGGCGAGAAGGGCCTCCGCGCGCAGGGCGATCTCCATGTCGAGCCGGTCGTCGGCGTTGTTCAACCGGTCGCCGAAGAGATCGATGAGCTGGTGCATGCGGTACCGGACGGTCTGGGGGTGGACCTTGAGTTTCTTCGCGATCTCCGGTGCGCTGCCCCGGGATTGCAGCCAGATCAGCAACGTCTCGCCGAGCCGCGCCCGCTGTTTGGGGGTGAGGTCGTCGAACGGGGCGAGGCTGCGCGTGCACAGTTCCCGGACCAGGAACTCGTCCGCGAGCAGCCACAGGGTGGACAGGTGATCGCTGTACCGCGTGACCGGATTGTCCGGAAGGACCCCTCGCTGGACCAGCCGCAGCGTGCGGCGGGCCCACAGCAGGGAGCGCGGCGCTTCGGCGAGCCGCACGGATGGGCCGATCACCGCGCGCCAGCCGGGAAGCCGTTCGGCGAGATCCTTCAGGTGCTTGTCCGGATCGCCGGTGACCAGGCAGGGTTTGGGACCTTCGAAGTCGACGAGGACGTCGGCGTCCAGGTCGGCGCTGTCGGGGTCCAGCGGGCCGAGCCGTCGCTCCAGCGCGACGACCGTGATCTCGGTGGGCAGCGCCCACTGCGCGTTGGCGGCGTGGGACGCGATGGACTGCGGTGAGGATGGGGGATCGGAGAGCATCAGTTCGAGCAACCTGCGCCTGCGTCTGGCCCTGGTGCCCGCGGCCCGCTCCTGCGCGGCCGTGTAGCCCTCGATGGACAGTGCGGAAATCTCGTCCACGTAAGCGAAAATCGCTTCGGCCGCGGTGCACAGGAGATCGGCGTCCGCTCCGATCGCCTGCCCGAACTCCGAAACGTGCCGCCACGCGACGCGGCCGCCGACCCGGTAGGCCGTCTGCAGGCAGTCGAGGCTGCGGCCCTCGTTGAATTCGACCTTCCCGAGGTTGCGGAACACCGCCGACCACTTGTCGAGCGGCGCCGTCCCCTGACCGACGGTATCGAGGCAGTGCAGGATCGCCTGCCGGATACCCTGCGTGATGATCTGTCCGAACGCGCCTTCCAACGGCTGCGCGTATTCGGGGACGGCTCGTTGCACCTCCTGAAGGATGGCTCGTGCCAAGGGGTCGGCCCGCGGCCGGAACCGCTCGCCAAGGTCTCTGGGCAGTGACGCCCACAGTCCATTCGCACCGGTGCTGCGCACAGGTCGGTTCTCCACTGGGGTTCTCGGTGCCGGCGTGAAGGCGCGCGGTCGCTGGACCGGACCCGGTGGCTGGCGGAGCGGGGTGGCGGGGTGACGCACGGCGGGGTCGGGCCGTGCGGGCCGCAGATCGTGCCGCGAGAATCCGGTATCCAAGTCGGTCATGTTTTTTATCCTTGCTGGCAACAAAATCAGCCTCTTCAACGGTGAAGCCGATCCAGATTTTGTGGCTCACGCAACATAAAATCCGGCCGAGAGAACTGTCAACGGCTGACGGGAGCTTGATCGGCCACCTGGATGGACTACACCCGAACGGGTGGTCCGATCCGATGGTGAGTGACATTTAGGCAGGCCTGAGATGACGCCCGGATGACAATTTTTCCGGGACGTTTTCGGCCGCTTCCGCCGCCTCGCTGGCGCGGATGAGCACCTCGACGACCTCGTCGAGGCTCAACCGGGCCGGCGCGGTCCCGGTGAGGAAGCGTTCGAGCTCGTCACCGAACCGGGCCGGGTCGGCCACATGTGGAAAGTGTTTCGCATTTTCGAACACCGTCAATCGGCTGTCCGGCAGCACTTCGGCCGTCGAGCGGCCGTGGGCGACCGGGATGAGCGGGTCGTGCGCGCCCCAGACGACGAGGGTGGGCACCTCCCGGGCGAGATAGAGCTTGTCGATCGCGCTCGCGCGCTGACCCCGGAGGTCGATCAGGCTGCGCGCGATGAACAGGAACGCCCGCCGCCTGCCCGGGTCGGCCAGTGACGCAAGGTGACGGGTCAGCTCCCGGGTCTCGGCGGAGAGTTTCCCGCCGAGGGCGCGGCACGCCGCGGCGAGCCCGTGCGCGATCGCGACGGTGACCGGGTTGACCGCGAGGGTGAGCGTCGCGTTGGCCCCCGGCAGCGCCGTCGCGCGCAGCACCGGGGTCACCTGCGGGCCGAGGCCGGCACTTCCCACGAGCACCAGCCGGGCGCACATCTCGGGGAACTGGTAGGCGAACTGCATCGCGATCCCGCCGCCGAGGGAATGCCCGACGATGGTCGCGTGCCGGTTCCGGGTGAGCGCCAGGACGTCACGGACCACGCTGGCCATCGCGCCGAGGCCGTAATCGGCCCGAGGCGCGGCCGAATCACCATGGCCCGGCAGGTCGGGCGCGAGGACTTGGCGCCCGAACCCCGTCCGTTCGAAGTGGTCGAGCAACGGGACCCAGGTCTCGCTGCTTCCCGAGATACCGTGCAGCAGCACGACCGGTTCACCCGTGGCGTCCTTTGTGGACGGAACGTATTCCCGTAGCCGGATTTCCCGCCCGTGCAGGGTCAGTGTGCGCGCTTCGAGGGCCATGTCCCGCCTTTCCGTTGTCAGGCGTCAAAATAACGTGTAGAACGCCGGGTGTGTCAGCATGTCGCGGGACACGTCCGGCAATTGCGACCCGGGTGACAAGAATGCCGGTGCGGACCCCGAGGCGGATGCCAAAACCGCGCGGGCCGGGCAATTGCGCATCGACATTCTCCCACCGTCCCGGTATTCAGGAAAGCGTCGGTAAACACCCGTAACGACGGAGAACGCGATGGCCTGCCGGGCGGATTTCCACGTCGATCAGCCGAGGGCGAAGCGTGCCCGCCGCGGCCTCCGCTGGGTGCTCCCCACCGTGCGGCCACCGGAACGGCGGGTCCGGCGGGTCAACTCCCTTGCCGTCCTTCGTCGCGGCGGTGGGCGCGCATAAGCCGCTGCGCGCGGAGCGCGAGTTGCATGTTCAGCCGGTCGTCGGCGTCCTTGAGGCGGTCGCCGAACAGGTCCTCCAGTTGACGGAGGCGGTTCCGCACAGTCTGCGGGTGCACGCCGAGCCGCTGCGCGATCTCCGGCGCGCCGCCGCGCGTTTCCAGCCACGCCAGGAGGGTTTCGCTGAGCCGTTCCTGCTGTTTCCCGCTCAGCGAGGTGAACGGGTCAAGGCTCTGCTTGGCGAGTTCTGCGCCGAGGAAATCCTCGGCGAGCAGCCAGAGTGTGGCGAGGTGGTCCCGGCACCAGATGACCGGTCCGGGCGCGTCTTCGCTGTTCAGCAGTAGCGCGCGGCGCGCGGTGCGGAGGGCGGCCGGGGCGTCGGCGAGCGGCACGACGGGGGAGACCGCCACGCGCCAGCCGTCCAATGCGTCCTTCAGCGGGGCGAGATCGGTGTCCGGATCAGCGGTGAGCAGGTACGGCTCGGCCGTGTCGAGGTCGGCCAGCACGGTGGCGTCCAGGAGATGGGCCGGGAAGGCGGGCGCGCCGGGAGCGCGCTGCAGCGCGACCATGGCCGCCGCTCTCGGAACCCGCCAGCCGGCACCGTCGGCGAGGCTGGCGATGCTGCACGCGGAGCCTTCGGGTGCCTGGGAGATCAGTTCGAGCAAGCGACGGCGCCGGAGCGGGATCGCGCTCGCCGCCCTGGCTTCCGCCTCCTGGTACCCCTCGATCGTCGTGGCGCACAGTTCGTCGACGTAGACGAAGACGGACTCGGCCGCGAGCGCGATGACGTCGAGGCCGACGCCGAGCCCGCGCACGATGGGCCGCATCGCCCGCCACGCCGCGCGTGCGCCGACGGTCACGCTGTCGTGCAACGGTTCCAAGCTGCGGCCCTCGGTGAATTCGACCCGCCCGCGCATGCGGTAGAAGTCGATCCAGTGGTCGTGGGGCACGTCCGGATCGCCGATGCAGTCGACGTAGTGCCGCACCGCCCGTTCGCAGGAGACGACCAGGACGCGGCCGAAGACCCCGCGCAACGGCTGCGAATACGCGGTGACCGAGCGCTGCACCTGCTTGACCATGGCGGCCGCGGCGTGACCGGTATACGGACGCAGTTCTTCGCCGAGCGAACGCGGCAGCGCCGCCAGCATGCCGAAACCGCGGTACTCGACCACCAAGACCACCCTTTGATTTTTTTCGAACGCCGGAAGGAAACATGAATCCGTTTGCATAACCACGTCGGATCGACGGAACGGTGCGGGCCGTTTGTACTGGATCGGCGGACGGCGTGTACCCCGAATGTGACGTTGAATTTGCCACGGAAAGTCGTGACGCTCAGCCACGTGACAACGAGCGGGTGTTTCGGTGTGACGTCTTTTGACACGGATGTGGCAACGGTTCTACGCTCCGTGCATTCGAGTGCGCCGGTGGCGCGCGGACGAAAGGGAATGGGTGCCCGTAATCGTCGGCCTACTTCACAGCGGGGGATCGCACACGTGAGCTGGCAGCCCGTTGGCGTGTTGTGGGAACGCCTGCCGAGGGAACTCGGTGACGCCATCCGTCCGCGGATCCCGGCGATCGCCCGGCACTGCGTCGAAGGCGTGGTGTCCGAGATAGGCGAATGCGCCGAAGTGTTCAGTGACGGCGAAGCCCGTGCCGCGGCCGTCGAGCTGACCAGGCGCAGTATCGAACGCGCCATCGACCGGGTCGGCGTCCCCGAACTCCTGCAGAACGACCTCCTGGTGGATTTCCGCGCCCAGGGCCGGATCGCGTTCCAGCAAGGGCTCAGCCGGGAGGCCGCGCAGGCGGCGTTCAGGGTCTCGAGCCGGGTGCTGTGGCGTTCGATCGCCGCGATCGGCCGCCAGCTTCAGCTGCCCGGCGACGTCCTCTACGGCGCGGCGGAGTGCTTGTTCGGTGACGTCGTCGAGGTGACGATGGCGCTGACGGACGGGTACAACGCCGCGCAGGCCGAGGCGACGGGGCCCGCGGAGCAGAGGGCGAGGCTGTTCCGGCTGCTGACCGGTGGCTCCGGGTACAGCCAGGCCGACGCGGGCGCGCTCGCCGTCGCCATCGGCTGGCGGATCCCCGAACGGATCACGGCGGTCGTCTTCGCCGCGGCGCCCGGTGCGCCCGCGTTCCCGCCGGGCCTGTTGCCCTCGGGAGTTCCAGTGGACCTGGTCTCCGACGCGCCCGGCGCGCTGGTGGCCTGTCCGGAGGCGGACCTCGGCGGCCTGCGGGAACTGCCGTCCGGCTGGTCGGCGACGGTCGGGGTGTCCGTCCCGGCCGCGCAGGCCGCCGAGTCGTTCCGGATCGCGCGGCGCGCGTCCGAACTCGCCCAGCGGGGCATGATCACGACGGTCGGCCCGGTGCTGTGGTGCGAGGAGCACATCACCACACTGCTGTTGCTCGCCGACGAGTTCCTGCTCGACCGGCTGGCCGGCGAAGCGCTCGAACCGTTGTCGGGGCTGGCGCCGCGCCAGCACGACGAACTGGCGGCGACCCTGCTCACGCAGGTGCAGACCAGGGGAAGCGCACCCGAGATCGCCCGGCGGCTCGCCGTGCATCCGCAGACGGTGCGGGCACGGCTACGGCGGCTCACGGAGCTCTTCGGCGAACGGCTGGACGATCCGGATCAGCGGCTGCGGATCGAACTGGCGCTGCGCGCGGAACGGCTGCGGCCCGCCGACGTCTGACCCGCGACCGCCACCGGGAACACCCAGCGGCGGTACCCCCACCAGCGGAACGCCGAACCCGCCGCGGTGCCCAGCAGCATCCCGCTGACGAAGTCGGCGATCTCCTGGACAAGGAAGCTGACTTCGGGCACCTCGAGCCGCAGGACGTAGCGCGAGATCAGCGGCGGGCACAGGGTGATCATCACGGCGATCGCGTTCACGACGAGGAACAGCGCCGCTTCCGGGAAGCCGCGTCTGCCGCCGCGGGCACGGAACGCCCAGCGCCGGGACAGCAGATACGCGAAGGCGGTCGCCACGACGGTCGCGATCGCGAGCGCCGTGACCGGTTTCTCCTGCAGGACGGTGAGTTTCAGCCCGTAGCCGATTCCGAGCGTGAGCCCGAACGCGGCGAGGCCGACGGTGGCGAACCGGAGCAGCTCACGTCGCTTCCCGGTCCGCGCACCGTCGTCCACAAAGGATGCCGGGGCGGTTCTGAGCACCTCCCGCTCAGCAGTTCGACGTCGCCGGGGCGCCCGCGACCCGGTCCTTGAGGAAGGCGAGCACGTCGGCGTTGCCGGTGTAGACCGCCGTGATGTGGTCGGTGTCGAAGGTCTTCCAGGTCGTCTTGACCCCGGCCGCGCAGTAGGCCTTGTGCAGCGCGTCGGCCTGCGCGAACTGCACGAGCTGGTCCTGGGTGGCGTGGTAGAGGAACACCGGGACCTTGGGCGGAGTGCCGCCGAGCTTGTTCTCGTTGAGCCGCTTCACCCATTCCGGCCGCACGTAACCGGCACTGGTCGTGTAATCGGCGATCTTCTGGTTCGCGTACGTGGTGAGCAGCTCGAACGTGCACGCGCTCTTCTGCATCTCCGCCAGCTTGACGCGGCCGTTGTCGCTGAGGAACGAGTCCAGTTTCAGTTCGGGATAGGCGTGGTCGAGGCCGACCAGGGCGTAGGCGAAGACGCCGAAACCGAACTTCCCGTCGAGTTGCAGGGTGACCTGGACGAGGTCGGCGGGTACGCCGCCGGCGGCGACGCCGACGAGGTTCAGCTCCGGCGCGTAGGCCGGTTGCAGTTCGCCCGCCCAGGCCGCCGCCCCGCCGCCCTGCGAGTACCCGCGGAAGAGCACCTTGGCGTCGGTGGACAGCTTCGCCTCAGACAGGCGCTGTGCGGCGCGGACCGCGTCGATCATCGCCGGTCCTTCCGAGCGCCCGACCACGTACGTCGTCTTCGGATCCTGGCGATAACCCTCGTAGTCGGTGAGTGCGACGGCGAATCCGGCGTCGAGCGCGTCGTCGAGACCGGACTGCTCATAGAACGCGCCGATGTCGATCATCTTCGAGGGCGTGCAGTGGAAGGCGGGGCCGTGCGTACCGGCGCCGAACGAGACGATCGGTGCCTTCGCCGGGTCCACGTTCTTCGGCACCAGCACGGTCCCGGTCACCGCGTCCGGCCGCCCGAGGGCGTCGGTCGACAGGTACATCACCTGCCACGCGTTGACGGAATCCTTACGCGGACCGGCTTTCGAGACACGCGAGCGGATGATGTCGCCCGGTTTTCCCGCCGGGAGCGGCGAGGGCGGGGTGTAGAACGAGTCGTCGGCCACCGCCGGGGCGGCGGAGCTCGCCGGGTTCCCGCTCAGCACGGTCAGGAGACCGGCGGACAGGACGATCGCCAGTGCGACGGCGAGTGTCCGGCGGGACGGGTGGGGGAACGGGGTCGGCACGGCCGGGCCTCCATGACGGATGGGCTGAACGTCGGATTCGGGTTGTTCGCGGGCGGACGGACCCGGACAGCGGCGCGTTGCGAAAGCCACTTTCGCAACCTTGATGGTTGTGAAAGTGGCTTTCGCGACACCGCTTCCGCGCCGGTCACGGCCCTCAGGCGTTGCCGCCGTAGACCTGGCGGCAGGTCGTGGACTCGGCGAACGCGAGTTCCAGTTCGGGGTTGGCGCGCAGATGCTTGATGGGGCCTTCCGGCTCGCTCATCCCGCTCATCGTGCTGTCGGCGTCGGCGACCACCTTCTGCAGGCTCGCCTGGTCGGTGACCTTCGCGTCCTGCATCCGCGCCAGGGTGGCGGACACCTTCGACTTGGTCTCGCCGAGCGTGGTGGTGGCCTTGTCCACAGCGGACTGTCCATCCGGGACCGGCGGCACCCCGGCGTTCCGGATCCCGCCCGCCATGTCGTCGAGCGCGGCGGAAAGCGTATTCAGGAAACCGACCATGGCGGTCTTGGTCCCCTGCGGGTCGGCAGGGTCGAACGCGGGCGGCTGGGACAGTTTCGCCGAGCCCGTCGCGACACCCGAGCACACCTTGTCCACCCAGGCGAGCGCGGCCGGGTCGGCGTGCCTGCCGGCGGAGGCGGGGTCGTCGGACCCGCAGGCGCTCAGCAGGACCGCCGCGGCGGTCGTGGAGACGGCGGCGAACGCGATTCGCGCTGCCGTGCGGCGCATTCTTTTCATGGTTTCCCCGTCGAATTCGGCGAAAGAGGGCCTGCCCCGCCCGCGACGAGCAAGATTTCGCGCTGGTCGGCGGCGACCGGCTTGCTGAACCGCGAGGTTACTCACGAAAGATTCCGGCAGGCAAGGCGGTGCCGACCTTGAAAAGGGTGATTGGCACGCGCGAGATAGTTTTCCGCGGCGCGATTGTCACCCTCGTCAGCGGTTCCGTGAACCGGCTTACCTGGCTCTGAACTGGGGAAACCCATGTGTCGCTACTAGGAAGCAGTCGGTCCTACCGTGCCTGCGTGACAATTTATCCGTTGCCGGTCAACTTTTCCGGAGAAGCACTTGATAGCAGTGTGGACGCGTCGTTAGTTTACTGTTCGGTTGCGATCCGTCAGACATCGTCGCTACCCGGAGAATTCTCTCGGGCCGATATTCATTGCTCTGGGGAATTGTACGCCGTTTCGTATCATCGTTGATACCACGGAAGGACGATCGTGAGTCACCGTAGAGGAACCAAGAAGGCGGTCGCCGCCGCCGCTGCCGGTGCTGTGGGCCTTGCCGCCGCGGTACTCGTGGTCGGGGCACAGTCCAGTGTCGCCGATCCGATTTCGCTCCCGCTCAACTACCACTGCGACCTGCCGCTCGTGGGGTCGCAGTCGCTGAAGGTGGTGATCAACACCGATCTTCCGCTGTCGGTCAAGACCGGTCAGCCGACCGGCACGTTCGACATCAAGGCCGTCTCCACGATCAACGCGGACACGGTCAGCGGGCTCAACCTGATCGGTGCGACCACGCTGGAAGGACAGGCCATCGCGGCGGCGACCGTGGCGGCACCGGGGCTCAACCTCCCGGTCAGCGTCCCGAACGACATCGCCAAGCAGAACATCCCCACCTCGGGCGAGATGACGGTCAACGCGTCGGGCAAGACGCCTTCGCTGACCTTCAACCAGCCCGGCGAGGCGAAGATCACCGTGGGCGACCTGCGGCTGAAGGTCACCCCGCGCAAGGCCGACGGTTCGGTCACCGGCATCACGCCGGACGGCACGATCGACGCGCCCTGTAAGCAGGATCCCGGCCAGAACAACACCCTGGCCACGATCAAGATCGGTGACGGCGGTGGCGGCACGACCACGCCCACCACCCCGACCACGCCCACGACGCCGACCACCCCGACCACGCCGACGACCCCGCCCACTACCACCACCCCCGGTGGCGGCGGGATCAAGTACGCGTTCGGGATCAAGGGACAGACCGCGCTGAAGGCACTCGGCAGCACGGCGGCGATCAACGGTGGCTTCGACGCGGACGTGGATCTCGCGTCGAAGACGTTCACCGGCGACCTGAAGCTCGACCCGTCGTCCACCCAGTTCAAGCTGTTCGGGTTCGTCGACGGCCGTTCGGACATCAAGGTCGAGCAGGTCGGCAAGCAGTCCGGTGAGCTCGTCGGCACCGGGTTCAAGGCGCACATCAAGTTCAACGTGTTCCTGACGAGCGTGCAGGTCTTCGGGATCCCCATCAGCAGCGACCCGAAGTGCGGCACGGTCAGCCCGTCCACCAGCGAGATGACCACCGGTCCGGACTTCGACCTGCTCAAGGGCGGGAAGCTCACCGGTACCTACTCGCTGTCGGCCCTGCAGAACTGTGGTTCGTTCAACGACATGATCAGCATGTTCGCCAAGAGCGACGGCAACACGCTCGATCTGAACCTCACCAAGAAGTAAGTCAGGCAGCCGGTCCCCGTCGCGTTCCGTGACGGGGACCGGTGCCGTTTCCGTGCCGTCCAGGAAGGCGACCATGCCCCTTCGCATCAACGTCCGGATGCTGCTCGCGGCGGGCCTCATCGTCCTGCTCACGGCGGGCTGCCTGCTGTTCGTCGCCGTCCGCAGCGCGGCGGCCGGTACACCCGTCGACAAGAAACTGTCGTTCACCTGCCCGTTCCCGCTGATCGGATTGCAGAAGCTCGACGTGAACATCAAGGCCGACTTCGAGGTGCCGACGGCGCCCGGCGGCACGCTCACCACGTCCGGGCTGACCATCACCGTGACCGTGCCGGACAAGGCGGCGCGCGGGCTCAACCTCGTCGGCGCCACCACCATCGAAGGCACCGCGGCGGCAGGCGTGACCCTGGCCAACGGCGACGCGAACCCGCTTCCGGTGCGCATCCCGCTGAACGTCGGGAAGACCGACATTCCGCCGTCCGGCACGTTCAGCCCGGTGGCGACCGGCTTCGTGCCCACCATCACGCTGGCGAAACCGGGCAAGACGACGCTGACCGTCGGCGATTTCACCACCCGCCTCACCCCGAAGAAAGCCGACGGCTCCTTCACCGGGCTCGGTTCCTTCACCTCGGACTGCACGCTCGACCCCGGCCAGGACCCCGTCCTGCTCTCCTTCGAACTCGGCGACAAGCCCGCGGGGCACCGGTTCGCGATCGCCGGGAAGACCGGTGTCAAGGCACTCGGTGCCGACGCGCCGCTGACCGGCACCTTCGAGCTGAGCCCGACCGCGGCGACGGTGTTCAGCGGCGGCCCGGTGTTCGACAAGGCCCACGCCGACTTCCGGCTGTTCGGCTTCCTGCCGGGCTCGGCCGATCTGGAGTTCGTCGCCGACGGACCGCAGGGCGGCGACCTCGCCGGCACCGGTTTCGTCGCGCGATCCCGGTTCACCACCGTCCTTCCGCTGGTGACGCTCGTCGGCATGCCGGTCAGCACCGGACCGGGCTGCCGGACGTCGACCCCCTCGACGGCGGAACTGCGCACCGGCGACGGTTTCACCATGGCGAAGGGCGGCGCGCTCAGCGGCACCTACTCGCTGGCGCCGCTGACCGGCTGCGGCGCCTTCACCTCCTACGTGAGCACCCTCGTCCAGGGGGACGGCAACACCTTCGAACTCGCGCTGACCCCGCGCCAGACCTAGTGCTCGCGGTGGTCGCGTGCAGTACATGAAGGTCCCCTTCCTGTACCCAGGCGCAAGGAAGGGGGCCTTCATGTACTGGGGAGGCCTCGCGTACAGGGGTTTCGCGTGACTCTGTGGACGACACGCGTGATCCGATGGACGACACGCGTGATCCGATGGACGACACGCGTGATTGGACGGACGACACGCGTGATTGGACGGACGACTCGACCGCGGCCAGGCTCCGCCGCGAGTCGTCCGCTGGATCACGTGTGTCGTCCCTTCAATCACGCGTGTCGTCCATCTGGACACACGTGACCGCCACCTCCGCACCCGCGAAGGCCCGGCTCTCCGGCACCTGTTTCACCACCACCGCAGTAGTCGGGCCGACGGCGGGCCCGGTTCCCGGCGGCGGTAATCTGCCTCGCGACACGACCCGGACACCTGTTCCACCACCGAGGAACCACTGGTGAACCTGGGAGTGCCACGAAATGACGATTGCCGCGCCGGAGTCCGCCGTCCGCACGGTGGAACTGACCGTGTCGGGGATGACCTGCGCCGCTTGTTCGGCGCGGGTGGAACGCACGCTGAACAAACTGGACGGGGTCCGCGCGTCGGTGAACTACGCGACCGAGCGCGCCACCGTGCAGGTGCCCGAAACGCTGGCCGACGACGTGCTCATCGAGCGGGTCCGCAAATCCGGCTACACGGCGGAGCTTCGCGGCGAAGAGGATCCGGACATCGGCTTCGCCAGGGTCCGTGATCTCCGGCGACGGCTGGTCGTCGCGGCACTGCTGGCGATCCCGCTGGGAAACCTCTCGATCACCCTCGCGCTGGTGCCGCGGCTGCGGTTCCCCGGCTGGGAACTGCTGTGCCTCGCCTTGGCCGTTCCCGTGGTGTTCTGGTCCGCGCTCCCGTTCCACCGGGCCACGTTGCGGAACCTCCGTCATCGGTCGTCCAGTATGGACACTTTGGTGTCACTGGGCGTGCTCTCGTCGTTCGCGTGGTCGGCGTGGTCCGCCTTCGCGGGCGGCACGGAGCCCGGATATTGGATCGGCTTCGGTCCGACGGCGGCCGGCGCCGACGCGATCTACCTCGACGTCGCCGCCGGCGTGACCACCTTCCTGCTGGCAGGCCGATACTTCGAGAGCCGGTCCAGGCGCAGTGCCGCCGGGCTCCTGGCCGCGCTGGACGCCTTGGCGGCCAAGGACGTCCGGGTGCTGCGGGACGGCGCCGAGTACATGGTCCCGGTCGGTGAGCTGGCCGTCGGGGACCTGTTCGTGGTCAAGCCGGGGGAGTCGATCGCGGCCGACGGAGTCGTCCACAGCGGACTGTCCACAGTGGATGTCAGTGCGGTGACCGGCGAACCGGTGCCCGCGGAAGTCGCCACCGGGGACCGGGTCGTCGGCGCTTCGGTGAACCGGGACGGCAGGCTCGTCGTCCGCGCGACCGCGGTCGGCGCGCATACGCAGCTGGCCCAGATGACCGCGCTGGCCGAACGCGCGCAAGCCCGCAAGGCCGCGGTGCAACGGCTGGTCGACCGGATCTGCGCGGTGTTCGTCCCCGCCGTGCTCGGCGTGGCCGTGCTGACGCTCGCGGTCTGGCTGCTCGGCGGGGCACCCGCCCGTGAGGGATTCGCGGCGGCCGTCGCCGTCCTCATCATCGCCTGCCCGTGCGCGCTCGGGCTGGCGACGCCGACCGCGCTGATGGCCGGGGTCGGCCGCGGCGCCCAGCTCGGCATCCTCATCAAGGGGCCGGACGCGCTCGAGGCGAGCCGCACCGTGGACACCGTCGTACTGGACAAGACCGGAACCGTCACCACCGGGAAGATGACCGTCACCGCGTGCCGTCCCGCCGACGGGTTCACCCGCGGCGAACTGCTACGGTTCGCCGGGGCCGTGGAGGCCGGTTCGGAGCACGCGATCGCGGCGGCCGTGGTGACCGCGGCGCGGGCGGAGTTGCCGGATCTGCCCCCGGTCGAAGGATTCGGCGCGTTGCCCGGGCTCGGTGCGAAGGGCGAGGTCGAGGGGCACGAGGTCCTCGTCGGCAACGCGCGCTTGTTCGCCGAACGCGATACTGCCGTCCCCGACGGCTTCACGGCGGAGGACGGCAGCACGGAGATCCTCGTCGCGGTGGACGGCCGGATCGCCGGGCAGCTGGCGATCCGGGACGTCGTGAAGCCGTCGGCGCGGGCGGCCATCGACGCCCTGCACGCGCTGGGCCTGCGGACCGTGCTCCTGACCGGTGACAACGAAGCCGCCGCCCGCGTGGTCGCGGACGAGATCGGCGTCTCCGACGTGCGTGCCGGAGTGCTGCCCGCGGAGAAGGCCGCGGTGATCGAGGAACTGCGGGCCGGGGGAGCGCGGGTCGCGATGGTCGGCGACGGGATCAACGACGGCCCGGCGCTGGCCACCGCGGATCTCGGCATGGCCATGGCACAGGGCAGCGACATCGCGGTGCGCTCGGCCGACATGGTGCTGGTCCGCGAAGACCTGCGCGTGGTCCCCGACGCCATCCGGCTCGCCGACCGCACGCTGCGGATCATCCGGGGCAACCTGGCCTGGGCGTTCGGGTACAACGTCGCCGCGATCCCGCTCGCCGCGCTCGGCCTGCTGAACCCGCTGATCGCCGGGGCGGCGATGTCGCTTTCCTCGGTGCTCGTCGTGTCCAACAGCCTCCGGCTCAAGGACTTCGGCCGGGCGGACCGACGCGCCGCGTGACACTTGCGGGTGGTTTTGTACCATCGCCCTCGGAACAGGGGGGCCTTCGTGAAGCCGTTGAACACCGGCGAACCCACCGGCGTGGGGCGCTACCGGGTGTTCGCCGCGCTCGGTGAGGGCGGGATGGGCCGGGTGCTGCTCGGGATCTCCGCAGACGGGCGCCTGGTCGCGATCAAGCAGGTCCACCCGGGTTTCGCGCACGACCCCGGCTTCCGCGAGCGGTTCCGGCGGGAGGTCGAAACGTCCCGCCTGGTGTCCGGCGCGTACACCGCACCGGTCATGGACGCCGATCCGAACGCGCCGACACCGTGGCTGGCGTCGGTGTTCGTGCCCGGACCGGCGCTTTCGGAGGCGGTCTCCGCCGCCGGTCCGCTGCCGCCGATGGCGGTCCGACACCTGGCCGCCGGGCTCGCGCTGGCGCTGGGCGACATCCACCGTGCCGGGCTGATCCACCGCGACCTGAAACCCAGCAACGTCATCCTCACCGGCGACGGCCCCCGGGTGATCGACTTCGGGATCGCGCGTGCCGTCGAAGGCGACTCCGAACTCACGCACACCGGCGCGGTCATCGGTTCGCCCGGGTTCATGTCCCCGGAACAGGCCGAGGGGAAACCGCTGACCCCGGCGAGCGACATGTTCTCGTTCGGCGCGCTGCTGGTGATGGCCGCGAGCGGACGCGGCCCCTTCACCGGGACGTCCACTCCGCACACCTTGTACAACGTCGTGCACCTCCAGCCCGACCTGCGGCAGGTGGCGCCGGAACTGCGGCGGATCGTCGAGCCGTGCCTGGCGAAGAACCCGGCGGACCGGCCGCCACCCGCCTGGGTGCTGGAGCGGCTCGGCCCGATCCCGCCGATGACCAGCCCGTGGCCGCCGGTCGTGTCGCATCTCATCGAGACACAACAGGCCGAGGTCCGGCGGCTGCTGAACCCGCCACCGCCGAAGCGATCCCGGCGCGGCCTGTCCGCGGGACTGGCCGCGGCCGCCGTGGTGCTGCTGGCCGGTGGCACCGTCGCGGCGATCTCGCTGTCCGGAGATGACCCGCCGCCGGCCGCGATCGCGCCGAGTTCGGCACCGCAGCCGGACGAACCGGTCGCCACCCCGGTCAACCAGGATCCGCTCGGCCCGGACAACCTGCGCCGGGTCGATCTGTGCAAGGTGCTCGCGGGCAGGGACGTGCCCCGGTTCGGCAAACTGAGCACGAAGATCGACATCCAGTTCGACTCGTGCACGTACACCTCGCCGACGGGCAAATGGCTGGAGCTGAGCGTCGGCGGCGACCTGGTCGAAGGCGAAGCCGGTGGCGAGCTGGAAGGGCTTCCGCTGCGGATCAAGGGCTCCGACGACGCGTGCGCCGTCGCCGTCCCGGTGAGCGGCCTGCCGAACACCAAACTCAGCGTCGACGTCAACTCGATGTCCACAAAGGACGAAGCGTGTTCGGTGGTGAAGGCCGCGCTCGCCGACGCGGTCAAGCGGATCCGCGCCGGAGGCCACGAACGCGAGCTTCCGGCGGGCACCCTGGCTCCGCTGGACCCGTGCGCGCTGCTCGGCCCCGCGACCACGGATCGGCTGATCGGGCCGGTCGTCGAAACGATCCGCGAACACCTGCACCAATGCCGGTACGACGCCGCGGGCAGTGTCCGCCTGAGCTTCGTGCGCGCGTACCCGCCCGCGGAATTGAAGGACTCGTACTACACGGCGACCGCCACCCTGGATCTCGGCGGCGCCAAGGTGTACCTGGCCAAGGTGGACGACGGCATCGCGCGCTCCACCTGCTCGCTGACCTGGCAGCACCGGCCCGTCAGTGACCGCGTCGGGGAGAACGTCGAGCTGACGGTCGGGACCAGTGGTTCCAAGATGACCGCGGACGAAGCCTGCGAAAAGGCGAAAGGCTTCGCCGGGGCGTTGCTGCCGAAACTTCCGAAACCCTAGGGCTGGCCAGTGAAACCGTTGAATCCCGGCGAAGCCCGGCAGATCGGCCCGTACTGGATCATCGCCGAGCTCGGTGAAGGCGGGATGGGCCGTGTCGTGCTCGGCCTCGCCCCGGACGGCAGGCTCGTCGCCGTCAAACAGCTGCACGCCCAGTTCGCGCACGATCCCCGCTTCCGTGAACGGTTCCGGCGCGAGGTCGCCACGTCGCGGTTGGTCTCCGGCGCCTACACCGCCGCCGTCATGGACGCTGACGCGGAAGCGGAAACCCCGTGGCTCGCCTCGGTCTTCGTCACCGGACCGTCCTTGAAGGAGGCCGTGGACGGTGCCGGGCCGCTGCCCGTCGAGTCGGTGCGGCTGCTGGCGTCCGGGCTCGCCGCGGCACTGACCGAGATCCACCGTGCCGGGCTGATCCACCGGGATCTCAAGCCCAGCAACATCATCCTGACGAGTGACGGCCCCAGGGTGATCGACTTCGGCATCGCGCGAGTGGCGGAGGACGCGCAGGACCTCACCGGGACCGGCGCGATCATCGGATCGCCCGCGTTCATGTCCCCGGAACAGGCGGGCAGCGGGCAGGTCACCGGCGCGAGCGACGTATTCGCCCTCGGCGCGATCCTGGTCATGGCCGCGACCGGCCGCGGCCCCTTCACCGGCCCGACCGCGCCGCAAACCCTGTATAACGTCGTGCACGCCGCGGCGGATTTCAGCCACGTCCCGGACGAGATCCGGCGGATCGCCGAGCCCTGTCTGGCCAAGGATCCAGCGCGGCGGCCGACTCCGGAACAGATCCTGGACTTCCTCGGCCCCGTGCCACCCGGCGCGGCGCCCTGGCCACCCGCCGTGCACGCCCGGATCCAGCGGCAGGACGCGGAAGTTCGCTCGGTGCTGGCCCTGCCGCTGCCGATCTGGCGCCCACAGCCCAAGAAGATGGCGCCGCGGACGAAGAAGATCCTGTTCGGCTCGCTCGCCGCGGCCGTCCTGCTCGTCGTTTCGGCGATGGTCGCGCTCGGCCTCACCATCGCCGACTACGCCAAGCCGGAGAACCCCGGGACGACCTCGCTGTCGGCGAGCGAGGCGCTCGGCGCGGAACGCCTGCGTCTGGTGGATCCGTGCAAGGTGCTCGCGGGCCGGTTCGTGCAGGAGTTCGGCACCCTGAAACCGGAGACGCGCCCGACCTACCCCGCCCGCTGCAAGTACACCGGTCTCAGGGGCGTCACCTTCGAACTCCGGCTCGGCGAAGGAGTGAGCACCAGCAGCCTCGAACGGACGGACCGCACGGCCGAAGGATTTCCGTTGCTGCGCAGCACGATCAGCGGCGGATGCGACTCGGTGGCCCAGTTGCCCACGGACCGGCGGCTCGGCATCGTCGTCTCCCATCCCGGCCGGGATGGTGATCCCTGCAAGGCCGCCGACGACATGCTGACCGCCGCGCTCACCCGGCTGCGCACGCACGAGGTCGACCGAGCGGGTGAACCGGCGAGCCTGCTCCCGCTCGATCCGTGCACGATCGCCGATCCGGCGGTGCTCGGCAAGAGCATGCCCAACGCGCAGCCGGCGCCGCGGACCTTGCGGATCTGCGAGTGGGTGGGTGGCGGGGACACGCTGACCATCGAGTTGCAGCGAGGTTCCTACGCGCCGGAGGGGGCGCCGATCGACCTCGGCGGCGGTGTCACCGGCGACATGCGGGAGTTCGGTGGCTCGAACTGCGCCGTCACCTGGCAGCATCGCCCGCTGCCGGACCGCGAAGCCGAACATGTCGCCGTCCGGCTGCTGGCGCGCGAGGGGAGCGGAAGCCCGTGCGACCGGGCGAAGGAGATCGCGGGCTCGGTCGCCTCGCGGCTGCCGGGACCGTGAGCTTCGGGGGTAGGGGAACCCCTGTGGCGGCCCGGAAACGGGGTCCGCTAAGCTATCGCCGGTACGAACGACACACCACGCGCGTTTAGCTCAGCGGGAGAGCGCTTCCCTGACACGGAAGAGGTCACTGGTTCAATCCCAGTATCGCGCACCAGGTTCGCTTCCCCGGCGGACCGGAGTTCGTACCGCGGGCGATTAGCTCAGGGGGAGAGCGCTTCGTTCACACCGAAGAGGTCACTGGTTCGATCCCAGTATCGCCCACCGCAGTGAAGGCCCCACCCGGCGAGGGTGGGGCCTTTTTGCGTCTCTTGAGTGGCCCGGAACCGTGGCGTGCCTGTACCTGCGTAAATTCCGGGTTTCATCCAGGCCCGGGTCCGTGAAGGCCTCCTTGAGGGACTCTGGGTCCCTCAAGGAGGCCTTCACGGACAGTGGGTTCAGAGGCAGCGGCCGACGTTGCGAAAGTGGCTTTCGCAACTCCTCCGGCCAGCCCGGCACCCAACAGCCCCCGAAGTACATGAAGGCCCCCTTCCTTGCGTCAGGCGCAAGGAAGGGGGCCTTCATGTACCACTCACGAGACCGGAAGCCGTAGTGCCTCGATCATCGGCGTGAGCGTGTCCATGGTCGCGGCGAGGTCGGCCTTCGGATCGGGGGAGTGGGCGAGCCAGACGGCGGCCTCGTTCATCGCGCCGGAAAGCAGGCGTACCAACGGTTCGACCGGCCGCTTCGCCAGGACGCCCTCGGCCATCAGCTCGGTCAGCGCTTCGGCGAGGTGCCGGGCGGAGGACTCCGCGTCCAGTTCGCGCCAGTCCTGCCAGCCGACCACCGAAGGACCGTCCAGCAGCATGATCCGCTGCGTCACCGGATCGGTCGCCGCGGCGAGGAACGCGCGGCAGCCGGCGAGCAGCCCGCCCCACGAGTCCGGCGCGGCGTCCGCGGCCCGCGCGATCTGCTCGCCGACGTCGTGCTGTACGACGCCGAGCACGTGCCGGAACAGGTCCGCCTTGCTGCTGAAGTGGTGGTAGAGCGCGCCTTTGCTCACGCCCGCGGTCTGCGCGATGGTCTCCAGTCCGACCTTTCCGTACCCGTGCTCGGCGAACAGCCGCCGGGCGGTGGCGGTCAACGCCTCCATCGTCTCTTCGCGTTGCTGCTGCTTCGTGCGGGCCATGACCGGAATCTTGACATACCGACCGTCGGTTGGCTAACTTCGACAAAACAAACCGACGGTCGGTATTGTTCGTGAGCAAGGTGGCATCATGCGTCTGACCAGCTTCTACCCCGTTCTCATGACCGAGAAGATCGCCGAGACCCGGGACTTCTACCGCGACCTCTTCGGCTTCGAGCTCACCTTCGAGGCCGACTGGTACGTCAGCCTCAAACGCGGCGAGTGGGAGCTCGCGATCCTCGCCCCCGGGCACGACACCATTCCCGCCGGGGCGGGCAAACCCGTGCAGGGGCTCTTGCTGAACTTCGAGGTCGAAGACGTCGACGCCGAGCACCGGCGGCTGGTCGTGGAGGCGGGGCTGCCCGAGGCGCTTTCCCTGCGCAGCGAGGAGTTCGGGCAGCGGCACTTCATCGTCGCCGACCCCAACGGCGTGCTGATCGACGTGATCCAGGAGATCCCGCCGACCGGGGAGTTCGCCGAGCAGTTCACCGACGACGCACGCCCGAGCTGACGACGACGGCCACCACGAACAGTCCACAAGCGACGGCCGCCGACACCTGCAACCCAGTCGTGCAGGCGGCCTTCGCGGCCTCCAGCAATTCGTCGGCTAAACGCGATGCGAGGCCGGACGTGGCCGCTTCGGCTTGAGCGGGCCCCGACAAGGCGAGCACCCGCGCCGGTTCCGGCACGCCGGCCGGGACGGCCAAGTGGCCCGCGTACACCGCGGCGGCCAGGGAACCGAACACCGTCGTCCCGAAACCGGCGCCCAATTCGTAGCCCGTCTTCTCCACCGCCGCGGCGCCGCCCGCCTGGTCCGCCGAAGTCGCCGAAAGGAGGGTGTCGGTGCTCGACGTGAGCGCGAGCGCCATCCCCAGGCCCAGGCCGGTCAGCCCGGCGCCCAGCAACACCGGCGACGTCAGCGCGGCCGGACCCGCTGCCGGGACCAGCAACGACACCGCCGCCACCGCGAACCCGGCCGTGCGGACCCGGCCGTTGCCGAAGCGCCCCAGCAGCGACGGGGTCACGACGCTGCCGACTGCCGAAGCGCCCAGCACCAGGAGCAGCCGGCCCGCCGCCGCGGTGGGCGAAAGCCCGAGCACCACCTGCAGGTACTGGGCGAACAGCAGGCCCAGCCCGACGAGCGTGCTCATCACCAGCAGCACCCCGCCCACCGCGGCCCGCACTCCCGGCCGCCGGAACAGAGTGAGGTCCAGCAGCGGTGGATCGGTCCGGCGCTGGCGGCGCAGGAACAGTCCGATGAGGACACAGCCGGTCGCGCCCGAGGCGACGGCCGTGGTCCACGCGCCCGGATGCCCGACGGCGAAAGCGATCCCGAAGACACCGCCCGCGGCGAGGGCGGCGCTGAGCGCGTCCCACGGCCGCCGGCCCGGCCGGGTACGGGGGAGCCATCGCAGCGCCAGCACGACCGCCGCCAGGATCACCGGTGGATTCAGCAGGAACGTCGCCCGCCAGCCCCACGACTCGACGAGCACTCCGCCGAGGATCGGCCCGAACACCGATCCGGTGCCCGCGATCCCGCTGCACACGGCGATCGCCGTGCGGCGATGGCGCTGCTCCGGGAACAGTTCGCGGAGCAGCGACATCGTCACCGGCATGATCATCGCGCCGCCGCCACCGAGCAACGCGCGGAACGCCAGCAGTACCGGGACGTTCGGCGCGAACGCGCAGCCCAGCGACGCGATCCCGAACACGACGTACCCGGTGACCAGCACCCGTCGCCGTCCGTACCGGTCGCCCAGGGTCCCGAACGGCAGCAGCAGCGGCGCGGCGGTCAGCGGGTAGATCGCCACGATCCACACCTGGGCCGTCGCGCCGGGCCGCAGCTGCCGGACGAGATCGGGCAACGCGACGTGCAGCACGGTCGCGTCGACCGCCACGAGGAAGAGCCCGGCGCCGAGTACCGCCAGCAGCGGCCAGGCGCGGTCGACCGCTCGCTCGGCCCGGGCCGTGGTCACAGGAGTCCCGCCAGATGCCTCGCCACGACATCGACGTGGGGCGGGTCGACGACCGACAGGTGATGCGCCTCGACCGGCACGATCTCCAGCCCCGGGCACAACTCAGCCCAACCCGCCGCGAGATCCGTGCGTGAGTACCGCGGTTCCATCGCCAGCCCGGCCGCGTACTGTTCGGTCGCCCGGTAGAGCACGACCCGCCCGTCGTACCGGCGGGGCGTACCGCGTTCGGCCGCCAGCGTGTCCAAAAAGGACTGACGCTGGTGCCGGAGCACGCCGGGGCTGAGTAAACCCGCCTCGGCGACGCGCCGCATGGTCAGCTCGATCTGCTCCACTTCGGGTAGCGGAGCCAGCTCCTCGTGGCCGAGTCGCACTTCGCGGCCGTAGGTCCCCTCGACGTAGCCGGTGAACCGCAGGAACCGCCGGGCGGACGACGCCCTCGGGTCGAGGTCCGGTTCCGGGAGCGGGAGCATGGTGTCGATCAGCGCGACGAACTCGACCTCTTCGCCCTCTTCCGCGAGCCGCGCGGCGACGCCGTAGGCCAGCGCCCCGCCGAACGACCAGCCCGCGAGCCGGTATGGCCGGCCGCGACGCTGAGCCCGTACCAACGGCAGCAACTGCTCGACTCGTTCTTCGATGGTGATCCCGGGGACGCGTTCGAACCCGACGCACGGCACCGAAGCGGGCAGCCGGTCCAGCAACGGCCGGTACACGGTGCAGGTGCTGCCGCCGGGGTGGAACAGCAGCAGCGGCGCGACGCCCTCTTCACCGGGAGCGAGGACGTGCACCGGTCCCCGCTCCTCCCTCGTGTCGAGGACGGCGCGGGCGACGTCGGCGATGGCCGCGAGCGTGTCGTGCCGCCGGAGTTCGGCGGCGGTGACCGGTGTGCCGAGTTCGGTGCTGAGCCCCTCGGCGAGCAACTCGGCCAGCCGGTCGGGGGTGCCGGTCTCGGTCAGCCGAACGTGTGTACCGGTCGCCTCGATCCCGGTGTGCTCCTGCCACAGGCGCAGGACGAGGCGATCGGCCGCGTCCCAGGCGCGACCCCGGGAAGGCAGTGGTTCCTCGTTCTCGCGGGGCGCGAGATCGCGGCTGAGGTCGGCGAGGGTGGCGCCGCGGAGGACGCTGACGGCGTCGGGTTCCGTACCGAACTCGCGGCGGACGGCATCCCTGATCCTGTTCGCCATCAGGGAATCCAGCCCGAGTTCCACCAGCGGTACGTCGGCGGCGAGCCGATCGGGACGCAGTCCCATGACGGCGGCGACGATCTCGGTCAGCCGGTCGCCTCCGGCGGTCCGCGCCGGTTCGGGTTCCGGTGCGCGCGCGGCGAACGACGGCGGTGCTTCGGCGGTGGTGTACCAGTGGCGTTCGTGCCGCCACGGCATCGGCGGGACGTCGACCAGCCGGGCACCGTCGTCCGGATCGGCGGTCGTGATCCGGGTGCCGGCGCAGTACAACCCGGCCGCGGCGGCACCCAGCGTGCGGACCTCATCCTGGCCCCGGCGCAGGGTTCCGGTGACGACGGCGTCCTGGACGCCCTCGGCTTCGAGCGTCCTCGCCACCGAGCCCCGCAGGATCGGATGCGGCGACACCTCGAGGAAGACTCGGTGCCCGTCCGCGGCGGCGGCCGCCACGGCCTGCCGGAACCGCACCGGACGGCGCAGATGCGCGGCCCAGTACCCGGCGTCGAAGTCCGGCAATTCCCGCGGATCGGCCAGAACCGTGTCGTACCAAGGCACCGTCGGACGGCGGCCGCCCAGTTCGACGAGCGCCTCCCGGAGCGCGGGCAGCACCGGATCGACGCGAGCGGAATGCCCGGCGACCTCGACCGGCAGCCGTCGCGCGGTCAGCCCGGCGGCTTCGAGTTCCGCGACGAGCAGGTCGAGCACGGTCGCGTCCCCGGCCACGGTCAGCTGCCCCGGCGCGGATTCGACGGCGAGTTCGATGTCGGGGTACAGCTCCAGTTCCTCCGGCGCCAGCTCGACCGCCGCCATCGCGCCGCCCGGCCCGAGGGTGCCCAGGAGCCGGGCACGGGTCGCGACCAGGTGGACGGCCTCGTCGGGGGTGAGCACGCCGCTCACCACGGCCGCGGCCGCGGAGCCGAGCGAATGCCCGACGACGGCCGATGGCCGGACTCCGAGTGCCTCCCACTGGGCGGCCAGCGCGACTTGCGTCCCGAAGATGGCCGTCTGGGTTTCGGGCAGGGACAGGGGTTCCGTGCTGGTGAGCAGCGCACGCAGTGAACGGCCGGTGTGCTCGGTGAACAGGTCGTGCAGCTTGTCGACCTGCGCGGCGAACGCGGGTTCGTAACGCAACAGCCCTTGCCCCATACCCGGCCACTGCGAGCCGTGGCCGGAGAACACGAAGACCGGCCCGTCGGCGCTCCCGGCGGTGCCGGTGACGGCGCCCGCGGGCAGCGGATCGGCGCCGGAGCCGACGGCGCGCAGCAGTTCGGCCAGCTCGGCGGTGTCCCCGGCCACGACGGCGGCACGGTGCGGCCCGCCGTTGTCACGCCGGGACAACGTGTGGGTGACGTCGGCGAGGGAAAGCGACGACGTGGAGTCCAGCCAGTCCGCCAGCTGCGTCGCCCGTTCGGTGAGGCGATCGCGGGTGCGGGCCGACAGCAGGCCGATCCGGACATCGGCGCGGTCCGGCGCCGGTTCCAGCGGCGGCGCCTGTTCGAGGACGACGTGCGCGTTGGTCCCGCCGAACCCGAACGCGGACACCCCCGCCGTGGCGCGGCCGGATCGGCGCGGCCACGGCGTCGGTTCGGTCACCACCTTCAAGCGCAGGTCGTCGAACGGGATGTGCGGATTGGGCGCGGAGAAGTGCAGCTGCGGCGGCAGTTCGTCCCTGGTCATCGCGAGGACGACCTTGATCAGCCCGGCGATCCCCGCGGCCGCCTCCGCGTGCGCGATGTTCGTCTTCACCGAGCCGATCAGCAGCGGGGCGTCGGCCGGGCGGTCCTTGCCGAGCACGGCGCCGAGCGAGCGGGCCTCGATCGGGTCACCGAGCAACGTGCCGGTGCCATGCGCCTCGACGTAGTCCACAGTGGACGGATCGAGCCGGGCGCCGTGGTACGCGGTGCGCAGCATGTCCTGCTGGGCGACGGGATTCGGTGCCGCCATACCCTGTGACCGGCCGTCGGAGTTGACCGCGGTGGAGCGGATCACCGCCAGCACCCGGTCACCGTCGTACTCGGCGTCCGCCAGCCGTTTGAGTACGACGACGCCGCAGCCCTCGGCACGCGCGATACCGTCGGCGTCCGCGGCGAACGTCTTGCACCGCCCGTCCCCGGCGAGCAGGCCGGCGGCGGCGAACGCGGCGGTCGGACCGGGCAGCAGCATGAGGTTCACCCCGCCCGCCAGCGCCAGATCCGCCTCGCCGTCACGCAGCGCGCGCACGGCGTGGTGCACCGCGACCAGCGACGAGGAGCAGGCGGTGTCCACCGCCATGCTCGGCCCGCGCAGGTCATAGACGTAAGAGAGCCGGTTGGCCGAGATGCTCCCGGCCGCGCCGGTCGCGGTCCAGAGATCGACGCCACCGCCCGCCATCGTGAGATGCCCGTAGTCGTGGGTCGAGATTCCGGTGAACACGCCGGTCCGGCTGCCGCGCAGGGAGGCCGGGGCGATCCCGGCGTGTTCGAGCGCGGCCCAGGCGACCTCCAGCAGCATCCGCTGCTGGGGGTCCATTGTGGACGCCTCGCGCGGGGTGATGCCGAAGTGGTCGGCGTCGAAACCGGCCACGTCGTCGAGGAAGCCGCCGACGACCGGGGCAGCGTCGGAGTTCCACCGGCCAGGCGGCGCGGTCCGGACGGCGTCCCGTCCGCTGCGCAGCAAATCCCAGAACTCGTCGAGGCCGTCCGCGCCGGGCCAGCGGCAGCCCAGGCCGACGACGGCGATCGGATCGGTTCGGCGGCGGTCGGTGCCCGTCTGCTCGGGTTCGGGCTCCGTGCCGCCGGTGAGCGAACGGGCCAGGTGGTCGATGGTCGGGCTTTCCCACAACAGGGTGGCCGGGAGCGGGGTGCCGAGCAGATCTTCGAGGTCGGCGGCGATTCCCACGGCCTGGCGGGAGGACAGGCCGTAGTCGCTGAGCGGGCGGTCGGCTTCGAGCCGCGCCGCGTCGACGCCGGTGTGCCCGGCGACGGTGTCGAGCAGCCAGCGGCGCAGCGCCGGGGTGTCGAACGTCGGGTTTCTCATCGCACCAAAGCCTTTCCGTAATCACCGGCGAGGTAGCGGTCGCGGCAGGCGCTCCGCGCGATCTTGCCACTGGAGGTCCGCGGGACCAGTCCCGCCGGGACGAGCACGACGTCGCGCAGCGCGAGGCCGTGCGCGTCGGAGACCAGCCGCCGGATCGACACGGCGAGGGCTCGTTCGTCCTCCGTGGTCAGCGTGGTGTGACCGCGGTGCTCGGCGACGACCACCGCGGCTTCGGTGTCGGTGCCTTCGACGGCGAACGCGGCGACACTGCCGGGACGGATGTCGCGATCGGCCGAAGCCGCCGTCGCTTCGACGTCCTGTGGGTAGTGATTGCGGCCGTCGACGATGAGCAGGTCCTTGATCCGGCCCGCGATGTAGACCTCACCGTCGTACCGGACGCCGAGGTCGCCGGTGCGCAGCCACGGACCCGCGGGCAGGTCCCCGTGGTCCCCGGTCAACCGGGCGCCGAAGGTTTCGGTGCTCTCCAACGGTTTCTGCCAGTAGCCGGTGCCGACGTTGGGTCCGTGGACCCAGATCTCACCGACCGCGCCGTCTTCCAGCGCGACGCCGGTCTCCGGGTCGACCAGCGCGACATGCTGACCCACCGGGACGCCGCAGGCGACGAGCCGGAGCCCGGTTTCCGCCTCCCGTGCCGTTCCCGCACCCAGCGCGACGCGGTCGAACGTCGTCACACGCGGAGGGACGCCGGGGCCGGTGGTGACGAAGACGGTCGCCTCAGCGAGCCCGTACGAGGGACGCGTCTTGTCCGGCGTGTACCCGGATCCCGCGAAGGTGTCATGGAACCGGTCGAGCACTCCGGGGTTGATCGGCTCCGCGCCGTTGACGATCGCGGCGACGCGGTCGAGGCGGAGCTTGGCGCGGTCCTCCTCGCGCACCCGGCTCGCGGCGTAGTGGAACGCGAAGTTCGGGGCGGCGCTCCAGCTCGCGTTGTGGTCGCCGAGCAGCTCCAGCCAGCGCACCGGGCGCTCGATGAAGGCCAGCGGGTCCATCAGCACCGACCGCATGCCCATGGCCAGCGGCGTGATCAGGCCGAGAACTAGACCCATGTCGTGGAACAGCGGCAGCCACGAGACCGTGGTCCCCGCCGGGTCGATGCCGAGGCCCCGCACCGCCTGGCTGACGTTGGCCAGCACGTTCGCGTGGGTCAGCACCACTCCCGCCGGGCTGCGGGTCGAACCGGACGTGTACTGCAGGTACGCCACGTCGTCCGGGGCCGAGGCCGGGGTGGGCCACGCGCGTCCGGGCCCCGCGGGCTTGTCGGCCGCGACGACGGCGACACCGTCGCCACCGGGAAGGCCCACCAGGAACTCGCGGACCGAGTCCACCGACGCGGAAGTGGTGACCACCGCGGTGGGGGAGCAGTCGGTCAGCACCGCGGCGAGCCGTCCGGCGTGCCCGGGCAGTCCGGGGTCGAACAGCGGCACGGCGATCGCGCCCGCGGTGATCGCGCCGAGGAACGCGACGACGTAATCGGCGCTCTGCGGGCACAGCACCGCCACCCGGTCGCCGGGCTGGACGGGCAGCGCCGCCGCGACGGCCTCGACACGTTCCTGGAGTTGCTTCCAGCTCAGCGTCTTCCGGCGTCCGGCGCGATCGGTCGAGAAGTCGGCGAAGGTCAGCGCGGGCCGGTCGCCGTCGGTGTCCGCCCAGTGCCGGAGGCAGGCGGGGAGGGTGGGGCCGGCCGTGGCGGGCAGGTTTTCGGGGGCCAGGGACATGGCGTCTCCTCGGGGGTCGGCGGGTGGTGCGGGGATCAGCGGCCGAGTGGACCGGCGGCGTGCCGCCAGGCGGTGACGGCGAGGGCGTCGAGATCGAGGCCGGTCGTTCCGGCGTCACGAAGCACGACCAGTACGTCGTCGGCGGCGATGGCGACGGTGCGCAGACGCAGTCCCGGCAGCTCGGGGGGCTGACCGGGTAGCGTCAGGAGTTGTTGGTAGGAAAGGGTTTTCGCCCCCTGAACGGCGGGAGCGGGGTGGACGGTGACGGTCGACACCGCGGTACCGGCCGCGTCGTCGACCGTCACCTTCGAGCACCGCCCGGCCTGCGCGGCCCATGCCGCCAGATCGGGCGGGTTCGTCGTGCGCGCGACGAGTTCGGAAACCTGGCCGCCGGGTACGGCGGACTGGAAGCCCTGGCCGGTGGCGCCGTCACCGACCAGCCTGCCGTGGACGACGTCCTCGCATCCGCCGACGTCGACTCTGCCGCTCCGCCCGCGGTCCGAGGTGGACAGTGCCGAGGCCACGTCGAAACCCTCGCGCGCGGAGGTGTCCTGGACGGTTTCCGGCGGTAACAGGGCGGCGGGCGGAACAGTGGGGGAAGGTGGAGCGGGCGCCGCCTGAATCGATTCTCCTGGCACACCGGAAATGGTCAGCAACGCTGCGGACGACAAGACTAGTGCGCGAATTCGGGCAGTCATGAGTAGCCCTTTCGGAAGGGTCCTGATGGGGTCTGGTCCCTTCGGTGGGACGCGGGGCGCCGGGTCGCGTGAGGGACGTCGAACCCAGGCGGCACGACGAAGGCTACGACGGGAAATCGAATACCGGAAGGCGTCAAGAGAACGTAAATGTCCTTCGTGTACACGGTGTGACCTGCATGTTCCGGGATTTTCGCTGGTGCGCGCGCCCATTTGGTACCCCCGTGCCACAGTTCTTCACTGTCCGTGAGCGACGGGTCACCCGGATGGGGGAGGTGGAGGCATTTCTTGTTTCCCTGGCATTCACATTGTCCTCCCGGAATGTGGGCAGGACAATTGCCTGGAAGGGGTCCGTCCGCTTAACGTGTCGCCACCTTCGATTTCTTTCTCGGGTAATCGCCGTCACATTTTCGGATTCGATCGATCGACCGGGACAAAGGATTGCGTATGCGCACTACTTCGAGGCGGCTACGGGCCGTCGCGTCGCTGACGGTCGCGGCGTGCTTGCTGCCGAGCGTCGCCACGGCACCGGCGCGGGCCGAGGGCGGGATCCCGGACGCCCGTGCCGACGACGGCTCGCACGTCGTCGCCCAGACCACTGTGGACGGTGACCCGCGGATGCTGGACCTCACCGTGCGCTCGGTCGGCGTCGGGAGCTACGCGATGGTCCGCCTGATCCTGC
Organism: Amycolatopsis sp. cmx-4-54; assembly: GCF_046548895.1. Taxonomy (NCBI): domain Bacteria; kingdom Bacillati; phylum Actinomycetota; class Actinomycetes; order Pseudonocardiales; family Pseudonocardiaceae; genus Amycolatopsis; species Amycolatopsis sp. cmx-4-54. Next base: position 29,389 of record NZ_JAEBEJ010000018.1, read on the forward strand.
CGTCACGATGGGAAGCCGAACCGGAGCGGAAGTGGCCGGCGGTGTATCTGCTCGCCGGGGAGACCCGCCTGCAGGACTACCGTGGGTGGACCGCCAACACCGACATCCGGAAACTCGCCGACGACGCCGGCGCGCTGGTGGTGATGCCGGGTTCGGGTTCCGCCGGGTTCTTTTCCGACTGGTGGAATTACGGCAAGGACGTCGTGCTCAACCAGTGGGAGACGTTCACCGCGGTCGAGATCCCGCAGCTGATCGACCGCGGCTATCGCGGGGACGGGCGGCGGGTCGCGGCGGGACTCTCGCTCGGCGGGTACGGCGCGGTGGAACTCGCCGCCCGGCGGCCGGGGGTGTTCCGCTTCGCCGGGTCGTTCAGCGGCAACCTCAACCCCACCGGCCCGTACGGCGAGCTGCTGACCAGCGCGATCGTCGCCTCGGCCCGGCAGGATCCCGAAGCGCTCTGGGGCGACCGGCGGCGGGAGGCGTCCCGCTGGGACGCGCACGATCCGCTGGTGAACGCCGACCGCCTTCGCGGCACCGAGCTGTATCTGTCCACGGGCAACGGCCTGCCGGGGCCGTTCGACGGGAAGCTCCCGATCGACGTGCTGCCCGGCGCGATGCTGCTCGAATTCCTGTGCTCCGGCCAGACCACCGCGATGGCGGACCGGCTGAACCGGCTCGGTGTCCCGGTCATGACGGATTTCTACGGGCCGGGCACGCACCACTGGGCGTACTGGCAGGACCAGCTGCACAAGACCTGGCCGAAGATGCTGCGGGCGCTTTCCGCGCCGGTGAAACAGGGGGAGGTGTCGTGACTCGTCCGTCCTTTGTGGTCACCGGGGCGTCGAGCGGGATCGGCCGGGCGTGCGTGACCGAACTCGTGCGGCGGGGCGCCCACGTCTGGGCCAGTGTGCGCACCGACGCGGACGAAACGGAACTCACGCGGGTTCACGGTGAGGCCGTCACCGTACTGCGGATGGATCTCCGCGATCCGGCGTCGATCACGGCGTGCGGTGAGAAGGTCGCGGCGGCGGGGCCGCTGTCCGGTCTGGTGAACAACGCGGGGATGGCCCGGCCGGGACCGCTGGAACACGTTCCGCTCGAGGACTTCCGGCAGCAGCTGGAGGTCAACGTCACCGGTCAGCTGGCCGTCACGCAGGCGATGCTGCCCGCGCTGCGTGCCGCGCCCGCCGCCAGGGTGGTGACGGTCGGGTCGATGGGCGGGCGGATCGCCGGGCCGATGGTCGGGCCGTATCACACGTCGAAGTTCGCCCTGGTCGGCTTGACCGACAGCCTGCGCGCCGAACTGGCGCCGTCCGGGATCGGCGTCGTCCTCGTCGAACCCGGTGCCGTCGCCACGTCGATCTGGCCGCGCGCCCGCGCCGCCGCCCACGAGGTGCGCGCCGCCCTGCCGGAAGCCGCGCGGGAAAGGTATGCGGCGCAACTGGACGAGGCCGAACGCAGTGCGGAACGGTCGGCACGGAACGGTGTGCCGCCCGAGCGGGCGGCGCGGGTCGTCGTCCACGCGCTGACCGCCCGGCGGGTCGCGCCGCGGTACCTGGTCGGCAGGGACGCGCAGATCGTGGCGGTACTGGCGAAGTTGCCGTTCCGCCTCCGCTACCGGTTGACGGCGGCGAAGCGATGACCCGGCTCGTCGTGATCGTCGCGCCGGGTTCCCGCGGCGACGTCCAGCCGTGCATCGCCTTGGGGCGTGGCCTCGACGGTGACCGGGTCAGGGTGCTGGCGGCCGAGCGGTTCCGCACCCTGGTGACCGGGCACGGTTTGGATTTCGCGCCGCTTTCCGCCGACCCGAGCGAGATCCTCGGCTCGGACGGCGGACGCGAATGGACCGAGGGACGCACGCCCGCGGCCTTCCTGCGCGGGCTGCGCGGTGCGCTGGCCCCGGTGATGAAGCGGCTGCTTGCCGATGTCCGGCAAGGAGCGGCCGGTGCCGATCTCGTTCTCGCTCCGACGCTCGGGTTTCTCGGCGCGCATCTGGGTGCGTCGCTCGGCGTCCCCGACGTCGAACTGCACTACCAGCCCAGCGTGCCAACCCGGGCGTTCGCGCATCCGCTGGTGCCGTGGGCCGCCAGGACCGGGTCGTGCGGCAGGCGGCTGAGCTTCCACGCCGTCGACACCGTCGCGTGGCAGGTGCTGAGGCCGGAGGTGGACCGGTGGCGCGAACGGTCACTTGGCCTGCCCGCCGCCGGCCTCCGTGGGCCCCGGCGATCGGAAACGCCGGTGCTGTGCGGTTTTTCCGACGCGGTCGTGCCGCGGCCGACGGATTGGCCATCGAGGGTGCATGTCACCGGGTACTGGTTTCTCGAAGCGCCCTCGGCGTGGCGGCCGGACCCGCGGCTGCGTGATTTTCTCGCGTCCGGACCACCTCCGGTGTACGTCGGTTTCGGCAGCATGCGGCCGTCGGAGGCGGAGCGGATTTTCGCCGCGGTCCGGACGGCGTTACGCCGTGCGGGGTTGCGCGGCCTGCTCGGTACCGACTCCGTGTCCAACGACGATGATCTGCTGACGATCGGCGACGTCCCGCACGCGTGGCTGTTCCCGCGCACGGCGGCGGTGGTGCATCACGGCGGCGCGGGTACGACGGCGGCCGCGTTACGCGCGGGCGTCCCTTCGCTGATCTGCCCGGTGTTCTCCGATCAGCCCTACTGGGGTGACCGCGTCTTCCGGCTCGGTGCGGGGCCTCGACCGCTGCCGCTCCGCGATCTCACCGCGGACTCGTTGACCGCGCGGTTGCTGGAGCTGTCCGGCAACCTGTTGTTCCGCCGCGGCGCCCAGTACGTCGCCGGGCGCCTGCGGGAGGAAGACGGGGTGGCGCGGGCACGGGAGGTCTTGCGGACTCTGGCCTGTTGAGGGTTGATCTCGAGGGACCGATGTCCATTCGATGCTTATCTGTACGGTTTTTGGCCGGGGGTCGTGAGTGGTAAGTGTCGTTAGAGCGACACTTACCACTCACGGCCCCCGGCACCGGCGATGTCACGTGACCGACCGGACGACACGCGTGACCGACCGGACGACACGCGTGATCAGGTGGACGACACGCGTGATCAGGTGGACGACACGCGTGATCAGGTGGACGACACGCGTGATCAGGTGGACGACACGCGTGATCAGGTGGACGACACGCGTGACTGGAGGGACGACACGACGCGCGACCGTGCTCCGCCACAAGTCCGGGGGGCGGTCTCGTTGGCGTTGCCAACCTCGCCACGCACCGTTTGCCTTAACGTTGCTCCGCGAGGTGGGTGACGAGGCGGCCGAAGCAGGACTGCCAGCCTTCGACGTGGCTGTCGCGTTCGGCCACTGTCTCGAAGATCGCCTGGTGAAACTCCATTTCGGTCTTGCCGTCGAGGTCGGAGAGGACGACCGTGACGAGGGTGTCGTGCCCGCGGGAGCCTACCGGTTCCTCCCAGGCGAAACTGAAGACGAGCCGCTCCGGCGGGACGATCTCGTGATAGACGCCCGACGCCCAGAGCTCCGTCTCGCCGTCGCTCATGCACATGCGCCACTTGCCGCCCTCGGTGAGGTTGACGGTGCAGGACTTGGTGGTGAACCCGACCGGGCCCCACCACTGGGCGAGATGGTCCGGGTCGGTCCACACGCGGAAGACGAGCTCCCGGGGAGCGTCGAGGAGGCGGGTGATCGTCAGGTCGGTCATCGAATTCTCTTCCGCAGGGCAATCAACCACGAGGTTAATCAACGTACTGGTTGAACTGTAGCGCTGGTGTCAAGCGTCGCTGGAGACACGCGAGTTACGGCTCCAATCACGTGAGTTACGGCTGGAAGCACATGAGTTACGGCTTAGCGCACGTCCGGAACTCGCCGCGACTGTCGGTGCCGGTCCGTACGGTCGCCGTCATGACACTGCGTTCAGCACTCTGGCTGCCGATCTTCGACGAACTCGCCGATCCGGTGGTCATCGCGCGTCTCGCCGCCGAAGCCGAGGAAGCGGGCTGGCACGGCCTGTTCGTGTGGGACCACGTCCGCTGGCGTGAGCCGGTGCGGGCGATCGCCGATCCGTGGATCACCCTCGCCGTCGTCGCGTCCGCCACCGAGAATCTGGCCATCGGCCCGATGGTCACGCCGCTGGCCCGCCGTCGTCCGGTCAAGCTGGCGCGGGAGACGGCCACCCTCGACCGGCTGAGCGGCGGAAGGCTGATCCTCGGCGCGGGGCTCGGCAGTGACCGCTTCGGCGGCGAGTTTTCTAAGACCGGCGACGAAGTGGACGATCGCCAACGCGGCGAGATGCTCGACGAGTCACTCGAGATCCTCACCGCCGCCTGGTCCGGGGAGCCCGTGCAGCACCGCGGCGTGCACTACACCGTCGATGACATCACCTTCCTGCCGCGGCCGGAGCGGCAGATTCCTGTCTGGCTGGCGGGCTTCCCCGGGAAGGCGAAGCCGATGCGCCGGGCGGCGCGGTACGACGGCTTCTTCCCGGTGCACCTGCCGCACGCGGACGAGTTCGCCGAGGTGGTCGAGACGATCACCGCGTTGCGTGAGGACGGCGAGAAGCCGTACGACTTCGCCATCGGTATCCCCGCGGGCACGGATCTCGCGCCCTACGAACGGGCGGGTGCGACCTGGTGGATGGCCGAATTTCCCTGGGACGACCTCTCCGTCGACGCGGTGCGCGGCGTGCTGCGGGAGGGCCCGGCTTGACCCGCCCTTTAATAACTCTTTACCAAGTGCGATACTGGACCGGCGAGGGGAGTACTTCCCAAAGGTCTGCCCGGTCAATACGGACGCTCCGCTGGTGTCCCCGGGAGGCCGCCCCGCAGGGGTGAAGGAGACCTCGAACTTCGAGTTCGAGGAGGCTTCATGCCCGAGTCCGTGGCAACCGTGGGATCACCGGGGTTGTGGGCGATCAGCATCGCCGTCCTGCTCGCGCTGCTCGTCGCCGATTTCGCCGTGACCCGTCGCCCGCACGAGGTGTCGATGCGGGAGGCCGTCGGCTGGTCCGTCTTCTACCTCGCGCTCCCGGTCGTGTTCGGGCTCTGGCTGTGGCTCGAGTTCGGTGGCGGCCAGGCGCTGGAGTTCATGACGGGTTTCGTCGTCGAGAAGTCCCTGTCGGTCGACAACCTGTTCGTCTTCATGCTGTTGCTAGCGGCCTTCGCGGTCCCCGCGGAAGTGCAGCAGCGTGTGCTGCTGTACGGCATCGTGGGCGCGCTGGTGCTCCGCGGTGTGTTCATCGCGGCCGGTGCCGCGATGCTGTCGGCGGGCACCTGGGCGTTCCTCGTGTTCGGCGTGATCCTGCTCGTCTCGGCGATCAAGATCCTGCGCGAGGCCATGTCCGGCGGCAAGGACGAGCTGGATCTTTCGCAGCTGCGGTCGGTCCGGTTGCTGCGGCGGCTGATGCCGGTCACCGACGACTACCGCGGCACCCGGCTCACCGTGCGTGAACACGGGCGCCGCGCGCTCACCCCGCTGGCGGTCGTGGTCGTCGCGGTGTTCGCCACCGACGTGGTGTTCGCGGTCGATTCGGTGCCCGCGGTCTACGGCATCACCGAAGACCCGTACCTCGTTTTCGCCACCAACGCCTTCGCGCTGATGGGCTTGCGCGCCTTGTACTTCGTTCTCCACTCGGCACTCGCGAAGCTGGTCCACCTGAACCACGGCCTCGCCATCATCCTCGCCTTCATCGGGGTGAAGCTGGTGCTCCACTGGGCACACGGGATCTGGCCGTCGGTGCCGCAGGTCCCGACGCCGGCATCGCTGGGTGTGATCATCGCCGTCCTGGTCACGGTTTCGTTCACCAGCCTGTACGCGCGCCGCCGCGAAGCCGCCCGGACGGCACAGGAGTGAGCGATGATCACCGCACTCGTCGTGGGCTTCCTGATCGACCTGGCGGTCGCCGCCCTCTTCCTCGCCGCGGTGTTCCTGGTCTTCGCGGCGATGCGGCCGCCGCGGCCGCCACGCGGTCCCTGACCGCGGGAAGCGGGCAAGGCGGGTGTCCGGACCGGCGGCATGTCAGGTGCTGCCGGTACGCTCGCAGCGGTTGAGAAGACAGCCGTCTTCTGTTCGTGCGCCGGAAAGCCCGGTGAGGAAAGGTGGCTGTCCGTGTCCAACGCCGTGCGCTACGGCGAGCAGTCTCCGCCTCGCAGGTCTTCGTCCCAGCCGACTCGGCTGCATGTGCTGCTGATCGAGGACGACGACGGCGACGCGCTCCTGGTCGAAGAGATGCTCGCGGACGCCGCCGACAGCCTGGAACAGGTCGTACTCGACAGGGTGACGACGCTCCAAGGGGCACTCGCGCGCCGGATCACGGCCGATTGCGTGCTGCTGGATCTCCAGCTTCCGGACGCCACCGGACTGAGCGGTCTGACCAGGCTGCGGGAGCACGCGCCGTCGACCGCGGTGATCGTCCTGACCGGCCAGGAGGACGAGGCCACCGGGGTGGCGGCGCTGGGTGCCGGCGCCCAGGACTACCTGGTCAAACAGCATGTCGACGGCAGGCTCCTGGCCCGGACGCTCCGGTATTCCTGGGAACGCAGCCGCGCCGAACGCGTCGAGCAGCAACTGCTGCAGCACCAGTTGCTGGCCAGGGAGAACGCGCGTCTCGAACGCGGCCTGCTGCCGACCCCGCTGGTGACCGATCCCCGCCTCGGGCTCGCGGTGCGGTACCGGCCGGGGCGGAACGGGGCCTTGCTGGGCGGTGACTTCTACGACGCCGTCGAACTTCCCGACGGCACGCTGCAGCTGGTCATCGGGGACGTGTGCGGGCACGGTCCGGACGAAGCGGCGCTCGGTGTCGCGCTGCGGATCGCGTGGCGTTCGGTCGTGCTCGCCGGGCTGCCGATGGCGGAAACCCTGGCGATGGTGGAGAAAATGCTGGAGCACGAGGCATTGGGCCCGTTGTTCGCCACCGTCTGCATGATCACGGTCGCCCCGGACCGCCGGTCGCTGAAGATGGCGCTGGCCGGTCATCCGCAGCCGCTCCTGATCGACGAGTCGGGTGGCAGGTTGCTGTCCAGGGAGAAACTCGGCCCGCCGCTGGGCGTCGTGCCGGGTACCGGCTGGCAGGAGCTGACGGTGCCGATGGGGCCGCGATGGTCACTGCTGCTGTACACCGACGGTCTTTTCGAAGGACGCGTCGAAGGCAGCGGAGAGCGGGTCGGGCTCGAACGGATGGCCGCCGCCGCACTGAAGAGCCTCAAGGCCGAAGAAGGTTCCGACTCGGCGCTCGACCACCTGATCAGTGAGATGGACGTCCTGCACGGCGGGCCGTTGGACGACGACGTCGCGCTGGCGCTGCTCACGTTCGACTCCGGGGAGCCGCCTCGATGAAGCCCGTTTGGTCGATCAGCCGCTGGGCCGCGCTGTCCGGGGTGATCGCCGGCCTGCTGCTCGGCGGCGCGATCGTGGCCGGGTCGCTGGCCTTGACGAATCTCACCGAGTCGCGCGCCAGGCTGCTGGACGTCACCGGCCCGCAGGTACTGCGGTCCACTTCTCTCGCGACGGCGATGCTGAACCAGGAGACCGGTGTCCGTGGCTACATCCTGGCCGGGCGGAGCGAATTCCTGGAGCCGTACCGGGACGGGTTGCGGGCACAGGACGCGGCCGTCACCGAGTTGCGCCGGCTCGGCGCCGTTCCGGGGACGGCGGCCGGTGACGACCTGGACCGGGTGCTGGCCGCCGCCACGACCTGGCGGAGGACGATCATCGAACCCCTGCTCGACGGCGCTCCGGCCACCGGCGCGCTGGTCGACGCGAGCAAACCGCTGTTCGACGAGGTCCGCGCTTCACTGAGCGTGCTGCAGAACCGGCTGGAGGTCGAACGCCTGGACGCACGCGACGACCTGTCGTCCTCCGCCGACGTCCTGCGGGTGATGCTCATCGTGATCGCGGTCCTGCTCTGCGGCGCACTGGCACTGGTCTTCCTGGTTCTGCACCGGAAGCTGATCCGCCCGATCCGGCAGCTGGCCGTCGAGGTCCGTGACGTCGCGCAGACCGACATCCACCGCGCGGTCCGCGGTTCCGGTCCGAAGGAGATGCGCGAACTCGCGTCCGATGTGGAGTCGCTGCGCTCCCGGCTCCTCGAGGAGGTCGCGGAGCTGGAGCGGGCGCAGGAACTGATCGTGACCAGGACCCGCGAGCTGGAACGGTCGAATTCGGACCTGGAGCAGTTCGCCTACGTCGCCTCGCACGACCTGCAGGAGCCGCTGCGCAAGGTGGCCAGCTTCTGCCAGCTGCTCCAGAAGCGGTATCAGGGAAAACTGGACGAACGCGGGGACCAGTACATCGGTTTCGCCGTCGACGGCGCGAAACGGATGCAGGCACTCATCAACGACCTGCTCGCCTTCTCGCGCGTCGGCAGGCGTCCTGGGGAGAACGTCCTCCTGGAATCCGGTGACCTGCTGGCTACCGCGCTGGGCAACCTCGAAGACGCGATCATCGAGTCCGGTGCCCGGGTCACCCACGGCGAACTTCCCGTCGTCCACGGGGAGAAGACCCTCCTGACGGCGGTCTTCCAGAACCTCGTCGGCAACGCGATCAAGTTCCGCGGGGAGGAGCCGCCGGAGATCGAGATCGCCGCGGAGCGTGACGGCGAGGACTGGCGGTTCTCCGTCACCGACAACGGGATCGGCATCAGCGACGAGTACGCCGAGCGGATCTTCGTGATCTTCCAGCGCTTGCACGGCCGCGGCGAGTACCCGGGGACGGGGATCGGCCTCGCCCTGTGCCGCAAGATCCTCGAACACCACGGCGGGAGGATCTGGCTGGACACCTCCGTCCCGACCGGGACCCGTTTCTGCTTCACCCTGCCCGCAGCCCAGCATCCCGACGAAGGAAACGAGCGACCATGACCGACTCACTGGAACCGATCCACATCCTCTTGGTCGAGGACGACCCCGGTGACGTCCTCATGACGCAGGAGGCGTTCGAGCACCACAAGATCCGCAACACCCTTTCGGTCGTCTCCGACGGTGAACAGGCACTGCAGTTCCTGCGCCGCGAAGCGCCGTACGAGGACGCGGATCGGCCGGGGCTGATCCTGCTCGACCTCAACCTGCCCCGCAAGGACGGCCGCCAAGTGCTCAGCGAGGTCAAGGCGTCGCCGGAGCTGCGCACCATCCCGGTCGTCGTGCTCACCACGTCCGAGGCCGAAGAGGACATCCTCCGCAGCTACGACCTGCACGCCAACGCCTACGTGACGAAACCGGTCGACTTCGACCGGTTCATCGACGTGGTGCGCCAGATCGACAACTTCTTCGTCACCGTGGTGAAACTGCCCCGCTGACTCAAGGGCGCTGACACCCCGGGGGGCGGCCTTCGCCGGCCGCCCCCCGCCGCGGGTCAGGACTTGCGGCGCTTGCCGTCGTCGTCGGTGACCTCGAACTGTTCCTTGCGCACCTTGCCGGAGATCGTCTGGTCCTCGGTGACGGTCTCGGTCTTGAGCCTCGCCCGTTCCACCGCGACGGTTTCCTTGTTCACCACCGGCTTCTCGGCGTGGAGCACGACTTCCTGTTCGTCCTCGCCGATCTCGGCGCGCTCGCCGCCCGGCTTCGTGATCGGTTCCCGTTCGATGCGCACCTCCTCGTGACTGACCGGCACGGTGATCTGCTGCTCTTCGGTGACGACGTACTTGCGCAGCCGCACGTGTCCGGTCTCGACCTGCTCGGTGCCGACGTTCAGCCGCTCCTCGGACCGCGTCATGGTGGGCTCGGCGTCCCGGTGCTTCTTACCGGTGTCCCTTCCCGTGTCCATGCCGGCCCTGGCCCGGCCGGCGTCGCCCCGGCCCTGTACCCGGTCGTCCATCCGGCCGTCCGGCGAGGTCCGCGGCATCGGCAGCCCGTAGTGCTTGTAGAGCTGCGCGCTCTCCTCGGCGGACAGGTGGCCGTCGGCCTCGATTCGAGGCGCGTCGGTGACCGCCTCCTTGTCGACGCGGACATGCACGCCATCCCGGTCCGTGTGCGCGCCGGAGAGCGGCACGAAACTTTCCTTGGTGCCGAACAGGCCCGTCTTGACGGTGATCCATTCCGGCTGGCGAGTCGCGTCGGCGAGGTAGACGTTGCCCACCTTGCCGAGCTTGTTGCCGGTCGGGTCGACCACGGCACTGTCGATGAGTTCCTGCGGCTGCATGGTCTTCGCCATCGGTCCCGCTCCTCTCGGAAGATCCTTGCTGAGAAGCCCACCGTCGAACGCGCCGGTGATCATGGCAACCGTCGTGATGCACCTGTGGGTGACCCCGGAAAGTGGTGGTTTGAAGCCGCGAACATGGGCAAGGGGTGTCGTGTCTTCGCAGGTGAAAGGGGGTCTCCGCGGGGTGACCGGCGGTCGCGGGTGATGGCGCGAACGTGTGATCCCGAAAATCGGATGCGGTGGTCCGGATACGTGACCTACCCTCGTGATCGTGATGCAGCAACTTCTGTTCCTCTGAGGAACGACGCCTCCACCGGTACCGCGAGCCGCGGTACCGGACTTCGTTCTTCCTGCTCATCACCTTCACCGGAGGCAGTTCCTTCATGTCATCCCCTCTTTCGCCCGCGCCTGTGCGCGCGGCGCACGTCCGCCTGTCCGGCGTCCACCTCTCCTTCGGGGGACGGCCCGTCCTGTCCGGGGTCGACCTCGTCGCCGCGGCCGGTGAGCGGGTCGCCATCGTCGGGGAGAACGGTCGCGGCAAGACCACCCTTCTCCGCGTACTCGCCGGTGACCTGGCCGCCGATCGCGGCGAGGTGCACCGCTCCGGTTCGGCCGGCGTCGCCGACCAGCAGATCCCGCTCGGCGCGGACGACACCGTCGGCGCGTTGATCGACCTCGAACTGGCCGCCGTCCGCGGCGCGCTGGCCCGGCTCGAGGCCGCCACCGAGGCGCTCAGCGACGGACGTCCCGGAGCCGACGACGCGTTCGCCGTGGCACTCGAAGAAGCCGAGGCCCTCGACGCGTGGGACGCCGACAGGCGTGTCGAAGTGTCACTGGCGGCCCTGAACGCCGTCGACGACCGCGACCGTCCACTCGGGACACTGTCGGTCGGGCAACGGCACCGGGTCCGGCTGGCCTGCCTGCTCGGCGCCGGGCATCCGGTCCTGCTGCTCGACGAGCCGACCAACCATCTCGACGCGGCGGGGCTCGACCATCTCACCGAGCGGTTGCGCGCGTATCCGGGCGTGGTCGTCCTGGTCAGCCATGACCGGGCGCTGCTCGCGGACGTCGCCACCACGGTGATCGACCTCGATCCGTCGAGCGACGGACGCCCGCGCGTCCACGGTGGCGGGTACGCGGCCTATGTCGAGGCCCGTCAAGCCGAACGCGCCCGCTGGGAGTCGGCGCACGCCGACCAGATCGCCGAGCGGCAACGGCTGGCCGACGACCTGTCCGCGGCGCGGAACCGGTTGCGCGACAACTGGCGGCCGTCCAAGGGCACCGGCAGGTACGTCCGCGCCACGCGCGCGCCCGGACTGGTCCGCGCGGTCCACCGGCGGCAGGAAGAGCTGGCCGAGCACGTGGTGGCCGTTCCACCGCCGCCCGCCCGGTTCGCCATGCCCGAGCTACCGGCGCACGGAGGCGCGACGCTCCTCCGTGCCGCCGGGGTGACGGTGGCCGGACGGCTCGCGCGCCCGGTCGACTTGGCCCTGGAAAGCGGCGACCGGCTGGTCGTCACCGGTCGCAACGGCGCGGGAAAATCGACGCTCCTGTCCGTGCTGGCCGGGGAGCTGGAGCCCGGGACCGGTACGGTCACGCGTTCGCGGTCCGCGCGGATCGGCAGGCTGGGCCAGGAATCCGACCTGCCGGGCAGGCGGACGGCGATGGAGCTGTACGACGAACAGCTCGCCAGGACCGGGATCCCCGGGCCGGGGCTGGGCGAACTGGGGCTGCTCGCCGGTTACGACCGGCACCGGCCGGTGGCCGAACTGTCGGTCGGCGCCCGGCGACGGCTTGACCTGGCGCTGGTGCTGGCTCGCCGCCCGCACGTCGTGCTGCTGGACGAGCCGACCAACCACCTCTCCGCCGCACTCGTCGACGAGCTGACCGCCGCGCTGGAAACGACCCCGGCCGCGGTGGTGATCGCCACGCACGACCGGCAGCTGTCACGGGACACGAAGTCCTGGCCGAGGCTCGCGTTGTGAGCCGTCAACCGCGGTGGGCGAGGGTGTAGCGCACGGTCTGCGCGAGCACCACGCTACCGTCGTCCTCGCGGAGCGGTTCGAGCTCCGTGAGGACGGCCTGGCGCACGGCGTCGAGGCGGTCTTCCGGGACCAGCTCCCAGAACATCCGCTGGCCGTGCGACCAGGACCAGGTGATCCAGTGCCCGGGGTCGGCGAACTTCACCGGATAGACGCGTTCCACGGACGTGACACCGGTGAAGCCCGCCGACTCCACGGCCTGGCCGAATCCTTCGAGGGTGGCGAACAGGCCCGACCTGATGGCCAGTGTCCAGGCCAGCTCCGGCGGAACGAACGGTTTGAACACCTCGCGCACGGCCGCCCACCGGGGATCGTCGGCGCCGAACGTGGTGACGCCCAGCCGTCCGCCGGGTGCGAGAAGGCGATGCCAGGACCGCAGGCCGTCGACCGGATCCGGCAGGAAGAACACCACGAACGACGCGAGGACGGCATCGAAGGCGGCGTCGTCCAGCGTCGGTTCTTGGGCGTCCATAAGGGAAACCGAGGCGTTGACCCCGCGTGACTCGATGTCTTTCGCGGTGCGCTCGACCATCTCCGCGGAAAGGTCGATACCCAGCACCGATCCTTCCGGGCCGACCCGCTCGGCCGCCGGGAACAGCACCGCGCCCCGGCCGCAACCGACATCCAGCACGCGCTCACCGGGGACGAGCCCGACGCGGTCGAGCAGTTCCGCGGCGAACGCGCCGAAGAAGTCGACGCCGAGCGCGTCGTAGGTCTCCGCCGTCCGGTCGAACAGCCGCGCCATCGCCTGCCGGGTGTAAGCGCTCATGCGCAGGACGATGACCCGGTGAAAACGGTGTTGTCAAACGGATGCGGAGGATTTGTCATGTCGCTCCGAGCGAGGGTGCCCGGCATTCGTCCCGGGGTGCCGGTTTCTTGTGCCGACCGTTCGGGCCGTTGCGAAAGCCACTTTCGCAACCTTCAACGTTGCGAAAGTGGCTTTCGCAACACGCTCGCTCATCGGTGCCGTCCCGCACCCCAGGCCCGGTCCGTGAAGGCCTCCTTGAGGGACTCTGGGTCCCTCAAGGAGGCCTTCACGGACTTGGCAAACACCACGCGCACCAGCAGTCACTACAGACGCGCGTGAAGGCCCCCTTCCCTCGGCTCAGCCGAGGGAAGGGGCCTTCACGCCAGGAACCACCTGGATCACGAAGCCCATCGAACAGACGTACCGGACAGTGCCTGACTCACGTGAAGGCGCGGGAGACCTGCGAAAGCACGATGAGCCCGCAGATGACGAGGTTCTTGTACTTGTGGTCCACCAGGATGGCCACGAATTCGCGAAGGGTGGCGCTCGGCCAGAAGTACCAGGCCGTCGGCGATCCGATGACCTGACCGTTCACCTTGGCGCGGCGCGCGGTGAGAGCGGCGCGGAGCACGTGGAAGTTGTTCGTGACCACCGTGCACCGGTAATCCGCTTTGCGCTGCTCCATGATCTCGGCGCTGAAGGTGAGGTTCTCGAACGTCGTCCGCGAGCGGTCTTCGAGGAGGATCCGCTCCTTCGGCAGCCCGTGCTCGACCAGGTAGCCGGCCATGGCGTGGGATTCCGGCAGGTCCTCATCGGGTCCTTGCCCGCCCGAGGTGACCACCATCGGCTCCCGGCCGCGTCGGGCTTCGGCGTCGATGACGCGTTTGGCCCGGTTCAGACGGCCCGCCAGCAGCGGCGGCACCCGGTGGCCGTCGAGCAGGCCCGAGCCCAGCACCACGACGAAGTCGATGCCCTTTTCGGTGCGGATGCGGCCGTAGACGATCGAATACAGGAGAAAACAGACGAAAAGGAACGAGAAGTAGACGACGATTCCGTTCAGGATGCCCCGGACGATGTCGAGCGGCTCCCAGGCGAGTTGCGTGACCGTCGCGTTGAAGACGATCAGCGCGCAGATGCCGAGCCCCGTCAGCAGCGAAAGGACGTTGGCCAGCCTGCGTCCCTCGCGGCGGAGCATGGTGATCCCGTTGCAGATCAGGAAGACCGTCAGCGCGAGGACCGTCGGGATGATCAGCAGGATCACGCCGATCGCGACGAAACCCGCCGCCTCGGGCGACACCGAGGCGAGCAGCGCGATGAACGTCACGCCGAGGAACAGCAGCGCGAAGAAGAGGTAAAAGCCGTTTCGCAACCGGCGGCGGTCGCGAAGGAAGCTCACCAGGAACGCCGCGCAGCACAAGGCCGCGATGGCGAAGGGGATTGCAGCGGCCTTCACGAGAACTCCAGCCTGGGGACGATGCGAGCACTCGGGTGTCGGCACGCGGCGGCATTCAAACACACGGCGGAACCGCTGGGAGCATCTCCCGCGGGTGTGTCGCCTTTCCTAGCCCGAGTGAGTCACCGCGCGCGTCGCACCGGCCGCTCATCCCATACCGGTTCCGCGGTTTCCCGCACGTGCCCGTCCGAGCCGAACACGAGGTACCGATCGAAGGAGCGCGCGAACCACCGGTCGTGCGTCACCGCGATCGTGGTGCCTTCGTAGGCTTCCAAGGCCTGCTGAAGCGCTTCCGCCGAGGCGAGGTCGAGGTTGTCGGTCGGTTCGTCCAGAAGCAGGATCGTCGCGCCGCCGATCTCCAGCAGCAGGATCTGGAACCGCGCCTGCTGGCCGCCGGACAGCTTCTCGAACCGCTGGTCGCCCTGGCCGTCGAGTTCGTAGCGGCGCAGGATGTTCATCGCGGGCCCGCGGCTTCGCGCGTAGCCGGTCCAGAGGATGTCGACGAGTGTTCGCCCGAGCAGTTCGGGATGGGCGTGGGTCTGCGCGAAGTGGCCGGGGACGACGCGGGCACCGAGTTTCCACAGTCCGTCGTGCGTGACGTCCTCGCCTGCCAGCAGTCGCAGGAAATGCGATTTGCCGGAGCCGTTCGAGCCGAGCACCGCGACCCGTTCGCCGTAGAAGACCTCCAGATCGAAGGGTTTCATCAGGCCGCGGAGTTCGAGCCCTTCGCAGGTGACGGCACGGACACCGGTCCGGCCGCCGCGCAGGCGCATCGTGATCTTCTGTTCGCGCGGAGGAGCGGCGGGCGCCCCGGCCTCCTCGAACTTCCGCAACCGGGTCTGCGCGGCGTGATACCGCGAAGCCATCTCGTCGCTGCGCGCGGCGTACTGCCGCATGTCGGCCACGAGTTTCTTGAGCTGGGCGTGCTTTTCGTCCCAGCGACGGCGGAGTTCCTCGAAACGTTCGAAGCGTTCCGCGCGTGCCTGGTGATAGCTGTCGAAGCCGCCGCCGTGCACCCAGACGTCGCCGCCGGCGGGACCGGGTTCGACACTGATGATCTTGTTCGCCGCCCGCGCGAGGAGTTCCCGGTCGTGCGAAACGAACAGCACGGTCTTCTGGGTCTCACGCAGCCGCTCTTCCAGCCACTGCTTGCCGGGGACGTCGAGGTAGTTGTCCGGCTCGTCGAGCAGGAGCACGCCGGACCCGCCGAGGAGCAGCGCCTCCAGCACCAGCCGCTTCTGTTCGCCGCCGGACAGCGTGCGCACCTCGCGCCACCGCGCCTTCTCGTACGGCAGGTTGAGCGCCGCCGTCGTGCACTTGTCCCACACGACTTCGGCTTCGTAACCGCGAGCGTCGCCCCAATCGCCGAGCGCCCGCGCGTACGCCATCTGGTTCGCTTCGTCGTCGCGTTCCATCAAGGCGAGTTCGGTCTCGTCGACCGCGCTGGCGGCGGCGCGGAGCGCTTCCGGTGACACCGATACGAGCAGATCCCGCACCGTTCGTTCGTCGCGTACGGAACCGACGAACTGAGGCATCACCCCGAGCCCGCCGCTGATGGTCACCGAGCCGCCGCTGGGGGACAGTTCCCCCGAGATCAGCCGCAGCAACGTCGTCTTGCCCGCGCCGTTGGCGCCGACGAGCGCGCAGACGCTGCCCTCCCCGACCCGGAACGAGACGTCGTCGAGAAGCAGTCGTCCGTCGGGCAGGTGGTACTCGACGTGTGCGACCTCGACGTGACCCATTTCGACAGACTGCCCGCGCCGCCGGGAGTCACGCAACGCAATATGTCCGGTAGTGTCGGTGACGTGGAGCGAACCTACTTCGGCGTGCGGCTCAAGCTGATGCTTGCGCTGTTCCTGCCCGAGTTGTTCGTCGTGCTCCCGGTCGTCGGCGGGATGAACCCGCTGAGCCTGGCCACCGCGCTGACGGCGTCGGTCGCGGTCGCCAACCCGCTCGGCCTGGCCGCCGCCCTGACCGCGTCCCTCGCCGCCGTCCTGCTCGCGCTGGCGGTGCATTTCCGCCTGGAACCGGCGGCCGCCGCGATGCGGGTGCGCGCCATCAGCCTGCGTGAACGCGCGCGACTGTTCTTGAGCCTGCGCGATCCCGACGCGCGTGGCCGCGTGCGGCCCCGAGCTCCGTCACTGGGCATCGCGACTGCCTGACCTTCCGTTCGAAGGTGAGGCAGTCACTCCTGCCCACACACCTTCGACCGACGGAGTGACCTGGTCATGTTCGATGTCTTCCTGTACCCCGTTTCCGCCATTCTCTGGTTCTGGCACAAGGTTTTCGGCGCCGTTTCGAGTCCTGACTCCGGCGTGGCCTGGGTGCTGTCCATCGTGTTCCTCGTCTTCACCCTGCGCTTGCTGCTGGTCAAACCCGCCCTCGGCGCGCTGCGCGCGGGCCGTCGCATGCAGGCGCTCGCTCCGCGGATGCGGGAGATCAAGGAGAAGTACGGCAAGGATCGACGGCGGATGGCGAACGAGATCCAGAAACTGCACGCCGAAACCGGTGCGAACCCGCTGGGCGGTTGCCTCCCCGCGCTGATCCAGCTGCCGGTGTTCCTTTCCCTGTACTGGGTTTTGCGC
Organism: Amycolatopsis sp. cmx-4-54; assembly: GCF_046548895.1. NCBI lineage: Bacteria > Bacillati > Actinomycetota > Actinomycetes > Pseudonocardiales > Pseudonocardiaceae > Amycolatopsis > Amycolatopsis sp. cmx-4-54. Next base: position 46,315 of record NZ_JAEBEJ010000018.1, read on the forward strand.
GATTTCACCCCGGGTGCGCAGTCGAACCACGTGTTCGACCAAGCCGGGGTGCTTTCGTTCTTGAACGCCGACCTCTTCGGCGCGAAGCTCGGCAACTGGCTTTCCCAACCGGCGGCGGAGCTGGCCGCGTTCGGCACGGATCACGGCCACATGATCGCCGTCGGGGTGCCGCTGATGCTGATCGCGAGCCTGGCGACGTTCTTCTCGATGCGCTCGGGACTCGCGCGGCAGGCCGCGACCGCCCCCGAGACGGCGGGGATCACCAAGCTGATGATGTACCTGGCGCCGGTCGGCATGCTGGTCTCGGGTGCGTTCTTCCCGGTGCCGATCGGGGTGCTGCTGTACTTCCTGGCCACCAACGTGTGGACGCTGGGGCAGCAGCATTTCCTCACCAAGATCGTCGACAGCGAGGAGACTAGCCGCTGACGGATCGGCGGGCGGCCACCGAGTACTGGACCGCTTTCCGTAGCCCGGGCAGGGCGGTGTCGACGTGCGCCGCGAGTGCCTTGATCGCGCCGCGGTTCGCGCGGTTCTCCTTCGAGGTGAGGACCGTGCGGACGTCGCCCTCGTACGACAGCAGGGCCAGGGCCGCGTCTTCGACCGGGACGGTGACGGGGTCTTCGCCGCTCAGCACCACGTTCCGGATCCGCTCGCGCAGCGCTTGCGCCCGCAGAGGATCGGCCAGCGTGATGTCACGAACCGGGAAGATCCCCATCGCCCGGTGCTTGTCGACGCCGATCGTTCCGGAAGCGGCGAGCTGGTCGCGGACGATGTTCTCGGCCTTGTGCCAGTCGCGGTCGATGAGGGCGAACCAGCGGCGAGGCTTCTCCCCGGGAGAGTCTTCCAGCACTTTCGCGAGGAAGGGGTCACCCGGAATGAGATCGGCCGCGGCCGTGCGCTCGGCCTTGCCGTCGCGATCCGCGAGGAGACCCCCGATGACCAGTTCGGCCACCGCCGCCGCCCGCAGGAGCGTGCCTCGCACGACGGCACTGGTGGGGTCGAGCCGGTTCTTTTCGGTGTCGTAACCGAGCAGGTACATCCGCTGTGGCAGTGAGTCGGTCATTTCGGCCTCCCGTCGTACAGCTTTCCCCTCCGCGGGAGGAAGGGCCAGGCGGGAGCGAATATCAGGGCGAAGAACTGTTCGGTACCGGCGTGTCGGGCAAAGCCCGATGGGGAATCATCGCGCTCGCCCGGGAACTGTTCCCGGGCGGGTGGGTGTTCCCGGCGCCATCCGGCGCCGGGAACGCGTTCGCAGATGCCGCCCGGTGATCGACGCGGAGTCCTCGGCCAGCGCCGACGGCGTGCCCTCGAACACCACCGTCCCGCCCTCGGCTCCCGCGCCCGGCCCGATGTCGATGACGTGGTCGGCGTGCGCGATCACCCTCTGGTCGTGTTCGATCAGGACGAGGGTCGCGCCGCCGTCGACGAGTTCGTCGCAGAGGGCAAGCAACCGGTCGACGTCGCTGCCGTGCAGTCCGGCGGTCGGTTCGTCGAGGACCAGCCGCAGTTCGTCCGCGGGGCCGGCGTCGGCGAGATGGCGGGCGAGCAGCAGCCGTTGCCGTTCGCCACCGGACAAGGTGTCGAGGCTCTGCCCGATGGTCAGGTAGCCGAGCCCGACCCGGTCCAGCCAGCGCAACCGCTGCCCGATGGCGGACCGCTCGCCGAACAGGCCGGCGGCGTCCGCCGGGTTCATCGCCAGGACGTCGGCGATGGTCCGGCCGTTCAGGCGCGCGGCGAGCGTGTCCGGGTTGAACCGGGTGCCGCCGCAGGCGTCGCAGCCGGTCTGGACGTCGTCGAGGAAGGCCAGATCGGTGATGATGACACCCTTCCCCTTGCAGACCGGGCACGCGCCGCGGCTGTTGGCGCTGAACCACGACGGATGCTTCCCGGTGGCCTTTCCGAAGGTTTCGCGAATGGGCTCGGCGACGCCCAGCACCGTGGCGGGGGTGGAACGGATGCCACCGCGCAGCGGGGCCTGGTCGACGACGACGAAATCGGGATGCTGCCGGGGGAGTTCGCCCGTGATGAGGGTGCTCTTGCCGGAACCGGCCACACCCGAGACGACGGTCAGGACGCCGAGCGGCACGTCGACGGTGACGTCACGCAGGTTGTGGCTGCGGGCGCCGGAAATCGTCACGACGCCGCGCGCGGCGCGCGTCCGCTGCCGGAAGTGAAGCGGGGTACCGAGGATTCGCCCGGTCTCGGTGCCCGCCGCGACGAGTTCGCCGGGACTGCCTTCGAACTGGATCCGCCCGCCGCCGTCACCGCCGCCGGGTCCGAGATCGATGACGTGATCCGCGGCCGCGATGACCGCGGGATGGTGCTCGACCACGAGGATCGTGTTGTGCGCGTCCCGGAGTTCGGCCAGCAGTTCGAGGAGACGGTGCACGTCGTGCGGGTGCAGGCCGGTGCTGGGCTCGTCGAACACGTAACAGACGTCGCTGAGCGCGCTGCCGAGATGGCGGACGATCTTGACACGCTGGGCTTCACCGCCGGACAGCGTCCTCGACTCCCTGGACAGGCTGAGATAGCCGAGACCGACCGAGTCCAGCGCGTCGAGGCGTTCGCGGATCGCCTGCAGCAGCGGCGCCACCGACGGATCGCACACCTTCGCGACGACGTCTCGCAATTCGCCGACCGGCAGCGCCGACCAGTCCGCGATGGAGCGCCCGTCGATCAGGCTGCCGCGCGCCGCCTCGGAAAGGCGGGTTCCCGCGCACTCCGGGCAGACGCCGCGGGCGACGACTCCGGCGAGTCCTTCCTGTTCCTCGGCCGTGAGCCGCGACGGCGTCTTGCGCAGGTACGTGTCACGCAACCGCGGGACGATTCCGTCGAAGAGACCGTGCTTGGGGTAGTCGGAGCCGGGGGAGTCGAGGACGAGTCCTTCGGCGTGCAGCAGGGTTTCGACCTTCGCCGACGGCAACCGTTCCAGCGGGACATCGGGGTCGACGAGTCCGGAATGGACGAGCCGTTTCCACCGGTAGGTCCCGGGGGCGAACGTCGGGAAACGCACGGCGCCTTCGCGCAGGCTTCGCGAGCGGTCGAGCAGCCGGTCGAGGTCGATCTCGTCGACCACGCCGAGCCCTTCGCAGCGCGGGCACATCCCGACCGGATCGTTGAACGAATAGGCGGGCGAAAACCCCGCGTTCGGTTCGCCGACGCGGGAGAAGAGCAGGCGCAGCAGTGGAGCGATGTCGCTCGCCGTACCCACGGTGGACCGCGCGTTGCCGGTGAACCGCCGCTGATCGACGATCGTGGTGAACACCAGGCCGTCGATCCGGTCGACGTCGGCGGGCGGATGCTGGGGCAGCCGGTTCCGCACGAAGGCGGGGTAGCCGCCGGTGACCAGGCGTTCGGCTTCGGCCGCGATCGTGTCGAAGGCCAGCGACGACTTCCCGGACCCGGACACGCCGGTGAACACGGTCAGCCGGTGTTTCGGCACCCGCACCGATACGTCGCGGAGGTTGTGCGTGCGGGCGCCTTCCACGGTGATCCACCGGCCACGGTCAGCTTGAACTTTCACCATGAACCGAGGTTACGATGAGATGTGGCCGGTTTGCGGCCACAATTACGGGAGGCATCGTGACGGCACCACGGGAACGAATGCTGCGGTTGTTGTCGCTTCTGCAGTCCGGCCGGGCGTGGCCCGCCGCCGAACTCGCGACGGCCATGGAAGTCCCGCCGCGCACCCTTCGCCGGGACATCGACCACCTTCGCGGTCTGGGCTATCCCGTGGAGAGCAGCCGCGGCCCGGGCGGCAACTACCGGCTCGTCGCGGGGACCGCGCTACCGCCGCTCATGCTGGAACACGACGAGGCGATCGCCACCGTGCTCGGGCTGCGGCTCGCCGCGGCGGGCGGCACCGGCGTCGACCTGACCGCCGAATCGGCCGACCGCGCCGCCGCGAAACTCCGGCGCGTCCTGCCGGCGGCACTGCGCAAACGGACCGACGAGATGCTCGCCGCGGTCGAGTTCGGGAGCGGTGAACAGCCGCGGGTCACCCAAGACGTCCTGAACGTCCTCGCCGCGGCGATCGCGGCCCGCCGGTTGTTCGAGTTCGCGTACACGGCGAAGGACGGCCCGTCGTCACGGACGGTCGAGCCGATGCGCCTCGTCCAGCTCGGCAGGCGGTGGTACCTGTACGCGTGGGACCTCGGCAGGCGGGACTGGCGGAGCTTTCGCCTCGATCGCATCGCCGGGCCGAAGACGACGGAGGTGGCGTTCGAACCCCGTGAGCTCCCGGTCGACGACGTCGCGGCTCACCTCCAGGAACGCTTTCACAGCCCGAAATCGCTCCGGATCACGCTGACCCTGGACGTCGGTGCGGACGAGGCCGCGGCCCGTCTGCATCGGGTCGACGGGAGTTTCGAAGCCCTGGGCGACGACAGGTGCCGGTATGTCGCCCATGTCGACTCGTTCGAGTGGCTGGCCGTCGTCCTCTTGCTCACCGACATCGGGTTCACGGTGGAGGAACCGGCGGAATTCGGCGAGTATCTCGCGCGGATGGGGGAGCGGCTGATGCGGGGGAGCGAGAAATCCGGTCCGGGAGGCTGACCGGCACCGTGGCCTTGGGCGTGACTCGCGTGATTGAAGGCGTAACTCACGGGTGGTCCGGGTGGGGCCATTGCTGACCGCGCGTCCAGGAGTCCAGCACCATCAGGGTTTTCGTGCCCGTCACCTGGTGATGCCGCCGGATCTCGTCGATGGTGTGCTGCAGGTGGCCCATGTCCCGCACCCGCAGCCAGACGAGCGCGTCGGGGTCGCCGGCGATGGTGAACACCGCCTGGGCCTCGGGCATCCGGGTGGTGGTGCGGACGATCTCGCCGACCTTCGTGGTCCCGGTGAACCGCAGTTCGGTGAACGCCTCGATGGCCCAGCCGAGTTTGGCGTGGTCGATCTGGACGGTGTAGCCCACGATGACGCCGTTCTCCTGCATGCGGTCGATACGGCGTTTGACGGCCGCGGTCGACAGCGTGACGCGGGCCCCGATGTCGCCCAGCGTGCGCCGGGCGTCCTCCCGCAGCAGTTCGAGAATCTCGCGATCGGTCTCGTCGATGAGCTGGTCCGCCATGAGCCAGGATGGTACGCAGACGCAACAGATCTCGGCCACCGGAGAGGATGGGCCGGATTTTTTGCGTGCCGGGTGCCAATAGACTGCCGCCTGTTGCGGCGGCCCGCGCGGTCGGGTCTCCTGTCGTGACGTCGCGCGGGGGTGCCGAAGGAGGCAGGTCTGGTGGAACAGTTCACGTTGGAGGACCGGTATCTGCGGGAGGACGGCACCGTCTACCTCAGCGGTGTCCAGGCCCTGGTCCGGATGCTGTTCGACCGGGTACGGCACGACCGCGCCGCCGGCGCGTCCCCCGCCGTGTTCGTCTCCGGCTACGAGGGATCCCCGCTCGCCGGGTACGACCTCGAGCTCGGCCGCCGCTCCGTCCTGCTCGAGAAGCACGACGTCGTGCACCGCCCCGGTCTGAACGAGGAGATCGCCGCGACGGCGGTCATGGGCAGCCAGCTCACCGCGTCGGTCGGCTCGTCGCGCGGCGGGGTCACCGGGTTCTGGTACGGCAAGGCGCCCGGCCTGGACCGGGCGACCGACGCCCTGAGGCACGCCAATCTCGCGGGGACCGACCCGGCGGGCGGTGCGGTGGCCCTGGTCGGCGACGACCCGAACGCCAAGTCCTCCTCGGTGCCGTGCGCCTCCGAACTCGCGCTGGCCGACCTGGCGATGCCGGTGTTCTTCCCGTCCGATTCCCAGGACGTGCTGGACTTCGGCCTGCACGCGGTCGAGCTGTCCAGGGCGAGCGGGCTGTGGTCGTCGATGAAACTTGTGGCGAACGTCGCCGACGCCGCGAGCACCGCCCACGTCCGCCCGCGGTGGACGGCGCCGGAGCTGGCGTTGCCCGCGTACCGGCACAAGCCCAGCTCCCGGTTGCTCGGCACCACGTTGATGGCGCTCGAACGCAGCCTCTACACCGAACGCCTGCCGCTGGCCGTCGAATACGTGCGCGCGAGCGGGATCAACCGGATCGTCCAGGAAGGACCCGCGGACCGCGTCGGCATCGTCACCGCCGGAAAGTCCTATTTGGACCTCATGCAGGCGCTTCGGCTGCTCGGTTTGGACGCCGAGGCGTTGTCCCGGTACGGGATCCGGATCCTCAAACTCGGCGTCATCCACCCGCTCGAACCGTCGATCGTCCGCCGGTTCGCCGACGGCCTGAGCGAGATCGTCGTGGTGGAGGAGAAACGTTCCTTCGTGGAATCGGCGATCAAGGAGGTGCTGTACGGCACCGCCGGCGCGCCCGCCGTGTACGGCAAGACCGGCCCGGACGGCCGCACCCTGTGCACCGAACTCGGCGAACTCGACCCGGACGCCATCGCCAGGGTGCTGGCCGGCCGTTTGAGCGACCACCACGAGATCCCGTCGGTGACCGCGTGGCGGCAGCGGCGGCGGCGTGAGCGCATCTCGGTGCCGTTGCTGACCAGGACGCCGTACTTCTGTTCCGGCTGCCCGCACAACTCCTCGACCAAGGTGCCCGAGGGAACCGTGGTGGGCGGCGGGATCGGCTGCCACGCGATGGCGCTGTTCATGGAGCCGGAACAGGTCGGGGACGTGGTCGGCCTGACCCAGATGGGCGGCGAGGGCGCGCAGTGGCTCGGAATGGAGCCGTTCGTCGACGCCTCGCATTTCGTGCAGAACATCGGCGACGGCACGTTCACCCATTCCGGCAGCCTCGCCGTCCGCGCGGCGGTGGCCGCGGGGGTGAACATCACCTACAAGATCCTCTACAACGCGACCGTCGCGATGACCGGCGGTCAGGACGCCGTCGGCGGGCTCTCGGTGGACCGGCTGGCGTCGCTGCTGCTGGTCGAAGGCGTCGCGAAGGTGGTCATCACCAGTGACGAGCCGAAGCGGCTCCGCGGCGTCCGTCTGCCCGACGGCGTCGAGGTCCGGCACCGCGACGAATTGCTGAGCACGCAAGAGGAACTGGCGCGGGTTCCCGGGGTGACCGTGCTCATCCACGACCAGGAATGCGCCGCCGAGAAGCGCCGCAAACGCCGTCGCGGCAAACTGGACACCCCCGCCGCCAAGGTCGTGATCAACGAGCGGGTGTGCGAAGGATGCGGCGACTGCGGCGAGAAGTCGAACTGCCTGTCGGTGCAGCCGGTCGGCACCGAGTTCGGCCGCAAGACCACGATCCACCAGTCCTCGTGCAATGTGGACTATTCGTGCCTGGCGGGGGACTGCCCGTCGTTCATGACGGTGGTGCCCACCGGGCGCAAGCACCGGGCGCGGCTCGCGGAGATCACGGCGGCTGAGCTGCCCGAGCCCGAGACCTCCGGCACCGACTTCACCGTCCGGATCACCGGTGTCGGCGGGACCGGGGTGGTCACCGTCGCGCAGATCCTCGCCACGGCCGCCGTGATCGAGGGCAAGCAGGTCCGGACACTGGACCAGACCGGGCTCGCGCAGAAGGGCGGCGCCGTCGTCTCGGATCTGAAGATCACCGCCGGCCCGACGCCGCAGGCCCCGAAACTCGCGGCCGGGGAATGCGATCTCTACCTGGCCTGTGACGTCCTCGTCGGCGCGGACCCCGCGAATCTGACGGTGACGGACCCCGGCCGGACCACGGCCGTGGTCTCCACGACCGAGGTGCCGACCGGCCGGATGGTGGTCGACACCACCGTTTCGTTCCCCGACGCGGCGGCGGTGCGGGGCGCGATCTCCGAGAGTGCGGCGCGGACCGTGGCACTCGACGCGCGGGCGCTGGCGGAGACCCTGTTCGACGACGACCAGTTCGCCAACATCCTCCAGCTCGGCGCGGCTCACCAGACCGGCGCCATCCCGCTTGACGCGGCGAGCGTGGAGCGCGCGATCGAACTCAACGGGGTCGCCGTCGCGGGCAATCTCCAGGCGTTCCGGCGCGGCAGGCAACTGGTCGCCGATCCCGATGGACTGCAGGCCGCGGTCGCCCCGCCCGCCGTCGCCGCGGCTCCCGCCCCGTCGGCCGCCACACTGCGTGCCCGCGCGCTGGTCCACGCCGAGCCGGGGTCGGAACTCGCGCGGCTGCTGGACATCCGCGTGCCGGAACTCGTCCTGTACCAGAACGTGCGATACGCGCGGGAGTACGCCGAGTTCGTCGAGCGTATCCGGGTCCTGGAAGGGGATTCGACCGCCGTCACCGAAGCGGTGGCGCGAAACCTGCACAAACTGATGGCCTACAAGGACGAGTACGAGGTCGCACGGCTCTCGCTCGATCCCGCCGTACTCGCCGGGATCGAGGCGGAGTTCGGCGTCGGCAGCCGTTACGCCTACCGCCTGCACCCGCCCGTGCTCCGCGCGCTGGGCATGAAGCGGAAGATCGCGCTGGGCCCCAAGTTCCGCCCGGTGTTCGTCGCACTGCGCGCCGCGCGGAAACTGCGCGGCACTCGCTGGGACCCGTTCGGAAAGGCGCAGGTCCGGAAGGTGGAGCGGGAACTCGTCGGGCAGTACCGGGAAACGATCCTGGCCGCTTTCGGCGCCGAGGGCGCGGACCGGGGCAGGCTCCTGGCTCTGGCCGAACTGCCCGATCTGGTCCGTGGGTACGAGGACGTCAAACTGGCGAACGTCGAGGCTTACCGGCGGGAACAGTCCGCGCTCCTCGCCGGACTCGTGCAGGGGGACCGGCTCGGCGCGAGCACCTGACGGCCGGAATTCGGTGCCGTGAGCGATCGTACGCGGGCAGGTCCGTCCGCTGAATATCCGCTGGACGGCGGGACGAGACTCGGTGTGGGTATCTCATCGAATGAAGGAAGTCGTCTTGGGCAGTACGCCGGATCTCGGCCCGCCGCCGCGGCGGATCACGGTCGACGTGGCACAGGTTCGCCGCCTGATCGCCGAGCAGTTCCCGGAGTGGGCCGGTCTTCCGGTCCGGCCGGTGGCCGAATCCGGTTGGGACAACAGGACCTTCCGGCTCGGTGAGGGAATGGTGGCGCGGCTGCCGAGCGCCGCCGAATACGCCCTGGCGGTGGACAAGGAACAACGGTGGCTTCCGGTTCTCGCTCCGCGGCTGCCGCTGCCCGTCCCGATCCCGCTGGCGAAGGGAAAGCCCGGAGCGGGCTACCCCTTCTCGTGGTCGGTCCATCGGTGGCTCGACGGCGAACCCGCCGGCGCGGGCGGGATCTCCGACCCGGTCCGGTTCGCTCTCGATCTGGCGGGTTTCCTGGTGGCGTTGAGGAACGCCGACGCCGCGGACGGCCCTCAGCCGGGCAAGCACAACTGGTTCCGGGGCGGCACCCTGCGCACCTTCGACCCGCTGGCCGAACGCGCGCTCACGGCGCTGGACGGCGAAATCGACGTCCGCTCGGCCCGCGACCTCTGGAAGTCGGCGCTGGACGTTCCCTGGGACGGCGTGGATCGGTGGTTCCACGGCGACGTCGCGCCGGGGAATCTTCTGCTCGCCGGTGGGCGGCTGGCGGCCGTCATCGATTTCGGTACCTGCGGAGTCGGCGATCCGTCTTGTGACCTGGCCATCGCTTGGACGTTGCTGACCGCCGACGGCCGGGAGGCGTTCCGCGAGCGGCTTTCGGCAGACAGTCCGGAATGGGAGCGTGGGCGTGGCTGGGCGCTGTGGAAGACCTTGGTCACCTGCGCCCGGACGCGGGGCCGCGCCGACGACGAAGCGGTGAACGCGCGTCGCGTCTTGGCCGGGATCCTGGCCCTTCGCTGAGGCCGGGTGGTACCGCGGTCGAACCTCTCCGGCCACCGGAGCCTGGCCGACTCGATCGCGGCCATGTTGGCCAGTAACCACCCCCGCGGAGGTGTGGTCGGTCGTTTTGGGGGTGCGGCTGACAGATTCGCGAACGGTGAATCGACCGCGTATGACAAAGACGAAGAATGGTCGCGCGGTCTCTGTGATTTTGCTTGCCTGGCGTGCCTCACGGGTGTGTTAATTCCCTGTGGCATACCCGTAAATGTGCACACGCGCCCACCGGGAAGAGCCCGCGAAAGCGGGCATTAATCATTTGTCCAGTGGTTTCGGCGGGCGTGGTCTATGTGTTGGAGAGGTACCTGTGAAACACAGAAGACGTAGTCGAAGACTGGCCACTGGGGGCATCGCCGTGGTGAGCACGGCGGCCTTGGTGGCACTGGGTCTCGCGATAGGCTCGGGCACCAGTGCCGCGGCTCCGGGTGAGCTCACGCAGAATTACTCGTGTCCGTTCCCGTTGATCGGAAATCAGAACGTCTCGGTCACCATCAAGACCACGCAGCCTTCGACGATCGAGACCGGGAAACTGACTCCCGCCATCGAGATCACCGCCGTGTCCAACGCGGGCAAGACGGCGACGGAAGGTCTTCGTCTCGTCGGTGCCGAGTCCATCAAGGGCACCGCGAAGGCGACCTCGACCGTGACGATGCCCGGCACTCAGGGCACGATGACGGTGAAGGTCGACTCCGACGTGCCGAACCAGCCCATCCCGCCCGCGGGCAACGACCTCGTCGTCAACGCGACGGGCAGCGCGCCCGCGCTGAGGTTCGATCAGCCGGGTACCGCGTCGCTCGCGGTGACCGGACTCCAGCTGGTGATGACCCCGCTGAAGGCCGACGGCACCCCGACCGGTCTCGGCACCTTCACAGCGGACTGCACGCTGGCGGCCGGGGCCGAGACCGTCCTGCAGACCTACACGGTGACCGGTTCCCCGGTCGCCCCGGAAGCCGTTGTCGGCACCGGGAACCGTCCGCCGCTGCGGCAGGTCTACAGCTGCCCGTTCCCGTTGATCGGGAACCAGGACGTTACGGTCGACATCAACGCCACGCTGCCCGACACGATCCCGGTCGGCCAGTTCACGCCCAAGATCGACATCACGGCCGTCTCCAACGCGGGCAAGACCGCGACCGAAGGGCTCCGGCTCGTCGGCGCCGAGAAGATCAAGGGATCGGCGCTTGCCACCTCCCTGGTCTCCAGCCCGCAGGGACATCTCGCGGTCGGCGTGCCGACCCCCGTCCCGCTGCAGCCGATCCCGCCGACGGGCAATGACCTGATCGTCAACGCGAGCGGTGCGGCGCCGTCGTTGCGCTTCGACAAGCCGGGAACGGCGACGCTTTCGGTGCACGATCTGGTGCTCACCATGACGCCGTTGACGGCTTCCGGCGCGGAGACCGGCCTCGGCACGTTCGTCGCGGACTGCACTCCCGCGAACGGCCAGGCCAACGTGCTGCACACCTTCACCGTCACCGCGGCCGCGGACACCACCCCGCCCTCGGCTCCCGGTGCGGTGACGGTCGGCGAAGTCACCCAGAACAGCGTCGCGTTGTCCTGGGGCGCCGCCACCGACGAGGTCGGCGTGACCGGCTACGACGTCTACCAGGGTGCGAACCTCGTCAAGTCCGTGACCGGAACATCGGCCACGGTCGACGGTCTCACCGCGGACACGGAGTACTCGTTCACGGTCAAGGCGAAGGACGCGGCGGGCAACGTCTCGCCCGCCACCGCGCCCGCCACCGCCCGGACCGCGAAGGCTCCGGACACGCAGGCGCCGACGACACCCGCGAACGTGCACTCGACCGGAACCACCCAGACCAGCGTGACGCTGGCCTGGGACGCGTCGAGCGACAACGTCGGTGTCACGGGCTACGACGTCTTGAAGGGCGGCGAGGTCGTCAAGTCGGTGACGGAACCGCAGGCCACGATCGACGGTCTGACGGCGGACACCGAGTACGGCTTCACCGTCGTCGCCAAGGACGCGGCGGGCAACGCCTCGGCGGCCAGCGCCGCGGTCACGGCCCGGACGCAGGCCGCGCCCGACACGCAGGCTCCCGGTGTGCCGGGCAACCTGCACTCGACCGGTACCTCGGCCTCCAGCGTCGGCCTGGCGTGGGACGCGTCCAGTGACAACGTCGGTGTCACCGGTTACGACGTCTACAACGGCACCACCCTGGTGAAGTCGGTGACGGAAACCAACGCCACCGTCGACGGTCTCGCCGCCGACACCGAGTACACCTTCACCGTCGTCGCGAAGGACGCGGCGGGCAACAGGTCGGAGCCCAGCGCGGCGGTGACCGCGCGGACCGCCACGGTCCCCGACACCGAAGCGCCCAGCGTTCCGGCCGGTCTCGCCACGACCGACGTCACCCAGTCCAGCGTCGCGCTGTCCTGGAACGCGGCGACGGACAACGTGGGTGTCACCGGTTACGACGTCTACAACGGCTCCACCCTGGTGAAGACGGTGACGGGGACTTCGGCCACTGTGGACGGTCTCGCGCCGGACACCGAGTACTCGTTCACCGTGGTCGCGAAGGACGCCGCAGGCAACGCATCGGCGCCCAGTGCCGCGGCGACGGCGCGGACGCAGACCGCGCCCGACACCCAGGCGCCGGTCGCACCGGGCAACCCGCGCTCGACCGGGGCCACGCAGACCAGCGTGAACCTCGAGTGGAACGCGGCGACGGACAACGTCGGTGTCACCGGGTATGACGTCTACAACGGCTCCACGCTGGTGAAGTCCGTGACGGGGACTTCGGCCACTGTGGACGGTCTCGCGCCCGACACGGAGTATTCGTTCACGGTGGTCGCGAAGGACGCGGCGGGCAACCTCTCGACTCCGAGTGCCGCCATCACCGTCCGGACGCACGCCGCGCCCGACGCGGTGGCTCCGAGCGTGCCGGGCAACCCGCGCTCCACGGGAACCACGCAGACCAGCGTGAGCCTCGAGTGGGACGCGGCGACGGACAACGTGGGTGTCACCGGGTATGACGTCTACAACGGCTCCACGCTGGTGAAGTCCGTGACCGGGACTTCGGCCATTGTGGACGGTCTCGCGGCCGACACGGAGTATTCGTTCACCGTCGTCGCCAAGGACGCCGCGGGGAACAAGTCGCCCGCCGGCGCGCCGGTCACGGCGAAGACGCGGCCGAACACCTCCCCGGTCGTCAAATACAGCTACGACCTGACCGGGAAGACCCAGCTGAAGAAGCTCGCGGGTCCGATCGACCTGCGCGGCGGCATCAACGCCGCGATCACGCTGGCGAACGGGACCTTCGACGCCGACCTGGCGCTGAACCCGACGAGCGCGAACCTCACGCTCTGGGGTTTCGTCCCGGTCAAGGCGAAGATCGAGTTCGCTTCGGCGGGCAAGACCACGGGAACCCTGGCCAACGGGGTGCTCAAGTCGAGCTCGGCGGTGACGGTCAAGCTGCCGCGGATCAGTGTCTTCGGCTTCCCGGTCTCGGCGAGCCCGGGCTGCCAGACGAAGACGCCGGCCCAGATCCCGCTCCAGTCGAAGGCCGGCTTCGACCCGCTGGCCGGTGGCAAGCTCACCGGCTCGTACACCCTGCCGCCGTTGCAGGGCTGCGGGTTCCTCAACGACATCGTCAGCGGTGTCGCCTCCGGCCCCGGCAACACGGTGGAGGTGAACCTGAAGCCGCGTCCGGTCGGCTGATCCCACGGAAACCCTGATCCGGCCCCGTCGCATTTCGCGGCGGGGTCGGATCCATGACCGGACCAGCGGCGCGAGTGGTCCGGGTTACGCCGATCGGCCCTGCCGGTGAAGACGGCCCGCTCGGCGACGCCGCCGGCCTGATTCGATGGCGCAGTTCATGCGACGCGAGTGCCCGGATCGAGACGCTGTCGGTGGTCAACCAGCAGTACAGCGCGGCGTGCTCGGCCGACTATCCTTTGTGGACGGCGAACGTCACGCTGTCGAAGGGGCTGCTTCCCGGGTCCTGGACAACGACGGGATCTACCGCCCTTGGTTTCTGGAGGGGCCTGGGGTTGCGAAAGCCACTTTCGCAACGTTGAAGGTTGCGAAAGTGGCTTTCGCAACACCTCCGGCCAGGCACGGCATCCGGCTGCAGGATGACAAGGTACATGAAGGGGGCCTTCATGTATTCAAGCGAGCAAGTCGCCGCGACGAACGCGGCCACCGTCACGACGAGGTAAGCGAGAAGGATCAGAACACCCGCGTCGACCATCGCGATCGGCAGCACGTCCTAGCGAAGCACGACCGTCGGCACGGCGATGACCAGCGCGAACGCGACACTCAAGCCGCTCCTGCGGCGCTCGGGCAACCAGATCCGCGCCGTCGACCGGGCCAGTTTCGCATGCGGTACTCCGTTCCAGTGATGTGACATTTCGTTGCAACCTGTCAGACTTCGGGAGCGTCGAAGGGACGCTTCCGAAGTACGAGGGGGACGAATGGGGCAGGGATTCTCGGTCGAACCGGACGCGGTGCGCGCGCTCGGTGACCTGGTCCTGAGGGCGGGCGCGGGTGCGGACTCCTATCGGCGGTGGTTCGACCGGCTGGTCAGTGCCGGGGCCGGGTTCGACACCGAACGCGGCGAAGGCTTCCTGGCCGCCGCCTGGTCGAAACTGGACGAGTGGCAGCGCGCGGGGTTGAGCCAGTCGCGGTTCGCGGCCGATCTCGCCGCGGGCGGCGGGCACGAACTACGGTGCGTCGCGCACTGGTACGGCGTGGTGGACGCGCACGCGGCCGAGTTGCTGGACCAGCTCAACCCGGAGCCGGACGCCCCTCGGATCCCGGTGGACGAGGTGCGCGACCCGGCGGCGGCCGCGGTGTTCCGCGACGCCGTCCTGGTCGGCTACGGCGGACCCGACCCGGCGGCCATCTCCGACCCGTCCTGGTGGCCGGTGAAGGCCGAGCAGGAGCGCGAGAAGCTGCTCGACCTCGGCGGGTCGCTGGGTGACGTCGCCGAGGTGATCAAGATGCTCACCGGGTCGGACAAGGACTTCATCACCATGCTCGCCGACCTGCTCGTCGGTGACTGGACCGTGCTGCAGGAGCAGGCGGTGCTCTACCACGACGCCGCGATCGGGCTGGAGAACATCGCGGCCAACATCAACCAGGGCCGGTTCGGGATCCAGGGGGCGTGGAAGGGCGAGGCCGCGGACCGGGCGAAAAACTGGCTGGCCGACTACCGCGCCTGCGTGCTGCAGCTGGCCCAGTACTTCCACGGCGCGTGCCGGGCGATCCAGGCGCTGGCGAAGCTCGCGTACCACATGATGCAGGAGATCAGGCACGGTTACAGCTCGGCGATCGACATCGTGCTGCTGATCCTCACCAAGGGCAAAAAACTCGGGCTGGAACGCGGGGTCCGGGTGGCGGAGGTGATCAGCGAAGCGCTGTCCCAGCTGGGACGCCGCGGCAAGCTCGTCAACATCTTCCAGGAGGCCGAGCTGCGCGACATCATCCATCTGGTGCTGTCCTTCAACGAGATCGTCGGGATCATCCAGACCTGGATCAGTGCCGCGCTCGGGCTGGCACACGCCTTCGCGGGGGAGAAGACGCTCGACGAACTGCTGGAAGCCACCATCGCGATGGGCGAACCGCCGCAGTGGCCGCAAGACTACGAACACCGGGACGCCGAGTGCCCGGCCAAGGGCAGGCGGGTGAAGCTGTGACGGGACACGAGCTCTTCGGATCCGAGCAGGGCGAGCGGGCGCGGCAGACGGCCATGCGACTGCTGGCGGCGACCGGCGGGGCCGCCGGGGACTTCGCGGGGGAGGTGCTCGCCGGGCGACGGCGGCCGCACGAACTGCTGGCCCACGGCCCGGTCCTGGACGAATTCGTCCAGGAGGCACGAGGCTGGTGGCAAATCATCGACGCGTTGCCCGCCGAGGAACGTCAGCGGCTCGCCGGTGAAGCCTGGTCGTCCTTGGAACGGCAGGTCGGCGAACTGGCCACGTTGGACGTCGACGACGCCGTCGCGGAGCTGGAAAAGCTGTCCGCGCCGGCGCCGGAACCGCCCGTGCGGAACCGTCGTCCCCGGGATGACGAGGACGACGACTGGTCCGAGCGGTCCTATCTGGAGCCGCTCTGAGCCGGGGAGTCGTCCGCCATCGCGTTGGCCTCGTCGATCCGGGCCATATGCTCTTCGGCCCAGTTCCGGAGCGCCGCCAGCGGCACGTCGAGCGACCGGCCCAGGTCGGTCAGCCGGTAGTGCACGCGGGGCGGCACGGTGGGCTCCACCCGGCGGTCGACGAGGCCGTCCCGGACCAGGCTGTGCAAGGTCACCGACAGCATTTTCTGGGATACGCCGGGGATCCTGCGCCGTAACTCGGCGAACCGAACCTCCTCCGGAGACGCCTCCGCGAGGACCTTGACCGCCATCGACGTCCATTTCGTGCCGACGCGGTCCAGCAGACGGCGGGTCGGGCATTCGGGATCGAACAGGTCGCCACGCTTCTGCCGGGAGGTCACCTGGAGCTCACCACCTGTGCGGAAAGTGCCGTCTTGGCGGCACGCTGAGAGTTACCTACGGTTTGCTGGTAACCAATGGTAACCACAGTGGAGGCGACGTGCCCCGGCTACGACGGATCGGCAGCAACGGCATCGAGGTCACCGTGGCCATCGCGGGCACCGGACCCGCGGTCCTGCTGCTGCACGGCATCCCGCACACCTGGCGGCTCTGGAGCGAGATCATCGGCCCTTTGGCCGAGCGGCACCGGGTCATCGCCCCGGATCTGCGCGGGCTCGGCGACAGCACCCGCGCCGCGGACGGCTATGACGCCAGCACGCTGGTCACCGACGCCGAAGGCATCCTCGACGCCCTCGGCGAAACCGAGGCGGACGTCGTCGCCATCGACGCCGGCACGCCGGTCGCCGTCCTGCTCGCCCTGCGGCGGCCGGATCTGGTGCGGCGGCTCGTCGTGATGGAGTCGCTGGCAGGTTCGCTGCCCGGCGCCGAGGATTTCCTCGCGGGCGGCCCGCCGTGGTGGTTCGGCTTCCACGCCGTTCCCGGCCTCGCGGAAACGGTCCTGATCGGACACGAGGCGGAATACCTCGACTGGTTCCTCGCGGCGGGAACCCTCGGACGCGGTGTGCCGCCGGAGATCCGCGATGCCTTCGTCGACGCCTACACCGGGCAGGAAGCCCTGCGCTGCGCCTTCTCCTACTATCGCGCCCTGCCGGTCACCGCGCGCCAGATCGGTGAAGCGGCGGCGGGCAGCAGGCTGACGATGCCCACGATGGCGATCGGCGCCCACCCGGTCGGCCGAGCGCTGGAAAGGCAATTGCGTCCCGTCGCCGACGATCTCACCGGTCACCTCATCGAGGACTGCGGCCACATCATCCCGCTGGACCGGCCCGCGGAACTGTTACGCCTGCTGACCCCGTTCCTCGCCGTTCCTTGAGTCCCAGGCACGATCAAGCGCATGACGCGTGAGACAGAGGACGGTTCGCTCTACGGCACGATCTTCCGGCGACGGGACACCAGGGGCGAGTTCACCGGCGAGCCGATTCCGGAAGAGGTGCTGCGCCGAGTGCTGAGCGCGGCGCACGCCGCCCCGAGTGTCGGTCTGTCGCAACCTTGGGACTTCGTCGTGGTGTCCGAAATGGACCTTCGAAAGCGGTTTCGCGAGCACGTGCTGGCCGAACGCGAGGTGTTCGAAGACCGGTTGGACGTCGAGCGGGCCCGTGTCTTCGCGAACATCAAGATCGAAGGGATCGTCGAGTCCTCCGCCGGGATCGTGGTCGGCTACGACCCGGCACGCGGCGCGCCCGACGTGCTGGGAAGACACGCGATCGCCGACGCCGGCCTGTACTCGGTGTGCCTCGCCATTCAGAACCTGTGGCTGGCGGCGACCGCCGAAGGGCTCGGCGTCGGCTGGGTCAGCTTCTACCGCGAGGAGTTCCTGCGTGATTTGGTGGGATTCCCCGGAAACGTCCGTCCGGTGGCGTGGTTGTGCGTCGGGCCGGTGCGGGATCTGCCCACCGTCCCCGATCTGGAGCGGCACGGTTGGCGGGACCGTCTTCCGCTCGACGCCGTGCTCCACTACGAACGGTACGAGCCGCGTGGATGATCAAGCGCCCGACTCAGGCGATCGGCACGGGGGTAAGGCAAACGTGGCGTGTTGCGAAAGCCACTTTCGCAACGTTGAAGGTTGGGAAAGTGGCTTTCGCAACGTCAGTGCCCAGGTGGTTTGTGCGCGTCTCCCTTGATGGACCCCGGTGGGTCATCGGTCCCGGGCGGCGAGGGCGGACGCGATCAGCGCGACAGCCGGATCGGCGTCCCCGGCGAGCCGCGCCAGCATGCCGCCCGCCTTCGCCCCCGGAATCTCCGCCAGGGCCTGGACCACGCGGATCCGGACCGCGGAATCCTCGGTGAGCGCGTCGGCCAGGGCGGTCATGATCCGTTCCTCGGACCGGGGGTTCTCCACCAGCGTGCCCAGGACCTCCGCGGCTTCGACGTCGTTCGTGCCGTCGACCACCATCCCGACGAGGGCGGGGATGGCCGCGGTCGTGCCCCTCCCGCCCAAGGCGAGCGCGGCGGGCCCCCGCACCCTCGCGTCGGAGTCCCCGAGCGCCTCCGTGAGCGCCTTGTCCGCTTCCTCGCCGGGGATCTCGGCGAGCGCCAGCACCGCGCGCTGCCGGACGTCCGCGTCGCCCGCGCGCAGTCCGGCCGCCACCTCGGCCACTCCTTCGCCACCCGCCCGTGCGAGAGCCCAGCGCAGGGCTCCGGCGACATTCGGGTCGGCCTCGGTCAGGATCGCGCCGGCGAGCCGGTCGGCGGGGACCGGCAGGTCTTCGGCCGGGTTCAGGGCGGCCTGCTGGCGGCGCGCCGCATGCGGCGAAGTGAGCCCTCGCAGGAGTTCCACGATGCGAAGGGCGTCCTGCCAGTCCGAAGGCGCGGACGCGTCGACCGTGCGCAGCCGCGCGAGCAGCTCCTGTTCCCGGTTCAACCGGTCCTCCGCCTGGCGGATGAGGTCGCCGACCAGCGTCGACGGCGTGAAGGTCGGGTCCTCCAGCGCGCGGGAGATCTGGCGCAGCGACAACCCCAGCGAGCGCAGGCTCTCCACATGGAAGATCCGGCGGATGTCCTCGTCCTGGTACTCCCGGTAGCCGCCGACGGTGCGTCCCGTCGGCCGCACCAGCCCGAGGGAATCGTAGTGGCGCAGCATTCGGGAGCTCACTCCCGAACGCCGCGCCACTTCGCCGATCAGCACGCCGATCCGCCGGCTCGCTGCGGACCGAGCGCGATGATCCGTTTCGCTTCGTCCGTGGTCACGTCGAACCCCGCTTCCGGGTCGCGGAGGAGTCGCTCCGTGGCGAAGGCGTGTGCGCGTACCGCGTCATCGCGGCTCTCCGAGGCCTTCCGCAGGGCCGGTTCGCAGGCGTCCCCGAGCGCGATGAGCGCCCGGCTGAGGCTCAGCCGCCTGTTCCGGTCACCACGGCCGAGTTCGATGGCCAGCTCCGCGGCGAGTTCGGCTCGCGACCCCTCCGGCACGAGGATGACTGCCGCACGCCAGGCACTTCGCGCCACCTCGTCGTCGGCGTCGTGCAGCAGGGACGCGGTGATCGCGGGCCATGCGGCGCGGTCCCCGATCTTCGACAGGGTGTGCAACGCCTGGCTCCGTGCTTGCGCCGGCCCGGACCGAAGCTCCACCAGGAGCAGGGGCACCGTGCTCGCCGGCGGGAGGCGGGTCAGCGCCCAGGTGAGCATGTCGCGGACGAAGAAGTCGGGCTCGACCGCGCATCGCGCGACGAGGGCGTCGGTGAAGCGCGGGTCGGGCCGAGTGCCCGCGGCCATGGCGGCCTTGAGCCGCGTCGACGAGTCCTCGGCGCCGAGCGCGTCGAGCAGCGTTGTGTCCGTGGTCGGGTTCATGGGAACCACCTCCTGCGCTTCAGTGAAGACCTTGTCACGATGTCAAGGTCAACCCCGGAGCGCCGGAACCCGGCGTGTCGGCCTCAGCGCAGCTTGTCGACCTCGGCGATCCGCTCCCAGCGGGCGCCCAGCGCGTTGAGCAACGCCGCCATGTCGATGTCGTCGTCGCCGTCGAGGAGTGCCTTGTCCAGACGGCGGGCGCGGCGGTTCACCTGGCTCAAGACCGACTTGCCTTCGTCGGTGAGCGAAAGCAGTTTGCGGCGCGCGTCGTGGGGGGATTCGACGCGCTGGATGAGACCTCGCCGTTCGAGCCTGCGGCACAGATCGGCCATCGTCGAGGTGTCGAGCGCGACGGCGCCCGCGAGGGAACTCTGGTCGCTGCCGGGATAGGCGCGGACCGCCGACAGGACCGCGAACTGCGGGCCGGTCAGCACCGGGTCCACATGGCGGTTCCACGCGGCGAGGTACGCCTGGTACAGCCTGCGGGCGCCGTAGCCGGGAGCCGCCAGCAGGTCCGACGGCGGCGCGGGTGTGACGGCCGGTGTGTCGTCCCTGCGCCGGCCCGTGCGCGCCGATTCACCCATCGCTGCTCCTTGTCGGCTCCAACCCGCTGCCCGGGCCCCCGCGGTGATCCTACGTGTCCGGACGGTCGCTCACCGGCAGGCCGCCGAGATCTGTCTTCGGTCACCCCTTGCGTATCCGGATAGTACGTGTTCGTATGAAGACAGGTCTTCCGTACCCGGATAGTACGTGCTCGGATTAATATGGAGGTGGTCGGCGATGGACCGGAACCTGTTCAACGACATCTGTTTGCGCCAGTTGACGTTCTCGGGGGTGCACGAGGGCGAGACCGTGGTGGTGCTGACTCGCGGCGGGGAGCGGGCGGAGTACGCCGACGCCTTCCTGTGGGCCGCCCAGCAGCTGGGCGCCTCGGCGTACCACATGCGGCTGCCGTCGCCGGTCAGCGCCGCGGGCGCGTGGGCGGTCGGCGACTCGGGGCTCGGGAACATCCCGCTGGCGGTCGAGGCGCTCAAGAGCGTGGACATGGTGGTCGACTGCACGTTCCTGTTGTTCAGCAAGGAACAGTTCGCCATCCAGGACGCGGGCACCCGGATCCTCACCGCCGTCGAACCGCCCGAACTGCTGGCCCGGCTCATGCCGACGAAGGAACTGCGCGAGCGGGTGGAGATCGGCGCGGAACTCCTCGCCAAGGCGGGCACGATGCGGATCACCAGCCCGGCGGGCACCGACGTCACGTATCAGCTCGGCGTGTACCCGACGCTGTCCGAATACGGCTACACCGACACCCCCGGCCGCTGGGACCACTGGCCGGCGGCGTTCGTGTTCACCGGCGGGGCCGACGACGGCGTCGACGGGAAGATCGTGCTTTCGCCGGGGGATGTGCTGCTGCCGTTCAACACCTACGTCCAGACCCCGGTGGAGATCACCATCGAGCAGGGCTTCATCCGGGACATCCGCGGCGGCGCCGGATCGTCCGGGCTGGACGCGGATCTGCTGCGCTCGTACATCGAGAGCTTCGAGGACCCTCGCGGCTACGGCATGAGCCACGTCGGCTGGGGGCTCGACGAGCGCGCGCACTGGCACGGCCTGACCCAGTTCCCCGGCGGGATGGGCATGGAACTGCGGAGCTTCTACGGCAACGTCATGTTCTCCATCGGCCCCAACAACGAACTCGGCGGCCCGAACGACACGCCCTGCCACTTCGACATCCCGATGCGCGGCAATTCCCTTTACCTGGACGACGAACTGATCGTCGACAACGGTGAGCTGACGGTCGCCGAGATGCGCCCGGCGGCCCGCCGATGAGCGACCACCACATCGGGATGATCGTCCCCAGCTCGAACCTCACCATGGAGACCGAGCTGCCGCGGATGCTGCGTGCCAGGGAGGAGGCCGAGCCGGGGGACCGGTTCGTCTTCCATTCCGCGCGGGCCAGGATGCGGCACGTCGAACCCGAACAGCTGCGGGCGATGAACGCCCAGGCCGGCCGCGCGGCGGCCGAACTCGCCGACGCCAAGCCCGACGTGGTCGCCACCGCGTGTCTCGTGGCGATCATGGCCCAGGGACCCGGTTACCATTGCACGGCCGAGGACGACATCACGCGCGTGCTGCGCGAAGAGGGTTGCGAGTCGCCGGTCGTCTCCAGTGCCGGGGCCCTGCTGTCCGGGCTCGGCGCGCTCGGTGCCCGCAGGGTCGCGATCATCACGCCGTACCTGAAGCCGCTGACCAAGGCGGTGGCGGACTACATCGAGGACGCCGGGTTCGAGGTCGCCGACGCGCTTTCCCTCGAAGTGCCGGACAACCTCGCCGTCGCCCGGCTGGACCCCGCCGGGCTGCGAGAGCATCATCGAAAACTGAATCTGTCCGATGTGGACGCTCTGGTGCTCTCCGCCTGTGTCCAGATGCCTTCGCTGCCCGCGATCCAGCCGGTGGAGGACGAGATCGGGATTCCCGTTCTGTCGGCGGCGACGGCGACGACGTTCCGGATCCTCTCGGAACTCGGCGTGAAACCCTGGGTTCCCGGTGCCGGCAGCTTGCTCAGTGGCGGGAAAGCCATGACGAAGACGGGAGGCGGGCATGGCCGCGAGTCAGTCGTTTGAGGTCGTTGTCGTCGGTGGCGGGCTCGGTGGACTCTGCGCGGCGTTGTCCCTGCGGCAGCGCGGTCTGCGCGTGACCGTGGTCGAGGCCGCCCCGCGACTCGGCGAGATCGGGGCGGGGATCCAGACCGCGCCGAACGCCAGCCGGATCCTCATCGGGCTCGGCCTGCGGGCCCGGCTCGAGCGGGTGCGGACGGAGCCGCAGGACCAGGTGCGCCGTCGCTGGGCCGACGGGAGCATCATCGCCCAGCTGGAGCTGGGCGGGCGCGTGACCGACCAGTACGGCGCGCCCTACTGGCACTACCACCGCGCCGACCTGCACGGAGTCCTGCTGGACGCCTGCCTCGATCCGGAGCTTCCCGGTCCGGTGGTGCGGGTGGCGACCGGCGCACGGGTGGTCGACCTCGACCGGTCGGCGCCGGACCGGCCGGCCGTGATCACCGCGGACGGACGCCGGTTCACCGGTGACGTCGTGGTCGGGGCGGACGGCATCCGGTCTTCGGTGCGCGATCTCGCCGGCTTCGACGACACCCTCGCGTTCTCCGGCGAGATGGCCTACCGCGCCCTGATCTCCGGCGACCTGATCGCGCAGGACCCCGCCACCCGGTTCCTCGTCGACCGCTACCACTCCACGATCTGGTACGGCCCCAACAAACACCTGGTGCACTACATGATCCGCGGCGGGGAGTACCTCAACGTGGTCGCGATCGTGCCGTGCACCGAAACGGTGGCCAAGGACTGGAGCGGCCCGGCCACCGCCGCCGAACTCGCCGCGGAGTACCACGACTGGGACGATCGGGTACCGACGATGCTGGCGAAGGCGAAGGACGAGGACGTCTCGGTGTGGGCGATGTACCGCCGCCGCCGTGACCCGGTCTGGGTCGACGGCCGGGTCGCCCTGCTCGGGGACGCGTGTCACGCGATGCTGCCGTATCAGGCGCAAGGCGCGTCCCAGGCGATGGAAGACGCGGCGGTGCTGGCCGAGGAGCTGGGGCGCGTCACCCGCGATGGGATCGACGGTGCTTTGATCCGCTACGTGGACCGGCGCGCCAAGCACGCGGGCATGGTGCAGGACGCCTCGCTGCAGAACATGGACTTCTACCACCTGCCCGACGGTCCCGAGCAGCGCGAACGGGACGAGAAGCTGCGGCGCTTCGACGGCGAATCCGACGTGTCCTACGACTGGCTGTGGAACGGCAGCCCGCTCACCGACCCCGACACCGAGTCCATCCACTACCAGTTCGCCCGCTGAGGCGCGCTGGCCGTCAATCGCAACGGAGCGGTTCATGCGTACTGGTGACCAGATCGTCCAGGACCTGCCCTGGCGTTGGAGCGTGCAGGGAAAGATCTTCCTCATCGGCGGGCTGGGCTACATGTTCGACGCCTGGGACGTCGCGCTGAACGGATTCCTCACCCCGCTGGTCGGGGCGGAATTCGGGTTGTCCGCCGGCGCGAAAGGGCTGGTGGCGACCGCGAACCTGATCGGCATGGCCGTGGGCGCGGTCGCCTGGGGCACGATCGCGGACCGGATCGGCCGGAAGCGGGCGTTCAGTGTCACGCTGCTGCTGTTCGCGCTGTTCTCCGTGCTCGGGGCGTTCGCCCCGAACGTCGAGACGTTCCTGGCCCTGCGTTTCCTGGCGGGGATCGGGCTCGGCGGGTGCATCCCGGTCGATTACGCGATCGTCAGCGAGTTCTCCCCGCGCAAGCATCGCGGCCGGGTCCTGTCCGCGATGGACGGCTGGTGGCCGATCGGGACCACGCTCGCCGCCGTCACGGCGACGCTGCTGCTCCCGGTCCAGGGAAACTGGCGCTGGATGCTGGTCTTGATGATCCTGCCCGCGCTGTTGCTGTTCTGGGTGCGGCGCGGTGTCCCGGAATCGCCGCTGTACCTGGTGCGCAAGGGGCGCGAGGCGGAGGCGCGGACGGTGATCGACGACCTCGTGCGGCGCACGGGCGCGACTCCGGAGCCGTACTCGGTCCCGCCCGCGGTGGTCGAGGACACCCGCGGTGGCGCGGTCGCGGCCGCGTTCGACCAGCTGCGCCGGGTGTGGGCGTTCAACCCGCGGATCACGGCGGTGGCGTGGTCGCTGTTCATCAGCGTCATGCTGGTCTACTACGCCGCGCTCAGCTGGATGCCGTCGATCCTGCGGGCGCAGGGCTTCGGCGAGATCGCCGCCTTCGCGTCGACCGCGCTCATGAACGCGACCGGCATCGTCGGGGTCGCGGTGGCCGTGCTCCTGGTCGACAAGGTCGGCCGCAAACGGATCATCATGGTCGCCGGCCCGCTCACCGCGCTGTCGCTCGTGGTGTTCTCCCTGCTGCTCGACACGCCTGCCGCGGCGGTCGTGGCGATCGGCGCGTTCGGCCTGTTCGCGTTGGTGGTGATCCCGGTGATGTACGCCTACGTGTCCGAGCTCTATCCGACGGAACTCCGGGCTTCGGGGTTCGGCTGGGCGTCGTCGTCGAGCCGGGCGATCACCGGTTTCGCGCCCCTGCTGTTCGGCAGCGTGCTGTGGCCGGTGCTCGGGCTGCCGCTCACCTTCACCGTGCTGGGTGTGCTCGTGGTGGCCGCGGCCGTGTTCATGATGACGGGCGCGCCGGAGACCCGCGGCCGCGAACTCGACCGGATCGTCGACCCGGCCGAGCCCGCCGCCGAGACCAGGTCGGCTCTGTGAAGCCCGCCGCGTTCCGGTACCACCGGGCCCACGACGTCACCGACGCCGTCGGACTGCTCGGCGAACTCGCCGCGGCGGGCGAGGACCCGAAGCTCATCGCGGGCGGGCAGAGCCTGATGCCGATGATGAACTTCCGGCTCGCCCGGCCGACGGCGCTGGTGGATCTGGGCCCGTTGCGGCGGGAACCGGCGCTGAACTCCTTGCGGCGTAACGGTCCCAGCCTCACGATCGGCGCGATGGTCACCCATCGGGCGGTCGAGGTCGCCGAGCTGGGACCGGACTACGCCGTGCTTTCCCGCGCGATGCGGTGGGTGGGGCATCTGCCGATCCGGTCCCGCGGCACGGTGGCGGGCAGTGTCGTCCACGGCGACGCGACCGCGGAATGGTGCCTGCTGGCCCTGCTGCTCGACGCGGTGATCGTCGCCGAAGGCCCGCGTGGGCCCAGGGAGATCCCGGCCGCGGAGATGTTCCACGGCTTCTACACCACGGCCGTCGAACCCGATGAGGTCGTGACCGCGGTGCGCTTCACCCGCCCGTCACCCCGGGCCGCGCTGACCGAGTTCGCCCGCCGCCACGGCGATTTCGCGATCGTCGACGCCGCGGTGAGCATCGACGCGGAGCACGGGGGCCGCGTCGTGCTCGGCGGCGTCGCCCCCGCGCCCGTCCGGGTGCCCGAGGCCGAGGCGCTGCTCGACGGCGGTGTCCCGGGACCGGAGCTGTTCGCCGAGTGCGGGGAGGCCGCGGCGGCGGCCATCGATCCGCCCGGCGACGCGGCGGGAAGTGCCGCCTACCGACGGCGACTGGCGCGCACCCTGGTCACCCGGGCGCTGCACGAGGCTTGGGAGAAAGGAGAAACGCGATGACCGCGCGGTTCGACGGGCGGAACGGCCGCTGGGTCGGCGCGTCCGTGCCCCGGCGCGAAGATCCCCGGTTCCTCACCGGCCGGGGCCGCTTCGTCGACGACATCCGGCTGCCCGGGATGCTGCACGCGGCCTTCGTCCGCTCGACGGTCGCGCACGGCACGCTCACCGGGATCGATCTGTCGGCCACTCTGGCGGTCGACGGCGTCGTCGCCGCCTACACGGCGCGGGATCTCGATCTCGGTGACATCGTCGCCCTGCTCGACCGCCCGCCCGAGGAGTTCTCGCCGACCGCGATGCCGATCCTCGCCAGGGAGAAGGTGCGGTTCACCGGTGAACCGGTGGCGCTGGTCGTCGCGCGCGATCCGTACAGCGCCGAGGACGGCGTCGAAGCCGCGGTGGTGGAGTACGAGCCGCTCGGGGCGATCGTGTCGGAGGAGACGGCGTTCGCCGCGGACGCGCCGCTCGTGCACGACGAGGCACCGGGCAACGTGCTGGTCGATGTTCGACACCCCCGGTGTCGACGCGGCGTTCGAGGCGGCTCGCACGGGCGGCGGCCGCGTGGTCGAAATCGTCACCAAGAGCGGACGGCAGAACGCGCTCCCGCTCGAAACGCGGGGAGTGGTCGCCTCCTGGGACGACCGCGACGACCAGTTGCTCGTCCAGATGTGCACGCAGGTGCCGCATCAGGTGCGCACGGCGATGGCCCGTTCGCTGCGGGTCCCCGAACGCACCGTGCGGGTCACCGTCCCGGACATGGGCGGGGGTTTCGGCCAGAAATGCGTCGTCGGCCGCGAGGAGATCGCGGTCGCGGCGGCGGCCCGGCGGCTGAACCGGCCGGTGAAATGGATCGAAGACCGGCGTGAGGCGCTCACGGCC
Source organism: Amycolatopsis sp. cmx-4-54 (assembly GCF_046548895.1). Classification (NCBI taxonomy): domain Bacteria; kingdom Bacillati; phylum Actinomycetota; class Actinomycetes; order Pseudonocardiales; family Pseudonocardiaceae; genus Amycolatopsis; species Amycolatopsis sp. cmx-4-54. The sequence continues at coordinate 72,944 of NZ_JAEBEJ010000018.1, forward strand.
GGATTCCTCGCCAGGGAACAGCGTTACCGCACGCTGGCGGCGTTCGACGAGGACGGGCGGATCACCGCGTTGGACGTCGACGTCGTCTGCGACATGGGCGCCTACTCCTGCTACCCGTTCACGGCGGGGATCGAGCCGCTGATGGCGTCGGCGGAGATGCCGAGCGTCTACCAGGTGCCCGAGTACCGCGTCCGTGCCCGCGCCATCGCGAGCAACAAGGCACCGACGGCGCCCTATCGTGGCGTCAGCCGTCCGCAGTACGTGATGGCGATCGAACGGGTCGTGGAACGCGCGGCGCGGGAACTCGGCCTCGACCCGGTCGAGATCCGGCGGCGCAACGTGATCACGCAGTTCCCGTACACCGGTGTCAACGCCATCACCTACGACCCCGGCACCTACCGCGAATCGCTCGAACTCGCCGAGGCGGCGATCCGGGACGAGGGCTGGTACGAGATCCGGGAGCGCGCCGCCGCCGAGGGCAGGCATATCGGCATCGGGTACTGCTGTTTCTCCGAGCGGACCGGGTACGGCTCTGGCGCCTTCGCCAAGCGGAAGATGGCGGTGGTCCCCGGTTTCGACATCTCCGAGATCCGGATGGACACCACCGGCTCCGTCGTGGTCACCAGCGGCACCATGAACCACGGCCAGTCCCACGAGACGACGCTGGCGCAGATCGTGGCCGACCGGCTGGGACTGCACCTCGACCAGGTCAAGCTCCGCCAGGGCGACACCGAGCGCATCGCCTACGGATGGGGGACCTTCGCCTCCCGCTCGGTGACGATCGGAGGCTCGGCGGTGTCCCTCGCGGCCGGCAAGCTCGGCGAACTGCTGTGCAAGATCGCCGCGCACCTGCTCGAAACGAATCCTGACAACGTCCGCCTCGACGGTGACGGAGGCGTCGTTCAAATCGACGATCCGGAGCGGCGCGCGTCGTTCGAGGAGATCGCCGATGTGGCCTATCTGCGCAGTCACCTGCTGCCCAAGGACGTCGAACCGACGCTGACGGCCACGGCGAGTTTCGACGTGCCCGGCGACGGCACCTTCTCCAACGCCACGCACGCCGTGGTCGTCGAGGCCGATCCGGGTACCGGCCAGATCAAGATCCTGCGCTACGCCTGCGTGGAGGACTGCGGCGTGGTGATCCATCCGCAGGTCGTCGACGGTCAGTGCCGCGGCGGGATCGCGCAGGGCATCGCCGGCGCGCTGTTCGAGGAGGTCACCTACGCGGGTAACGGGGAACCGTCGGCCGCGAGCTTCATCGACTACCTCGTCCCGACCGCGACGGAAATCCCCGACATCACCGTCACCCACCTCGAAACCCCTTGCGCTTTCACGGAAAACGGTGCGAAGGGGGCGGGGGAGGGCGGCACCATCGGCGCGCCCGCCGCGGTGCTGAACGCGATCAACGACGCGCTGCGCCGGACCGGGATCGAACTCGACACGACCCCGGTCCACCCGCAGACCGTGCTCGCCGCGCTCGACGCGGAGATCCACCAGGAAGTGAGCGTCCCATCATGAGCGACCGGCATCTGATCGTCCTGAACGTCAACGGCGAGTCACACGAGGCGCTCGTCGAGCCGCGCAAGACCCTGCTCGACGTCCTGCGCCACGACCTCGGGCTCACCGGCACCCACGTCGGCTGCGAGCACGGGGTGTGCGGCGCATGTACCGTCCTCGTGGACGGGGAGCCGGTGCGGGCGTGCCTGATGTTCGCCGTCCAGGCGGAGACATCCGAGATCCGCACGGTCGAATCGCTGGGGCGCGACGGCGAACTTTCCGATCTACAGCGGTCTTTCAGCGAGCACCACGGCCTGCAGTGCGGGTTCTGCACGCCCGGATTCCTCATGCTGGCCGAAGGATTCCTCGCCCAGCGGCCGGACGCGGGGCGCGAGGAGATCCGTGAGGCCGTCTCGGCGAACCTGTGCCGCTGCACCGGTTACCAGACGATCGTGGACGCGATCGAGGCGACCGCGACCCGTCGATGCCACACCCACGAGAAGGAGGCGACAGCGTGATCCTGGAAAACCAGCTGTCCGTACCGGCCGGACCCGACGAGGTCTTCGCCTTGATCAACGACGTCGAACGGGTGGCCGGTTGCCTGCCGGGCGCGACCCTCGACGGGCGGCAGGACGACGCCTATCTCGGCCGCGTGAAGGTCAAGGTCGGCCCGATCACCGCCGCCTACTCGGGCACCGTGCGGTTCACCGACGTCACCGCCGCCGACCGCAGCCTGCGGCTGGTGGCCAGGGGAGCGGACGCCCACGGCAACGGCGACGCCGAGGCCGACGTCACGCTGACCGTGCGCGAGGCACCCGGCGGTGCCACCATCGAGTTGCGCACCGATCTGTCGATCCGCGGCAAGCTCGCCCAATTCGGCAAGGGCGCGATCGGCGCCGTTTCCACCCGGCTGCTCGACCAGTTCGCCCGCAACCTCGCGGACCGGTTACAGGCGGGGCCGGACGCTGTTCCGGTCGCGAAACCCGCTCCGGCCGACGGCGGCGAAGCCCTCGACGGCCTCGCGATGCTGGTGCCCGACAACGTCAAACGCTATGGCGTGGTCGCGGCGGCCGCGGCCCTCGGATTGTTCCAGGGCTGGCTGCTGGGCCGGATCCGTACTCAGGACAAACTGATCAAGGAGTTGCAGCGTGCCCGCCGATGAACGTCTCGACAGCGTGTACGAGCGAGCCGGTTTCGGCGCGAGCGTGCCGCGCGGATCGCGGCCGGCCCTGGTCGTGGTCGACCTGACCCGCGGGTTCACCGAACCCGGTTTCCCGTCCGGAGCCGACCTGACCGCCGAGGTGACCGCGACCGCCGCCCTCGTCGCCGAGGCGCGGCGGCAGGAAGTACCGGTGATCTACACCGCGATCTCCTACACACCCGCCGAAGCGAACGGCGACGCCGTCGCGTGGCTCCGGAAAGCGCCCGGGATGCGGGCGCTGCGCGAAGGCAGCGAAGCGGTCGCCCTCGACCCCCGGCTCGAACGGCGCGAGGGCGACCATCTCATCCAGAAGAAGGGCGCCTCGGCGTTCCATGGCACGTCGCTGGCCGCACTCCTGACGAGTCTGGGCACGGACACCGTCGTCGTCTGCGGCGCGACGACTTCGGGATGCGTCCGCGCGACCGCCGTCGATGCCGTCCAGTCCGGCTTCACTACGTTGGTCGTGCGGGAAGCCTGCGGTGACCGGGCTCGGGGACCGCACGATGCCGCGTTGTTCGACCTGCAGGCGAAGTACGCCGACGTCGTCGGCCTCGACGATGCCTTGGCGTACCTCGCGGATCAGGATCGCCGCACACTGGGGCAAGCCGCGCTGGCGGATCTCGGCGACGTTCCGGCGACCAGCCGCTGGGTGCGCTCGGGGCCGGTCCGGTTGCACGTACTCGACTACGGGCCGTCCGACGGGGTTCCGGTGGTCGTGCTGCCAGGGATCACCAGCCCGGCGGTCACGATGGACTTCGTGGCGCGGGAGCTCACCGACCTCGTGCGGCCGCTCGTGCTCGACGTCCGCGGGCGCGGGTTGTCCGATGACGCGCCGGATTACGACCTCGCGAGTTACGCCGCGGACGTCGAGGCGGTCGTGGACGGGCTCGGGCTGCGCGATCCGATCCTGTTCGGACACTCCATGGGCGCGCGGATCGCCGCACGGGTCGCCGCCACTCGGCCGTTCCGGGGCACGGTGCTGGCCGACCCTCCGCTGAGCGGTCCCGGACGGGCGCCGTATCCCACCACCCTCGACGCCTTCCTCGGGCAGCTCGCGCAGGCCCGCCGAGGCACCGATGCCGACGAGGTCGCCCGGTCCTGGCCACGATGGCCGCGCCGCGAACAGGAACTGCGCGCCCGCTGGCTTTCTTCGTGCTCCCGCTCCGCGATCGCCGCCACCCACGCCGGTTTCGAAAGCGAGGACTTCTTCGACGACTGGCCGAAGGTGCCCGCTCCGGCCTACTTCCTGTACGGCGGCGCGAGTCCGGTCGTCACCGCCGACGGCGCGGCCGAAGCGGCCGACCGCAATCCGGCGGCGGAACTCGTCGAGATCGCGGGGGCCGGGCACATGATCTTCTGGGACGAGCCCGACGCCGCCCTCGGCGCTTTGCGGGACGCGTTGCGAAAACTGTTGTGAGCGCTCAGGTCTTGTCGGCGAGTCCAGTGCCGCTGCGACTCCTGCTGCAGGTGTGGCGATCATCGAGTCCGTGAAGGCCTCCTTAAGGGACCCAGAGTCCCTCAAGGAGGCCTTCACGGACCACGAGGTCGAGTCGCGCCTCAAGCGGCATGCGCCAGCGTCAGTGCACCACCCGCCGCCGAAAGCCCCAAAACGGACCAGCGGACGGCCCGTTCGCCGACCCGGCGGCTCAGCGCTCGCCCCAGCAGGTCACCGGCGAGCGCCGCGACCGCCACCGCGAGGAGAACGCTCACCGGCACCTCCACCCAGCCGAGGCTGGGCAGCGCGACCAGGCCGAGCAGGAAGAAGTAGATCGACAGCGTCCCGCGTGTCTCGTCCGCGCCCCAGCCCGCGCTCGCTCCGTACACCGCCACGGCGGGGCCGGACAGCCCGGCGACGGAGTTCATCGCCGCGCTCAGCACGCCCGCGCCGACGGCACCTGTCCTGCCCGCCAGCCGCCGACTGGTGACGCCGCTCGCCAGCACGCCGACGGCGAGGACACAGCAGCCACCCGCGGCGAGCAGCAGGGGGCGCGGGGGAACGCCGCGCACCACGAACGCGACGACCGGGGTGAAGACCACCGCGGGCACCGTCAGCCAGGCGACCTGCGTCCACCTGATCGCCCGCCAATGGGTGATCGCGACCGCCAGGTAGACCGGGAAGCCGAGCAGCAGGGTGAGCCGGACGGCGTCGAGCGGGCCCAGCGCCAGCGCGAGAAACGGTACGCACAGCAGGGAAAGACCCATCCCGGACAGACGTTGGGCGACGACCCCGGCCGCCGCCGCGAGCGAGGTCATGGCCAGGGTTCCCACCGGTCCATTGTGGAGCCGGTGCTCGAACACCGGTAGCCGGTATCCGGCGAGGACGTCATAGCTCATCGCTATGACTCGCGAACTGGACCCGCCGATCGCGCTGGTTCTGGCACTTCTGGCCGTTCCAGCCGTGCCGCACGCTCAGCGTCACTGCCTTTGGAACAGACGGGAGCGTGAGATGAAGATCGGTGTCCCTCGTGAAGTCAAGAACCACGAGTACCGGGTCGCGGTGACGCCCGCGGGCGTGCACGAATTCACTTCGGCCGGGCATGAGGTGTTCGTCGAGCGCGGAGCAGGCGAAGGCTCCTCCGTGCGCGACGAGGACTACGCCGCGGCCGGGGCGAAGGTGCTCGACAGCGCCGACGACGTCTGGGCGACCGGAGACCTCGTGCTCAAGGTCAAGGAGCCGATCGCGGAGGAGTACCACCGGCTGCGCCGCGACCAGTTGCTGTTCACGTACCTGCACCTCGCCGCGAGCGAGCCGTGCACGCGGGCGCTGCTGGACGCGGGCACGACGTCGGTGGCGTACGAGACGGTGCAGCTGCCCAACGGCTCGCTGCCCCTGCTGTTCCCGATGAGCGAGGTCGCCGGACGGCTGGCCCCGCAGGTCGGCGCACAGACGCTGATGCGCGCCAACGGCGGCCGGGGTGTGCTGATCGGCGGCGTCTCCGGGGTGGCCCCGGCGCGGGTTGTCGTCCTCGGCGCCGGTGTCGCGGGGATGAACGCGGTCGCCGGCGCGGCCGGGACCTGGGCCGACGTCGTCCTGTTCGACAAGAACGTCGACAAGCTCCGCGCCGCCGACCGGATGTACCAGGGCCGGATCCGCACCGCCGCGGCCAACGCGTACTCGATCGAGGAGGCCGTGCTCGAAGCTGACCTCGTGATCGGTGCCGTGCTCGTGCCCGGGGCCAAGGCGCCGAGCCTGGTGTCGAACGAGCTCGTGTCCCGGATGAAGCCGGGCAGCGTGCTCGTCGACATCTCCGTCGACCAGGGTGGCTGCTTCGAGGACACGCGGCCGACCACGCACGCGGAACCGACGTTCGCTGTGCACGACTCGGTGTTCTACTGCGTCGCCAACATGCCCGGCGCCGTCCCGCACACCTCGACGTACGCGCTGACGAACGTCACGCTGCCGTACGCGTTGGAGCTGGCGAACAGCGGTCTCTCCGGCGCGCTCGCACGATGCCCGGAACTGCGCGGTGGGGTCAGCACGGTGGACGGGCGGCTGACATCCGCGCCGGTCGGCGAAGCACTTGGAATCGACTCCGTTTCGCTCGACGACGTGCTCGGCTAGTGGTGTCGGCCGGGATCTGGAGCTAGGTTCAGATCCCGGCCCCGTCGCCGAAAGGGAGGTGCCGTTGCCGCGAACGTTGATCGAAATCGACCGGTCGTCCGCCGAGCCGCTCTACCGGCAGGTGCGGCGCGCCATCGAGCACGGCATCGCGATCGGCACCTTCGACCCGGCGCACCGGTTGCCGAGCTCGCGTGAGCTGGCCGCCGAACTGAGCGTTTCCCGCAACACGATCAACCTCGCTTACCAGGAGCTGGTCGCCGAAGGGTTCGTGGAGAGCCGGGAGCGCAGTGGGCTGTTCATCAACGCGGAGATGCGGCCGCATTGCGCGGTGCAGGAGCGCGGCACCACCCCGGCCATCGACTGGAGCGCGCGGGTGCGCCGATACCCGGACGCCGGGGTGCCGCATATCGAGAAACGCCCGGACTGGCACACCTATCCGTACCCGTTCCTCGCCGGTCAGGTCGACGTCACCGCGTTCCCGGCGCGGTCGTGGACCCGCTGCCTGCGCGACGCGCTGTACCGGCCGCACGTGTTCCCGAGCCTGCAGGACAGCGTCGGCTCGGACGATCCGATGCTGGTCGACCTGATCTGCCGTCAGCTACTCACCGCGCGGGGGATCGAGGCCAACCCGTCCGAGGTGCTGATCACCGTCGGTTCGCAGCAGGGGCTCGACCTGCTCGGCCGCGCGCTGCTCGGATCGGACAGCGTCGTGGCGATGGAGAACCCGGGATACCTCGACGCCCGGCATATCTTCCTCCGCACCGGCGCCGGGCTGCGTGGCGTCGACGTCGATCAGAGCGGCCTGCGCCCGCCGGAGACACTCGACGGCGTCGACCTGCTTTATCTCACCCCGAGCCACCACCACCCGACGAACGCGACGTTGAGCATCGGCCGCCGCCGTCGGCTGCTCAGCCTCGCCGCGAGTGCGGGCACGGTCCTGGTCGAGGACGACTACGACAGCGAGTTCCGGTACCACGGCAGCCCGACGCCCGCGCTCAAGGCACTCGACGGCACCGGTGACGCGATCTATCTCGGCACCTTCTCCAAGTTCCTCTCACCCGGTCTGCGGCTGGGGTACCTGGTCGGGCCGCGCGAGCTGGTGCGGGAACTGCGGGAGATCCGGCGGTACGTGCTGCGGCATCCGCCCGGTCACCTCCAGCGGGCACTGGCGCTCCTCATCGACAGCGGCGAGTACCACCGGTCCCTGCGCCGCTACCGCACGAAGCTGATGCGGAAATGGGAGGCGACCTGTGCCGCGGTCACCGAACACCTGCCGTGGACGCAGACGGCGTACCCGCCGGGCGGGGTCAGCCTCTGGATGACCGGGCCGTCCGAACTGGACTGCCGGGCGCTGATCGAACGCGCCGAGCGCGACGGCGTCCTGATCGAGCCCGGTGACATCTTCTTCGTCGGGGAAGACCCACCACGGAACCACTTCCGGATCGGTTTCGCGGCGGTGCCGCTGCGCGACATCGACCCCGGTATCCGGCTGCTCGGCGAAGCCTGCCGCGACCTGCTCGGCGGCTGAGCGCGCGACTGGTACCACCGCACCGGAGCGTTCTGGACCTGTTCAGGCGGCCAGATGTGCCGCACTGTCTGGGGATCCCTCGTGAGCCCGGGAGGCCTGTGTGGAGTTCCCTCGAGAAGATTCCCAGCGTGTGGCCGATTTCGTCGCGCTCGGCGGCACCGTCCTCACCCTCGACGCGGCGGGGAGACGGGTCCGCGCGCTGGCCGCGAGCGGCGGGCGGATCACCGCCCTCGGTCCCGATCGGGAGATCTCCCGGTTGATCGGCCCGGAGACCAGCGTGCTCGACCTGGCCGAGCGCACGGTGATCCCCGGTTTCGTCGAGTCCCACAACCATCCGGCGTTCTTCGGGATGACGCTGGCCGCGCCCGTCGACGCCGGCAGCCCGCCCAACGACACCATCGCCGACATCGTCGGCCGGGTCGCCCAGGCGGCCAAGGATCTCGGGCCGGGGGAGTGGATCCGCGGTTTCCGCTACGACGACACGCTGCTCGCGGACGGCCGTCATCCGACGCGCGCGGACCTCGATCCCGTCTCCGCTCGCAACCCCGTGGTCCTGACCCATGTTTCCGGGCATTTCTGCACCGCGAACTCGCTCGCGCTGCGCGAAGTCGGGATCACCGCCGAGACCCTGGACCCACCCGGTGGCCTCATCGTGCGCGACGCGCGTGGCGAACCGACCGGGGTACTCGTCGAGACGGCGGCCTTCCTCGTCACGTCCCGGCTCCCCGGGCAGAGCGCGGGAGAACTGGCCGCGGCATTGCTGCTGGCGGACGAGGAATACCTCGCCAACGGCGTGACGTCCGTGCACGACACCGGAATCGGCCTCATCGGCGGCGCGGCGGAACTGGAGGCGTACGCGTTGTTGCGGCGGGCCGGAAAACTGCGCGTCCGCGTGCGCGGCTATCTGTTCGACCGCCTGCTCCCCGGTCTCGACGAGGGTGAACCGGAAGCTCCGGAAGGCGGTGCGGACGAGAAGTTCGCGATGACCGGCGTCAAGATCGTCGCGGACGGGTCGATCCAGGGCAAGACCGGCTGCCTCGCGGAGGGCTACACCTGCGACCCGGACGAACACGGCATGATGCTGCTCGAACCCGCCGACCTCGGCCGCCGGATCGCCGCGCTCGACGCGGCGGGCTGGCAGGTCGCCGTGCACGGCAACGGGGACGCGGCGATCGACGCGATCATCGACGGCTATTCGCGGCTGGGCTCGCCGCGCGGCACCGGCAGGCGGCACCGGATCGAGCACTGCCAGACGGTGCGCGAAGACCAACTGGACCGGATGGCCGCCCACGACGTCCTCGCGTCGTTCTTCGTCAAACACGTCTACTACTGGGGAGACCGGCATCGTGACGTCTTCCTCGGCCCCGAGCGGGCCCGCCGGATCAGTCCGCTGGCCTCGGCCCGCTCGCGAGGAATCCACTTCGGACTGCATTCGGACACCCCGGTGACTCCCGTGCCGCCGCTCGAAGGGATCTGGTGCGCGGTACGCCGGATCACCAGGCAGGGCAAGGTGCTCGGCCCGGAACAGGCCGTGGACGTCGACGCCGCGCTGCGCGGTTACACGATCGACGCCGCGTACCTGGCGGGCGAGGAGGACGTCAAGGGCAGCTTGGAGGTCGGGAAGCTCGCCGACCTCGCGGTGCTGTCCGGTGACCCGACCACGGTCGACCCGGACCGGATCCGCGAGCTGACCGTGGAGGCCACCGTCAGTGGCGGCGAGGTCGTCTGGCGGCGCGAGAGGACGGGAGCACGACGATGATCCGCAGCTGGCCAAGTGTCCTCATAGGACTGTTCGTTCCCGCTTTCGCCCTGCTGGCGGGAATTCTGCTGCTCTCCGGATCGACGGCATCGGTACTGGGTATCCCGGTGCTGTTCTTCTGGGTGTTCTGCTGCTGCCCGCTGACCACCCTGTGCCTGTGGATCAGCTGGCGTTTCTTCGACCGCGCCCACTACCCGGAGGACGACTGATGCTGATCGCGATCGTGGCGGTGGTGATGGCGGGTTCGATCGGGCTCGCGGTGTGGGCGGGGCGGTCGACGCGCGGCGGCGGGATCTCGGAGTTCCTCGTCGGTGGCCGGTCGTTCCCGGCGTGGCTGGTGTACTTCCTCGCGGTCGGCGAGGTGTACAGCATCGGGACGATGATCGGGTTCCCCAGCGGTATCTACGCGCACGGCGCGAGCTACGGGATCTGGTTCCTGGGCTACATCCTGCTCGCGTACTCACTGGGCTATTTCTTGGCGCCGTTGGTGTGGCGGGCGGCGAAACGGTATGACGCGATGACCGTGCCGGACGTGTTCGGGCGGCATTTCGGCAGCAGGCGGCTGGAGCTGATCACCTGTGTCACGATGCTGATCGCGCTGGTCCCGTGGGGCCAGTACCAGTTCATCGGTCTCCAGGTGGTGCTGAGCAATCTGGGACTGCGGCTGGATCCCGTGCAGTGCGTGGTACTGGCCGGGATCGTGGCGTTCGTCTACATCGCCGTCTCCGGGGTGCGGTCGCCCGCGTTCGTTTCGATCCTCAAGGATTTCTTCATGCTGCTCGGCGTCGTGCTCGTCGGGGTGGCCGTGGTGATCGCCGCCGGCGGCACCGCGAAGGTCAGCGGACCCGAGGTGCTGAGCGCGGCACAGACCACCATGGGCGGCTCGGAACTCACCTTCGCGATGACGACGATCCTCTTCCAGAGCATCGTGTTCTACCTCGGTTTCGGTGGCGCCTATGTGTTCCCGGCCCGTTCCGAACGCGCGGTGAAGAGTTCGACCGTGTGGATGCCGATGTACATGCTGATCTACCCGTTCCTGGTGCTGGCCGCCTATTACGGCGTGCGCGCGCATCCGGATCTGGAGAACCCGAACACGGTGTTCATGGTGACCGCCAAGGGGTTGCTGCCGGACTGGCTGCTGGGCCTCGTCGCCGCCGGAGCGGCGCTGTCGGGCGTGCTGGTGCTCGCCGCGACCGCGCTCACCATCGGCGGCATGGTCTGCCGCAACATCGCGCCGAACGTCCCGGCCGCGGCGCAACGCCGGTGGACGGTGGTCGCGGTGGCGAGCTTCCTGGTGCTGGCGGCGGTGCTGACCCTCGTCGCGTCGACGTTGATGCTCACCATCCTGAACCTGACCTACAACCTGCTCGCCCAGGTCGTCCCCGGCTGGCTCGCGATCCTGTTCGTGCGGCGGGTGCGGACCGCCGCGGTCGCCGCCGGGATGGTCACCGGCGTGCTCACCGCGATCGTCCTGTACGTCACCGGCGCGACGTTCGGCGGTTTCAACGCAGGCCTGGTGTCGCTCGGGGTGAACCTGGCCGTGGTGGCGATCTGGAGTCTCGCGGCGCCGGACCAGGCCCGGGTTCCGGTGGCGAGGTCGGCCGACACCGCCCCGGACGCCGAGGCGGTGCCCTCCCTGAGCCGGTGACGTAACTCGCGAGTTACGGCTCCAATCACGCGAGTTACGGCTAGCTCGACCGGGTCCGCCACGACCGCAACGCGAGGCGAGGCGTCGCGTCGCGGGCTGAGCCGCCTCGGCCACTGGACTTCCGTACACCGCCTTCGCGACCGAGAGCTTCAAGTCCCGGTAGCCGATCAGAGCTGACCCCAGGGATACGAACACGAAAGGGCTAAAAGCGCCGATCGTGATCCGGTGAGGCGGTGGCAAGGTCACCCGAGTGAGCTACCTCTGGCGATGTGTTCGCGGTGGTCGACTTCGATTTCCTTACTGGCAAAGGGTAAATGAGGTGAAGTTCAGCAGACTCACCCAACCGTCCGGCTCAAGTTGCGATGGAGCGCGAAGGGACTTTGATGGAGTTGTGCGCCGGTAGCCGGCGTATTCACAATAGGTGAGGAGTTCTCATGGGTGTCGACTTCGAAGGCATGAAGGACAAGGTGAGCGGCGAGCACGTCGACAAGGCCGCCGATTTCGCGAAATCGCGTTTCGGCGACCACTCCGACAAGATCGACTCGGCCGCAGACAAGGCGAAGGACTACCTCGGCGAGTCCGGCGGCGAGCAGCAGGGCGAAGGGCAGCAGGACTCACCGCAGGGTCAGTAACCCGAGGACGTCCCGGAACGGCGCGTACCCGGACGTGACCGAGGTGTCGAGCACCCGGGAGCGGCGGTAGTAGGGGCTGAGGTCGAGCCCCACGCCGATCCCGCGGATCTCGACGGTGTTCTCCTCCCGCAGCACCGTTTCCCGCAGATGCTCGTCCAGGTAGTGCGGATCGTTCGCCAGGCTCGTCGCGCCGTCCATGGGGCTGCCGTCGGAGAGGACGAGCAGGATCCGGCGTGACTCCGTTCGCGCGCGCATCCGTTCGCAGGCCCAGGCCACCGCCTCGCCGTCGATCCCTTCCCGGAACAGATCGGCTTTCAGCAGCGCCGCGAGGTCCGGGCGCGCCCGGCGCCATGGGGTTTCTGCGTCCTTGAACACGAGGTGCAGACGTTCGTTGAGCCTGCCGGGATGGCGCGGCCGTCCCGCTCGTCTCCATTCCCGCGCGGGGCCGCCGCCGTTCCAGGCGGCGGTCGTGAAGCCGAGTACCTCGCAGGACGCACCCGCGAGTTCGATCGAGCGCGCGAAGAGGTCGGCCAGCGCGGCGACGGGTTCCGCGTGCGCGGTCATCGAACCCGAGCAGTCGATCAGGAACGTCACGAGGGTGTCCGCCACGGGTTCGATCCGCTCGGTGCGGAAGATCCGGCGTTCGGTGGGCGAACTGATCAGCTGCGCCAGGGTGCGGCCGTCGAGGTGGCCCTCCTCCTGGCCCCCGTCCCAGCCGTCGCGCGCGGGTTCGGCGAGCACCGCCTTGAGGTCGCGTGCCAGCCGCCCCGCACCGACGCCCTGCCTGGCGACCCGCCGGTCGAGCCGTTCGCGGAGTTCGGCCAGCAGTCCGGGCCGCACCAGGTCCGACGCGCGCCGTTCGCGGTCGTACGCGGTGGTGAAAACCCGGTACACCGCACCGGATTCGCCCAAGGTCCGGCTGGTTCCGGCGGTCGCGGAGGGAATCTGCTCCTCGCGGCTCGCGTCGTGGTCGATCACGAGGCTGAACCGCGGATCGGTGGGATCACTCTCGTCCTCGGCGTCCTGCTCGCTCCCGGCGAGCAGGACGCCGATCGTCCGGGCGATCGCCAGCGCGTGTTCGGCGAACGCCTTCTGATCCGTCCGGTGCCGCCGAAGCCCGGCGAGGTCGTGACCGAGCGAAGGCGCCAGCCCGAACCTGGTCGCCTCGATCAGGTCCTCGGTCTCCTCGACCACCGGTTCGCCGGTGATCCGCGACCGGCAGCTCTGCGCGACCGTGTACAGCAGTAGCCCGCGTGCGGTTTCGGTCAGGCCGGAGCGGTGGAACTCCAGTGACCAGCGCACATGACGGAGGCGCAGGTTCCGCCGCATGCCCGGCAGATCCGCGGGTGGGAGCGACTCGACGCGAAACTGTTCCAGCAGCTCGAAGATCCCGCGTTCGGCCGGGTCGCGCGGGCACCGGCTCCGGTGCAGGACGGCGTCGGAGGACGTCAAGCGCAGCGCCATCCCGTCCGCGATCCCGCGCGACGACAGCAGGTCGTCGTCGGCCGACTGACGAAGATGCGGTGCGTGCAGGGGGAGCGGTTCGCGTCCGCGGTGCAGCCGTCGTGCCCGGAAATGGAGCGCCGGATCGCCGCTGAGCGCCCGGACCGCGGCCGCGCACAGCTCTTCGACCTGGTTGCGGCGCCGGGTTTCCGTCTGCGCCGTGGTCATGCCGAGAGCAGCTGGAGCTCGTCGTCGAAGCAGCGCTGGAAGTACTCCGCCACCAGGTCCCGCTCGGCTTCGTCGCATTTGTTCACGAAGGACAGCCGGAAGGCCGTCGCCGGGTCACCGAAGATCTCGATGTTCTCCGCCCAGGTGATCACCGTGCGCGGGGACATCAAGGTGGACAGATCACCGGCCTGGAAACCCTTGCGGGTCAAGGCGGCCACCGCGACCAGCGACGCCGCGAGCGACTCGGAAACGCTGGGAACCCTCGCCCGCACGATCGCGATCTCCTCGGCGGCGGGCAGGTAGTTCAACGACGCCACGATGTTCCACCGGTCGATCTGCGCGTGGTTCAGCCGCTGCGCACCGTGATAGAGCCCGTTGAGGTTGCCCAGCCCGACCGTGTTGGCGGTGGCGAACAACCGGAACGACGGATGCGGCCGCAGGACCCGGTTCTGCTCGGTGAGGGTGAACTTGCCGTCGCGTTCGAGGACTCGCTGGAGCACGAACATGACGTCCGGGCGGCCGGCGTCGTACTCGTCGAGTACCAGCGCGACCGGACGCTGCAGCGCCCACGGGAGGATGCCCTCCTGGAACTCGGTGACCTGCTTGCCTTCGCGCAGTACGACGGCGTCGCGGCCGACGAGGTCGAGGCGGTTGAGGTGACCGTCCAGGTTGACGCGCACGCACGGCCAGTTGAGCCGTGCGGCGACCTGCTCGATATGGGTCGACTTCCCGGTGCCGTGCAGACCCTGCACCAGCACCCGGCGGTCGCGGGTGAAGCCGGCGAGCAGGGCCAGCGTCACGTCCGGGTTGAAGCGGTACGCCTCGTCGATCTCGGGTACGTGCTCGCCGCGCTCGCGGAACGCGCCGACGACGAGGTCCGAATCGATGCCGAAGACTTCGCGTACCGGGAGCCGTAGCTCGGGGACCATGAGAACTCCTTACGACGGAACACTTTCCGGTTCGGACGCGCCCTCGGCGTCGACGCGGCTGATCGCCTCGGCCGCCCGCTGCAGCGCGGGAAGCGTCTGGAGCGCCTTGTCCGGCGTCAGCCGCATGACGGGCGCCTGCACGGCGACACAGAGGTTGGCGCGCCCGGCCACGAGGACCGCGACGCACACCAAGCCGGGCAGGAACTCCTCGTCGTCGAGCGCGAACCCGTCGCGGCGGATGCGGGTGAACTCGGGTTCGAGCGCGTCGAGGTCGGTGTGGGTCTTGTTCGTGTACTGCTTGAGCGGCGCGTGCGCGAGCAGTTTCCGCCGCTGCGACGGGCTCATCTGCGCGAGGATCATCTTGCCGCTGGCCGAACAATGGATCGGCACGCGCGAACCGGGCCGGAGGTAGAACCGCAGCGGCTCGGGCGTCTCGACCCGGTCGAGGTACACGATCTCGTTGCCCGACAACGTGGTCACGTTGCAGCTCTCGCCGAGTTCGTCGACGAGGTGGCGCAGCACGGCGTGCCGGGCGCCGTGGTGGGTCGCGTTGAGGAGCAGGTTCTCCGCGAGCCGTCGCAGCCGGTGGCCGGTGCCGTAGTGGCGGCCGTCGGCCTGGCGGACCAGCAGGCCCGCCCCTTCGAGCTGCTGCAGCATGCGGTGCAGGGTCGGTTTCGGCAGGCCGGTCTCCTCGACGAGGCCCTGCAGGGAGACCAGCTGATCCTTGGCGGCGATCAGCTCGAGCAGGGAGAACAGCCGCATGGTCGGCGTGTCCCCGTTGATCGGATCGGGTTCGCGAAGCAGCTCCATGTTCCGGAAAGTAGCACAAGATGTCTCGATTTTCAGAATCTAGCGTTGACGCTCGGCGATCCGCGACCTATCGTCGGTCGCATCCTGATTTCAGGAACGCCACGTATCGTTTTTTGTAAATCTCGCCTGTCGAAGGAGCGGAACATGACGGAACGGAAGACGGGTGACGGCCGCGTGGTCGTCAGCGGCCGGAAGAAGATGACCCCGTCCGAGGCCTTCGTCGAGACGCTCGTGGCGAACGGCGTCACCGACATCTTCGGCATCATGGGGTCGGCGTTCATGGACGCGATGGACATCTTCGCGCCGGCGGGCATCCGGCTGGTACCGGTCGTCCACGAACAGGGCGCCGGGCACATGGCCGACGGCTACGCCAGGGTGAGCGGCAGGCACGGTGTCGTCATCGGGCAGAACGGCCCCGGCATCAGCAACTGCGTGACCGCGATCGCGGCCGCCTACTGGGCGCACAGCCCGGTCGTCATCGTGACGCCCGAGGCGGGCACGATGGGCACCGGTCTCGGCGGCTTCCAGGAGGCCAATCAGCTGCCGATGTTCCAGGAGTTCACCAAGTACCAGGGGCACGTCAACAACCCGAAGCGGATGGCCGAGTACACCGGCCGGTGCTTCGACCGGGCCCACTCGGAACTCGGTCCGACGCAGCTCAACATCCCGCGCGACTTCTTCTACGGCGAGATCGAGGCCGAGATCCCGGAGCCCGCCCGGCTCGACCGCGGCCCCGGCGGCGAGCGGAGCCTCGACGAGGCCGCCGCGCTGCTGGCCACGGCGGAGTTCCCGGTGATCATCTCCGGCGGCGGCGTCGTGATGGCCGACGGCGTCGAAGAGTGCAAGGCGCTCGCGGAACGTCTCGGCGCGCCGGTGGTGAACAGTTACCTGCACAACGACTCCTTCCCGGCGAGCCACCCGCAGTGGTGCGGACCGCTGGGGTACCAGGGTTCCAAGGCCGCGATGAAACTGATCTCGCAGGCGGACGTCGTGATCGCGCTCGGCTCGCGCCTTGGCCCGTTCGGCACCCTGCCGCAGCACGGCATGGACTACTGGCCCAAGGACGCGAAGATCATCCAGATCGACGCGGACCACAAGATGCTCGGCCTGGTCAAGAAGATCACCGTCGGCATCTGCGGCGACGCCAAGGACGCGGCGGTCGCGCTGACCAAGCGCCTGGCGGACCGGACGCTGGCGTGTGATTCCACAAAGGACGCTCGCGCGGCGAAGATCAAGGCGGAGAAGGACGCCTGGGAGGCCGAACTCGACGCCTGGACCCACGAGACCGACCCGTTCAGCCTCGACATGATCGCGGAGCAGGAGGGCGAGGAAGGCAACTGGCTGCACCCGCGGGAAGTGTTGCGGGAGCTGGAGAAGGCCATGCCGCCGCGGGTGATGGTGTCGACCGACATCGGCAACATCAACTCGGTCGCGAACAGCTATCTGCGTTTCGAGGAGCCGCGCAGCTTCTTCGCCCCGATGAGCTTCGGCAACTGCGGGTACGCGCTGCCGACCATCATCGGCGCCAAGGCCGCCGCGCCCGACCGGCCCGCGATCTCCTACGCCGGCGACGGCGCGTGGGGGATGAGCATGGGCGAGATCATGACCGCGGTCCGCCACGACATCCCGGTGACCGCGGTGGTGTTCCACAACCGGCAGTGGGGTGCGGAGAAGAAGAACCAGGTCGACTTCTACAACAGGCGGTTCGTCGCGGGCGAGCTGGAGAGCGAGAGCTTCGCGGGCATCGCCAAGGCGATGGGCGCGGAAGGGATCGTCGTCGAGAAACTCGACGAGGTCGGCCCCGCGTTGCAGCGCGCCGTCGACGCGCAGATGAACGAGGGCCGGACCACCGTCATCGAGATCATGTGCACCCGCGAGCTGGGCGACCCGTTCCGCCGGGACGCGCTGTCCAAGCCGGTGCGATTCCTGGAGAAGTACAAGGACTACGTGTAGGCCTCGTTTCGCGCGTGAAGGCCCCCTTCCCTCGGCTCAGCCGAGGGAAGGGGGCCTTCACGCGCGTTGGGGTAGGGGGAGGTGGTGCGTTGCGGCGGCGCGTTGCGAAAGCCACTTTCGCAACCTTCAACGTTGCGAAAGTGGCTTTCGCAACGTCGGCAAGGGGCGAGTGTGGTGCCGGTGCTGCCGTGGCGTGTCGCGAAAGTGGTTTCGCGACAGGAGCGACGGGCCGGGCAGGGGGTGACTGGATCCATCGGACGCCACCGCGGCGGCGTGTTGCGAAAGCCACCTTCGCAACGTCCGGTGCGATCGGCAAGCGAGCGCGTGGGCGTTCGAGCGTGACGCGAGGCAGCCAACTGGACCCATCGAACGCCGCCGCTCTGGTGCTGGGCCGGTGCCGGCCGGGTTGCGAAAGTCAAAGCACAGACTCGTGTCTCGAAGGAGGTCTCCGGTGGACGTCACCCAGCTGCGAGCGCAGGCTCGACGGCATCTCGGCCCGCACTTCACCCGCAAGGACACCTGGGCCTCGGATTTCCCGGTGTTCGTACGCGGTGAGGGAAGCTACCTGATCGACACCGAAGGACGCCGCCATCTCGACGGTCTCGCCGGGCTCTTCTGCGTCAACATGGGTCACGGCCGCGCCGACATCGCCAAGGCCGCCGCCGACCAGGTCGGCACCCTGGCCTACGCGAGCAACTGGGGTTCGGCGCACACCCCGGCGATCGAGGCGGCCACGCTGCTGGCCGAACTCGCGCCCGGCGACCTCGGGACGACGTTCTTCGTCAACTCGGGCTCGGAGGCGGTCGAAACCGCGCTGAAGTTCGCCCGGCAGTATCACCGCAGCCAGGGGCGGCCCGAGCGGACGAAGATCATCAGCCGCGACATGGCCTACCACGGCACGACCATCGGCGCCCTCTCGGTGACCGGGCTGGCGAAGATCAAGGAGCCCTTCGGCCCGCTCATGCCTGGTGTCCGGCATGTGCCGAACACGTTGGGGCTGCTGGGAGACTGCGGTCCGGCGTCCGAATTGGACTGTGTCACGTCGATCGAACAGGTCATCCTCGAAGAAGGGCCGGAGACCATCGCGGCGCTGTTCGCCGAGCCGGTGCAGAACGGCCGGGGCGCGCTCGTGCCGCCGAAGGGCTACTGGCCCGCTTTGCGCGCCCTGTGCGACAAGTACGGCATCCTGCTCGTCTCGGACGAGGTCATCTGTTCGTTCGGCAGGCTGGGACACTGGTTCGGGCACGGTGTCACCGGGGTCGTGCCGGACCTGATCACCTTCGCCAAGGGATCGACGTCGGGGTACGCGCCGCTCGGCGGGGTGATCGTGCGCGAGAAGCTGGTCACCGAGCTGTACGACTCGCCGAAGGGCGGCGTCTTCACCCACGGCGCCACGTGGGGCGGGCATCCCGTCGCCACCGCCGTCGCCGTCGCGAACCTCACCGCGATGCGGGACGAGCGGGTGCTCGACAACGTGCTCACCGAGGGCCCGGAGCTGTTCGCCGCGCTGAATTCGCTCAAGTCCGCGCACCGTTGCGTCAAGGACGTCCGCGGCACCGGGTTCTTCTACGCCATCGAGCTGATGGCCGACCGCGACAGCGGCCGGGAGCTGACCGAGGCCGAGTCGCTGAAGGTGCTTCGCGAGGTGCTCCCGGAGGCGTTCCGGCGCACGGGCGTCATCCTCCGCGGCGACGATCGCGGCGCGACGATGCTGATGATCTCGCCGCCGCTCGTCGCCGATCGCGAGGTGCTCACCGAGCTTCTCCACGGCGTCGACGCGATGCTCAACGACGTCGAGAAGGCCGTCCAGCCCTGATCCTCTTTTCACCACGTGGGGGTCGCCGTCTTCCGGCGGCCCCCACTTCGTCCGTGGAGGTACTTCGATGAGCCTGACCACCGAGGTCACGCCGGACGCCACGCTCGACGGCTGGCGGGAGGCGTTGCGCGGCCGGAATCTCCGCGTCGCCTTGCCGGACGGCGACGACGAGCGCGCCGTCCGCGCCGCACTGACGCTGCGGGACGACGGGATCGTGCGGCCGCTGCTTTTCGGTGATGGGGCGCGCCTTCGCGCGGCAGGCGCCACGGACGACCTGATCATGGACGTCGCGGACGCCCTCGGTGACAAGGGGATCGAGGCCGCCCTGACAGCGGGATTCGCGCGTCGTCCGGAAAACCTCGACGCGGCGCGGCGTGATCCGGTGTTCGTGGCGGCCGCGGCCTTGCGGGCGGGCGTCGTGGACGCTTGTGTGGCCGGCGCGACCCGGCCGACCGCCGACGTCCTGCGCGCGGGTCTGCGGGTCGTGGGCCTCGCTCCGGGAGTGTCCACTTTGAGCAGTTGCTTCCTGCTGCTGCTCCCGAACGGACGGCGGCTGACCTTTTCGGACTGCGCCGTGGTGCCCGAGCCGGAGGCGGCGCAACTGGCGGACATCGCCCTCGCCGCCGCGGCGACCCATCGCGGCCTGACGGGCGAAGACCCCGTGGTCGCGATGCTGTCGTTCAGCACGCAGGGGAGTGCCGCCCATCAGCGCGTCGACGTCGTCCGTGAGGCGACTTCCCTGGTGCGGCAACGGGAACCCGGCCTTCCCGTGGACGGCGAACTGCAGTTCGATGCCGCGCTGGTGGCGTCGATCGCGGCGGCCAAGGCCCCCGGATCCGCGGTCGCCGGCCGCGCGAACGTCCTCGTCTTCCCGAACCTGGACGCCGGCAACATCGGCTACAAGATCGCCGAGCGGCTCGGCGGCGCCGTCGCGCTCGGCCCGATCCTCCAGGGCCTCGCCGCGCCGCTCAACGATCTCTCCCGCGGCTGCTCGGCCTCCGACATCGAGACGCTCGCGCTCCTGACGGGAGTCCAAGCTAGCCGAGCAGGGCAAGGCTGACATAGGCGATGGAGCCGACGAGCAACGTGGAGAGCAGGCCGAGCAGCAGCGCCCGGCCACCCGTGCGCACCAGGGTGCCGATCCGGACCGCGCAGCCCAGCCCGAAGAGCGCTCCCGCCAGCAGCAGCGTGCAGACCACCTTGGCGACGTCGAGCGCGACGCCCGGCAGGATGCCGGTGCTCCGCACCGCCACCATCGCCAGGAAACCGAGGACGAACAGCGGGACCAGCGGCGTGCGCTTCCCGCCCGCGGACGGGCGGCGACGGCGTTCGTGCACGCTGACCGCGGCGACCATCGGCGCCAGCAGGACGACCCGGCTCAGCTTCACCACCACGGCGACCGCGACAGCGGCGGTCCCCGCCGGGGTGGCGGCCGCGACGACCTGCGCGACCTCGTGCACGCTCAACCCGGCCCAGCCGCCGAGCCGCAGCGCGTCCATGCCCAGCCGGCCGCCGAGCAGCGGGACCGCCGCGATCGCCAGGCCGCCGTAGAAGGTGACCAGGGCGACCGCGGTCGCGACGTCGGAGTCTTCCCGTTCGACGACGCCTTCCATCGCCGCGATCGCCGACGCGCCACAGATGGAGAACCCGGTCGCGACCAGCATCGCGAGACCGCGCGGAACGCCGATCAGCCTGCCGAGCCCGATCGTGCCGAGGAACGTGAGGCCGACCGTCAGCACGACCGCGAGCAACGTGCCAGGGCCGAGGGAAAGCACCGAAGGGAGCGCGAGTTGCAAGCCGAGAAGGACAACACCGGCGCGCAGGAGCTTCTTCGTCACCTTCGCGATGGCTTGCCGGGTGCCGTCCGAGAGCACCGGCAGCGAGCCGGCGAGCACCCCGAGCACGACCGCGAGGATGAGGGCGCTGAGCACGGGAACGGCGGTGCTCAGCAGGTACGCGACGGCCACACCGAGGGCGGTGACGGCGAGACCGGTCAGATGCGGCTTGGTCCGCCGCGCATACGTGGTGCTCATGGTGTCGAGCGTCGTCCGGAGAGGACGGTGGCGGTAGCCGGGACTGCAGCGGGTAGGTCATGCAGTTTGGCTATGACCGCGCCGGAGCTGGACTCGTTGCGCCTGCTCGTTCTCGTCGGTGAACTGGGCAGCATCGGGCAGGCCGCCGCCACCCTCGGGATCGCGCAGGCGTCGGCGAGCAAGCGGTTGTCCTTTGTGGAACGACGGCTCGGTCTGGTGCTGATGGACCGGACCCGTCGCGGTTCCGCGCTCACTCCGGACGGTCGCGTGATCGCCGGCCGGGCGCACCGCGTGCTCACCGAACTCGACGGACTGCTCGACGGCGCCGAGGCCCTGCGGACCCGGCACCGGGCCGGGCTCCGCGTCGCGGCGAGCATGACACTGGCCGAGCATCTGGTCCCTGGCTGGATCGGCGAGCTCAACCGCGCGAACCCCGGCCTCCACCTCGGCCTCGAGGTCACGAATTCGGATCAAGTGGCCGTACTGACCCGCGAGGGCAAGGTCGACCTCGGCTTCGTCGAGTCGCCCGGCACGCTGCCCGGTCTCACGTCGCGGAAGGTCGCCGTCGACCATCTCGTGGTGGTCGTTCCCGGCGCCCATCCCTGGGCAGGTGGACGTCGTCCGCTGACCCCGGCGGAACTGGCGAGCACGCCACTCGTGGTGCGGGAACACGGTTCCGGAACCAGGGAGACCGTCGACACCGCCTTGCGCGAGGCCGGGGTGGGCCCGGTGAAACCGTTGCTGGAGCTGGGTTCCGCGTCGGCCGTCCGCAACGCCGTGCTCGCGGGCGCCGGCCCCGCGGTGATCAGCGCGTTGGACGTCGACGGCCGCGATCTCGTGGTCGTCGCGGTGGAAGGTGTCCACTTCGGCCGCGTTCTGCGCGCGGTCTGGCCCGCCGGACGGCGCCTCGACGGCGCGGCGGCGGAACTGCTGGCCTTGGCGACGCGCAAGCCGTCCTGAGTGGTATCTGGACCCCTTTCCCACATCGTAACTGGCACTCGCTCAGGGCCCGACTTGTTCCTACGGTGACCGGAACCACAATGGAGCTCCCAGCGCCACCGCCCCGGCGGTGCGTGCGAGAAGGAGGAGACGTGACTTCAGCGTCCGACCCGGCACAGAGCAGCGGCCTGAAACCAGGGCTCAAGCAGCGACATATGAACTTGATCGCCCTCGGCGGCGTCATCGGGGCCGGGCTGTTCGTCGGCAGCGGCGTGGTCATCCAGTCGGCCGGGCCGGCCGCGGTGGTCTCGTTCCTGATCGCGGGTCTGATCACCGTGCTCATCATGCGGATGCTCGCGGAGATGACGATCGCCAAACCCGCGCTCGGCTCGTTCTACGTCTACGCGAGGGAAGCGCTCGGCAACCGCGCGGGCTTCGCCGTCGGCTGGATGTACTGGTACTTCTTCGTCATCGTCGTGGCGGTCGAAGCCGTCGCGGGCGGCCGGATTCTGCAGCTGTGGGTACCGGACGTGCCACTGTGGGTGCTCAGTCTCGGCCTGCTCCTGATCCTCACCGGTACCAACATGGTCTCGGCCCGGTCCTATGGCGAGTTCGAGTACTGGTTCTCGTCGATCAAGGTCGTCGCGATCGTCGTCTTCCTGGTCGTCGGTGCCCTGTACCTGTTCGGTTTCTGGCCGGGTGCCCAGGGTGGGCTGACGAATCTGGTGTCCCACGGCGGATTCGCGCCACTCGGGATCGGCGCGGTACTCGCGGCGGTGGTCCCGTGCATCGGTTTCTACACCGGCGCGGAGATCGTCACCATCGCCGCCGCCGAGTCCGCGGAACCGAAGAAGGCGATCGCGAAGGCCATGCGGTCGATCATCTTCCGGGTGGTGCTGTTCTACGTCGGTTCGGTGTTCCTCGTCGTCGCGATCAAGTCCTGGGACGATCCGGCGACCGCGGTGAGCCCGTACGCCGCCGTGCTGGAGGTGCTCGGCATCCCCGCCGTGGCCACGATCATGAACGCGATCGTCCTCACCGCGGTGCTCTCCTGCCTGAACTCGGCGCTGTACACCTCGTCGCGGATGCTGTTCGCGCTCACCAGCAACGGCGACGCGCCGAGGGCCTTCACCCGGCTTTCCCGCAGCGGCGTGCCGCGGCGCGCGATCCTGGCCGGGACCGCGATCGGGTACGTGTCCGTCATCGCCGCCTACACGTCGCCGGATCTGATCTTCCAGTTCCTGGTCAACTCCTACGGTGCCGTCGCGCTGTTCGTGTACCTCTCCATCGCGCTCGCGCAGGTGCGGCTCCGCCGCAGGCTGGAACGAGAGGATCCGGACAAGCTCACGCTCAAGATGTGGCTGTTCCCGTGGCTGAGCTACGCGACCATCGCGCTGATGGCCGCGGTGATCCTGGCGATGGCGCTGCTGCCCTCGACGCGCTCGCAGTTCTGGCTCAGCGCGGTGACGCTCGCGTTGATCCTCGTCGGATTCGAGATTCGCAGGCGGCGGGGGCGGCCGGTGGCCAAGGTGCCGTCCGGGCCCGTCGATCCCGTCCCGGACGAACCCGAGCGTGCCCCGGCGACCGTCCGGGAGTGACCTGAGCGGGCTGAAAGCGTCCTTCACCGCATCCGACGCGGTGAAGGGCGCTTTCAGCCCGGCGGATCATCGGCTCACGGTGATTTCCCTTGTCACGCTTGAAAGTTTTTCGGAATTGCGGACGTGGTAGGCGCCGGTGAGGTAGCCGTTTTCGACCCGGACCGCCAGCACGCCGTCGATCTCCCGCCGACGCGGATCAGCAGACCGGGGCCACCATTGACCTGTACCGGTTCGACGGACCTTTCCGCGCCCACGGTCGGCCGCGGCAGGACGTGTTTCACCCCGCCGCCGTCGCTGAGTGCGACGACGTCGGGCGCGAGGATGTCGAGCAGACCAGCTCGTGACCGGTCGCGCCGTGGCCGCGGAACTGGTCGAACCGGCCGTCGCTCCGGCCGCGCCGGAAACGCCGATTCCCGAGATCGCCGGGCCGCGCCGGGAGATCATGGCGGAGGCGGTCAGACTCGTCGGCGCCCGCCGGGGTATCGAGGTTGCCGACGCCGACGCGGCGGGCGTGCCCGACGGCGAGATCGCCGCCCGAGGCGGGTTCCTGCCCGGCCCGCACGCCAAGCTGGCCGGCCACCTTCCGGGACTGGCTCGAAACCCAGCCCTGAACCGTCACCGCGATTCAGGCTTCCAGCCAGTCGCGGACCGCGGCGACGAATTCCTCGGGGGCGTCGGACTCGACGTAGGTTCCGGCTCCCTCGACGATCACGGTCCGATGATCGGGGAAGGTCGCCTCCAGGCGTTCGCGTTCCTGGGGGCGGAAGGCGATGTCGGCGTCGCCCCACACGATCAGCGCCGGAAGATGGGCGACGTCGGCGAGACCGGCCTCGACTTCTTCGAAGAAGGCTTTGCTGGCGAGGGTCCGGCCGGGGAGTACGGCGGAAGCCTGCCGCCGCGCGGGAGTGTCCAGCGCCCGGCGGTACTGGGTCATCTCGGCCGCGGTGGGTTTCCGCTTTCGGTGGCCGGTGGGGATGAACGTGTTGACGAGAAGGTTGAACCGGCGGACCAGGAAGCGGACGGCGGGCCCGCCGATGACGCGGGAGAAGGCCTCGAAGTGGAGGATCCCGTTGACCGGCCACGCCCAGGTGTTCGCGAGCACGAGCCGATCGAACGCGCCTGGCCGTCGCTGAGCGGCGGCCAGGCCGATCAGGCCGCCCCAATCCTGCCCGACGAGGGTCGCTTTCTCGATGCCGAGCGCGTCGAGGAACCCGGTGACCACGTCCGCGTGCTCCTCGGGCCAGTAGCGGTAGCCGGGCTTCGGCGTCGACAGCCCGAAGCCCGGGTAGTCGAGGGCGACGCACCGGAAGTCTGCGCGCAGTGCGCGGATGACGTCGCGCCAGAGGAACGACCAGGTCGGATTGCCGTGCAGGAACACCAGCGTGGGACCCGAGCCCTCGTCGAGGTAGTGCACGGTGTTCCCGTCGATGTCGACGAAGTGGCTCTCGAACGGGAACAGGTCGTCGTCGACCCAGGAGGGCCGGGCGCTCTCGGTGATGTCGGCCATCGGGCCCCCTCCAGCATCGGTATGCTTGAGTTTTTCACGCGCACTTGAGAAGGTCAAGCGGAGGTGGCGTTGCGTAGTTACGGCCAGTACTGCGGGCTCGCCCGGGCGCTCGACGTCGTCGGCGACCGGTGGAATCTGCTCATCGTCCGCCAGCTCCTCATCGGCCCCGCCCGCTACCGGGAGCTGCTCGGCGGGCTCCCCGGCGTGGCCACCAATCTGCTCGCCGATCGCCTCCGCGACCTGGAGAACGACGGCGTGGTCGAACGGCGGCTGGCCGAAGGGCTCAACGCCGTCGTCTACGCCCTCACGGAGTGGGGCGCCGAGCTGCGCGAGCCGATCGAAGGCCTCGTCCGCTGGTCCACGCCGCTCATGACGCGCGGACCGGACGGCGACCGATTCGACGCCGCGTGGCTCGTCGTCGCCCTGCGAGCGTTGCTGCCCGGCGAACCCGCCGTGAGCCGGTCGTCGACGATCGGTATCGAAGTGGACGGCGGCCTCTTCCAGCTGCGGACGACGCGTAGTGGAAGGGAGATCGAAAAACACGACGGCCGGGAACTCGACGCCGTGCTCCGAGCGGACGCGGCGATCGTTCTCGGGCTGGCGGCGGGTGCTCTCAAGCTGGACGACGTCGCCGGGCTCGTCGACATCGAGGGGAGCGAAGCCGCGGTGCGGGACACCTTCCGGGCCCGCCACCCGATCCCTCGGGCATGATCGGCTCATGCGCGTCCTGTCGGAGAGTCAGCTCGGTGCCGTCCTGGCGGGCGTTCCCGCGTCATGCCCCCGCGTGGTGGTGAGCGGGAACTTCGCCACCCCGATGCGGGCGCTGAAGGTGCTGGACGCGGCGCTGGCGGAGTACCGGTTGTTCGCGCTGAACGCGCAGGCCGGACTGCCGGACCGCGAAGGTGTGCTGCTGGAAACCCCGTTCGTGGGTCCGGGGATGCGCGGCCGCGCCGGGCTGCGGTACTTCCCTTCGCGCCTGTCGCTGGTGCCGCAACTGCTCAAGACCGCGTTGCCGCCGGACGTCGTCCTGGTCCACACCTCGGTTCCGGTGGACGGCGTGGTGTCGCTGGGCACGGAGGTGAACATCCTGCCCGCGGCCGTCGAGGCGGTGCGGGCGCGCGGTGGCCTGGTCGTCGCGCAACTCAACCCGGAGATGCCGTTCGTCCACGGCGCGGACCATCGGTGAGCGAGTGGCGGGCCTGGTCGAGGACGGCTCGACCCTGCAACTGGGCATCGGCGGGATCCCGGACGCGACGCTGGCGGCGGTGACCGGACGACGCGGGCTCGCGATCTGGTCCGAGATGTTCAGCGACGGCGTGCTCGCGCTCGACCGGGCCGGTGCCCTCGATCCGGCGGTGCCGGTGACGGCGTCGTTCGTGTTCGGTACCGCGGAGCTGTACCGGTGGCTCGACCGCAACCCGCGGGTCCGCTTGCTGCGCACGGAAAAGACGAACGATCCCGCGGTGATCGCCCGGCAGCGTGGCCTGGTGTCGGTGAACAGCGCGCTCGAGGTGGACCTGTTCGCGCAGGCCAACGCGAGCCGGGTGCGTGGGGCGATCTACTCGGGGTTCGGCGGGCAGACCGACTTCGTGGTCGGCGCGTTGCATTCACCCGGCGGGCGGGCGATCATCGCGCTGCCGTCCTGGCATCCGAAGGCCGACGTCTCGACGGTCGTGCCGCGGCTGACCGGGCCGGTGACGTCGTTCCAGCACAGTTTCCTGGTCAGTGAACACGGCGTCGCGACCATCTGGGGCAACGATTCGAGCGAGCAGGCGCGGCAGATCATCGACCACGTCGCGCATCCCGCGGCCCGGGACGAACTCGTGACGCGGGGCCGGGAACTGGGCTTCGGTCTTTCGTAGGGGGTACCCGTCAGTTCTGGGCGCCTTCCTTGTCCGGGTCCAGGTCGATCCGGTCCCGCCGCGCGCCCTCCGGTTTGCCCTGTCCCTCCTTGCCCCAGCCGGCGAGCGAGCCGATCGAATCGCCGAGCCGCTCTTTTTGGTCGGCGTCGGTCCGCGCGTACTTCTGGGCGGCCTCTTTGATACGGTCGCCCGCCGCCAGATAGCGCGCGGTCGTCTTCTGGAAGAAGGATTCGACGTCGTCCCGTACTTCCTTCAAGGCGTTGTCGCCGTCGGTGGGGGTGACCCCGCGGCCCGCCAGCTGGCCATCGGCGTACGAGGTCTTCGCGAGCTGCCCGAGGAAACCCGAGTAGACCTCGGCGACTCCGTAGCAGGCTTCGGCGAGCTCCAGCACGATCGCGACGTCCACGGCGAAACGCTGGGAGCCGTCCGGGCCGCCCTTGCCGTCGCTCGTCGCCGGCGGCTGGGTCATGTCGTAGAGCTCGAGATCCTTGCGGTCGGCCCGGGCGATCTCCTGCGCGATGGTCTTGACGGCGTCGCGGTATTCCGCCTCGGCCTTGTCCAGCTCGCTGTGGAGTGCGCGGACCTCGGTGTCCAGCTGGGCGAAGAAGGCGTCCAGCTGCGGGAACTTCAGTTCCGAGTTCATCGGTGGCGCGGTGATGTTCAGCGCGAAGTCGATCAAGGTCAGTGTCGTGCCGACACCTGCGGGAGCCTTGCCGCCCAAGGCCCCGACGACCGTACTGGCGATGTTCCAGACACCGCTGACGGCGTTCACCGCCAGCTTCTCCTTGGGCGCTTCCGTCGACGCCGGTGCGGCTTCGGTGAGCCCCTTGGTGGCCGCCGCGACGAGATGCAGGATGTTGTTCCGGGCGGCGTGGATGGTCGTCGCGCGGAACGAGTAGCTGTTGGCCAGCCACTTCATGAGGATGGCCTGGTTCCTCCGGGTGGGTTCGACCGTCGCGAGGAACCCGTCCTTGAGGGTGTTCGCCGCGAGACCCATCCAGCCGGTCATCCAGTTCCGGGTCGGCGCCTCGTTCCCGCCGGAAAGGCGGGTGATCAGCAGGTAGAAGTCGTGGTCGCCGACCGAGCCTTCCGTCCTCATCTGCTTGTCGACGGACGCGAAGGCCTGGTGGGCTTCTTCGAGCGACGACAGTTCCGGCCCGCCCGCGAGATCGGGGACCCCGGTCGACAGCTGTTCCCGCTTCCGCCAGGCCCAATCCGCGACCTGGGTGAGGACGTCGAACGCCCGGCACTCGGCGTACCTCGCGTCCGGCACGCTCCAGCCGTCGCAGGCGTCCGCCTGTGGACGATTCGCCGGGGTGCCGTCGTCGACCGCCCACGCGACGATCGGGCAGGTCGTCAGGTGACCCCGGGACTCGACCGGGACCTGCCAGCGAGCGGGCTCGGGCGCCCCGGGGAACTGGCTGGTGCCACCCCGCAGCCAACGGCCGGCGTCGCGCAGCCAGCGTCGTTCCAGTGTTTGCCAGTACTCGTTGAGCGCTGCGGAGAGGGAAGCGGCGTACTCGCTTCCGCTCAGGTATTTGCCGGTCATGACGGCCACCCCGTTTCGCGTCCCGCTGCCGGAGTGCGGGAACGCGGACCAGGCTAGCAGGGGCATGTGACGTATCGGGCCATCTTGTCACTTTTGGGCTTGAAGGCCGAGGTGGCGTGTTGCGAAAGCCACTTTCGCAACGTTGAAGGTTGCGAAAGTGGCTTTCGCAACGTCAGCGGCCTGCCCAGGTCACCGGGCATCGGAGTCCGCTCCCTCCCCCCGGCAGGCTTCGGTCGAGAGTCCGTGAAGGCCTCCTTGAGGGACCCAGAGTCCCTCAAGGAGGCCTTCACGGACCAAAGACCCGTAGGTACCCAAGACGCCACCCATGAGCCCCACGCTGGAGTTCGACCAGTGTCCCTTGTGGACAGTCGAGCGGTCGACACGCTTCGGCGACGCCCGGCGCGAGCCCTATCGGCACCGGAGCGGTCATAGGTCGCGAAAACACCCAGCCGTATAAGCCTTTTTCGGCCGGACAGGCCTGGGCCACTCAGCGTTCCGAATCGCCACCGATCGTCCCTGTCTTCACTGTCCGCGCCACTCGTTCATGTGAACCGCCCGCGTTCGAAGATCACGCGAAGAGTGCTTGAAGCCGCCATCCGAATGATCCGGCGGAACGGACCGCAACCTGCGCGCGTGAAGATCCGGCGGGGAGCCGGTTTTACCAAGAGTGACTGTTAGCGTGCGGAGTGAAGTCGTGATCTTGGATGTGGAGGCATTGATGAACCGTCTTGCCATCGCCGCGTTGAGCGCGGCATCCGCCGGCGCCCTGCTGATCGTCGCGAGTCCGCCCGCCCAGGCCGCGGCGGGGGAGGTGGTGGTCTTCTCGACGGAGTTCCAGCGGCTGGATACCTACCGGAACCCCGAGGGTTGTCACAAACTCCCCGCCGCCGCGCATGTCCTGGCCAATCTGACCTCTGCCGACGTGGTCATCCACGGTGATCCGCTCTGTCTGACGCCCGGGACGCGGGTCCAAGCGGGGTTCGGCTCTCATGTCCCGCCGGGCACCGGTTCGTTCTCGGTCAGCTGATCGGTTCGCGACATCGAGACTGAGGGGGTCCCGTGTCTGTCGATCTTGTCGTGGTCGGAGTGGGGTACGTCGGATTACCGCTGGCCGAAGCCGCTTGCGCGGCGGGGTTGTCGGTCGTCGGGTACGACACCTCGCAAAGGGTCGCGGCCGCTGTGGCCGCGGGGCGATCGCATGTGCCCGACGTGACCGCGAGCCGCTTGCGGGCCATGCGGGCGGGCGGTTTCACCGTGACGACCGACCCCGCGGTACTCGGCACGGCGGAAACGATCGTGCTGTGTGTACCGACCGGCCTCGACCAGACGGGCGGGCCGGATCTCGCCGCGGTGCGTGACGCGGCGGAGACAGTGGCCGAACACCTGCGGCCCGGGACGCTGGTGGTGCTCGAGTCGACGAGTTTTCCCGGTACCACCGACGAAATCGTCCGCCCGATCCTGGAGAAGTACGGCCTGACCGCGGGAGAGGACTTCGCGCTCGCCTATTCCCCCGAGCGCGTCGACCCCGGCAACCGCCGCTTCGGCATCCGGAACACGCCGAAGGTGATCAGCGGGCACACCCCGTTGTGCGCCAAATACTGCGCGGCGTTCTACGGCCGCTTCGTCGACACGGTCGTGGTGGCGCGCGGCACCAGGGAAGCGGAGATGGCCAAGCTGCTGGAGAACACCTATCGCTACGTGAACATCGCCCTGATCAACGAGATCTCCATCTTCTGCGACCGGATCGGTGTCGACGTGTGGGACGTGGTGCACTGCGCGGCGACCAAACCCTTCGGCTTCATGCCCTTCGTGCCGGGCCCGGGAGTCGGCGGGCACTGCATCCCGGTCGACCCCAAGTACCTGCTGGACAAGGCCGAACGGGAAGGAGCCCTGCTCGGCGTCGTGCACGCCGCCCGACTCGTGGACGACCGGATGCCCGAGCACGTGATCGACCGGGTGACACGCCTGCTCGCCGAGCGGGGAAAACCGTTGCGGAACGCGAAAGTTCTGCTGCTGGGCGTCGCCTACAAGGCTGACGTGCCGGACACCCGCGAGTCCGCCGCCATCCGGATCGCCGTCCGGCTGCGCGCGCTCGGCGCCGACCTGTCCTACCACGACCCGGTGGCCGCCGCGGTACCCGAACTGGGGCCGCCGGCCGCCGACCTCGACGAGGACCTCCGTACCGCGGACGTCACCGTCCTGCTGGTGGCGCACCGCGCCTACGACCTCGGCCGCCTGGCCTCGGCGGCCAGGCTGCTGTTCGACGTGACGGGACAGGTTCCCGGAGAGGAGGTCGTCCGGCTTTGACCGCGTCCGCCCGGGTCGAGCGACGGCGGACACGCGCGTACCGCAGATTCTTCCGAGTCCACGCGAAAAGGAGAGTGCACGAATGACCACGGCGGTCAAGAACGACAGGCTCAAGAAGCGTTTCGAGAAGTGGGACGTCAACGGTAACGGCAAGATCGAGAAGTCCGATTTCGAGGCCGAAGCCGGCCGGATCATCAACGCGTTCGGCGAAGACCCGGCCTCACCACAGGCGCGTGCGGTGAAAGACTCTTTCGTGACGATGTACGAATACCTGGCCGGTAAGGCGGGCGCCGGCCCGAACGGTGCGCTGAGCGAGAAGCAGTTCACCGAGGTGATCGAGGCGCAGATCTTCCAGGAGGGCGACTCGGGATTCGACCGGGTGATCCGCCCGACCATCGCGGCGATCGTGGGCCTGTGCGACACCGACGGTGACGGCGAGGTCAACCAGCAGGAGTTCGGCAAGTGGCTGGCGGCCATCGGGGTCGAGCCCTCGGCCGTGGCCTCCGCGTTCCGGGCGATCGACGTGAACGGCAACGGAAAACTGACCGTCGACGAACTCGTGCACGCGGTACGCGACTACCATCTCGGCAAGTCGGACGTGCCCCTGCTGGGCAGGTAGCGCGAAGTGGTGAGTGTTCCCGGGGCCGGGAACACTCACCACCGGCCGCGGAAGCGTACTTCCAGTTCCGGCTTCAAGCCGAGTTCTTCACCGGTGACCGGCCGCGTGACGGTGACGAGAATGTTGTAGTGGTTGGGAAAATGACAGCCGTCGAAGCCGAGCACGGTGCCGACGAGTTCGCCGCCGACCCACAGCTCGTCGCCCCGGTCGATCACGCCCGCCCGGTCTATTTCGGCGAAGCCGAGGAAACCGACGCGGTCGATCGGCGCGCCGGGCCTCGTGTCCTCGTGACTGGTCGTGACGAGTTCGTGGATCTCCCCGGCGCGAACACATCGGCTGGCGAAGGGCTCCAAGCTCATTCCCCGATCGTCACGGTGATGCACCAGCACCTTCACCACCGTGCCGGTGATCTCCCGTTTCGGCCCGTCCTCGCGCATCGTTCTCCCTCCGGTAGCACTCGTCCACTATGGACAGATTGGTGAGCCCGCTGTCGCGCCAGGCACCGCCTTTGCGCACGGCTTCCTCGAATTCCCGCAGCAATCCGTCGTACTCGTGCCAGAGTGATTCCTTGAACTCGGGGAATCCGGCGAGCATGTCGGCGCGCAGGACGGCGCCGTCGCTCAGGGTGACTTCGATGTCCTTCACCTCTCCGGGGAACGACCAGTCGAGTTCCACGACCGCGTTCTCGAGGACGAGTGTCGCCTGTCTGTCGACGCCCCGAGCGTCGCGCGAGATCCGCACACTCCGCAGCGCCACCGAGCCGAGGAACAGCTGGACGAGGTCGAGCGCGTTCGGTCCGTTGTCCGCCACGCAACCGCCACCGCAGCGCGCGGTGTCGAGATACCAGCGATCACCGCCGACGTGTTCCTCGATCCGCTCCAGATAGCGCACCGTGAGTGACGCGATCGGTGCCCGGCCCGCGAGCGCCTCGCGCAGCGCCCGCACGTTGGTGTTGTACCTGCGATGGAACGCGGTGAACAGGGCGACCTCCCGCCGCGCCGCTCTCGCCACGAGATCCTCGCCGTCGAGGAGCCCGGTGGCGAGTGGCTTCTCCACACACACCGGGAGGCCGGCGTCCAGCACGTCCCGGCAGACGGTCGCGTGGACGTCGTTGGGCGCGGTCACGATCACCGCGTCCAGCCCTCCG
This sequence comes from Amycolatopsis sp. cmx-4-54, assembly GCF_046548895.1. NCBI lineage: Bacteria > Bacillati > Actinomycetota > Actinomycetes > Pseudonocardiales > Pseudonocardiaceae > Amycolatopsis > Amycolatopsis sp. cmx-4-54. The sequence continues at coordinate 105,511 of NZ_JAEBEJ010000018.1, forward strand.
GCGGCGAGCATCTCGCGATGATCGCGGTAGCCGGGCACACCGATTCCCGCGAGTGCCGCCGGGTCGAGATCGCAGACCGCGGTGAGCCCGAAGGCCGGGGACTGTTCCACCGCGGCGAGATAGAACCGCGAGATGACACCGAGTCCCACGACACCGACCCGGATCATCCGGCCGCCCTTTCCCGCACCGCGTGCAGTTCCCGGTAGACGTCGTCGGGCACCGGCACCCCGTGCGCGCGGAACCGGGCCGCGCGTTCGCCCTCGTGCCAGCCGGGATAGACGACCGGGACGGCGGCGTCACGGGCGGGCCAGCCGCGCACGGCGGCGAAGAGCGCGGTCGCGTCGGCGGCGAATCCGCCACGCAGGAGTTCCGGTGCGATCGCCAGCGTCAGCACGCCGATGTCGTCGTCTCGGTTCTCGTCGGCGGCCAGCGCGCCGAGCGCGGCGCCGGGCACCAGCGCGCCGAGCACTTCGACGAGCAGACCCAGCCCGAATCCCTTGTAGGCGCCCGTTTCGGGGTCGCCGCCCAGCCACAGCAGGTGGGCGTCCCCTCGGTCGAACGCGGCGGCGTCGGTCACCGGTGCGCCGTCGTCGGTGGCGAGCCATCCCGGCGGGATCGCCCGGCCTTCCCTGGCCGCGGCCCGCACGCGCCCGGTCGGCACGACGGTGGTGCTCATGTCGAGGACGAACGGATGTGCGTCACCGGCGGGACAGGCCAGCGCGAGCGGGTTCGTGCCGAGCATCGTCGCCGTGCCGCCCGGGGGCGGGGCGATGCGCTGCCCGCCGCAGTTCGACACGACGAGGCCGATCATGCCGTGGGCGACGGCGCGCGCGGCGTGGTGCCCGGCACAACCGATATGCGTGGCGCCCCGCAGGGACACCATGCCGATGCCGTGCCGCGAAGCCCTGGCGCACGCCAGTTCCATGGCCTGCGACGCCGACCACAACCCCAGCGTGCGACGGGCGTCGGCGAGGACGCACGCGCCGAGATCGGTTTGGATCACCATGTCCGCCGCCGGGTCCGCGCGTTTGTCGTCGAGCAGTGGCAGGTACAGCCGGGTCAGGTTGACCAGTCCGTGCGAGGTCACCCCGGTCAGGTCACCGTGGCACAACGCGGTGGCGGCGATCGCCGCCCGGTCCTCGGGAACGCCGCGGTCCACGAAGATCCTGGTGACCAGGGAGAGAAGCTCGGGGTAGGGCATCAGCACGGTCATGCTCCTTCGTTCCGGCTGAACCGCACGACGATCTCGCGGACGAGATCACTGAATCCGTCGAGTTCTTCGATGCCGGCGTACTCCCCGGCGGAGTGCGCGTTGTTGACACCCAGGGAACCTGGACCGAGGACGGCCGTGCGGGTGCCGGGGACGTCGGCGAGCCAGAGGGCATCGCAGGTGAAACCGGGTTCGTCGTCGGGCCAGCGGGGGACCAGCCCGTCCAGCAGCGGGATGTCCTGCGCGGTCAGGGCGGGCAGGTCACGTTTCAGCCACCGCACTTCGGTGATCGACGCGGCGTCGGCCGCGGTACGGGCGAAGGCGGGGGTCTCACCGAACCGGGTGACGAACGCGGCGATACCCGACCGCAGGCCGTCCTCCAGCGCCGAGGCCATCTTCGACGCCGCTTCCCGGCTGTCGTAGGGAATGTTGAGCAGAAGTTCTCCGCTGCCGTACACCCTGTTGTGCAGGCGGCCGGTGTGCAGCCCAGCCACGCAGACCCGGCCATGGTCCGCCAGGTCGAGCGCGAGGTGCTGGGCGAGGAAGCCGAGCAGGACGGTGGCGTTGTGCCCTCGATGCGGTTCGTCGTCGATCGCGTCGTCCCCGCGCACCCGCACACACGCGGTCATCGACGCCGAGCAGCGGGGCAGGTAGCGCAGGCCGGTCGGTTCGCAGAAGATGTTGAGCTCGCCGTGGAAACCGGCCTCCACGAGCGGCCGCGTGCCGAACGTGCCCATCGCGCCGCCTTCCTCACCGGAGACGGCCTGGATGAGCACACCGGCGTCCCTGCCCACCGCCGGATCCACCGCGACGGCGGCCCGGAGCCCGGCCAGCAGCGCCACCGCGGGCCCCTTGGCGTCGATCGCGCCCCGGCCGGTGAACCTGGCCCCGTCGAAACCCGCCGGTTCGAACGGCGCCACCGTGTCGAGATGGACGTTGAACATCACGGCCGGGGTGGCCGGGCCGAGCCGGAGCACCAGGCTCGGCTGACAAGCGAGGAAGTCCGGTCCGGCATCGCGGACCGCGGCCGGAACACCGGGCCGGTTCAGCACCGAAGGGTCCGGGCTGCCGAGGTACAGCGTCTCGAAACCGATCCCGGCCGCCGCGTCGGCGTAGGCACGCATCGCGTCCCAGAGGCGGACTTCGCCGGTCGTTTCGAGCGGGCCCGCCGTCGGCAGGTCGAGCAGCCGTATCAGCAGCTCCCGGTCCTGGCGGATCACCGGATCAGCCCGGCCATCGCCCGGCCCGCGGCGACGAACGTGGCCGCCGCGTCCCCGGCGAGCGCACCCGGCTCGTGTGGTTTGCCCGCGAGATGCGGTTCCAGCGACCAGGCACCGCTGTATCCGTTGCTCTGTAATAACTTCACGCAGTCGGCCACCCGTGCGGACCCCTCGCCGGGGAGGGTGAAGCCGCGCTCGTCCGCGTCCTTGACGTGCACGTGCTCGACGTGACGGACGATGTCGGCGAGCAGGTCGAATCCGTCGTAGCCGTGGGCCACGCCGTTCCCGGTGTCGAACAACAGCTTCAGTGCCGGGTTCGCGACCTTGTGCAGCAGTTCGAGCATCCGCTCGGCGCTCGTGCCCGCCCAGCCCGAACAGTTCTCGTGCAGCAGCGTCACGCCGTGTCGTTCGGCGTGTCGGGCGAGAACGGTGATCCTCGCGATGACCCGGCGATGCCACTCGTGCTCACTCAGGCCGTCGTTGGGATACGACATGATCCGGACGTAGCGGGTGCCGATCGACCGCGCTCGCGCGGCGAGGACGGCCAGCTCCGTGAGGTCGTGCCGGAAGTCGGTGGTGATCGGCCTGCCCCATCCGCCGATCCGGGACGCCAGGCAGACCACGCCGATCGCCTTGTCCGCCAGCGTCGTCGCGACCTCGCCGAACCGCTCGTCGGTGAGGTCGGCGACGGGGATCCGGTCGATGGTGCGCAGCTCGATCGTGCGCCAGCCCAGGGCGTCGAGCGCCGCGATCTGGCCGCCGAGGTCGTCGGCCGCCTCGTCGGTGATACCCGCCTGCACCGGGTCATTCGGCATGGGCCGCCACCGCGTCGGGCTCGGGGCGGGAGACCGGTTCCGCGCAGATGTTCTTGGCCACCGACAGCAGTTGGACGACCTCGGTGGCGAAGGTGAATCCCTGTGTCTGTTCCCCGTGCACCTGGAACTTCCGGTAGGCCTCGAACATCCACTCGGTCATCGCGTCGTCGCGCAGCACGACATGCTCCGACCGGCCGTTCGACCGCAGGGTCAGCTGCGAATGGTGGTCGTCGCCGCTCACCGCGAAATGCCCGACCGCGGTGCCCGTTTCGAATTCGACGGTGACCCGCCGTTCCCGTACCGGTGAGGTGAGGTCCGAACGGATCTCCGTGTGGATTCCCGAATTGTGCCGGAGCCCGACCCTGGCTCCGCCCATCCGGGGGCCGACGTTCCCCTCGACCTCGAGATCGGTCCCGGACGCGTGGGTGACCCGTGCGGCGCCCGCGAGCCGCAGCGCGAGCGCGACTCCGTGCGGCAGCTCGACGTCGAAGGCGGTCGGGTGCCCCGGCATCACGAGCGAGCGGCGGAATCGCGGTTTGTTCTGCACGATCTCGATGGACTGCGGAGCGCCGAACCGGCCGCTGCGGATGAGCCCGACCAACCGGGCGGTGAGCGTGCTGGCGAGCCAGGGTTCGACGACCTCGACGTGCAGTTTGTGCTTGCGGCGCAGGCGGATGATCCGGGCGAGGTCGTCGATGTCCGCGGCGAGCGGCTTCTCCACGATCACCTTGCGGAAGCCCAGCGTGGCCAGTTCGGAGAGCACGGCGAGGCGTTCGGTCGGCGGTGTGCAGACGTGCACGACGGTCTCGGCGGGGTCGAGCCCGGCGGCCGCGGCTTCGATGGTCGGCGCGACCGCGAGCCCCGTCCGCGAGGCGACGTTCGGTCGCGGTTCGCACGCGCTGACGGGAGCGTCGTCGAAGAGCCGGGGTGTCCGGGTACGGAGTTTGGCCAAGACCGGCAGATGCAGACCCGCGCCCGCTCGGCCGAGTCCCACAATGAGTGAACGCACTGGTGAGCCTGCTCCTCAGAGTTTCCCATTCGGAATCCATCGCAAAACTGACATCCGTGATGATCAAGTGTCAATACTTGCCGCTTGAGTTGACCAGGAAGTGCGAACGTGGCCGAGAGCCCGGTTTTCCTGACATACGCTCGGGAACGAGTCTCGACGCCACCGGAGGTGGGTACGCTGTCGGTGTCATTTTTCAACCAATCGAGCACATTCGAGCGAACGTGGCCGAGTGCAAGACGACATATTCTCGACGTGTTCGAAAATGGCAAATATTCGCACGGTCGCAAGGTGGCGGAGCTGGAAGCCGCGCTGGCGGCTTACACCGGCGCGAAGTTCGTCATCGGGGTCAACAGCGGAACGGACGCGTTGGTCCTGCTGCTGCGGGCGGCGGGCCTGCGGCCGGAAGACGAAGTGGTCGTCCCTGCCTTCTCCTTCGGGGCGTCGGCGACGTCGGTCGTGCTCGCGGGCGGGCGTCCGGTCTTCGCCGACATCGCCCCGGACGGGTACGGCATCGACCCCGCGGCGGTGGCGGACGCGGCGGGGGAGCGCACCCGGTTCGTCATGCCGACGCATCTGTTCTCGCGGCTCGCGGACATCGACGGCGTCCTCGAAGTGGCCCGGCGGCTCGGGCTCACCGTGGTGGAGGACAGCGCGGAGGCCATCGGCATGCGCCTTCGTGGCAAGCACGCGGGGCTTTTCGGCGCGGGCGGGGTGCTGTCGTTCTTCCCGACGAAGACGCTGGGTGCGATCGGTGACGCGGGCGCGGTCCTCACCGACGACCGGCGGATCGCCGAGACGGTCGACGCGCTCCGCCACCACGGCCGGTTCGGTGGCACGATCGCCGACTTCCCCGCCATCTCGACGGCGACCGGTCTGCCCGGCGTGAACAGCAAGATGGACGACATCCAGGCCGCCGTCCTCCTCGCGAAGCTCACCAGGCTGGACCTCGACATCGCCCGTCGCGCGGAACTGGCCGCCCGGTACACGGCGACGCTCGCGGACGTCGCGGGGGTGCGCAAGCTGCCGTCGGCGCGGCCGGACAGCGTGTTCTACGTCTACGTGGTGGAGGTCGACTCGCGCGACGACTTGGCGGCGCATCTGTCGGCGGACGGTGTGCAGACCGAGGTCTACTACCCGGCGCCGCTGCCTCTGCAACCCTGCTTCGCCGGGCTCGGCCATCGGAAGGGCGAGTTCCCGAACGCCGAGGACGCCTGCCGTCACACCCTCGCGCTCCCGCTGTATCCGGACATGTCCACCGGGGACTGCGACCGCGTCTGCGACTCGATCCGCGCGTTCTACCGCGGGCGGCGTGGATGACGCTGCCGTTCTTCCCGTCCGATCTCTTCGACGAAGACCGTGCCGAACTGCTGGACATCGTCCGCCGTATCGGCCTCGCACCGGAGCAGAAATTCATCCTCGGCGACCACACGGCCCGTTTCGAAGCGGCGATCCGTGACTCGGTCGGCGCGGCGGCCGCGATCGCTTGCGGGAGCGGAACTTCGGCGCTGACATTGGTGCTGCGCGCGATGGACGTCGGCGCGGGGGACGAGGTGATCGTGCCGGCGTTCGGCTGCGCGCCGCTCGCGGCCGCGCCCGCCTTGCTCGGCGCGAGGCCGGTGTTCGCCGACATCGATCCGTGGTCCATGGTCGTCGATCCCGAAGCGGTCGCCCGGCTGGTCACTTCGCGGACCAAGGTGATCATGCCGGCGCATATGTTCTCGATGATGGCGGACATGCCCGCCTTGCGCCGGATCGCGACCGAGGCGGGCGCGCGGCTGCTGGAGGATTCCGCGGTCGCGCAAGGAGGAAGCCTCGCGGGTATGCCCGCCGGGCGCTGGGGCGACGCGGGCGTGTACTCGTTCGTCCAGGTGAAGACGTTCGGTATGCCGGGCGAGGGCGGCATGGTCGTGACCGACGATCCGGAACTCGCCTCGGCGGTGCGGATGCTGCGCAATCACGGCCAGGACGGCGAGAACCGGTTCCTGTACCACCGTGTCGGCTACAACAGCCGGTTCGACGAGATCATGGCCGCGTTCCAGCTGCACCGGTTCCCAGGCCTTCCCGGACGGCTCGCGCGACGCGCACAAATCGGCGAGTACTACACCGAGCGCTTCGCCGACCTGGCGGGCTGTGGCGTGCTGGCACCGCCCCCGGCGAAGGACGGACGGTGCTACTACGTCTATTCGCTGCTCGCCGAGCGCAGGGACGAACTTCGCGCGCATTTGGCGGCCCGGGGGATCGGCTCGCACGTCTACTACCCGGCCCCGCTGCCACGGCAACCCGCGTTCGCGCCCTACACCCGGCCGGAGGACACCTGGCCGTCGGCGGACCTCGCCGCGCGGCGCACGCTGGCCATCCCCATCTACCCCCATCTGTCGGACGAGCAGGTGGAACGCATCGCGGACGCGGTGTGCGAGTTCGCGAAGGAGTCGTGATGCGGCAGATCACCCGGACGCCCGCCCCGAGCGAGGTCGCCGAGGAGTGGCACAGGCGTGCCGAGCGCGCCGGGCTGTCCCGCGTCATGCGCGCCTCCCAGCCCGCCGAACTGGCGGCCGAGACGACCGCTCGCACCATCCGGCTCGTCACCGATCTCCTGCGTTCCCTGGGCGACGTCGGTGCCGCGCTGGAGATCGGCTGCGGGATGGGCAGGCTCACCCCGGCGATCGCGGCGCGGGCCCGCGCGGTGACGGCGATCGACATGACCCCGCGCATGCTCGCGCTGGCGAGGGGGAACTGCGCCCATCTGTCCACTGTGGAATTCCTCCGCTCGACGGTCCAGCGGTTGCCATGGCAGGACAAGCGGTTCGACGTCGCCGTCTGCGTATGGGTGCTGATGCACGTACTCGACGACGACGAGATCGCCGAAGCGTGCCGGGCGATCGCCGGGGCGGCCCGGCATCTCGTGCTCGTGGAGTACGAGGAGGCCGATATCCCCGTCGGCCGGTTTTCGCGGTTGCGGACCGTGGAGGAGTACTTGGCCCTCCTCCCCGGTGCGCGGCTGCTCGAACGACGCGACCTGCATTACGGCGGTGACCGGTCCTTCGCCGCGTTGATCGCGTTGGACGGGCGATGACCGCGACACTGGCCGCCACGCGCGGCAAAGCGTACTTCCGGCTCGCGAAACTCGACATCGTCGACTACTACCTCGGCGTGGTGGTGGTGTGGACGCTGCTCACCCCGGCGGCGAGATTCGACACCGGCGTCCTGACCTCCGTCGGCGTGTTCCTGCTCGGCGAGGTGTTCGTGATCGCGGCGATGGTCGCGCTCGACGATCTCACGGGATACCGGGACGGCAGCGACATCACGAACTACTCACCGGACGACCCCCAGCGCAAGCGGTACCGCAAACCGCTGGTGGCCGGCACCCTCGACGAGGGCCAGGTGCTGCGGTTCGCGTGGGCGACCGCCGTCGTCGGCGCCGCGCTCTGGCTGACGGCCATCGCGATCGCACCGCATCGTCCTTTGTGGACAATCTTGCTGATCGCGGTGACCTACTTCTTCTCGCTTCAGTATTCCTGGGGCGTGAAGCTCAGCTACCACGGCTTCCAGGAGTTCTTCATCGCGGCGCTCGGCTGGGCGCTCGTGCTGGCGCCGTACGGCCTCGCGTCCGGCGAATTCACCGGGTTCGCGCTCGCTCAGGCGTTGCTCTTCGGGCTGGGACCGCTGCTGTTCGGCGTGTACTCCAACACCAACGACGTCGACGGTGACCGGCGGGTCGGCAGGCCGACGGTCGCGGCACTGACCACTCCGCGAGGCAACATGTACTTCGTGGTCGCCGTGTCGGCGGCGGAGTTCGCCCTGATCTTCGCCGTGCCCGCGCTCGGTGGCCCGTGGTGGTTCCCCCTCGCGTTGCTCCCGACCCTGGTGGCGCGGATCCGGCAGCTCTGGCTCGGGTTCGCGCTGGGCGACATCATGCGGGCCCGGATGCTCGGCATCCGCATCCACCGGATCACCGTGCTGAGCCTGGTCGTGGTGAACCTGGTGGTGATCGCGTGACCGATGTCGAGGTGGCGGTGGTCGGCGCCGGCGTCGCCGGGCTCACCACCGCGTACCGGCTGGGCAAGTCCGGTCGGGAAGTACGGGTGTTCGAAGCGGCCGACGTCGTCGGCGGCCGGATGACGACGCTGCGCGAGGACGGCTTCCTGATCGACACCTGCGCCGAGCAGCTGGCCGAGCAGGGCTATCGCGAGACCTGGCGGCTGCTGGCGGAGCTGGGCATCGACGCCGCCGACGCTCCCCGGATCGGCCGTGGCATCGCGATGTGGCGAGGCAGGCCCAGGTCCGGCGTCGCGGAAACCAGGGGGCTGCTCACCGGAGCGGGATTGTCCGTCCGGGCCAGGCTGGCCGGGATGCGGGCGATGCGGGGCGAGTTCGACATCGAACGGCCGGAGGTCTCCCGGCTGGGCGGGCGCACCGTCGCCGAGTTCGCCGCGCCTCACCACCGGGATCTGCTGGACTACCTGTTGCAGCCGGTCGTCTCCGGGTTCTTCGGCTGGGATCCGGCGCGTTCGGCGGCCGCGCCCCTGCTCGCCCTGCTCACGTCGGTCGGACCGCCGCCGACGTGGCGGGCGTACCGCGACGGCATGGACACCTTCGCCCGCGCCCTCGCCGGGAAGGTCGACGTCAGCACCGGCTTCCGTGTCGATCAGATCGTCGACGACGGTTCCACGGCGCGGATCATCAGCGGTACGCGTGAAATCAGCGCGAAGGCCGTGGTGCTGGCCGTGCCCGCCCCCGTCGCGGCCGAGCTGCATCCGCGACACGGATCCGCCTTCCTCGCCGCTTGCTCGTTCACGCCGGTGGTCAAGGCGCATCTGCTGCTCGAACGTCCGCTCGGCGGTCCCGACTACGCCTTGATCGTGCCGACGGCGGAGAACGGCACGGTGGCCACGATCATCTTCGACCATCTGAAACATCCCGGCCGTGCGCCCGCGGGCCGCGGCCTGGTCACGGTCATGGCCCATCCGGACGCGGTGCCGGAACTGCTGACCGCGGCCGACGAGGACGTGGTGGTCCGCTTGACCGACGCGGCCGAGCGGCTCGTTCCCGGCCTGCGGGCGGCGACCCGCCGCGCCATCGTCCGGCGGGTGCGGCACGCGGCACCCGAGGCGACGCCCGGCGCGCTCGCCTTGCGTGCTTCCTTCGAGGCCGGTCTCGGACGGGGCGTCGTCGACTACGCGGGCGACTGGGTGTTCCTGAGCCCGTGCAGCGAAGCGGCCGTCCGCTCCGGCATCCGGGCCGCGCGGCGCTTGACCGATCGGATCGCGTGTCCCGTCAAGGAGGAAAGTGCCGGATGAAACCGCACGACATGGGCACGTTGTTCGACGAATGCGTCCACACGCGGACGAAGGTGCGCCTCGACCGTCCCTTCGACATCGCGCCCGAGCGCGGAACCGTCTACCCGGTCGCCGGGCTGGCCGAGCTGGTGCGGGACGCGGCGGGATGGCTCTCCGAAGCCGGTGTGCGCCCGGGGGACCGGGTCGCCATCGTCAAGCGGAACCACTGGGACTACGACCTGCTGGCGTGTGCCGCGGTGCGGATCGGGGCGGTCGCGGCGAAGCTGTCCGGTCATCTTCCGGACGACACGCTGGAAATCCTGCTGAAACGACTGGACGCCGCGGTCGTGGTCACGGATCGGCCGTCCCCGCGCGGAGACCGGGTCCTGCCCATCGAAGGTTTCGCCGCCGCCCCATCGCCGGAGCCGTACCGAAGGCACGCCGACGAACCGCTGCTCATCTGTCATACGTCGGGGACGACCGGGACACCGAAACTGGTGGTCCACACGACGCGGACGATCATCGACCGGCTGGCTCGTCCGGAGGCGATCCGCTGGCCCGTCCTCGGCGTCCGGCGTGACGACGTGCTGGGCAACGCCAGCGCCTACGCGCATGGCCGGACCTTTTGCTGGACGGCGTCGGCGCTGTGTCTCGCGCCACGGGAGATCGTGGTCCTGAGCGAGCCGGCTTCGGCGGAGCGGATGTTCGGACGGCATCGGCCCACCGTCATCGAGGCCCTTCCGTCGACTTTCGTGCGCTGGCGGCCACTCGCGCACTCACCGGAGAACCCGTTCCGCCGGGTCCGGAGGTTCGTCAGCACCTACGACGCCGTGCACCCGCCGGTGATCAGGACCATGCTGGCCGCCTCCGGCCGCGAACGTCCACTGTGGATGGAAGGCTGGGGCCAATCGGAGACCGGTCCTCTCTCGTTCCGGTTCTTCACCAGGCGATCCGTGCGGGCGACGCGGGACATCGGCAGGCCGCTGCCCGGCCTCGCGAGGCTGCGCGTCGTCGACCCGGAGACCGCCGAACCGGTCCCGCGGGGCACTCCGGGACTCCTCATGGCACGCACTCGTGCTCGTTGTGTGGCGTACGTGGGCGAACAGGATCGCTGGGAGGACAAGGCACACGGCCGGTGGTGGAACACCGGCGATCTCGGCGTGGTGAGCCGGACCGGCGCGGTGACGTTGCTGGACCGGGAGGTCGACAGCGTCCCCGGGCTGAGCTGTCTCTCGGTGGAGGACGCGATCGAGGACCGTCTTCCCGCCATCGCCGAATGCGTCGTGCTTTCCGCGGCGGGGCGGGCGCCGATCCCGGTCGTCGTGACCGACACCGGACTCGATCCGGCGCGGTGGCGGGCCGCGGTGGCCGATCTGCCGCCGATGGGGGAGCCGGTGACGCTCCGGTGGGACGACGTACCACGCACCGGCACCGGGAAGGTGCGGCGGCTGGAACTGCTGGAGCGGCTGACCGGGACGGCCGCCACGAACGGATCGGGAAGGTGGACGTGACCACGGCCTACGTGTTCGACAATCACAGTGACCACGCGACCGAGCAGCATCGGTGCCTCTCCGAGGCGTACGACCCGGCCACCTTCGCGCGGCTGGAGCAGACCGGCGTGCGAGAGGGCTGGTCCTGCCTCGAAGTCGGCGCGGGCGGCAGCGGGGTCGCGCGGTGGCTCGCCGCCAGAGTGGCGCCGACCGGGTCGGTGCTGGCGACCGACATCAAACCCTGCCACATCGGAACGGGGCCTGGACTGACCGTCCTCCGGCACGACGTCGTCCACGATCCGTTGCCGGGTGGCGGGTTCGACCTCGTGCACGCCCGGCTGGTGCTGCAGCATTTGCCGGAGCGGGAAGCCGTCGTCCCCAAGTTGGCTCAGTCGGTGAAGCCGGGTGGCTGGATGCAGATCGACGAGTTCGACATCTCCTACGGTCCGGTGCTGCTCGCGCCCGGCGCCCGTGCGGCGAGGATCTACGAGAAGTTCCTGGCGGCCAAGGAAAAGACGTTCAAGGCGGCGGGCGGGGACGGTACCTGGGGCCGTCGGGTCGCCGCCTCGATGGCCGCCGCGGGTCTGGTCGAGATCGACCCGGTGCCCCTGATCTTCCCGTGGCGGGCGGGCTCGCCCGGCCTGCGGCTGTTGATCCACCACACCCATCACCTGCGGGATCGGCTGATCGCCGCGGGGATGACCGACGGCGAACTCGCCGAGGTGCGTTCGGTCATGGCGGATCCGGGATTCCGGGCCTCGTCGTGCGTGCTGTACTCGGTGCACGGGAGGCGCCCCGCATGATCATCGAGGTGGACGCCGTGACCGTCGCGGGTCCGGTCGGCCTGCCGCTGGCCGGTGAGCTCGACGTGCAGGCCGCCTGCGGGATCATGCACGTCCACGGGCGGCGATTCGGCGAACCGACCCCGCTCGGACTCGACTACGCGTCCATCCTCGCGGCCGAACTCGCCGAGCTGGGCATCGTCGCGCTCGGCCTCGCTCGTGACCGCGGGATCCCGCTGCGGGGTGTGTCCACTTCGCTGGCGCAGGCGGCTTTGCTGGCGATCTCCCAGTATCTGGCGGCGGCGACGGCCGAAGACGACCAGATCGAGGACTTCCGCCCCGGCGGACCGCCGTTCCGCTCGTCCGACGGTGTCGCCTATGAGATCGAGTCGCTCGATCCGGCGGTGTGGCAACGGTTCTGGCGGGCTCTCGAGGTCGACGAGAGGGTGATCTCGAGCGGCTGGCGGCCGTTCCTGCACCGGTTCGCGACCGCGACCTGCCCGTTGCCGCCGCCGCTGCCGAAAGCTCTTGCCGCACAGCCGATCGAGGCGGTGGAGCGGGCCGCGATCCGGACGGGAATGACGCTGGTGAGGGTGGCGGATCGGGTGATCGACGGGCTTCCCGCGTTCGTCGTGAGCGGTCTGGGGCGCGGACACCGCCCGGTCCGGCCTGCCGTACCGCTTCCGTTGTCCGGCTTGGTGGTGCTCGAGTCGTGCCGCCGGGTGCAGGGCCCGCTCGCCGGTCACCTGCTGCGGCTGCTCGGTGCCACGGTGCTACGGATCGAGCCGCCGGGCGGCGATCCGCTGCGATGGGTCCCGCCGATCGCCGGCGACGCGTCGGCCAGGTTCCGTGCGCTCAACGACGGCAAGGAGGTCATCGAGATCGACCTGGGCACCCGGAACGGCAGGAGCCATTTGCTCGACCTCGCCGTCGGCGCCGACGTCTTCCTGCACAACTGGGCGCCGGGAAAGGCCGCGCGGTGGTCGTTGAGCGCACTCGATCTGGCGCGTGCCCGGCCGGGGATCCTGTACGCGCACGCGTCGGGATGGGGCGCCGAGCTGGGGCCGGAACCGCCGGTGGGCACGGATTTCGTCGTGCAGGCCCACGCGGGGGTTCCGCCGTCGCTGATGACGATCGTCGACGTGTTCGGCGGTGTCGTCTGCGCGCACGGGATCGTGACGGCCTTGGCCCGCGGCGCCACCCGGGCCGACTCGTCGCTCCTGTCCGCGGCGAGCAAGCTCAACGCGGGCGCCCGGCGGCGCTGTGACCGCCCGCTGACCGTGCCGGTGTGCGACGACCTCGCCGCGCTCGCCGCGGATCCCCGGTTTTCCCGCGCGCTGATCCAGGATGACTGCGCACTCGTCGCGTCGCCGTGGAAGTTCACGTCATGACCTGGGTGTCCGAGACCGGGGTGGTGCTGCGCGACCTCGTGCCCGCCGACCTCCGCCGCGAATGGGTCCGATGTGGACATTGCCCGGACCGGGACCTGTATTCGCTTTTCGGCGACCGGGTGCGCCTGCACCCACTTCGCACGGCGGTGATCGACGACGAGGGATCCCTCGACTACGCGCGTTTGGACGCCGCGGTACGGGAGCTGGCCGCGCGCTTGGCGGCCGCCGGATGCGGCTCGGCCGACATCGTCGGGGTGCGGGAACCGGCCGGACGGGCCGCGGTGGTCGCGGAACTGGCCGTGTTCGCGATCGGTGCCGTGGTACTGCCGTTGCCGCCGGGCTCGGACGACCTCCTCGACCGCGCTCGGGTGCGGTTCGCCGTCGAGAACGGGCGGGTGGTGGGCGAACCTCGCCGCGCGGCCCGTGTCGTACGCCCGCATCCGGAGGCCCCGGCTCGGATCCTGGTGTCGTCGGGCTCGGAATCGGCGCCGAAGATGATCGCCTACTCGCACAACGCCTTCGCCGGCGGGCGGGCGAACTACGTCCGTGCCGTCCACGGCGGGACGGTGGTTCCCCGCGACCTCGTCCTGGTCTCACCGACGTCGGGATTCGGGTCGTTCGGGGTGCCGGTGACGTTGTGCCGCCTCGGTGGCACGCTGATCTTGACGCGCCGGTTCGAGGCGGGCGCGGCGCTGCGGCTGATCACCGAGCACCGCCCGTCCCACGTGTTCGCCGTACCCGCGATGTGGCGGCGCATGGCCGACCATCCCACGACGGTGGACACCGCCGGGCTCGCGGCCATCGTGTCGAGCGGCGACACGCTGCCCTTTTCGACGCTGGCCGCGTGCCGGGAGCGGTTCGGCGTCGGGATGATCGACGTCTACGGTTCTTCCGACGGCGTCAACTGCCATACGACCGAACCGGAGAACGGTGCCGGCGTACCGGATCCCGCGGTGTGCGAGATCCGGATCGCGGACAGGGAAATCCACGCACGAGGCCCGATGACACCGCTGTGCCACGTCGCCGCGCCGGAGCTGGACGCCGAATACCGGCCCGACGGTGGCTGGGTGCGGACCGGCGACAACGGCCGTTTCGACGAGCGCGGCAGGCTCCACGTCACCGGCCGGAGCAAACGCGTGGTGATCCGCGGCGGGTACACGATCAGCCCGGCGGAGGTGGAGCGCACGCTCGGCGAGCATCCCGCGATCAGGGAGGTCGCCTGTGTCGCGGTGCCGGACACCGAGCTGGGAGAACGGCTCTGTGCCTGCGTGGCGGCCAGGAACGGCCACTCGCCGAGCCTGCCCGAACTCACGGCGTTCCTCACCGGCCGGGGCCTCGCCGTGCGCAAGCTGCCGGAGTTCCTGGTCGCCCTTCCCGAGCTTCCGCTGGGCCGCACCGGGAAAACCTGCCACCGGACGCTGGCCGCTCTCGCGGCCGGCTTGTACCGGAGTACGTGAACGGTCAAAGGCCGTTCACGGGCATGGCCACGATGTCGAGCGGCGCTGCGAACTCGCTTTTGCCCTCCCGGACCGTCGGCGGCGCGGTCAGCAGGCCGATCGGGTCGGTGATCAGGAACGATCGTCCGCCATTCCAGCTGCCGGCCCGCCTGCCGCGCCGGGCCGCGCTGAAGGTCGCCAAGAGCTGTTGCGAAAGCCACTTTCGCAACGTTGAAGGTTGCGAAAGTGGCTTTCGCAACGCCTTCGTCCACTCCCCGCGCCGGGCCCGCAGAGGACCGGTAACTCGTACCTCGCGTGTTCCTAGCCGGAACTCGCGTGATGGAGGGCGGAACTCATGAGTTACGGCTCCGATCACGCGAGTTACGGCTTCAATCACGTGAGTCACGGGTTCCCGGCGCGAAAGCGTCAGCCGCCCGGTGAGTTCCTGGACGACGCCCGTCGGCTTGTCGGGGCTTTCGGTGAAGGATCCCGCGGCCGGGCGAAGATTCACGAGGGCTCGGCACGGTGGAGGGGAGTGTCCGCGACGGCAACCATTCCTCCTTATCTGGTCGGGTGCGCGCCGCCGTTGACCCCGAGGGTCTGCCCGGTGATGTGCCGGGCGCCGGCGGAAGCGAGGAAGTACACCGTTTCGGCGATATCGACGGGAATCCCGGCACGGCCGGTGCAGGTCGCGTCGACCAGTTGCCCGGCCCGCTCGGCGGGGAGCTTGTCCCGGAAGAACTCGGTCTCGCGGATGTAGCCCGGCGCGACCACGTTCGTGGTGATCCCGCGGGCGCCAAGCCGCCGGGCGAGGTCGACGTTCCACGACGACAGCCCTGCCTTGGCCGCGCCGTACGATCCGGCGCCCTGGTCGGCGGCGATGGACCCGATGTGGATCACCGCCCCGCCTTCGGCCAGCCTGTCCTCCACCGCGGTGGTGGTCAGCACCGCGCTGATCAGGTTGGCGTCCAGATTGGCGCGCCAGCGCGCGAGGACACCGGCGAGCCCATCCTGGTCGGGGAGATCGAAATCGGTGTTGCCACCGGCGTTGTTGACCAGCACGTCGATCGGCCCGTCCAGCTCCGCCAACGCGGTGGTCACCTGTTCGGGATCGGTGTTGTCGCAGACGAGCGGCCGGACCGAAGAGCCCAGCTCGGCCGCCGCCGAGACCAGGACGTCCTTGCGTCGTCCGGTGATGTGCACGACGGCGTCCGACGCCGCGAATCGCGCCGCCAAGGCCCTTCCGATGCCGGTGCCCCCACCGGTGACCAGGATTGTTCGAGTCATCTAGCCTCCTTCGTGTTCATCGACCAACTCACGTTTAGGCCTAAATGATAGGCTGTGTGCCATGCAGCCGACAACCGCGGTGGAGGTCTGGGGATGAGTGCAGCGTCCGAAATGGACCCCACGCCGGACGCCGCGGACGAGATCGAGGCGGCGTGGCAGCGCGAACGGCCCGGAACGTCGACGGAGTCCATCGGCATCGTGACCAGGGTGTGGCAACTCGCCAAGTTGTTCGGTGAGGACCGGCGCCGCGTCCTTCTCGACTCCGACGTCGATTCGGCCACGCTGGACCTGCTCAGCGTGCTCCGGCGCAGCTCCCCGCCGTACTCGCTGACGACCAGGGAGCTGGCGAGGTTGACCCTGGTCACGGCGGGAGCGATCTCGCAGCGGGTGGCCCGCGCGGAACGCGAGGGGCTGGTCGAACGGCACACCGAACCGCCCGGCCGCAGCGTGTACGTGACACTGACCCCGGCCGGGCACGCGCTGGTGGATCAGACCGTCGATCGGGTGCTGGAGCGGGAACTCGAACTGGTTTCCGGGCTGAGCGACGAGCAGCGGGCCCAGCTCGCCTCACTGCTGCGGGTGCTGCTCGCCGAGGTCCAGAGCCGCTGCGACGATCACGGAGTCTCTCACGTCGGAGATGTCGGAACGGTGCTTTGAATGAGAGCTTGAGTCGCGCCGGGGTTCAGAGCGGCAGGATGAAATGCCGGATTCAATCGCAGGCAGATTCGTCCCTGTCCAGCCCCAGTGCGCCCGTCGTGCCCACGGCCTTGAACTCCGTCATCACCCGGCTCTGAGATCGTCTACACGACGCGTCGGCAGATCGGTGAACATTTGGGCTGAACGACGTGGGGGGACCGCTTGACGCTTTTCACTGTGCTCGCTTTCACGGCCGCGGCGGCGGTCATCGTCATCGTTCCGGGGCCGGATCAAGCGCTGCTGCTCCAGACGAGTGCCGCCGCCGGGCGTCCGGCGGCGGTGCGTACCGCCGCCGGGGTCCTGCTCGGTATCGTCCTGTGGGGTATCGCTTCGGTGGTGGGGTTGTCGGCGTTGCTGGCCAACGGCAGCGTGGCCTTTCGGGTCGTCACCGTGATCGGCGCGGCGTACCTGATGTGGCTCGGGATCACGGCGCTGCGTTCCGCGCTGTCGCCGTCGGCGCCCGCGCCGAAACGGGAAGATCGCGGGAACACGGGTTTCTTCCTGCGCGGACTGCTCATGAACTGTCTCAACCCGAAGATCGGCTTGTTCTATCTGTCGATTCTTCCGCAGTTCCTCCCGGGCTCGGCGACGTCGGCCCTCGGCGCCGAGCTCGTGCTTTTCGCCATCTATGTCACGGTGAGCGCTCTGTGGTTGTTCGGGTTCGCGTTCGCGGCCGGAAGTCTCCACCCGTTCCTGAACCGGCCGCGGGTCAAGAGGTCGCTGGATTCGGTGGTGGGCGTGATCTTGCTAGGCCTCGGCGTCATCACCTTGGTGGGAGTGTGACGGTGTGGTCGTAAGACAGGATGAGGTAGGACGCGGTCGAACGGGCCCGGCGCTGTGTCCCTGATCGAAACTTCGGCGGCACGAAACGGAATGTGACGCCGACACCCTGCACAGCGCCTTGGGTGCGGCTCGTGTGCTGGTCGGCGAAGCCGTTCGTGACGGCTATCCGGGGGCCGAGCTGAGCGTTCTATTGAGGGGTAAGGCGAACGTGTCGTATAGGGCCATCACGTACTTGAGGATACGGTCACGCTGGAGCCGCTCCCCATTCCGAAAGCCACTTTCGGGACGCGCCACGTTTGCCTTACCCCTCGATAACGCCACTCACGCCCCGCGCGGACGGGTCGTCAAGCACGGGGAGGCGTTACCAGGTGATGGGGACGCTGACGGGGCCGCGCAGGGTGAGGAACATCGGCCGCCAGGTGAGTTCGTCGAACGGTACGGCCAGCCGCAGCCGTGGTGCGGCGGCGAGTAGCGCGGCGATCCCGGCCTGGAGTTCCGTGCGGGCCAGTGCCGCCCCGAGACAATGGTGTGGCCCGTGCCCGAAAGTGAGGTGGCCGGGCGTACGTGAGAGGTCGGCGAGGTCCGGTTCCGGAAAGCGCCTGCGATCGTGGTTGCCCGCCCGCAAGGGGGCGAGGACGAATTCGCCCGCACGGATCGGAACTCCGCCGATTTCGGCGTCCTCGACGGCGATCCGTCCTTGGTCCGTGGCCGAACCCTGGTCCTGTCGCAGGAGTTCCTCGACCAAGGCGGGGATCCCGGCAGGGTCCCGGGGGAGTGCCGGTTCGGCGGCCAGCCGCAGTACGGCCCGGGCCAGCGCGTTCGCCGGCGGGACGTAGCCGGCGATCATGATCGCGAAGGCGAGCTGCGTGATCTTGTCCGGGCGCAACGAGTCGCCGGAGTCGTCGCGGGCTTCGAGCAGGCCGGTCAGCAGATCGTCGCCCGGAGTCTTTCGCTTGGCCTCCACCAGTTCCGCGAAGTAACCGCCCAGATTTTGGGCCGCTTCGGCCATTTCCGCATAGTTCGGCGCGGTGAACACCGCGACGATGCTGTCGGTCCAGGCCCGCAGATCGCCGCGAGCCGCTTGCGGGACACCGAGAAGTTCGTTGAGCGCGGCGAGGGCGAAGGGGATCGCGTACTCGTTCAGCACGTCGGCGGGCCGGTCTTGCGAGATCAGTTTCGCGGCCGACTCCGCCGCGATGGTTTCCAGGCGCGGACGCAACAGTTCGACCCGGCGCGGGGTGAGTGCCTTGGCGGCGATGCGCCGAAGCCGTGCGTGCTCGGGACCCGACATGGTGAAGAGCAATCCTCCGCCGTCGGCCGAGCCGGTCCCGGGTACCCAGGGGCGGAACCGCGGATCGCTGAGCAAACTCCGGATATCGGCATACCGTGTGACGAGCCAGGCGTCCTCGCCGGAGGCCAGGCGCACCCGGCCGACGGGCTCCTCGTCCTGACGGCGGATGAATTCCGCGGGACACCGCAACGGCTCCGTGTCCGTGAACGGGTATTCGGCTGCCCCAGTCATGTTCTCTCTCCGTTCCTCGGTCTTCCGGTCGTCTTCTCGGCCAGCGAGTGCAACGGTGTCAGTGCGGCATCTTCGTCCACCCCCAACGCGCGAGCGGTCAGCAGCCGGTACAGCTCCTCCGCCGCCCGGGTAAGCCGTGCTGCCCGGTCCGCGACCGAATCCCGGTCCGGATCGAGCTCGGCGAGCGCCGCGGCGAGGATCTCTTCGGCGGCACGTTGCTGGCGCCGGGCGATCGCCTCGACCAGCGCCTCGGCCGGGACGACCAAGGTGCGGCGGCGATCCGCCGGATCAGGACGCGTGACGACCGCGCCCATTGCCCGCATCTTGGCGACGGCGCCGGAGACGTGGCTCTGCGCGAACCCGGTCCGGGCGGTCAATTCCCCGATCGACATGCCCGGCCCCTCGACGAGCACCGAGATCAGTACGTCGTAGATCTCCGGCGTCTCCGGATCCGCATCGTCACGCATGCCCCGGGCGGCGAGCTCCATCAGATGCTTGCCGAGCAGATACAACTCACTGGCCTTCACATCGATAACGATACATCTAAAACGATGCTATTGGTGGATTCGGGCTCGATACGTTGGGTGCCTTGGGAACCACAGTGGGTGGCCGATCGTCGAAGCGTCGTCGAAGTCGTAAGAGGAGAGAGGATGCGTCGATGCGCGAAAGCATCAGCATGATCGGCTTGGTCAAGCGAGCGGTGTTCATGGCCGGAGCAGTGACGGTCGCGGCGCTCGCCTTGCCCTCCGTCGCGAGCGCCGCACCCGCCGCGGGGTGCTCGGCGTTCATGAACTCGGCGGTCAGTGGTGGTTACGAAGCCACTCTCGCCTGCAACGGTATCGGGCTCTCTTTCATCGACGGGCTCGGCACCACCCTCACCGAGGCCGGCGGGGAGGCACGTGCGCTGGCGCAAATCGCACTCGGCGGCGGCGACACCTGTAGCGCTTTCATGCACGCCACCGCTCCTGGCGGCTACCAAGTCACACTCACCTGCGTCGACAACGGGCTGGTGTCCGGTGTCGGCACCACCTTGACCGCCGCCTCGCGAGCCGCTCGCGCGTCCATCTGAGGCGCCGAGCCGGGCTGTAGTCGTTGTGCGACAACGCCCGTGTGGTGGATTGGGTGGTTACGAACGAGGCAGCGCAGTCGGTACCGTACTGGCGACAGAGGTGTATCGAGGCGATGCGAGGTGTGGGTGTCCGTGGCGGGCGAACGGGTTCCAGAGGGTGTCGACATCCGAGTGCCCAGTGCGGCACGGGTCTACGACTGGCTGCTCGGCGGTAGCCACAATTTCGACGCCGACCGCGCTGTCGGGGAGAAGGTCATGGCCGTCCTGCCCTCGGGGCGTCAGGTCGCCGCGTCCAACCGGGCGTTCCTTCGCCGCGCCGTGCAGTACATGATCGGTCAGGGCATCACCCGGTTCCTCGATCTGGGCTCCGGGATCCCGGCGGTCGGCAACGTGCACGAAATCGCCCAGGCCATGGATCCCGCATGTCAGGTGGTCTACGTCGACTACGACAAGGTCGCCGTCGCCCACAGTCGCCTCATCCTGGACGGCGACCCGAACGCCACCGTCGTCGAGGAAGACCTTTGCCGGCCCGAATCGGTCCTGAACTCGGCGCCGGTGCGGGCACTCCTGGACGTCGACCAGCCGATCGGGCTGCTCATGGTGGCCGTGTTCCACTTCATCCCCGACAGCCTGCACCCCGCCGAGATCGTCGCCCGTTACCGGGAGGCGCTCCCGGCCGGCAGCCTGATCGCACTGTCGCATCTGACCGCCGACCACGCGCCCCGGGAGATGGCGGCGGTCACCGAGGCGATGAAGAACAGCAGGGATCCCATGTACTTCCGCCCCTACGCCGACGTCGCCGCTCTCTTCGACGGACTGGAGCTGATCGATCCCGGTGTGGTGAGCGCGCCACTGTGGCACCCGGAACCAGGCCTCCGCGACATCGAACCGGACGACGTCTACGCCGGCGTCGGACGCAAGGTCTGACACAAACGGATTTCCCCGTCAGCAGCGCGCGGGCCGCTGCCCGGCCGACAGCGGCGCGGTCCGATCGGCCAGTGGCCCACCGGTCGTCAGCAGCGCCTCCAAGGTCCGCAGCGGTTCGGGAACGACGCTGTACCAGCTCCACGTTCCCCGGCGTTCCCGCTCGAGGATGCCCGCCGCGACGAGGACGCGGAGATGATGGCTGAGTGACGGCTGCGGCATGTCGAACTCCTCGGCGAGATCGCAGAAGCATGCCTCGCCGCCCGGTGAATACCGGACCAGGGAGAGCAGCCGGATCCGCACGGGGTCCGACAGCGCCTTGAACAGCTTCGCCGCGTGTTCCGCCTCGTCCTGGGCCACGACCGCCGCGGGCTCGGCCATCAGCAGGGTGATGGGCACCGGCTTCCGGGTGCGGCCGTTCTCGGTCGCCATACGCCCCCTTCCTCGGATCCTGTGACCTCTGACGGCAGACTACCCACTGGATTGACAAACGTCGATGCAGGCCGTTGAATTGGATTCACAGACTTCGATCCAGTCCTCATCCGTTGTTCTGAGGAGAGCCATGACCCGCACGCCCGAAGTGTTGTTCGTCTGCGTGCACAACGCCGGCCGGTCCCAGATGGCCGCCGCGCTGTTGCAGCACCACTCGCTCGGGCGGATCGCGGTGCGGTCCGCGGGCTCCGAGCCCGCGGACCAAGTGAATCCCGCCGCTGCCGCGGCGCTGGCGGAGTGGGGCCTGGACATCACCGCCGAGGTCCCGGGCAAACTGTCCACTGAGGACGTCGAAGCCTCCGACGTGGTGATCACCATGGGCTGTGGTGACACGTGCCCGGTGTTCCCCGGCAAGCGTTACCTCGACTGGCCGCTGGAGGATCCCGCGGGTCAGGGGGTGGCGGCGGTGCGCCCGATTCGTGACGAGATCGATCGCCGCGTCCGTGGCCTGGTCGCCGAAATCCTCGACGCCTGATCCCGCTTCCGACTTCTGGAGACCCAGCTCGTGACTCGAACCGCCGACAAGGCAGGCGCCGACGTCCTGCATGAACTGTCCTTTTTGGACCGGTTCCTCCCCGTCTGGATCATCGTCGCGATGGGCGCCGGGCTGCTGCTGGGCAGCGTGATCCCCGGTCTGCAGGGGGTACTGGACGCGGTGAAGATCGGGCAGGTTTCGCTGCCGATCGCGCTCGGGCTGTTGCTGATGATGTATCCGGTGCTGGCGAAGGTCCGCTACGACCGGCTCGGCACCGTCACCAGCGACAAGCGCACGATGGTGCTTTCCTTGGTGCTGAACTGGATTCTCGGTCCGGCGCTGATGTTCGCGCTCGCCTGGCTGATGCTGCCGGACCTGCCGGAGTACCGGACCGGGCTGATCATCGTCGGTCTCGCCCGGTGCATCGCGATGGTGATCATCTGGAACGACCTCGCCTGCGGTGACCGCGAAGCCGCGGCGGTGCTCGTCGCGCTGAATTCGGTGTTCCAGGTGATCATGTTCGGGGTGCTCGGCTGGTTCTACCTTGACCTGCTGCCCGGCTGGCTGGGCTTGGACACCACGAGCCTCGACTTCTCGCCGTGGGAGATCGCGCTCAGCGTCGTCATCTTCCTCGGGATCCCGCTCGCCGCCGGATATCTCTCGCGCCGCGTCGGGGAGCGGAGCAAGGGACGCGACTGGTACGAGGAGAAGTTCCTGCCGAAGATCGGTCCGATCGCGCTCTACGGCTTGCTGTTCACCATCGTGATCCTGTTCGCCTTGCAGGGCGACAACATCACCTCCCGCCCGCTCGACGTCGCCCGGATCGCGCTGCCACTGCTGGTGTACTTCGCGATCATGTGGGTCGGTGGTTACCTGTTGGGCAAGGCGTGCGGGCTGTCGTACGAGCGCACCACGACGCTGGCGTTCACCGCCGCCGGCAACAACTTCGAGCTCGCGATCGCCGTCGCCATCGGCGTTTTCGGCGTGACCTCGGGGCAGGCCCTCGCCGGGGTCGTCGGCCCGCTGATCGAAGTACCCGTACTGGTCGCGCTGGTCTACGTCAGCCTCTGGCTGCGGAAACGCTGGACCGCGTAGTCGTATCTCCCCGACGCGGCATGGGTCCGTGCCCAGGTGGCCGATGCATGTCGAAACGGTACGAACTCCCGATCCGCCGCGCGGAGACGGTGACCGCCGTGTCGAGGAGTTCGCGGTCCTGCGTGGACGGCACCGGCTGCACGCTGCACTTCCTCGGCTACGGCGACTGGACCGGTCCTGCCTCGGCCACGCTGATCGGTGTCGGCATGACCTGGCGCTCCCCTGAAAACTTCACGCCGCCGCGGCCGGTAGTGGAATTCGAGGACCGGCGAGCGACGGGATCCTATTTCTGAATCGATGGTGGAAATTGACTCGCCGACCGCTCGTGAATGTATTCGATGACAAGGGGTCGGTTAATATCCGACGTGTCACCGAAGGTGATCGATCGAGTGTCGTTTGTGTCCGAAGGATCGTGGTGAAGTACCGCCCAGGGCGCCGATTCGGTCGCGAAGGGCGGATAACTGCGACGTATGGTCCAATATGGATGGATCGTTCGGACTAAATACGCGGAATTCGTATTCCACGGCGCGGCCGGTCGTCTTAACCTTGCGTGATTCTTCACCTGAATCTGTACTGGGGAGCAAGATGAAGTCCACGCCGTTGTTGTTGTCGCGCGCCCGAAAAACCTCGGAGCGACTGCTCGACGCCCGATGACCCGACCCGGCTGCGTCAGCCGATTCGACGTCCACGCCCGGCAGTCGTCCGACCGGATCGCGGTCTTCGAGCACGGCACCGGGCTCACCTACGCCCGGCTCGCCGGGCTAGCGGGCGGCCGCGCCCTGCGGTTGCGCGACGCCGGTGTCCGGCCGGGGGAGCGGGTCGGGCTCGTCACCGGGCACGGCAGTGCCGCGATCGCGGCGATCCTCGGCACCCTCGCCGCGGGCTGCACCTACGTCCCGCTCGACCCGACCTTTCCCCGGGAACGTCTCGAGTACCAGCTCACGGCCGCGCGGGTGACCGCCGTGCTCGCGGATCCGGAGTACATCGAGCTGGCAGAGGCCCTGTGCCGCACCGGAACCGCGCGGCTCGTGTGCTCGGGCACGGAGACCGCTCCGCTCCCGGTGCCCGAGCCCGATCCGGACAGCCCGGCGTACGTGCTGTTCACCTCCGGGTCCACCGGGCTGCCGAAAGCCGTCGCGCAGACCCACCGCAACCTCCTGCACGTCGTCGACAACCAGATCGCCGCGCTCGGCATCACCGCGGCCGACCGGCTCAGCCTGCTCGCGTCGTTCGGCTTCGACGCGGCGATCCCGGACCTCTACCCGGCACTGCTCACCGGCGCCGCGCTCGTGCCGGTCGACCTGCGCGCGCACGGCCTCGCCCACGCCGCCAGCGAGCTGGCCGGGCACGAGGTGACCGTCTACCACTCGACGCCCACGGTCTACCGGCACCTGCTCGACGTCCTCGGCGAGACCGGCCTCCCGTCCGTGCGGACCGTGCTGCTCGGCGGCGAGCAGGCGACCCACGCCGACGTGCGCCGCGGCCGGTTCGCGCCGGAGTGCGTGTTCGTCAACGGCTACGGCGCCACCGAGGTGACTTTCGCCGCGCACTACCGGACGACCGCCGC
Organism: Amycolatopsis sp. cmx-4-54; assembly: GCF_046548895.1. Taxonomy (NCBI): domain Bacteria; kingdom Bacillati; phylum Actinomycetota; class Actinomycetes; order Pseudonocardiales; family Pseudonocardiaceae; genus Amycolatopsis; species Amycolatopsis sp. cmx-4-54. The sequence continues at coordinate 130,050 of NZ_JAEBEJ010000018.1, forward strand.
CGAACTGGACCCGGACGCCGAGGGCCCGCTGCCGATCGGGCGCGCCTTGCCCGGGTTCACGCTCACCGTGCTGGACAGCGGTGAACTCGAAGTGCGCGGGCGGCACCTCGTCGACGGCTACCTCGATCAGCCGAGCCCGGCGTTCGGGGTGACCGCCGACGGCGGCCGTCGCTACCGGACCGGGGACCTCGCGACGCTCCTGCCGGACGGGAACCTCGTCTGCCTCGGCAGGCTCGACCGGCAGGTCAAGGTCCGCGGCTTCCGGGTGGAGCTGACCGAGATCGAGGCCCGGCTCGCCGAACAGCCCGGCGTGGCCGAAGCCCGGGCGATCGTGCGCGACGGCGACCTGCTGGCCTACGTGACCGCGGCCAACTCGCGTCCGGACGGCCGGGTGCTGCGGGCGGCGCTGGCGGACGTGCTGCCCGGCTACTCGGTACCCGCGGCCGTCGCGGTGCTGGACGGATTTCCGCTGACCGTCACCGGAAAACTCGACGAACTGGCGCTGCCGGACCCACGGTCGGCCGCGACCGTCCCGGCCGAGCGGCTGACCCCGGACGAGGAACGCGTGCACCGGATCTGGTGCGCGGTGCTGGGCCGTGACCGGGTCGGGCGTACCGAGCCGTTCTTCGACGCCGGGGGCGACTCGTTGCGGCTCGGCCGGGTGCAGGCGCGGCTGGCCGACGAGTTCGGCGTGGACGTCCCGCTGCTCGTCCTGTTCGAGCGCACGACGATCGCCGGGCAGGCCGCCTGGTTCACGGAGTCCACTTCGGACACTCCGCCACCGGTCACCGCGGAGGAGCAGGGTGGCGATCTCATCGCCGTCGTCGGGCTGGCCTGCCGGTTCCCCGGCGCGCCGGACGCCCCTTCGTTCTGGTGGAACCTCTGCGCGGGCGTCGACTCGATCCACGACTACGCCGACGACGAGCTGGCGGCGCTGGGTATCGGGCCGGGCCTGCGTGCCGACCCGGCGTACGTGCGGGCGGGCGGCCGGATCGAGGGGGTCGAGGAGTTCGACGCCGGGTTCTTCGGGTTCACCGCCGACGAGGCCGCGCGGACCGACCCGCAGCACCGGCTCTTCCTCGAAACGGCGTGGCAGGCACTCGAAGACGCGGGACGCGACCCCGCCGCCGAAACCGGGCCGGTCGGGGTGTTCACGGCCGCCTCGGTGAACCGCTACTTCCTGTTCCACCTGTTCGGGAATCCGGCGGTGACCGGCGACGTCGACCCGGACGACTGGGAGGGGCGGCTGACCGGCCGCCAGCTCGCCGACCACCTGCCCGGCCAGGTCGCCTACCGGCTGGGACTGACCGGGCCGGCGGTGGCCGTGCAGAGCGCGTGCTCCAGTTCGCTGGCGGCGGTGGCGCTGGCCGCGCAGAGCCTCGCGGACTACCGGTGCGACGTCGCGCTGGCAGGCGGGGCGAGCGTGACGTGGCCGCGGTACCGCAGTGGCGGGCTCGCCTCATCGGACGGCCGGTGCCGCGCGTTCGACGCCGCCGCGGCGGGTGCCGGGTTCAGCTCGGGCGCCGGGGTGGTCGTGCTGCGGCGGCTGTCGGACGCACTCGCCGACCGCGACCACGTCTACGCCGTGCTGCCCGGCTGGGCGATCACCAACGATGGCCCCGACCGCGCGGGCTACGCCGTGCCGGGACCGGCCGGTCAGGCGGCCGCGGTGGCCGAGGCACTGGCCGTCGCGGAGGTCGCCCCGGACGAGGTCGCGCTGCTCGAAGCCCACGGCAGCGGCACCCCGCTGGGTGACGCGATCGAGGTGGCCGCGCTCAACCGGGTCTACGGGGACACGCCGCCGGAAACGTGCGCGCTGGGCTCGGTCAAGACCAACATCGGGCACCTCGACGCGGCGGCCGGTATCGCCGGGCTGATCAAGGCCGTGCTGTCGGTGCGGCACGGCGTCATCCCGCCGAGCCTGCATTTCACGGCGCCGCACCCGGAGGTCGATCTGGCGGGCGGCCCCTGGTACGTCCCGGCGAAGGCCACCGATTGGCCCGCCCGCGAACGGCGGGTGGCCGGGGTCAGCTCGTTCGGCATGGGCGGCACGAACGTGCACGTGCTCGTGGAGGAGGCTCCCGCCACCCCGCCACGGCAGGCGGTGAGCGGCCCGTTCGTACTGCCGGTGTCCGCGCGTGACGCGAAGGCGTTGCGCGAGGCGGTGTCCCTGCTGCGCGACCGGCTCGCCACGGACGCGCCGGACCTCCGGGACACGGCGTACACGCTTTCGGTGCGGCGGGCTTTCGTCTGCCGGGCCGCCGTGGTGGCGGACTCGGTCACGTCGGCGGTCGCCGCGCTCGATGCGGTGCTGGCGAACGGAACGGACGTCGAAGGCCCGGCCGGGGCGGAGCGGGACCTGGCCGCCCACTGGGCCGGTGGCGGCGAGATCGAGTGGGCGGCGCACGGCGATCCGGGCCGCGTTCCGTTGCCGGGCTATCCGTTCCAGCGGGAGCGGCACTGGATCGACCCGCCGCCTCACCACACATCCGAGCCTGTTGGCGGAGCTGAGACTTTGTCCGGAAAGTGGCCACATGCGTGAACCCGCCCGGCCGGAGGCCCCGCTATCGCGGTGGCGGGGCGCCCTCTCGGCTTCTGTGACATGGATGACCAGGCAGCGTCCTGCCGACGTCGATCGCGGACGCGGGTTCACCAACCGACACTCAGACCAGGAGAACCCTCGGTGACCGACACCTTGCCCGTCGTGGGCGGCCATGGCCCGCCACTGTCCTATCCGGACACCACCCTCACCGGGCTGATCCTCGCCCAGGCCGCGCGCACCCCGCACGCGGTCGCCGTCCGGCAGGGTGACGCCCGGCTCACCTACCGCGAACTGGTCGCGTCGGCGACCGGCGTCGCCCGGCTGCTGCGGGCCCGCGGTGCCGGGCCGGGGAGCCGCGTCGGCGTCTGCGCCGACCGGCGGCCGGAGCTGATCTCGACCGTCGTGGGCGTCCTGCTGTCCGGTGCCGCCTACGTGCCGCTCGAACCCGGCGGCCCCAAGGCGCGGCTGGCCGAAATCGCCGCGGACGCCGGGGTCCTCCTCGTCGTAGGTGACTGCGCGCGGGCCGAATTCGGTGCCACGCAAGGCATCGAGGCCCTCGACGTGCCCCCGCCCGCGGACGGGCCCGTCGACTGCCCCGCCGGGCCGGACGATCTCGTCCACCTCCTCTATACTTCCGGCTCCACCGGCCGCCCCAAGGGCGTGCTGACCAGTCACCGCAACGTGGTCGCGTTCGTCACCGGATTCGCCGCCGCGCTGGGAATCCGGCCAGACGCCCGGTCGCTCGGCATCTCCTCGCTCGCCTTCGACGCCTTCACCATGGACGTGTTCGTCCCGCTGACGCACGGCGGATCGGTCCAGCTCGCCGGCGCCGCCGACCGGGCCGACCCCGAACGGCTGCGGCGGTTCCTCGTCGAGCACGACGTCGAGTGGGGCTTCGTCACGCCGACGCTGCTGTCCATGGTGGACCCCGCGGCCGTGCCCGACTGGCGCGTCATCGCCTGCGGTGGCGAGCCGGTGCCCGCGGAACTCGCCGCTCGCTGGATGCCGGGACGGCGGTTCTTCAATGCCTACGGCCCGACCGAGACCACCGTCGTGGTCGTCACCGACGAGGTCACCGGCATCCCCGCCGACCCACTGCCGCTCGGCCGCCCGACGCCGAACCACCGGGCGTACGTCGTGGACGCCGAGCTGCGGACGGTCGCGCCCGGCGAGATCGGCGAGCTGCTGATCGGCGGTCCGGGCGTCGCGCTCGGCTACCTCGGCAGCCCCGAGCTGACCGCCGCGAAGTTCGTCGACGACCCGATGACGCCGGGGGAACGGCTCTACCGCACCGGCGACCTGGTCCGCGAGCTGCCCGACGGTCGTCTCGAGTTCACCGGCCGCGCCGACCGGCAGGTGAAGGTCCGCGGCCAGCGGATCGAGCTGAGCGAGGTGGAGGCCGCGCTCGTGACTCATCCGGACGTCGACGCCGCCGCCGTCGAGGCCGTCCCCGGGCAGGCGGGTATCCGGCTGGTGGCCTTCCTGGCACCGGCCTCCGCACCGTCCGATGTGGACGGTCTCGGCCAGGACCGGCTCACCGCGGCGATGCGCCCGGCCGCGGTCCGGGTGCTCGACCGCCTGCCGGTCAACCCGGTCACCGGCAAGATCGACCGGGCCGCGTTGCGGGAGTTGGCCGAAGCGGCGCTGGCGGGACACCAGGAGGACCTCGGCCCGCTCGGTACCCCGGCCGAACGCGCGGTCGCGGCCATCTGGCGGCGAGTGCTCGGTGACGGCGCGGGGACGGATTTCCTGGCCTCTGGCGGGAACTCGATCGCCGCGATGCGCCTGGTCGCGGCACTGCGGGCGGAGCTGGCCACGGACGTCGCCACGGAGGACGTCTTGGCCGGCGGCACGCTCGACGGGCTCACCCGCCGGGTCGCGACCGCGCCGCCGCTGACCGGCCCGGGGCTGACCACCGGGCACGCGCCCGCTTTGTCGCCGCAGCAGCGGCGGCTGTGGTTCCTCGACCAGCTCGCGCCGGACGCCGCGCCGTACAACATCGCGATGGCGTTCCGGCTGACCGGCGCACTGGATGTCGACGCGCTGCGTCACGCCTTGCGCGCGGTCGCCGACCGGCACGACGTGCTCCGCTGGCGGATCCGGGCCGTCGACGGCGCGCCGCAGGCGGATCTCCTGCCATCGGCGGAAGTTCCGCTGCCGGTGGCACCGATGACCGAGGACGGTCTGCGGGCCCTGCTGGCCGCCGACGCCGCGACGCCGGTGCACCTCGACCGTGCGGCTCCCTGGCGCGTGCGGCTCTACCGGCTCGGCGAGACAGAGCACGTACTCGGCATCACGCTGCATCACGCGGTTTTCGACGGCTGGTCGCAGGACCTGCTGTGCGCCGACCTGGCGGCGGCCTACCGAGGCGAGCCACTTCCGCCGCCGGTGGCGTCCTATGCGGACTACGCGGTGTGGCGGGCCGGACGCGACGAACGCCGGGAGGCGGTGGACGTCGCCTGGTGGACCCGGCATCTCGCCGGGGCACCGACCACAGTGGACCTTCCGCGAGACCGGCCGCGCCCGGCCGTGCAGACCTACCGGGGTGCGAGCCTGCGTCAGTCCTTTTCGGACGGTCTCGAGGAATCGGTCCGGGCACTGGCCGCCCGCACCGGCACGACGCGCGCCGGGGTGCTGCTCGCCGCGTTCGGCCAGCTGCTGCGGCGGCTCACCGGCGCGACCGACCACCTGGTGGCCACGGTCGTCGCGGACCGGCAGCTCGCCGAAAGCCAAGACGTCGCGGGGTTCTTCGTGGACATCGTGCCGGTGCGGCTGCGGGCCGACGACGCCGCGGACTTCGCGACGCACGTCCGTGACGGCGGCGCGGAACTCCTCGCCGCGACCGCGCATCCGTCCGCGCCGGTCGAGCGGATCGTCGACGCGCTCGGCGTGCCCCGCGATCCCGCGCACGCCCCGCTCGTGCAGGTGATGTTCAACGTCCTGAACTTCACCGAGCCACGGCTGGACCTGCCCGGCGTGGCCTCGGCGTGGCTGCCGGTCGACAAGCCGGGGTCACCCTTCGACCTCACGGTGTACGTCCACGACGACGGCGTCGAACTGCTGTACAACCCGGACCTGTTCGACCACGACCGGATGGCCGGGCTCGCCGAGGACTACGTCGCCCTGCTCGGCGCGCTGGCCGCGGCGCCGGACGCGCCGGTCGGGACGAGCGTGCCGGAGCTGCCGCGGGCGGAGGTCCGCACCGCCGCGCCCGGGGCGGCGGTCCGCGCCAGGGCACGGCCACCGTCAGTGGCCGTGGACCCGGAGGCGGCCGCGGCGACCGAAGTGGTGATCGCTCGTGCCTGGTGCGACGTCCTCGGCGTCGCCGAAGTCGGGCACACCGAGAACTTCTTCGACGTCGGCGGGAATTCGCTCGCCCTGGCCAGGGTGCACGCCCAGGTCAGCGCCCGGCTCGGCCGCCGGATCCCGTTGGTCGACCTGCTCAGCCACCCCACCGTCCGTGCCCTCGCCGCGCACCTGCACTCCGGCGGCGCCGCCGTCCCGGAACTGGCCCGCGCCGCCGAGCGCGTCGCCGCCCGCCGAGGCCGGACCCAGACCAGAAGACCCCGTCGCACCGCCGGCCCGGCCGGCCCCTGATAGGAGCACCACCGTGACCCACCTTCCCGAAACCGGCACCGGCGATCCCGGAGCCGAACCGATCGCGATCGTCGGACTCGACGTTCGCGTGCCCGGCGCGCGTGACGTGCGGCAGTTCTGGCGCAACCTCGTCGACGGCGTCGAGTCGATCGTGCCCGCCACCCGCGAGGAGATGATCGCCCGCGGCGCGGCACCGGACACCGTGGACGATCCGAGCTGGGTGAACGCCACCGCCGTGGTCGACGGCTTCGACGAGTTCGACGCCGAGCTGTTCGGCATGACCAGCCGCGAAGCCGAGATCACCGACCCGCAGCATCGGCTGTTCCTCCAGTCGTGTCACGCCGCGCTGACCGACGCGGGCTACGACCCCGCCCGCTTCGACGGCGCGATCGGCGTCTACGGCGGGTCCGGGGGCACCGGATACCTGACCGAGAACCTGATGCGCAACGAGCGGCTCCTCGCCTCGCAGCACGGCGGTATCGGTATCTCGACCGGCAACCAGCCGAGCTACCTGACGACGTCGGTGTCGTACAAGCTCAACCTGCGCGGCCCGAGCCTCGCGGTGTTCACCGCCTGCTCGACGTCCCTGGTCGCGGTGCACCTGGCCTGCGAGGCGCTGCGCAACGGCGAATGCGACATGGCGCTGGCCGGCGGGGTCAACCTCGAGATGCCGCACGGCGTCGGCTACATGGGCGTCGACGGCTTCACCTCGCCGGACGGCCATGTGCGCACGTTCGACGCGGGTGCCAACGGCACGGTCTGGAGCAGCGGCGTCGGGGTCGTGCTGGTGAAGCGGCTGTCGCAGGCCATCGAGGACGGCGACCACATCCGGGGCGTCGTGCTGGGCAACGCGATCAACAACGACGGCGCCACCAAGGTCGGCTTCTCCGCGCCGAGCGTGTCCGGGCAGACGGAGGCGATCGCGCAGGCCGTCGGCATGGCCGGGATCGATCCGCGCACCATCGGCTACGTCGAGGCACACGGCACCGGCACCGCGCTGGGCGACCCGATGGAGATCTCCGCACTGTCCACTGTGTACGGAAACGCGACCGCGGACACCGGCTGGTGCGCGATCGGCTCGGTGAAGTCCAACATCGGCCACCTGTCGCAGGCGGCGGGCGTGGTCTCGTTGATCAAGGCCGTGCTCGTCATGGAGCACGGGCTGATCCCGCCGACCATCAACTACCACGAGCCCAACCCGGGTATCGATTTCCCGGCGAGCCCGTTCCATCCGGCGCGCGAAGTGACGAAATGGGAGGCGGGCCAGGCTCCGAGGCGGGCGGGCGTCAGCTCGTTCGGCGTCGGCGGCACCAACGCGCACGTCGTGCTGGAGGAGGCCCCGGCCCCCGAGCGGTCCCGGACACCGCATCCGGCGCACCTGCTGCGAGTGTCGGCCAACACCGCGGAAGCGCTCGCGGCGGCGGTCGACGGGCTGGCCGAGCGGCTGGCCGGGGATGTCGACCTCGACCTCGCGGACGTGGCCCACACCCTGGCCGCCGGGCGCACCGAGTACCCGCACCGCGCGGTCGTCGTCGCCCGTGACGCGGAGGACGCCGTCGACGGGCTGCGTGACCCCCGGCGTCTCGTGTCCGCACAGGCCGGGGAGACGAACGTGGCGTTCCTCTTCCCCGGCCAGGGTTCCCAATACGCCGGGATGGGCGCCGAACTGTACGAGGCGGAGCCGGTGTTCGCCGCGGCTGTCGACGAGTGCCTGCGGCTGCTCGAAGCCGAACTGCCGGAGCTGCGCGACCTGATCTTCGGGCGCGGTGGCGAGCAGGCGCTGCGGGAAACCCGCGTGACCCAGCCCGCGTTGTTCGTCGTCGAGTACGCGTTGGCGAAGCTGTGGCAGAGCTGGGGCGTGCGGCCCGCGGCGATGATCGGTCACTCGGTCGGCGAGTACGTCGCCGCCACCGTCGCCGGGGTCTTCACCCTGCCGGACGCGCTGAACCTGGTCGCCACGCGCGGCAGGCTCATGCAGTCGATGCCCGCCGGGGCGATGCTGGCCGTCCAGCTCGACGAAGAGAGCGTTGCCACGCGACTGCCGGACACCCTCGCGATCGCCGGGGTGAACGGGCCCGGCACCTGTGTCGTGGCCGGGCCGTCGGACGCGATCGCGGACTTCGCGGCGACGCTCAAGGCCGGTGGCGTCCAGTGCCGCGAGCTGGTGACCTCGCACGCGTTCCACTCGCCGATGATGGACCCGATCCTCGCCGAGTTCACCGCGGCTGTCACTGCCGTCGCCCGCACCGCGCCCGCGCTGCCGTTCCTGTCGAACGTCACCGGCGACTGGATCACCGAAGCCCAGGCCACCGACCCCGCCTACTGGGCCTCCCACCTGCGTCAGGCCGTCCGGTTCGGCGACTGCGTCAGAAATCTGTACGTGCGCGGGGATCGCGGCGGCCGTTGGGCGCTCGTCGAATGCGGTCCTGGTCATCAGCTGTCCGGGCTCGCCCGCGGCCAGGTGCCGAAGGGGATGCCCGCGCCGCAGCCGAGCCTGCCGGGCCGGACCGAGCGCATCGGTGACGTCGAAACCCTGTACGGCGCGGCCGGTCTCTTGTGGACGAACGGGGTTTCGCTGGAGCCCCGGATGTTCGGCGCGCCCGGCCACCGGGTGCCGCTGCCCGGCTACCCGTACGCGCGCAAGCGGTACTGGGTCGATCCGGATCCGGTCACGGACATTCAGCCCGCGCGGCGGAGCGGTCCGCTGCCCCTGCCCGAGTGGTTCGCGGTCCCGGCCTGGCGGCAGGCGGAACCGGATCTGAGACGCGAGTCCTTCGCGAACGCGCTCGTCTTTGTCGCCGACGACGTCCTGCCCGGTCTGCTGCGCGAAGCGGGTGTGGCGGTGACTGAGGTGCATCGTGGTGACGGGTTCGCCGCGACGGAGACCGGATTCACCGTCCGGCCCGGCGCGCGCGAGGACTACGAGGCGCTCGTGGCCGCGCTGCCCGCCCGGCCCGAGCGGGTCGTGCATGCCTGGACGCTGGCCGGGGACGAGCGCGGCATGGCCGCACAGGACCACGGGTTCTTCAGCCTGCTCAACCTCGTGCAGGCCTGGGGCGAGCCGGTGCGGATCGACGTGGTGAGCACCGGCACCGCCGACGTCACCGGCACCGACCTGACCCGCCCCGAGCACGCGACCCTCGCCGGTATCGCCCGGGTGGTGCCGCTGGAAGTCCCCGGCACGGTGGTGCGCCGGATCGACGTTGTCGACGCTGCGCATCCGCAGGACGCCGTCGCCGAGCTGTTCCGTCCCGCCGACGCGGCGGCCGAGGTCGCGCTGCGGGCCGGTCGACGCTGGGTGCTGGACTACACCCAGCTTGAACTGCCCGCGGCCGGAGAGCCGGTGTTGCGTGACGGCGGCCGGTACCTGATCACGGGTGGGACCGGCGGCATCGGCATCACGCTCGCCGAGGATCTCGCCCGCCGGGTGCGGGCGAAGCTCATGCTCCTCTCCCGCGCCGGGTTGCCGCCGCGCGCGGAGTGGGACGCGCACCTCGCCGTGCACGGCGGCACCGACCGCGCCGGGCGCACGATGCTCGCCGTGCGGCGGATGGAGGCCGCGGGCGCGGTGGTGCACGTCGTCGCCGCCGACGTCACCGACGCGGCTCGTCTGCGCGAGGTGCGTGAGCTGGCCGAGCGCGAGTTCGGCGGCCTCGACGGGATCGTGCACGCCGCCGGGCTGCCCGGCGGCGGCGTCGCCGAGGTCAAGGAGCGGGCCGCGGCCGAGTCCGTGCTGGCCCCGAAGATCGCCGGGACGCTGGCTCTGGCCGAGGCGTTCGCCGACCTGCCGATGGACTTCGTCGCGCTGTGCTCGTCGATCACCGCGGTGGCGGGCGGCATCGGACAGGTCGACTACTGCGCCGCCAACAACTTCCTCGACGCCTACGCGCGGGGCGGCCACGGCTGGCGGGCACGGCTCGTCTCGCACGCCTGGGGTGGCTGGGAAGAGGTCGGCATGGCCGCGGAGGTGGCCGCGCCGACCACGATCCGCACCGCCCGGTCACGGGCACTCGGCGCGGTCGAGCACCCCGTGCTCACCACGCGCACCGAGGACGGTGCGCACGGGCTCGTCTCGGCGGCCACGCACTGGCTGCTCGACGAGCACCGGATCGCCGGGGTGCCGGTGGTCCCGGGCACGGGACACCTGGAGACCGTCCGCGCGGCGGTGGCCGCGGCGCTTCCGAAGCCCGGTGACGGGCACGTCGTCGAGCTGCGGGACGTCGCGTTCCTGGAGCCGTTCGGCGTCCCGGACGGCTCCACCGCGGAGTACCGCGTGGAGTTCGACGGTGACGACTTCACGGTGACCAGCCACGTGGCCGGCGCGAGCCGGACCCACGTGCGCGGTTCCGCGGGATGGGTCGAGGCGGGGTCGACGTCCACTGTGGACATCGAGGCGGTGACGGGACGGACCGAGCCGATCGAGGACGGGAACGGCTTCGGCACCGGCCGCACCAGCATGGTCACCTTCGGCCCGCGCTGGGCGGCGCTCCGCGAACACCGCATCGGCGCACAGGAAGAGCTGGCCACGATCACGGCTCCCGAGGCGGCGGCGGGTGACGCCGGCGCATGGGGGCTGCACCCGGCACTGCTCGACGTCGCGACTGCGTTCGGCCGCGGCCGGGGGAGCGGAACCTACCTGCCGATGAGCTACGGCCGGATCGTCGTGCACGACGCGCTCCCGGCGAGCTTCCACAGCCACCTGCGCTACCGCGACTCCGGCGGCGACCAGGTGGTGGCGGCCGACCTCTCGCTGTGCGACGACACCGGCCGTGTGCTCGTCACGATCGAGGACTTCGTGCTACGGCAGGTGGATCAGGACGCCGTCGGCGGCGGACTGACTTCTGTGCCCGCAGTGTCTACTGTGGACACGAAGTCGACCGGGATCCGGCCGGTGGACGGAGCCGAGGCGTTTGTCCGGGCGCTGGCCCCCGGCCTCGGCGGGCAGGTGGTGATCAGCACGCTCCCGGTGCGGGAGCTGATCGAGCACCAGGTCACCGTCGAGGAGCTGGACGAACCCGACGAAACGGCGGTGAAGGTGTCGGAGGACGACTACGTCGCCCCACGCACCGACCTGGAGGCCGAGATCGCCCGCCAGTGGACGGAGCTGCTCGGCGTGGAGAAGATCGGCATCCACGACGACTTCTTCGCCCTCGGTGGCAACTCGCTGGTCGCCATCCAGCTCATCGCCCAGGTGCGCAAGGCCACCGGCACGCGGCTGGCGATGAAGACGCTGTTCGAAGCGTCCACAGTGGCCACGCTGGCCGAGCGGATCGAGGAGCTGCGCGCCGACAAGGCCGAGGCGCCGGCCGAATCCGCCCGGACCACCATCCCCAAGCTCGAACGGTGAGGCGGTGACGTGGTCGTGAGTGATAAGTGCCGTTCTGACGACCCGAAACACTCACGACCCCCTGGGCCTGGCCGCTGACGTTGCGAAAGCCACTTTCGCAACCTTCAACGTTGCGAAAGTGGCTTTCGCAACACGCCACGGCTGTACCCACCACGCCACCAGCGGGTTCACCACCAGAGACTGAGAACAGGAAATCATGAGCGACACGAAGGAATGGACGTTCCCGGCCTCGTTCGGCCAGGAGCGGATCTGGCTGTCCGGCCAGCTCGACCCGGCGTCCCCGGTGTACAACCTGCACTGCCAGGCCCGGCTGGACCGTCCGCTGACCGCCGAGCAGTGGCGCGCCGCGCTCGGTGTCATCGTGGGGCGGCACGAGGCGCTGCGCACGTCGTTCCGCATGGACGGCGGCGCGCTCATGCAGGTGGTGCACGCCGAGGTGCCGATCGAGCCCGAGGTGCACGACCTGCGGGATCTGCCCGCCGACGCCCGTGAAGACCGGCTCGCCGAACTCGTCGGTGATGTGTCGCGCGGGGCCATCCCGCTCGACTCGCCGCCGCCGTGGCGGGCCCAGGTGTGCCGCATGGCCGACGACGAGTGGGTGCTCACGTTCGTCGTGCACCACACCGTGTTCGACGCGGGATCGGTGCTGGTGCTGGGGGCCGAGCTCGGCGAGGCGTGCGACGCCGTGTTCGAGGGCCGCGAGCCGAAGCTGCCTGAGCTGTCCATCCAGTACCCGGACTACTCCGCCTGGCAACGCGGCCAGCTCGAAGCGTCGAGCGAACAGCTGGACTACTGGCGGAAGCAGCTCGCCGGGTTGCCGCCGGTGCACGGTCTGCCCACCGACCGGCCGCGGCCGCCGGAGCTGACGTTCGCCGGTGACCAGGTGCACTTCGCCCTTCCGGACGGTCTCATCGACCGGGTCGGCGAGCTGAGCAGAGAGCTGTCGGCGTCGCCGTTCATGGTGCTGCTGGCCGGCTACGCGGCGCTTCTGTCGCGACTGTCCAGAGTGGACGACGTCGTCGTCGGCGTGCCGGTGGCAGGCCGCGACTTGCCTGAGCTGGCCGACCTGATCGGCATGTTCGTCAACCAGATGGCCGTACGGATCGACTGCTCGGGCGCTCCCGCGTTCACCGAGCTGGTCGGCCGGGTCCGGACCACACTGCTGGAGGCGATCGACCACAGTCAGGTGCCGTTCCAGGCGGTCGCCGAGGCGGTCGGGACAGAACGCGACCCCGGCGTGCAGGCGCTGTATCAGCTCGGGTTCAACTTCCTGCCCGACTCGGGGCTGGAGCCGATCCGCTCGGCCACCGCGAAGGACGACATCGCGATCGACCTGACCTCCGTGGACGGCAGGCTCGTCTACCGCACGGACCTGTTCGACCGCGAGACCGCCGAAGCCGTGGCCGAGCGGTACGTGCGGCTGCTGACCGCGGCGATCGCCGATCCGGCCCGGTCGGTCGCGGACCTGCCACTGCTGTCGGACGACGAGCGTGAGCTGGTCCTGAACAGCTGGAACCCAGTGGCCACTTCGGAAACAACGACCGTGCACGCCCGCTTCGAGGCCCAGGTGCGGCGGACCCCGGACGCGCCCGCCGTCGACTTCGGCGGGGTGCGCCTGACGTACGCCGAGCTGAACGCGCGAGCCAACCGCGTCGCGCACCGGCTGCGCGAGCTGGGTGCCGGGCCCGGCACCGTCGCCGGCGTGTGCGTGCCGAATTCGGCGGACCTGCTGACCGGTGTGCTCGGGGTGCTCAAGAGCGGCGCGGCCTACGTCCCTCTCGACCCGGACAACCCGGCCCCTCGGCAGGCGCTGATCCTCGCCGACGCGGGCGTCCCGTTCGTGCTCGTCACCGGTGAGTCCACTTTGGACACCAAGACGCTGGTGCTGGACGACCCGGCCGAGTGGTCCGCCGCGGGCACCGACGACCCGGAACCGGCGGCCGGGCCGGGCGACGTCGCCTATGTGATCTACACGTCGGGCTCGACCGGGCGGCCCAAGGGCGTCGAGGTCGAACACCAGGCCGTCGACACGTACCTGGCGTGGGCGCGTGAGGCGTATCCCGGTTTGGCCGGACGGGCGTTGCTGCACACGTCATCGTCCTTCGACCTCACCGTGACGACGCTGCTCGGCACCCTCACCGCCGGGGGCGCGGTGGTCGACGGCAACCCGACGTTCGTCAAGGCGACCCCGACGCACCTCGCAGTCCTCGCCGAGGAGCTGTTCCCGACCGGTGAGCTGGTGCTCGGCGGCGAAGCGCTGACCGCCGAGACCGTCCAGCCGTGGCGGGAGCGGCACCCCGGCACACTCGTCGTCAACGAATACGGCCCGACCGAGGCCACCGTCGGCTGCGTGGTGCACCGCATCGAACCCGGGGACGAACTGCCGCCCGGACCGGTCCCGATCGGCCGTCCGGTGCCCGGCACCCGCGTGTACGTCCTCGACGAGCGGCGGCAGCCGGTGCCACCGGGCGTCCCGGGCGAGCTGTACGTCGCCGGGTCGCAGCTCGCCCGCGGCTACCTCGGGCTGCCGGACCTGACCGCGGAGAAGTTCATCGAGGGTCCGTATGGCCGGATGTACGCCACGGGCGACCTTGCCCGCTGGCGCCGCGACGGCACGCTCGACTACCTCGGCCGCGTCGACGAGCAGGTGAAGCTGCGCGGCTACCGCATCGAGCCCGGTGAGGTCGAAGCGGCGTTGCGCGAGCTGCCGGAAGTGCGGGACGCGGCCGTGGCCGTCCGCGGCGACACGCTCGTCGGCTATGTCGTCGGCAGCACCGAGGGAGCGGCCGACGCCCTGCGGAAGACGTTGCCGGAGTACCTCGTGCCGACCCGGTTCGTGACGCTCGACGCGCTGCCGATGGCGGCCAGCGGCAAACTCGACCGGGCCGCGCTGCCGGATCCCGAGCCCGGCGAGGCACCGGCGTACGTCGCACCCCGGACCGCGGCCGAAGAACTCGTCGCCGAAGTGCTCGGCGAGCTGCTCGGCATCGACGACCTCAGCGCGCACGACGACTTCTTCGCCCGTGGCGGCAACTCCCTGCTGGCGATCCGCGCCATGGCCCGGATCCGCAAGCAGGTCGAAGTCGACATCCCGGTGCGGGGGCTGTTCACCCTCACCACCGTCGCCGGGCTCGCCGCCGAGATCGAGCGGCGGCTCGCCGAAGACCTCGACCAGCTCAGCGACGAAGAAGTCCAGCGCCAGCTGGCCGAAGGTGAGCTCGCATGACCGCGATCGACGAAACCAGCGCGGCCGCGCGCCGCGCCCTGCTCGAACGGCGGCTGCGACGGCGCACGGAGCAGGCCGCGACCATCACGCCGCGCCCCGCGGACACCGTCGTCCCGCTGTCGTATCAGCAGGAACGCGTCTGGTTCATGGAGCAGTTCGCGCCGGGCACCGGGTCGTACCACATCCCGGTGCCGATCCGGCTGACCGGCAGGCTCGACGTCGCCGCGCTTCAGTCCGCTTTGGACACCCTTCCGGTGCGGCACGAGGCGCTGCGGATGCGGTTCCCTGCTGGGGACGACGGACAGCCGACCGTCCACATCGAACCCTCGGTCGCGGTCGACTTGTCCATTGTGGACGCCGGAAGCGAGGAAGCGGCCCGTGCCGCCGTCGACGCCGCCGCGGCCGAGACGTTCGACCTGGCGACGGGGCCGCTGCTCCGGGCGACCCTGGCCCGGGTGTCCGACGAGGAGCACCTGCTTGTCCTGTGCACGCACCACATCGTGGGCGACGGCTGGTCGGTCGACCTGCTGCTGCGTGACCTCGCCGCGCAGTACCACGCCCTGAGCACCGGCGGCACGGCCGAGCTGCCCGCGCTGAACATCGGGTACGGCGACTTCGCGCACTGGCAGCGCCGCACGCTCACCGGCGGCGAACTCGACCGACAGCTGGAGCACTGGAAGGCGCAGCTCGCCGGGGTCGAACCCCTGGAGCTGCCCACCGATCGGCCTCGGCCCGCCAAGCAGAGCTTCGACGGCGCGATCCACGAGTTCTTCGTCGAACGCGACCTCGCCCGAGCTCTCGGCGAGCTGAGCCGCGAGCACGGGGTCACGCTCTTCATGACCTTGCTGGCCGCCTACCAGGTGCTGCTTTCGCGGTACTCGGGCCAAGAGGACTTCGCGATCGGCTCGTCGTCGGCCGGGCGCGGTCTGCCCGAGCTGGAGGGCGTGGCGGGCATGTTCATCAACATGCTGCCCCTGCGCACCCAACTCGCGGGCGACCCGACGTTCGCCGAGCTGCTCGAACGCACCCGGCGGCACGTGCTGGACGCCTTCGAGCACGCCGACGTCCCGTTCGAGCGGCTGGTGAACGCGCTCGGCGTGCCCCGCGACGTCAGCCGGTCGCCGGTGTTCCAGGCCATGTTCGTGCTCCAGAACTACGAGATGGGCCGGATGGGCGCGGCCGGGGAGTCCGCTGTGGACTTCCGCTGGCTGCCGATGGACCTGCCCGCGACCCGGTTCGACTTCGAGTTCCACGCGATCGAGGTCGAACGCGGGCTGATCGGCAAGTTCGTGCACAACACCGCGTTGTTCACCGCGGACACGGTCGCCGGGATGGCCGGACGGCTCGTCACGCTGCTGCGGTCGATCGTCGCCGACCCGGACCGGCGACTGTCCGAAGTGGACATCCTCGACGCCGGACAGCGCGAACTCGTCCTGGAGCGCTGGAACGCCACGACGGCCGAGTTCCCGCGGACCACGCTGCACGCGCTCGTCGAGGAGCAGGCCGCCCGGACACCGGACGCGCCCGCGGTGACCTTCCGCGGCGCGTCGTTGACCTACCGCGAGCTGGATGAACGGGCCAACCGGCTCGCGCACCGGCTGCGTGGCCTCGGCGTCGGACCGGGCGTGCTCACCGGGGTGTTCGCGGAGCGGTCGTTCGAGCTGGTCGTCGCGCTCCTCGGCGTCCTGAAGGCCGGTGGCGCGTACGTCCCGCTCGACCCGGAGTACCCGGCCGACCGGTTGGCGTTCATGCTGCGGGACGCGGCCGCGCCCGTCGTGCTGACGCAGGCGGCCTTGCGCGAAGCGCTCCCGCCGGGTGACGCGACCGTCGTTGTCCTGGACGACTCTGCCGATTTCAACGAGACGACAGAGCCGCCCGAACCGCTCGCCGGACCGGACGATCCGGCGTACGTCATCTACACCTCGGGCTCCACGGGGCAGCCGAAGGGCGTGCCCAACGGCCACCGCGGCATCGTCAACCGGCTCGACTGGATGCAGCGCGCGTACCGCCTCGACGGCACCGATTCGGTGCTGCAGAAGACCCCGGCCGGCTTCGACGTGTCGGTCTGGGAATTCTTCTGGCCGCTGATCACCGGCGCGCGGCTGGTGCTCGCCGAACCCGGCGGCCACAAGGACGCCGCGTACCTGCGTGAGCTGCTCGCGTCCGAAGGCATCACCACCGCGCACTTCGTGCCTTCGATGCTCACGCTCTTCCTTGCCGGACAAGGCGTCGAGACCTGCACGGCGTTGCGGCGGGTGGTGTGCAGCGGGGAGGAACTGCCGCTCGACGCCGCCCGCGAGTTCACCCGGCGGCTGCCGGACTGCGAGCTGCACAACCTCTACGGCCCGACCGAAGCCGCCATCGACGTCACCGCCTGGCACTGCACGCCCGCCGCGCTCGCGGAGGTCGCGTCGGTGCCGATCGGGGCGCCGATCCAGAACATCCGGATCTACGTACTGGACCGTGCCGGACGGCCCTGCCCGGTCGGCGTTCCCGGCGAACTGCACATCGCCGGCGTCGGCCTCGCCCTGGGATACCACAACCGCCCGGAGCTCACGGCCGAGCGGTTCGTGCCCGATCCGTTCCACAGTGGACGGATGTACCGTACCGGCGACCTCGCGCATTGGCGCCCGGACGGGACGATCGCCTTCCTCGGCCGGATCGACCACCAGGTCAAACTGCGCGGCCTGCGCATCGAGCTGGGGGAGATCGAGACGACCTTGCGCGCCCAGCAGGGTGTGCGGGACGCCGCCGTGATCGTCCGCGAGGACACGCCGGGGGACAAGCGGCTGGTCGGGTACGTCGTCGGCGACGCCGAGCCCGGCGCGCTGCGGACGGCGCTCAAGCAGAGCCTCCCGGACTACATGGTCCCGCCGTCCTTCGTCGCGCTCGACGAGCTACCGCTCACCCCGAACGGCAAGCTCGACCGCAAGGCGCTGCCCGCTCCGGTCGCGTCCCGGGACGCGACCAAGGAACTGGTCGTGCCGTCGACCCCGGTCGAGATCCTGCTGGCCGGGATCTGGCGGGACGTGCTCAAAGTGGTCGAGCTGGGCGTCGACGACGACTTCTTCGACCTCGGCGGCCATTCGATGCTCGCCACCCAGGTGGTGGCACGGATCGGCAAGGCGGACGCCGGCCAGGTCGGCGTCATGGATCTGTTCCAGCACCGCACGATCCGCGAGCTGGCGTCCTTCATGGACGGTGACGCCGCCGACCGGCCGCGCCATCTGCTCTACGAGCTGACCAAGCCGGCGACGCAGCGGACGCTGACCTACGTCTGCTTCCCCTACGGCGGCGGCAGCGCGATCGTCTACCAGCCCTTGGCCGACGCGCTCCCTGAGGGCTATTCGCTCTACTCGGTCGCCATCCCCGGCCACGACGTCGGACTGTCCGAAGAGGCCCTGCCCTTCGACGACCTGGTCGAGCGGCTGGCCGACGAGGTCCTCGACCGCGTCGACGGCCCGCTGGCCATCTACGGCCACTGCGGTGTCGGCAACGCGCTCGCCGTCGCCGTCGCCCGGCTGCTCGAAGAGCGCGGCCGCGAGCTGGAGGTCGTCTACATCGGCGCGATCTTCCCGTTCGCCCGGATGAAGGGGCCGGTGGGCACGCTGCGCACGCGGCTGGAAAAGCTGCGCAGCAACCGGTACTACTCGAACTGGCTCAAGGGTATGGGCGTCGACACCGACGACCTCGACCCGGCGCAGGCCGACCGGATCATCACGAACATGCGCGCCGACAGCCGCGCCGCCGAAGAGTACTTCAGCGGCCTGCTCGACGCCCGCGTGGCCAAGCTGCGCGCGCCGATCGTGTCGGTGGTCGGCTCGGAAGACCCGGTCACCGACTACTACGCCGAGCGGTACCGGGAATGGGAGTTCCTCACCGACACCACCGGGCTCGTGGTGCTCGACCAGGCCGGGCACTTCTTCCTGCGCTACCGGGCCGAAGAGCTCGCGGAGATCGTCACGCGCGTGCACCCGGCGCTGGACGATCCCGGCGAACTCGACGTCCGGGTCCGCGGCGAAGACGCGGCCTGGGCGGTCCACGAGACCCACCGGGCAGAAGTGGACGACAAGCCCGCGGTGCGGCCGAGCATGGCCCGGTTCGTCACGATCACGATCGGGCAGCTGGTGTCCTCGACCGGTTCGGCGCTGACGTCGTTCGCGGTGCCGATCTGGCTCTACACCCGCACGGGCTCGGTCGCCGACCTCGGCCTGCTGTGGGCGCTCGCGCTGCTGTTCGGCGTGCTCGTCCTGCCGGTGGCAGGCGCACTGGTCGACCGCGGTGACCGGCGGCGGATCATGATCGCGGCCAGCAGTGTCGCGGGCGGGATCCAGCTGATACTGGCGTTGCTGCTGATCACCGGGCACGTCCAGCTTTGGTTGTTCTACGTGCTGATCCCGCTCGGGTCGGTGGCCGCTTCGTTCCAGCGCATCGCCTATCAGTCGTCGGTGGCGCAACTGGTGCCGAAGCAGTACCTCGGGCACGCGATGGGTCTCGCGCAGCTGTCCACCGGATTCGCCCAGCTGCTGATGCCGGTACTCGCGGCCGGGCTGCTGGCGACGATCCAGCTGTCCGGCATCCTGATCCTGGACATGGCGAGCTACGCGTTCGCGATCGTGGGACTGCTGCTGGTGCGGTTCCCGGACATGCTGGGCTGGCGCCCGCGCGAACCGCTGCTGACGGCGATCGCGGGCGGGCTGCGGTACTCGTGGAACCACCGCGGCTTCCGAACGATGCTGCTGTACTTCGCGCTGGCGAACGTCTTTCTCGCCCCCGCGCTGGTGCTGCTCTCGCCGCTCGTGCTGTCGTTCGGCTCGGTCACCGACGTCGCGCAGGTGGCGCTCGCCGAGGCCGTCGGCGCGGTGGCGGGCGGGATCGGGATGGCGCTGTGGGGCGGCCCGCGGCACCGGCGGATGGTCGGCGTGCTCGTCGGCAACGTCGGGATCGCACTCGGCTGCCTGGTGATGGGCCTGCGGCCGTCGCTGATCGTCGTCGCGGCCGGAGTGTTCCTCCTGGCCGCCGCGATGTCCGTGTCGCAGGGCATCTACGCGACGCTGGTGCAGGTGAAGGTGCCGCAGCGGTTCCACGGCCGGGTGTTCGCGATCAACCAGACGATCACGTGGTCGACGCTGCCGATCGGGTTCGCCGTGCTGGCGCCGCTGGCCGTCGGCTGGTTCTCGCCGCTACTGGCGCCCGGTGGCGCGCTGACCGGGTCGGTCGGCGCCGTGCTCGGCACGGGCGAAACCCGGGGCATCGGGCTCGCCTATGTCGTCTTCGCGTTGATTCTGCTGCTGATCAACATCGGCGGGTTCTCCCTGCGGCGTCTTCGCCGGTTCGACACCGAGGTGCCCGATTCGCTGCCCGACGACCTGGTGGGAGCACAGGAACGGGAGCGCAAGCTCGCGGGGAAGGAAGCCGCATGAGTACCGCAGTGCTGATCAGGGAGGCCCGCGGGCACTGGGTCGGCGAGGTCGCGCCGGTGATGCGGGCGGCCGGGCACCGCGTCGTGCTGCTCGCCCCGCCGATGGACGCGGCCGAGCGGGCCGCGCTGGACGGCGTGGTGGACGACGTCGTCGCGCTCGACGACGTCCACGACCCGGACGCCGTCGCGGCCAAGGTGCGGGAGATCGACGGCGGCGCGCTGGCCGGGATCTTCACCGGCTCGGACGGCGCCATCGCGAGCACCGCCCGCGCCGCGGAGATGCTCGGGGTGGCGCGCTGCCCGGCGTCGGTGTTCGCTTTGTGCGCGAACAAGTTCGCGGTACGGGAGACGCTCGCCGCGGCCGGACTGCCCGGACCCGCGTACGCCCTGATCTCGTCGGCCGCCGAGGCGGTGTCGGTCGCTTCGGCGGTCGGGCTCCCGGCGATCGTCAAACCGGTCAACGGAGCGGGCAGCAACCTGATCCGTACAGTGTCCACTGTGGACGAGCTGGCGGCCGCGTACGAGCTGCTGGCCGCACGGTTGCCCGAGTCCGCCGATCCGCGTTATCACCGTCCATTGGGGACACTGGATCCTTCGACGACGTTCCTCGTCGAAGGATTGCTGTCCGGCCCCGAGTACGCGGTGGACGTGCTGGTCCGAGACGGGGTGGCCGAGCCGATCGAGATCCTCGACAAACCGCTGATCGACGAGCGGAAGTTCGAGCTGGCGCTGTCGTGCCCGCCCGCCGGGCTCACCGCCGCCCGGGCCGAGCTGGTCACCGCGGCGGCGGTCGCCGCGGTCCGCGCGCTGGGGCTCGACAACACCTGCGCCCACGTCGAGCTGATCGTCGACGTCGACCGTGGCCCGACGATCGTCGAGGTCAACGCGGGCAGGCCCGCCGGATCGATCATGCCGCTGCTGGCGAAGCTGCGCACCGGTATCGACGTGTTCGCCGAGCTGGCGGCGCTCGCGGTGGGCGCTCCGCCGCCGGTGCGGGAACCCGCCAAACTGCCGATCCCGCTGGGCATGCTGATCCTCTACGCGGCCGGTTCGGGTCGGTTGACCGGCATCGGCGGACTCGACGAGATCGCCGAGCTGCCCGAGGTGATCGACGTCGTCACCACCGTCTCGCCGGGGCAGGTGCTCACCGACGAACAGGAGATCTACGCGGTCAACCTCGTCGTGGCCGGGTTCGCCGATCACGAGGACCTCGCCGACCTGCACGCCGAGGCGAGCAAGCTCGTCCGGCTCGAACTGGAGGAAGTGTGAACACCGCGTTCGTGGTCTGCGAGACCACAGGGCAGTGGATCGCCGACTTCGTGGCCGCCGTACGCGCGGCAGGGCTCGGGGCCGAACTGGTCACGCAGCCCCTGGAACCGGCCGAACAGGCACAGCTGGCCGAACTGGTGGACGGCTTCGTTTTCGTCGACGACGTCCGTGACGCCGAAGCGGTGGCCGAGGCGATCCGGGCACGGACCGCGAGTCCGGCCGGAGTGGTGACCGCCGCCGAGGGGATCATCGCGAGCGTGGCGCGTGCGGCCGAGCTACTTGGCGTCGCGCGCTGTCCAGCGTCGGTGTTCACCTTGACGCACAACAAGTTCGCCGTCCGGCAGGCGTTGGCCGCGGCTGGGTTGCCGGGGCCGCGCTGCGCGCTGATCTCGGCGGAGTCCGAGGCGGCGTCGGTGGCTTCGGCGGTCGGGCTCCCGGCGATCGTCAAGCCGGTGAACGGCGCGGCGAGCAATCTCGTGCGCACGGTGTCCACTGTGGACGAGCTGGCGGCGGCGTACCGGCTGCTGGCCGAGCGCTTGCCGCTGTCGGAGGACGCCCGGTACCACCGGCTCGTCGGTGGCGGACCGGCGCCGATCGACCCGCTGAAGGTGTTCCTCGTGGAAGGCCTGCTGCGCGGTCCGGAGTACGCGGTCGACGTCCTGGTTCGCGACGGCGTCGCCGAGCCGGTGGCCGTGGTGGAGAAGCCGCTGATCGACGAGCGCAAGTTCGAGCTGGGCATGGTCTGCCCGCCACTCGAACTGTCCGAAAAGGACACCGAACGGCTGTTCGCCGCGGCGACGGCCGCCACGCTCGCGCTGGGCCTGGACAACACCTGCGCGCACCTTGAGCTGATCGACGACGCCGAGCTGGGCCCGGCGATCGTCGAGGTGAACGCGGGCCGCCCGGCCGGCGGCGCCCAGCCGGTGCTGCTGAAGCTCGCGACCGGCATCGACGTCATCGCCGAGGCCGTGTCGCTGGCACTGGGCACACCACCGCCCGCGCGAGGCGTGGGCCTGCCGGTGCCGGTGGGCTACCTGATTTTCTACGCCGAGGGCACCGGGCGGCTGGTCCGCGTCGAGGGCACCGACGAGGTCGCCGACCTGCCCGAGGTCCTGGAGGTCGTCACCATCGTCCGCCCCGGCCAGCTGCTCACCGACGACCAGGAGATCTACGCGGTGAACGTCATCGCCGCGGGGTTCGCCGACACCGAAGACCTCGCCGCGTTGCACGCCGAGGCCGCCAAGCTGATCCGATTCGAACTGGAGGAGTCATGACCGCCGAACTCGCGGCGAACCTCGGTCACATCGAGGGCAACGAACACACGAAGCTCACCGTATACGCGGCCACGGGCCTGGACTGGGTGCGCGCGCACCACGAAGCGCTGCAGGACCGGCTGCGCGAGCACGGCGCGATCCTGCTTCGCGGGATGCCGGCCGACCTGACGGTGTTCAACCAGGTCACCGAGGAGATCGGCGGCTCGCTGCTGACGTACACGGAACGCTCGACGCCGCGGTCGGCGGTCTCGGGCAACATCTACACCTCGACGGAGTACCCGCCCGCCGAGTCGATCCCGATGCACAACGAGAACTCGTACTCGGCGCACTGGCCCGACCGCCTGTTCTTCCTGTGCGACACGGCGGCCGAAACCGGCGGTGCGACGCCGATCGCCGACAGCCGCGCGATGTACGACCTGCTGCCGTCGGACCTGCGCGAGCGGTTCGCGGGCGGCGTCACCTACACCCGGGCGTTCCGCGAAGGCCTCGGGCTGACCTGGCAGGAGGCGTTCCAGACCGGCGATCGCCAGGTGGTGGAGGACTACTGCGCCGGTAACGGGCAGACCTACGAGTGGACCGACGAAGGCCTGCGGACGCGGCACGTGCGGCCGTCCTTCGTCGAGGAACCGCATACCGGCGCGATGGTGTGGTTCAACCAGGCCAATCTGTTCCACGTGTCGAGCCTGGGGGAGGAGGTCAGCGAGGCGCTGCTGGAGCTGTATCCCGTGGAAGACCTGCCCCGCAACGCCTTCTTCGCCGACGGCTCGCCGATCCCGCAGGCGGACCTGGACGCGATCAAGGCGGCGTACGACGAGGTCGGCTACGCGTTCCCCTGGCAGCCGGGTGACATCATGGTGATCAACAACATGCTGATGGCGCACGGGCGCGAGCCGTTCACGGGCAAGCGGCGGACCCTGGTCGCGATGACGTGACCCCGCATGGGGAGCGCGATGCTTTGCGGGAGACCGTAAAAGCGCCGGCGGAGAAGTGCCGAACAACCTTCCCGGCGGCCGGCGCGTCCATTGATCATGGACTTGAAACTCGTAGCTCGCCGAATCGTCGCGTTGACGGGGATCCTCGGCGCCGGGGTGGTGGCTACGGCCGCCCCGGCGTCGGCGGCCGACGACGAGGTGGTCACGCAGGTGAGCGAGGCCGATCGGGCGTCGGCGTTGGCTCATTGGACTCCGGAGCGGATGCGTCAGTGGGTGGGTGACGACGCGCTGCCGCCCGCGGAGAAGATCGGCCGCGAATGGGAGCGACCGGTACCTTCCGGGGTCGGGCGGTTGTTCTTCACCGCGGCACCGGGCGTCGACGGATCGTGCACCGCGACGGTGATACCCAGTGCCAGCAAGGACGTGGCGCTCACCGCGGGCCACTGCGTCAACGGCGGATTCGACCGCTACGACAATCCGATCAAGATCATCAACGTCGTGTTCGTTCCCGGCTACGACCACGGCGAAGCGCCCCATGGGGTGTTCGCGGTACGAGCGTTCGCCTGGTCCGCGACCTATCCCGGCCCATCCAGCGGAATCGACGATGACGCGGTGCTCGCCCTGGACCCGGTCGACGGCCGGCATGTCGCCGACGTCGCGGGCACACAGGACATCTCCTTCGAGGAGCCACCGCCCCCCGTGGACGCGACCCTCCTCGGTTACCCCGTGTCGAAGGCGGCGGGCGGTGAGGCGCTGTTCTCCTGCGCGCGACCCGCGGCACTCGACGCGAACTCGGTCAGCGTCTCGTGGAAGACCGATTGCGACCTCGCCGGTGGCTCCAGCGGCGGCCCGTGGCTGCGGAACTTCGATCCCGCGACGGGCAAGGGGACCATTTTCAGCGTCACGAGCCGGGGAACGATGAACGAGGACCTCGTGACCCTGGACCTGAGCGGCGCCGCACTGAGCGAACCGGTGCGGAAGCTGCTCGAGAACGCCGACAACCTCTGACCTGTGGGTCGCCGGTGCAGTCGCTCACTCGAGGCGGCGTTATCGGCGGGTGCTCCAGTAAACCGAGCGGGGAATCCACGCCCCACCGCTGGCTGTCGGGATCCGGAGCCCGGCGGGGTATGTCGCGAAACCGGAGACCCGCGCGTCGCAGTACTGTGTGAAGGTGGGGGGAGGAGGGTTCCTTGGTCCATGACGATCGATAGCGGTAGACACCTTTGTCGCCGTCGGAGCTGCGACGAGGTCGAGTTCTGGCTGGGCTTGTGCGTCCAGCACTGGGTGCGGTGGCAGGACGGCTTGGAAGCCCTTGACCTGCCGGACGACGAGAGGGCCGCACCACCTCGCACTGTGTTCGTCGCCCCCGTGCACGCAGGCAGCGTGTCGCAGCGGGCGCTGGCGACGGGGTGACGACGCCGACCAGCGGCGATGGTGTGGCTACGGCCGTCCCGTCGACCCCGGGCCAGGGTGGGCACCCTCGTCGGCGGGGAAGGCGGTGCCGGTGAGTTCCTCGGAGATCCGCCAGATGCGTGCGGCGTCGTCCGCGCTACGAAGCCGCGAGTAGACGGCCTGCTCGGCGGGTGCGCCCGCCAGGTGCCCGAGCCCGCTGGGGCCGTACAGGCGGCCGCCGCGTGCCTCGGGTGAGCAGGGCGGGAAGCAGCGCCGTCTCGAGGAGGATGCCGCGGCCGGCGAGAGAAACTCCAGCTTCTCGCCGTCATCGGACCTCGGCACGGAATCTCGCGGACACCTCCGGACGCATGACGATCGGGATGAGCTGTTCCTGGGCAGCAGGCACGATGGCGGCATGCTTGCCGACCACTTCCCACTGCTTGGGCTGCGGCTGACGACACCACGACTGGAACTTCGCTTGCCTTCGCCCGACGACCTCGGTGCTCTGGCCGATCTGGCGGCCTGCGGCGTTCACGACGCGGACGCCATGCCGTTCATCGTTCCCTGGACCGACCAAGCACCAGCCGAAGTCGTATTGAGCGTGGTACAGCACCACTGGCGGCAACTCGGTAACTGGACCCCGCACGACTGGTCGCTCGACTTCACCGTGTTCACCGGCGGCGGCGTTGTCGGGCAGCAAAGCATCAGTGCCCGCGACCTGGCCATCAACCGCGAAGTGAGCACGGGTTGCTGGGTCGGGCAGCGTCACCAGCGGCAGGGAATCGGCACGGAAATGCGCGCTGCGGCGCTCCACCTCGCGTTCGTCGGCCTTCACGCCGACGAAGCGATCTCGGCCGCATTCGACGACAACCTCGCCTCCCGCGCGGTGTCCCGCAAACTCGGCTACCAACCTGACGGCGTCCACCGCCGTGCCGTGCGCGGCCGATTGACGGTCGAGCATCGGCTACGCCTGTCCCGAGCGCGGTGGGAGCAGCACCGCACCGTCCCGGTCCGGATGGAGCGGCTTGCCCCGTGCTTGCCCTTGCTCGGGCTTGACGACCGGTAAGCCCGGCGGCACCCGCCTGTAGATGCGCCGGTGCCTCCGAAGCCTCGGCCGGTGAACGTCTGTCCACTTCGGACACGACACGAATCTGTCGGTGGCACCCGCTACCGTGTGCGCGTTGCCGAACATAGGGGGTTTCGAGGTGGAGGAGTACACGGAAGTGCCGACGAGCCTGGCGGACGCGCTCGCGCCGGTGGTCGCGGAGTTGATCCCGACGCTGCGCGGGCGGATTCCGCACGGTCCCGCGGCGGCGCTCGGCAGGCTGGGCGTCCCGGATGCGAAGCCGGGCGTATTCGGCGTCGAGGTGGGACGACTGGTCGTGGGACACGGTGAATCGCCGGCGTTGAGCCGGTTGCGTTCGCTCGGAGATCCCGTCTCCGAGCGGTTGCTCGGCGCGCTCGAACTGACCTTGGACGCCTTGGCCGTCACCATTCCGGACGAGGTCGAGGCGGCGGTGCCGGGTCCGGACTCGACGCCGCGGGCTTTCGGCTTCGGGATGATCGGCGGGCCGAGCGCCGAGACCGTCACCGCGGTACGCCTGCTCGATCAGTTGCGGCCTGGGATCTCCGCGCTGATCGTGGCGCTGGTCGAGAAATTGGCCGGACACGAGGACCTGCTCCCACTGCTGGAGCCCTCGCCGGAGCTCACCGGCGAGGAGGAGCTGGCGGCGGCGCACGGAGCGGCGCATCTCGCGCTGGCCGTCGCGGTCGCCGCGTCGGTGCTGCGGAGGGCGGGCGCTCCGCTCCTCGCGGGGACGTCCGCCGCTGTCGTCGGCGTCGCGTTGGGCGCTGTTTCGGCTTTGTTGAGCGAAAGCCCGATGCCCCCGGCGTATGCGGCCGCGCTGCTGGAGAAACGCCGCGCCGAGTACGTGCTCCCGGTGTCGGCGTCGGGTTCGGCGGAGGTGCGCGGGCATCGGTTCACTTTGGCCGAGCGTGCTGTCCTCGGCGAGGCCGACTTCAGCGGTAACGGCCTGGCGGTCGCCGTCCCCGGCGGCGTCGCCGTCCGAACCGGGTTGGGGCAGGGCCAGGTGCCCGTGTCGACGCGGATCCTCGAAGCAGCGCCGGACGAAGTCGAACTCGACTGGTGGGACGAGGTCGTCGAGATCTCCTGGCGAGCGGAGCGGGGTGACGCCACGTTGAGCGAAAGTGCCTCGCGGCACCTGAGAACACCGCCGTGGCCGCGCGATTTCCGAGTGCGGGTGCACGCGATCGGCCGAGACGGCGAGGAGCGCGAGCGCTACGAACTCCTGCTGTGGCAGGGGCCGCCGGGCCCGGACATCGTGCACAAACGCGGTGACAAGCTCGGTTACGTCGTCCGCGGTGAACCCGTGCCCGACATCGAGGCGCCCCCGGAGGCCGCCTATCGGTGGATTCGCCAGAGCGTGCTCGGTGACGCGGCGACGGTCACGGTGGTCGCGGACGCCGCACCCGCCGAGGTGCTCCGCGCCTTCGGTGCGGACCCGGCCGAACCGGAGTCCGCGCAGGAGTTGGCGACGGAATTCGACCTCGACCCCTGGGTTGCCGTCCTTCCGGTCGCGGGCGGGGTGCTCGCTGTCGAGTTCAACGGTTTCCAGGGGTCGTACCGGCCGGTGGTGGAGCCGTTGTCGCGGGAAGGCAGGACGGCGAGCCTGTTTTGGAACGTCAACGCCGTGACGCGGCTGTCCTTCGCCGACAACGGAAATCTCCTCGCATCGGCCGAACTCGGCCACGCGAAGGAGGTCGCCGACCCTGAGGTGAACCGAGCGTTGGCGGGTCTCGATTTCGGCGGGTTTCGCGACAGGCTGGAAAAGGGCCTCCTCGCCGTCGAGCGGTACACCGGATACCGGCTGCGGAAGGAGGACCTCGAGCGGATGGTCGAGGAGGACGTCGCCTATCGCATCCTGCCGCACCTGCCCGAGCTGTACCCCGAGGCGCGTGAGCCCGACGGTTCGCGCGCGTTCCCCGGTAATGGTCCTCTCGGCGAGGACACCGATCGGCTGGCGTTCGTCCCCGCCGAAACGTTGCGGGAGCTGGCCTGGCGGGCGGCGTCGGCTGTGGCCGAGCACGCGGGCGTGGCCGGAGACCCCGTCATCGCGGCCGTGCTCAGGGAGCGTCGGCTGAGCCCGGAGGCGGAACTCGCGGCCAGGCGATCGCAGCTACGCGCGCATCAGGAGCACGCCTGGTTGTGGCAGACGCTCCACAAGGCGACCAATCCGGATCCGCTGGCCGCAGCGATCGGATCGCTGTCGGCGATGCGATACGTGGCCGGGCCCAGAGGGGAGGAACTGCTGGAGCACGCGCGGCGAGTAGCTCGAGGGCAGTAGGGGGCGGACAGACGGACGTCAGCGGAACAGCCGGAGCGGGCGAGACGATCGCCGAGGCGACCCGTCCCCGTGTCGTGTCCGCTGCGGGGCGGACGCTGGCGTTCTTCAGCTTCTGCTCCGCGCTCCCGCTGGGCTTCAACGCCACGGCCGAGCGTGCCGGGATCGGGGCGATGTTCGGCTCGACGGACATGGGCAACGTCTCGCTGTGCGTTCCCGTGATCCACCCGATGCTGTCGTTCGATCTCCCGCCCGAGGACGGCAACCACACCGCCGCCTTCGCCGTCGCGGCGGGCGGCCCGGAAGGCGACCGGTTCGTCCGCGACGCCGGTTTGGCGATGGCCTTCACCGTCGCCGCCGTCGCGCGGTCCGGGGAGATCCGGGCACGGCTGATCGCCAGGGCGCGCGATTCAGCCAGGATCACCCATTCTACTTCCGGTGTTTATTCATGAAGACGAGTACTCGTGCTACCGCAAGGAGCTTTCTCCGGAGTGGCCGAGATCGTCGCCGCCGCCCACGCCTGGAACCAGCTTCGAACGCCGAGGTAGCCTCGTTCGACGCCATACGGCCCGATCGCACCGGAAGCCGTCCGTCGCTCTTCGTGGATGCGTTTGCCTGCCTTCTGCGGAAGCTCTCAGTCGAGTGACGCCCCTATCGGCGAAACCTAAGCGAACGCGGTGGTCCGCGCGACAGGGGTTCGGTAGCGTCCGCGCCGTCATTGCCGCGCTTGATGACGAGGGAGACGCGAGATGACGAACCCGGAACAGGACGCCGAAGAATCACGCACGCTGATCATCTCCACGGATGAAGCGGGCCACGAAGAGGACGTCTTCGTCCGGGAATGACGAGATGCCGCATGTCATCCCCCAGGCGGATGTTGCGAAAGCCACTTTCGCAACACTCAAGGTTGCGAAAGTGGCTTTCGCAACACGCCCCGCCGCCTGTTCAGCCGGTGAGCCCCCCGGCGCTTGCGTATACGAGCAAACACGTGGGGCCGGCCGAAGGTGATCAGCACCGGCACCTATGTGGCCAACATGGGCAAGCCGATCTCCTGGGCCGCGGCCGGGTAGGCGCTCCAGTCGCTCGCGGACGGCGAGGTCGATCGCCTCCGAACCGGGGCCTCGCCGCGGTCGAGGCGGGGGCGCACCTCGACCGCGGCCGCGAAGAGTTCTGACAACCGAGTGGGCAATTCCTGTTCTCAGGACTGAGATCGTTGCCGGGCGCGGGTGGCTTGCTCGATGTCGGTGAAGAGCCTGATCACCGCGGGATCCGCGAACGGGACGAGTTGAGTGAACAGGACACCTGCCGTCGCCCCGTCCGTGTCCACCCAGTAGTAGCAGTTCGCGCCGCCGGCCCAGGCCACCGTCCCGGCCGGACGGCCTTGCGGCGTGCGCTTCTCGTTGCGCATTCCCAGTAGTGACCACGACACCGGTGTGCCCGGCAGCATGTCGATGTCGTGTGACGTCGCGGGATTGGCCGATGCCAAGCGTCCGAACACCGCCGAATGACTCTGCTGGGCCGCGGTCAGGGTCTCCGGCTCGAGAAGCTTCGACCCGTTGAAGACCCCGCCGGCACCCAGCATCCGTAGAAATGTGAAGTAGTCCCGCGGGGTCCCGTACAGCCCACCCCCGCCAGAGAAGAACTCCGGGGCGGCGGGAAGCTCGAACGGAACCGTCACCAACCCGTCCGGTGTCTTCGCCCGCACAGTCGCCAGCCGAGACCGGTCCACGATCCCGAACGCCGTGTCCACCATCCCCAGGGGGTCGAAGATCGCCTCCCTCAGGTGGGTGGCCAGATCCCGCCCGGTCAACCGCGAGATGGCCAGCCCCACCCACTCGAGACCGGTTCCGTACCGCACGTCGGTCCCCGGTTCGTACACCAGCGGTGAGTCCACGATCGAGGCCGGCTTGCACTCCAGGCTCGTGGGGATCCTGTTCTCCCGCTGGTAGCGCGCGAGGTCCGTCGACAGGAACGAGTATCCCGCGCCCGCCGTGTGCGACAACAACATCCGCAACGTCACCGGCGTCCGAACCGGCCGCAGGCGAGGCACGTCCCGGTCATAGCCTTCGAGCACCTGGGCCGCGGCGAGTTCGGGGAGCACGTCGGCCGTCGGCGTGTCCAGCCCGATCACACCGCGTTCCACCAGTTGCAGAGCGGCGACGGCCACAATGGACTTGGTCATCGACGCGAGCCACGCGATGGTGTCCTCCGCCCAGGGAGCTTTGCCGTCACGTGTGCCGGCGCCGCCCGTGTACACGACCCTGTCGCGGTTGGCGGTCATCGCGTAGAAGCCCGCGGCGACGCCGGTGTTGACGGCCTTCTCCAGCAGAAGGCCGATCGTCGCCGCATTCGAGATGGTCACCACGTGACGGGCAGTTCGTTCACTCCGTAGATGCCCATGGCCGGCTCACGGAACTCGATGTGGTCCATGTCCACCGCCCGGCGCAACGTCGGGATCCGGCGCAACAGGGTCGGGAACGCGACCTGCAGTTCAAGTCGGGCCAGGGGCATGCCCAGGCACTGGTGGGGCCCGTGGCCGAAGGTCACGTGTTTGTGCGCGGGCCTGCGCAGGTCCAGGCGGTCCGGCTTCTCGACTACCGACGCGTCCCGGTTGGCCAGATCGCCCGCGAGGATCAGTCCGTCCCCGGCGCGGATGAGCAGGCCGTTGATCTCGATGTCCTCCAGCGCCACCCGCCGCCTGCCGCCCTGTGGGACGGCGGTGTACCGCAGGATCTCCTCGATCGCGCCCTCGATCTCCTCCTGCGTGTCCATCTCCAGCAGGAGGTCGAGCTGGCCACGGTTCTCGGTCAGCGCCAGCACACCCAAGGCGATGGTGTTCGACGTCGTGTCGAAGCCGCCGAGAAGCATCAGCATGCCGGTCAGGGTGGCGTCCTGCTGCGTCAGGTTGCCGGTGGCCACGTGCTCATTGGCCAACTCCGACAGCATGTCCTCGCCCGGGTCGGTGCGTTTGACCGTCAGCAGCCGGTCGATGTAGTCGACCAGGCCCTGCCGGGCGGCCATGGCTTCCTCGTGGGTGGCACGCGGGTCGATGAGCGCCTTGGCACTCATCGAGAAGAACGCGTGGTCCTCGTACGGCACGCCCAGCAGGTGGCAGATCACGGCGCACGGCACCGGCAGTGCGAACGTCTCCAGCAGGTCGACCGGCTTCGGTCCGGCCAGGATCCGGTCGACCAGGTCGTTCACCAGCTCCTGGATCGCCGGGCGCATGGCCTGGATGCGCTTGGCGGAGAACGGTTTGGCGACGAAGCGGCGCTGGCGGGTGTGCTCCGGAGCGTCCATGGTGAGGAAGCTCAGTCGCTGCATGAACTTGCTGGGGGTCGAGTGCGGGTAGCCGGGATGCTCCGGTTTCGCGCTCAGCCTCGGGTCGCGTAACAGGGCACGCACCTCTTCGTAGCCGCTGACCAGCCATGGGGTGCTGCCGTCCCAGATCTCCACGCGGGTGATCGGGGCCTTCGCCTGGACCGCGCGCAGCGCGGGCGCCGGGTCGAACGGGCTGCTTCGGGCCCGGGGTGAGGGAAAGCGCGGGAGGCTCACCGTGATTCGCCGAAACTGGCGAACAGATCGTTCGCCGTCTCGAAGTCGGGTCCGGTCCGGGGGCCGGGGGTGAACCGGGCGGGCATCTTCACGTGGCCGTTGATCTGTCCGACAGTCGGGTAGCGCACCGCCGCGCCCTCGATCAGCCGGTAGTCCGGCAGCCGCGTGAGCACCTCCCCGACGACGACCTGGAAGTCGGTCTGCGCGATGTGGCGGCCGATGCATCGGTGTGCGCCGATGCCGAACGCCGCGTGCTTGCGGGTGTCCCGGTCGAAGTCGATGGTGAGCGGCTCCGGGAAGACCTTCTCGTCCAAGTTCGCCGCGGCCCACGAGATCAGCACGCGCTCCCCGGGAAGCACGGTCGCGCCGTCGATCCTGGCCTCCTCGGTGGCCGTGCGGCCGACGCAGACCACGGGGGTGTAGTACCGGAGGAACTCCTCACACGCCTTGGGGATGTCCTCCGGATGCTCGGTCAGGCGCTTGCGATCGTCGTGGTTACGGTCCAGGTATTCGAAAGTGGAGGACAGCAGGGCGGTGGTGGTGTCCATGCCACCGGCGATCATCGCGTTGCAGACGGCGATGATGTCCGGGTCGCTGATCTTCTCACCGTCGATCTCCAGCTGGGTGAGGAAGCTGATCAGATCGTTGCCGGGGTTCGCACGGCGCGCCGGGATCGTCTCGACGACCTCCGTGATGAGCATCGCGAAGCCCTCTTCGACCGCCTTGTACTGGGGTGTGTCCGACGGCGTGTAGGCCAGCGAGTGCACGGCCTCGGCGTAGACGCGCCAGTTGTCCATCGGCAGGCCGACGATGTCCAGTGTCAGCAGCGCGGGTACGGCGTTGGCGAGATCCATGACCAGGTCGATCTCACCCGACTCGATGAACCGGTCGAGGCACCAGGTGGTGTAGGCCTCGATGCGCGGCCGCAGCTTTTTCGCCGCGGTGGGGGAGAAGAAGGTGTTCAGCGCCCGGCGCCACGGCAGGAACTCGGGTGGGTCCATCTCCAAGGGCAGCGCGCGGAACGTCGACGCCGGGATGATCGTCCCTTGTGGACGGCCGGGGGTATTGGGCAGCTCGTGGGCGGAGGAGAACACCTCCGGGCGGCGGGCCACGGAGACGACCTGTTCGTAGCCGGTCACCACGTAGAAGCCGCCGTAGTGCGAGCTGTGCGCCACCGGGCACTTCTGGCTGAGGGCTGTGTTGGCTGCCCAGGGATCGGCCGAGTACTCCGGCGAGTGGTGGTCGAAATCGATTTCCGGGACGTCGGGGTGTGTCATACGGGTGTGCTCCTGTCAGCTTCGGATGGCCGGGACCGGGGCGTGTCTGAGCGCGAAACCGGGGTAACCGGTGGCCGCGACGTCCGCGCACTTGGCGGCGTAATCGGGGAACCCGACCAATGGCATGAAGACGCGCTTCTTGCCGGGGACGTTCGCGCCCAGGTACCAGGACCCG
The DNA here is from genome assembly GCF_046548895.1 of Amycolatopsis sp. cmx-4-54. Taxonomy (NCBI): domain Bacteria; kingdom Bacillati; phylum Actinomycetota; class Actinomycetes; order Pseudonocardiales; family Pseudonocardiaceae; genus Amycolatopsis; species Amycolatopsis sp. cmx-4-54. The sequence goes on from NZ_JAEBEJ010000018.1 coordinate 163,420, forward strand.
CACGAAGAGAGCAGGGTCCGCTCGGCGACGTCGCTGACGTGGTGCCGCCAGGCGTGTTCGGCCTCCGGAGTGGCTTCGATCGTCCGGATGTCGTTGTCGCCCAAGTACTTGAGGCACGCGCCGATCCAGGTCGCGTGCTGGTGGATGGCGACCAGGACGTTGGTCAGCACCGACGGGCTGCCGGGGCCGGTCATGGTGAACAGGTTCGGGAAACCGGGGATTCCGAGCCCCAGATAGGTGCGCGGCCCGTCCGACCACAGCTCCCGCAGCGACAGCCCGTCGAGGCCGCGGATGTCGATGCGCGACAGCGCACCGGTGATGGCGTCGTACCCGGTGGCGAGCACCAGCACGTCGAGTTCGTGGGAGCCCTCCCCGGTACGCACCGAGGTCGGGGTGATCTCCTCGAACGGATGGGTGGCGATGTCGACCAGGTGTACGTTCGGCCGGTTGAAGGTCTCGTAGTAGCCGTCGCCGAGACAGACGCGTTTGCACCCGATCACGTGTGCCGGGATGAGTTTCGCGGCCACCTCGGGGTCTGTGACGGTCTGGCGGATCTTGCCCCGGACGAACTCGGCGACGACCTCGTTGGCCGCCGGGTCGACCAGCGGGTCACCGAAGGCACGCAGCAGCAGCGGCCCGCCCCGGTTCCAGAAGTGCTCGAAGATGGCCTCCCGCTCCTTGGCGGAGAACAGGAACACCGAGTTCGGGTTCGTCGGGTACCGGGAGAGACCGGCCGTGGGAACCGCGTTGTTGCGCGCGCGGAATCCCGGGTAGTCGGCCTTGATCGCCGCCTGCAGGTCCGGATCGAGCGGCTCGTCGCCCGCGGGCAGCGTGTAGGCGGGGGTTCGTTGGAAGACGACGAGTTCGGCCGCCGCCTTCGCGATGATCGGGATGGCCTGCACCCCGGACGAGCCGGTGCCGACGACACCGACGCGTTTGCCGGTGAAGTCGACCGGTTCCCGCGGCCAGCGTCCGGTGTGCAGGATGTCGCCCTTGAACGTTTCCACGCCGGGGATGTCCGGCAGGTTCGGCTCCGACAGACAGCCGGTGGCCATGATGACGAAGCGGGCCACGACCTCTTCGCCGGTCTCGGTGCGCACGGTCCACGCGGCACCGGCCTTGTCGTAGGTCATCGCCTCGACCCGGGTGTGGAACCGGATGTCGCGGGCCAGGTCGAAACGTTCGACGACGTGGCCGATGTAGCGCATGATCTCGGCCTGGTCGGCGTACCGCCGGGTCCACTCCCAGTCCTGCTGCAGCTCGGCCGAGAACTGGTAGGAGTACTCCAGGCTCTCCACATCACAGCGGGCGCCCGGGTAGCGGTTCCAGTACCAGGTGCCGCCCGGGCCGCCCCCGGCCTCCAGCACCTGAGCCGCGAGCCCGGCCTTACGGACCTCGTACAGCATCTGCAGACCCGCGAGACCGGCACCGACGACCACCACGTCGAATTCGCTTGTCATCCCACGACTCCAGGGCAGGCGTTCAGCTTCCCGAGTACGTTTCTTCCCGGCCCCGGCCCGGTTTCGCCCGTTCCGAGCGGATGGCCGCGACGCTCGCCATGGCGATCCAGACGACTACGGCGAACACGCTCGCGTAGGTGATCAGCCCACCCGCCTTCAGCGAGCTGTCCGGTGCGAGCAACGGAACGCACCCGAAGACCTGGACCAGCACGACGACCGCGGCGAGTGGTTTGAGCCAGCCCGGCCATCCCGCGGTCCTCTTCGTGCACAGCGCCGCCGCGATGACCGCGACCGCGGCCGGGACCGCGCTGAACATGAAGCCCAGCACGTACGCGTCGGAGAACGCGCGCAGCAGCGCGTGGGTCGCCGGGTCCGCGGCCCAGCCCGAGAAGATCTGGAACAGACCCAGGTACACCACGGCGAAGCCGACCCAGGCGGTGCCCGCCGCGATCATCAGCACCGGCAGCGGACTGTCCGGAACCTCCCGCCGGAACCGGGTGTAGAGGTAGGTGAGGAACCACAGCGCGGCCATCAACGCGATGCCCGCGATGAACTGATAGACGTAGCCACTGGTGGTGTGGGTGGCGTAGAACCGCACGACCTCCGCCTCCGGCGACCCGAAGGGCGGGATCGGTGCCAGGACCAGGATCGTGGAGGCCAGGATCAGCAGACTGATGATCCCGCTGGCCGCGTGCATGATCTGGGGCGGACGGTCGTCCACGGTGACTCCCTCTGCGCGGTCGGTTGGTGTCCATCTACTGCGCCGCCCCGAGATCGAGCCGGGCGAGGACGTGCGCTGCCAGCGCCGACGGGCTGGAGTCCTGGCGCATCTGCTTGGGCGTGACCCGGATCCCGAACTCGCGGTTGATCCGGGTACCCAGCTCCAAGGTCATCAGGGAGTCCAGGCCATGGTCGGTCAGTGACCGGTCCGGGTCCAGGCCCGAGGCGTTGACCCGGAGGATCTCCGCCGCGTGCGCGGTGAGGTGCTTCTCCAGGAACCGTTGCCGTGCCACGAGTTCGGTGCTCCGCAGCTCCGCCAGCACGGCGTGCCCGGAGAGCTCGCCGCCCGGATCGGCCCCGCGATCGGCGGGGATGGCGGCGAAGAACGGCGAGGTGCGGAACCTCTCGGAGAACGTCGCCTGCCAGCCCTTGTCCAAGATCGGCAGGTATCCCGCGCGGGCCCGGTCGTGGCGCAGCAGCGCGTCGCAGGCCTTCACACCCTCGTCCGGGTCGATCATGGCGTTGCCGCGTTCGGCGAACATCGTGCCGCGCCCGTACTCGGCCCACGCGCCCCAGTTGACGCTCAGCGCGGGCAATCCCCGCCCGCGCCGCCAGGTGGTGAGGCCGTCCAGCAGGGCGTTCGCCGAGGCGTAGCAGGCCTGTCCGGCGAAGCCGACCAGGGCCGACGCGGAGGAGAACCCGAACCACCAGTCCAGCTCGCTGTCCGCGCACGCTTCCTGGAGCCGCAGCGCACCCCGCACCTTCGGCGCCCACACCCGCTCGACCAGGGCGTCGTCCACGCCGGTGATCGCCGCGTCGTCGACCACCGCGGCGGCGTGGAGGACGCCGCGCAGGGACAGGCCGGTAGCGGTGGCGGCGCGGACCAGTCGCTCGGCGGTGCCATCCGCGGCGATGTCACCACGCACCACCTCGATGTCGGCGCCTGCCGCACGCAGTTTGCCGATGGTCTCCCGCGCCTCGGCGGACGGGGCCGAGCGGCCGTTGAGGATGACACGGCCCGCGCCCTCCTCGGCGAACCACCGGGCGATGATCAGGCCGAGACCGCCCAGACCGCCGGTGACCACATAGGCGCCGTCCGCGCGGATGACCGGCACGTCCTCCGGCCGGACCACGGCCTCGCCGTCACCGTCCTGGGGGAGGGCGAGGACGAGCTTGCCGAGGTGGCCACCGGAAGCCAGCGTGCGGAACGCGGTTCCGGCGTCGTCCAAGGGAAGCGTGGTGTGCGGAGTCGGGGTGAGCGCGCCCGAGGCGAGCAAGTCGTGGACCTCGCGGAGGATCTCGCCGAGCTGCTCGTATGCCACGACACCGAGGTCGACACTGTGCAGGGAAATGTTGCGGCGGAACGGAAAGAGCCCGATGCGCGCGTCGGCGTAGATGTCCTTCTTGCCCAGCTCGACGAACCGGCCGCCGATGCGGAGCAGATCCAGGCCTGCCCGCTGGGCGGCACCGGTGAGCGAGTTGAGCACCACGTCCACCCCTTCGCCGCCGGTCAGCTCACGGATCTGACCGGCGAACTTCGTGGAGCGGGAATCGAAGACGTGCTCGATGCCCAAGTCGCGCAGGTACCGCCGTTTCGCGTCGGTGCCCGCGGTGGCGTAGATCTCCGCGCCGAGGTGGCGGGCCACGGCGATCGCCGCCAGGCCGACGCCGCCGGTCGCCGAGTGGATCAGCACCCGTTCGCCGGGGCTGAGCCTGCTCAGCCGGTGCAGGCCGTACCAGGCGGTGGCGAACACACTGGGCCGGGCCGCGGCCTCCTCGAACGTGACGTCGTCGGGGATCCGGTTGGCCTTGCAGGCGGGCACCACCGCGAACGACCGGAACACGCCGGGGTGCATCGCCGCCACCCGGTCACCGACCTGGACCGAGGTGACTTCCGCGCCGACGGCGACGACCGTGCCCGCGCAGTCGAAGCCGAACGGCATCGGGCTGCCGTCGACGGTCTTGTAGAGGCCCATGGCGTTGAGCACGTCGGCGTAGTTCAGGCCGAGGGCCTCGACCCTGATCTCGATCTCGTCCGGGGTGATCGCGCGCGACTCGGTCGTGACCAGCTCCAGGCTGCCCAGGTCCCCGGCGTGCCGGGTGGCGAGGGCGAACCGGTCGCGTCCGTAGCGGATCGGGCGCCTCCGGCGCTCGCCGTCGTGCAGTGGCGCCACTTCGAGCCGGGCCAGGAACAGTTCGTCGCCGCGCAGCGCCACCTCGTCGGCGTCGCCGTTCGCGCCGAGCAGCCCGGCCACCCGCCGGGGGGTGGACTCGGCGTCGACGTCGAGGTGGCAGACCTCAAGTTCGGGATGCTCGTGGCCGATCACGCGGCAGAGACCGCGCAGCGCGGTCTGCTCCAGGTTCCGCCCCTCGCCCTCGTTCACCTGCTGGGCGTCGCGGGTGAGCACCCACAGCCGCGGCCTGTGCGCGTCGGTGCGCTCGACCAGGAACCGGACCAGGTCGATCATCCGTTTCACCCGGTGCTCCGCGCGCTCCACGGCTTCGAGGTCGGCGACGCCGGTCGGCGCCGGATGCACGACGACGAGCCCCTGCGGCGGCTGTGCGGCCAGCCTCGCTTCCAGTTCGTCCGCGGAGGCGGCCAGCGTGAGATGGGAGGTTTCGGTGCCCAGCGCGGAGATCAGCTCGTCGACGAACGGCTCGGGCGCGGCGTCCGCCTCGGTCAGGACCAGCCACGGGCCGGAGACGGCGTCGGCCTCCGGGAAGCCGGCACGGTCCCAGCCGACGGACAGCAGGCGCTCGGCCAGCCGCCGGTCCGTGGTGGTCAGGCGTACGCCCGTGACCTCGGCGACCACGGTGCCGTCCTCGTCGAGCAGGGTCGCGTCGCCGACGGCGAGCTGGTCGCTGAGATGGCGCAGCCGGGCGAGGCAATAGCGGGCGTGGTGCGGGTCGCGGTGCACGCGCAGCGCACCCACCCCCACCGGGAAGGCGTCGCGGATCAACGCCGGATGCGACGCCAGCGTCTGCAGGCAGCCGTCCATCAGTGCCGGGTGCAGCAGGTAGGAATTGAGGTCGCCGCGTACCGCCGCGGGCAGCGTCAGCTCCGCGAGCACGGTCTGCTCGACACCCGGATCCTCGGACAGGTGCAGTGCGACCAGGGCGGCGAACGCGTCACCGTGATGGACACCGGCCCCGTGGAACTTGGCGTAGGCCTCCTGCGGGGCCAGCGATCCGGGGTGCGTGGCCAGGAGCCCGGCCACGTCGAGCCGGTCCGGCTCGGTCATCGTGCGCGTCCGCAGGGTCCCGGTGGCCAGCGGCGTCGGATCCTCGCCGTCGCGGCGGGTCAGCGCCTCGAACCGGACCGCTCCGTCACTCTCGGGGCGGGTGCGCGAGGACACCACGGTGTGCTCGTCGAGGTGCAGCATCTCGTGGATGGTCAGGTCGGTCACCTCGACGGTACCGAGTTCGGCCCCGAATACGGTCTTCGCCGCGGTCAGCGCCATTTCGCAGTAGGCCGCGCCCGGAAGCACCGGCTGGTCGTGGACCTGGTGATCCTCCAGGTAGCGCAGGTCGCGGCCGCTGAGCGTGGCCTGCCAGGTGTGCTCGTCGCCGATGTCGATCGGTTCGAGGTGCACGCCGAGCAGCGGGTGCGTGTCCACCCTCGCGCCGGGCTTCTTCACCTGCAGTGCCAGTACGCCCAGGTCTTCACCCGCCCACGCCGGCAGCGGCACGTCGACCAGGTTGCCCGCCGGGTAGGTGCGCTCCCAGCCGACCGGGACACCGCTGCAGTGCAGGTCGGCCAGCTGAGAGAGCAGCCCGGTGGACTGGTCGCCGTCGCGGCGCAGCGTGCCCATGGCGGTCGCGTCGCGGCCGATCGACTTCGCCGTCTCGGCGATCGGGTGGGTCAGCAGGGGATGCGGGGACAGCTCGACGAAGATCCGGTGCCCGTCCAGCACGGCGGCCGTGACCGCGTCGGCGAAGCGGACCGGGCGGCGCAGGTTGTTCACCCAGTACCCGGCGTCGAACGAGGCGGGCTTCTTCGGGTCGTCCAGCACGGTGCCGTAGACCGGAATCTTCGCCGCGGCCGGGGCCAGATCGTCCAGCCGCTCGGCCAGATCGTCGAGGATGCTGTCGACATGCGGGGAGTGCGAGGCGTAGTCCACCGCGATTCTGCGGGCGTGCAGGTCGCGGGCCTCCCAGCCGGCGACCAGTTCGTCGACCCGGGCGGGGTCGCCCGCCACCACCGTGGACCCGGGGGAGGCGATCACCGCGACGGTGACGTCCTCGATGCTCGCGGCGGTCAGTTCGGCCGCGACCTCCTGATGCGGCAGTTCGACGGTGGCCATGGCGCCGCCGCCCGCGATCCGGGTGACCAGCCGCGACCTGCGGCAGATCACCTTCACGCCGTCGTCGAGGGTCAGCGCTCCCGCCACCACCGACGCGGCGGTCTCACCGAGCGAGTGCCCGATCACCGCGGCGGGCTCCACCCCTCGCGACCGCCAGGCGGCCGCGAGGGCCATCTGCATGGCGAAAATGGTCGGCTGGACCTTCTCGATGCCGGTGACGGTCTCGTCGGCTATCAGTTCCGCGCGTACGGAGAACCCGGCCTCCCGGGCGATCAGCGGCTCGAGTTCGGCGATCATCGCGGCGAACGCGGGCTCGGTCTCCAGCAGTACCCGGCCCATTCCCGCCCACTGCGAGCCCTGGCCGGAGAAAACCCACACCGGTGCCCCGCTGTGGCCTGCCGTGCCGGACACCACGCCCGGCGCCGGCTGCGACGCCGCTGCCGCGAGTAACTGCTCGGCCAGTTCGCCGTGTGACGACGCCAAGGCGACAAGCCGCTCCGCGCGGTGCTCCCGGCCGCGAGCGAGGGTGTGGCCGATGTCGGCCAGCGGTGCCTGAGCACCGTCGCGGGTCAGCCACTTCGCCACGCGGCCGGCGGTCTCCGCCAAGGCCTGCGGAGTGCTTCCGGAGAGCAGGATGGGAAGCGCTTTCCCGGCCGGTGCGCGAACCACGGCGGGGACCGCGGCGGCCGGGGTCTCTTCGAGGACGACGTGGACGTTGGTGCCGCTGAACCCGTAGGAGGAGACCGAGGCCAGCCGAGGCGAGCCGTTCGCACTCCACTCACGCAGCTCGGTGGGCACGTACAACCGCGTCCCTTCGGGGGAGATGTCCGGGTTCCACTCGCTGAAGTGGAGGTTGCCCGGGATCTTGTTGTGCCGCAACGACATCACGGCCTTGATGAGCCCGGCCAACCCGGACACCGACTCGGTGTGCCCGATGTTGGTCTTCACCGAACCCAGTGCGCACGGCTTGTCTCCCGCGCCGTACACGGCGGACAGTGCGCGGAACTCCACCGGGTCGCCGGTGGGGGTGCCGGGGCCGTGCGCCTCGACCAGTTCGACCGCGGACGGGTCGACGGCGGCGGCACGCAGAGCGCTGCGCTGCACGGCTTCCTGCGCGGTCGCGGAGGGGACGACGATGTTGTCGGAGCGGCCGTCGGAGTTGGCCGCCGAGCCGCGGATGACCGCCAGGACCCGGTTGCCGCCGCGTAGCGCGTCGTCGAGCCGCTGCAGCGCGACGACAGCGCAGCCCTCGCTGCGGACGAATCCGTCGGCGGCCGCGTCGAAAGCGGCGCACCGGCCGTGGGGGGACAGCATGGACCACTGGGAGAACAGCACGCCGACCTCGGGGCCCAGTTGCAGCATCGCCGCACCCGCCAGTGCCAGATCGGACTCCCCGGTGCGCAGGCTCTGGCAGGCCAGGTGCACCGACAGCAGGCCCGACGAGCAGGCGGTGTCCACGGCCACGGCGGGTCCGTGCAGCCCGAGCAGGTAGGACACCCGGCCCGCGCCGACGGAGTGCGCGTTGCCGGTCATCACGTACGGGTTGTCCACGAGAGAGTCGTCGAAGGTCCGCAGCAGGTAGTCGTGGTGCGCGAGTCCGAAGAAGACACTGGTCTGCGAACCCTTGAGCGACCCGGGCGCGATGCCCGCGTGCTCCAGCGCCTCCCAGGTGACCTGGGCGAGCATCCGGTGTTGCGGATCCATCGCTTCGGCCTCGTATTCGGTGATGCCGAAGGCGGCGGTGTCGAAACCCCCGACGCTGTCGAGGAATCCGCCCCAGCGCGAGACGGTGCGGCCGAGCACACCGGGCTGCGGGTCGTAGACCTCGTCCACGGCCCACCGCTCCGGCGGGACCTCGCGGATGGCGTCGCCGCCGCGCTCGAGCAGGTTCCAGAACGTGTCGGGGGAGTCGACGCCGCCCGCGAACCGGCATCCGATGCCCACGATCGCGATCGGCTCGACGGCGGTGCCCCGTCCCGGGTAGGTGGTGGTGTCAGGCATGGGACAGCTCGCTCCCATCGGTCTTGAGCGGAGTGACGATCATGGGCAGGCTGTTCGGGCGCGGCATCGCCGCGGCGACCCGGCGCACGGTGTGGCCGGGTGCCGGGACCAGACGCCAGCGGCCGAGGATGGTCGCCAGCGCGATGACGGCCTTGGCCTGTGCGTAGGACTCGCCGATGCAGCGGCGGTTCCCTTCGCCGAACGGGAGGAACGCGGTGCGGTCGGGGAGGTTTTCGCGGGCGACGAGCCAGCGTTCGGGGTGGAACCGGTCCGGATCGGTGAACGCTTCGCCGTCCCGGTGCAGGTCGATCTGGCTGAACATGATGTCCGCACCCGCGGCCAAGTGGACGCCGTCGATGACCACGGGCTCTTCCGCTCGGCGGAACAGCATCAGCAGCGAGTACCGGCGGAGGACTTCGTTCACCACGGCGCGGGTGTAGCTCAGCTTTTCGATGTCGTCGTACTCGGCGGGGCGCCCGCCGAGGACGTCCCTCAGCTCGGCGCGCAGCTTCCGCTCGATCTCAGGGTGCTGGGACAGCTCATGAAACGCCCAGGTCAGGGTGGCGGCGGTGGTCTCGGTACCCGCCATCATGATCGACACCAGCTCGTCGCGGATGAGGTCGTCGCTCATCGCCTCACCGGTGTCCGGATCGCGGGCGGCACGCAGATGTGAGAGCAGGTCGGTTCCGTCGGCGGTCTTGTCGGTACGCACCACGTGATCGACCGCGGCACGCAGCCGGTCCGCCGCGCCGAGGAAGCGCCGGTCGAAGCCGGAGACCTTGCACAGCCAGGCGGGCAGCACGGTGCGGGCGACCATGCCGTAGGTGAAGATCGGCAACGAACGGATGATCTCCCGCACGACGTCTCCGGGCAGGCTGCCGGAGAACATCGACCGCACGATGGTGGTCAGCGTCAGCTCGATCATGGCCTTTTGCACGGCGACCTTCTGCCCCGGCTTCCAGGACTCGGCCAGCGATTGCGACTCGGCGGTCATGATCTGCGCGTAGGAGGCGATCATCTTCCGGTGGAACAGCGGCTGGATCAGTCGTCGCTGGCGGCGGTGCAGCGCGCGATCGGAGGCCAGCAAACCGTTGCCGCTCAACGGATGCACGGCTTCCCATACCATGCCCTTGCCGAAGGAGCGGGCCTCTTTCACCAGCACCTGGTGCGCAAGCCGCGCGGTGGTGAGGAAATAGATCGGCCGCTTGCCGATGTAGAGCTTCACCATGTCGCCGCCGGCGCGCAGGTCGGCGAAGAAGTCGAAGGGATTGCGCATGAGCGGCCATATATGACCGATCATGGGCAGTCTGCCGGGTGCGACCCGCACCGTCCGGGCGGGTGGTTCTTGTCCTGTTCCCGCACCGCTGAACGGGCATGCGGGTGTTTGTCGCGCAGACGAGTCGTTGCTCATTCGCTTCCCCCAGTAAATTTGGCCTGATTGAATCCATGTCGTCCCAGGCGAAATTGTGAAGCGTCGCAGAAAGGGTGATGGATTACCCGATTCAGGGCAGCTCAAATGCGTTCGGACCCATTCGCGTTCCCATTGATTCGGGTCGACGTCGGCCCGAAGATCGTCGTTGTCATCGGCGGGTAACCGGGACACCCCATCGCTGTGAAATTCATACTTGGCCGCCTTGAGGTGCGTCAACAATGCGGTGCGGCGGCAATGATCGACCAGGTCGGCTTCGGCGGTGACAGCTGTGGGTTAACACCTGCCCATTAGGTCAGTTCGCGGGATATTGTCCGAATTCGGTTCGCCTGATCGGCGGTTCCTCAAGTCGACTTCGTGATTCGGGTCACAATCGCGCGCAAGGTGTGTCACGTGCCTGGTCACGGACGCACCGGTTCACCGTCCGGCGAGGGGCGGCGACCGCACCGCGGCGAGCGATGGGTGGCACCTCAGGTTGTGAGTGGTTAGTAACTACTTCCTGCTAGCCTGGCCGCTATGAGTACGGACGCTGTCGAGCGCATGTCCGCCCCGCAGCGGCGCGAACAGCTGCTGAAGCTCGCGGCCGAAGAATTCGCCGCGGCCGGGCTGCATGGCGCCTCCACGGAGGCGCTCGCCCGTCGCGCGGGGATCTCGCAGGCCTACGTTTTCCGGTTGTTCGGCACCAAGAAGGCCCTGTTCCTCCAGGTGGTGCAGCGTGCGTTCGCGCGGCTCATCGAGGGTATGGACCACGCCGCCGAGCACACCTCCGGGGTGGAGTCGATCGCAGTCATGGGCGCGTATTACGACCGCGCCTTGGCCGACCGCACGGATCTCCTGGTGCAGCTGCAGGCCTTCGCCGCCTGCGGCGACAGCGAGGTCCGCGAGGTGGTGCGCGACCACATGGCCAGGATGTGGGCGGCGACCGCGGACCACACCGGCATGCCGCCGGTGGCCGTGAAGAGCTTCGTCGCCTACGGCATGTTGCTCAACGTCGCCGCCGCGCTGGACGTCGACGACGTCGACGCGGAGTGGGCACGCGGCCTTCGCACCCGCATCCACGCGGGACTGTTCGAGCACCTGACCGAGGAGACCAACCAGTGAGTGCTTCCATGAAGCCTGAGGCGGGCCAGGTGGAGGAGACCGGCCACGGTGGTACCACCCTGGTGGCGGCACTGGTCTTCATCGCCCTGGTGGTCGCGGCGATCGGGAGCTTGGGCGCACCGCTGATCACGTCCGTGGCCAAGGACTACGACGTGTCGCTGTCCGACGCGCAGTGGACGCTGACCATCACGCTGCTGACCGGTGCCGTGGCCACCCCGCTGCTCGGCCGCCTGGGATCCGCCCATCGGCGGCGAAAAGTCGTCCTGGTCACCCTGGTCCTCGTGGCGTTGGGCAGCGTGGCCACCGTCGTTCCCGCGCCGTTCGTGGTGCTGCTGCTCGGCCGTGCCGCGCAGGGAGTCGGCCTGGGACTGACCGCGCTGATGATGGCCACCGCCCGCCAGCACCTCGGCGACCGCTCGGCGAGCACGATCGCGATGCTGTCGGTGGCCTCTACCGTCGGCATCGGCGTCGGCTACCCGATCGCGAGCCTGCTGGCCCAGTTCGGCGGCGTACGCGTGGCCTACCTGCTCGGCGTGGTGGTCGCCGTCGCCGCGCTTCTCATCGCCGTGGTCGCCATCCCGCGCGACACCTCCACCGCACCCGCGAAGGAGCCGGTGGACTGGTTGGGCGCGTCCCTGCTCTCCGTCGGCCTCGTGGCGGTGCTCGTAGTGACCAGCCAATCGAGTTGGTGGTCCAGCAACCCGCTGCCGGTCGTGTTGATCCTGCTTGTCGGTGCCGCGGTATTGGCCGCTTGGGTCGTCGTCGAGCGGAAGGTGGCGCGCCCGCTGGTGGACCTGACCGCGCTGCGGCATCCGGCCGTCGCGGGAGCCAATGTGGTCATGTTCGTCTCCGGTGTCGCCATGTACTTGCTCTTCACTTTGATCACCCGCTTCGTGCAGACCCCCTCACAGGTCGGCTACGGCTATGGGCTCAGTGAGGTCGAGGCGGGCCTGGTGCTGGTCCCGTTCTCGGCGCTGGGTTTCGTCGCTGGCCGTGTGATGCCGAAGATGCGGCAGAAGGTCAGCCCGTTCGGCCTGCTGACCGCCAACGGTGTCGTGATCGCCTTCGCCTGCGTCTTGTTCGCCGGCGTCCGCGGCGGGGGCGTGGAGTGGCCGATCGTGATCATGGGCGTGTTGGGCTTCGGCGTCGGCGGCTTCTCCGCGGTGATGCCACAGGCGATCCTGGCGGTCACCCCGGCCGAGGAGACCGCCGCCGCGATGAGCGTCAACCAGGTCGTGCGCTCGGCCGGGTTTTCCCTCGGCAGCGCGGTCAGCGGCCTGATCTTGGCCGCGCACACCGCGACCGGAAGCTTCGCCCCCACCGATTCCGGCTACTCCATCGCCGCCTGGACAGCCGGCGTCCTGGCACTGGTCACCATCGTGCTGGCGGCCGGAATCAACGCCTCCCGGAGAAAACAGCACCATTCATGACAAGGTGAACGGCCGGCGGATTCACGAAAGCCCAGAGCCCGCATCTGAGTGCCACGTTCGATGACATGCGGCTCGAGACCGTTCGGAAGGCCCTCGGCCGCCGTCTTGAGAACGTCTGAAGCCCTGCGACAACAGATGGTGCGCATTTTCCACCCACACGTCTGCTGCGCCTCGGACCGCACGTCCAGGTCATCGCGCCCGGCCGACACGATCCAGGAGATGGCCGTCTCTATCCGCCCCGCCGAATGTCAATCGGTTCACGTGAGCGAATGAAAGCTCGTCAGGCTGTGCGTGGCTGCGGGAGGTTTCGTGTCGCCTGATGCGCTGCATCGCACTGTTCTGGTTGTGGACGCGGAGCAATTCAGCGGCCGGAAGAACCTGGAACAGAGGAATGTGCGCAACGCCGTCTATGTGGCCTTGGCTCATGCGCTCGGCTCGCACTGGAGCGCCTGCCATCGCAAAGACCGAGGTGACGGTGTGTTTCTTCTGGCGCCGGCGGATTTCCCGAAGCAACTGTTCGTCGAGCGGATCCGGCTGAGATGGCGGTGCACGCTGGGGAAGTTCTGTTCGACGCGCACGGCGCGACCGGCGTGCCGATCAACCACACGTTCCGGTTGCTCGACGCGTCGCCGTTGAAGGACGCCCTCGCCGGCTCGGACGGCGTGCTCGCGGTGATCACCTCCGTATTGGAACAGTTCCGGGGTACGAGGGAGGGGCCGGCGATGCCGAAGCAGGTGGGTGGTGGAGCGGCACGGCGTCACTCAGCTGACGATGCGCGTGGTGGCGCAGGAGGCGGGCATGTCACTCGGGCAGCTGCAGAACTACTTCGCGTCCCGGACCGCCATGCTCTCCTTCGCCATGGAATTCGCGTCCGAGCAGACCGCCGTACGCGTGGACCAGGGGCTCGAAAAGCTCGGTGACCGTCCGCACCCCCGTGACGTGCTGCGGCTGACGCTCGCGGAAATGCTCCCCCTGCATGCCGACGCCCGCGCGACCAGCCGGATGAGCGCCGCCTACGTCCTGGAGGCGTTGCACGACGAGGCCGTGCACGAGCAGGCCCGCCGCGGCCTCAGCCAAGGGCGGGCCCTCGTCGAGCAGTTGGTCCGCCAAGCGATCGCCGACGGGTACATCGACTCCGGCCTCGACCCGGCGACCGAGACCAACCTGCTCCTCGCCCTCACCGGCTTCACCTCCCTGATCGAACTCGACGTGATCGAGCCCCAGGACGCGCTCGCCGCGATCGACGTGCATCTGGATCGGTTGTTCAGCAGTACACGACCTGCCTGATCACCTACCCGCAGGACGGCGAGTCCGGCCTTTCGGCGGGCGGGGGTGTCTGGCAGCATTCCGGGGCAGGGTCAAGCTGGTCTGGGAGGTTCCGTGAAGATCGTCCGCCATGTTCTGTCCGGTGTGGGTGCGCTGGGCGTGTCCGCCGTATTGCTGGCCGCCACGGCCGGCAGCGCGAACGCGCATCCGGCCGGCGACCGCGCCATCTGGTCGGCGCCGACGGTGCCGATCCCGGTCACCATCCACGATCTGAAACCGCGTACTTGTTACAACGTCCATGGCCTGCTCGGGGAGAAGGCCAACTACCTGGCGAACCGGACCAAGTCGTCGGTGCTCAACCTGTTCTCCGAACCCGACTGCGGCGGCGGCCTGTTCATCGACGCCATCTTCCCGCCGGACAATTCCGGGAACCGGTCGGAGTCCCGCAAGGATTACTACAGCTTCAGCGTGTCCCCGCTGTCGGGCGGCGGAGTTTGATCGCGCACCCTGCGCCGCCGGTCGGCAGGGGCACCGGGTCAGGACCTGGGTGATATCGCGAGGCGCAGTCCGCCCGGTCTAGTGGCCATGGGCTTCATCTCGAGATGGGCGAATCTGATGAGGTGGGCCGCCGCGTGCTGCCCGACGCCAAGGAGTCCTCGGTATCTAGCGGCGAGGCCTAGTTGCCTGTCGCCGGGTTTCGGCTACGCGTCTTTGGCGGTGAGGCCTAGTTGCTTGTCGCCGGGTTTCGGCTACGTGGCTTTGGTGGTGAGATCTAGCCGTTTGTCGCCGGGTTTCGGCTACGTGACTTTGGCGGTGAGGCCTAGCCGTTTGTCGCCGGGTTTCGGCTACGTGACTTTGGCGGTGAGATCTAGCCGTTTGTCGCCGGGTTTCGGCGACGTGACTTTGGCGGTGAGGCCTAGCCGTTTGTCGCCGGGTTTCGGCTACGTGACTTTGGCGGTGAGATCTAGCCGTTTGTCGCCGGGTTTCGGCGACGTGGCTTTGGCGGTGAGATCTAGCCGTTTGTCGCCGGGTTTCGGCTACGTGACTTTGGCGGTGAGGCCTAGCCGTTTGTCGCCGGGTTTCGGCTACGTGACTTTGGCGGTGAGGCCTAGCCGTTTGTCGCCGGTTCCCGGCTACGCGTCTCTGGTGGCGAGGCCTGACCGCTTGTCGCCGGGTTTCGGCAACGCGACTCTGGCGGTGAGACCTGACCGCCTGTCGCCACTTCCTGGTAACGCGACTCTGGCGGCGAGATCTAGCCGCTTGTCGCCGGGTTTCGGCGACGTGGCTTTGACGGTGAGATCTAGCCGCTTGTCGCCGGGTTTCGGCGACGTGGCTTTGACGGTGAGATCTAGCCGCTTGTCGCCGGGTTTCGGC